>NZ_JBXUKU010000008.1:0-174154 GCF_057180105.1 Marinomonas sp. ATLA20
GTCAAGCTTTAAATTAAGAAGGCCCTGATAGCTAACGCTGTCAGGGCTTTTTTTCGTCTGGAGAAAACTCGAATACGAAGAGATTGAACCACCTGATCCCATCCCGCTTTTTACTCGCCACAGGCGTTCAGAAGTGACGCTTTATTCGCCGAGGGTGCTCGCCATCGCCGATGGTCGTCCCACAAGGGGATAAGTATCATCAAGCTTTATATTAAAAGGCCCTGATAGCTAACGCTGTCAGGGCTTTTTTTCGTCTGGATAAGGCGACTCAAGAAAAGTTATCTTAACTCTAATAAGCTTAAGCAATAGCATCATTCCAGCTCACCAATTTTTTATTCAGTTCAATTAGTCTGTACCAATATCGCAGGTTACAAGGCTTACTAATGTCCAAATAAAGTTCAAACAATTTTAAACCTTTCCTTGTCAGCTTTAATTTTTAAGATTCGTGTCTACAATCAATGTACTGTTTAATTAAACAAGGAGTTTGAGATGACAAAAGTGTTAGTTCTTTATTACTCAAGTTATGGTCATATCGAAGCGATGGCGAATGAAATAGCGGAAGGTGCTCGCAGTGCTGGAGCTCAGGTAGATATTAAACGAGTTCCTGAATTGATGCCTGAAGACGTAGCCAAAAACTCAGGCGTTAAGCTTGATCAAGATGCACCAGTAGCTAAGCCAGATGACTTGGTGAATTATGATGCAGTGATTTTTGGTTCGCCAACACGCTTTGGTAATATGGCATCTCAAATGAGAAACTTCTTGGACATGACTGGCGGTTTATGGGCTGAAGGTAAGCTTGTTGGTAAAGTTGGTAGTGTATTTACTTCTACCGGTACCGGCGGTGGCAACGAAACCACTGTGCAATCTTTCCATACGACGTTATTCCACCATGGCTTTGTGGTTGTTGGTCTACCTTATTCTTGTCCAGAGTTAGCCGATGTCAGTGAAGTGAAAGGTGGTTCTCCTCTAGGGGCAGGAACCATTGCAGGTGCTGATGGTAGCCGTCAGCCTTCACAAAAAGAAATAGCGATGGCACGATTCCAAGGCAAGCATGTGGCTGAAATTGCGGCTAAGCTTAGCGCATAGAACTCTACACAAGATCTCGAAGGGCAATCGGAAACGCTTGCCCCTTTTTATGCCTGTATTTTGTTCTTGTGTTGGATGGCGGGCTAGGTGATTGAAGAACGACGATGTAAATAAAAAAAGACGCCAAAAGGCGTCTTTTTTTATAGCAACGAACCTATCCACATAGAGAGGGAAGCCAGCTATTATTATTTGTTAATAAGTTAGACACTTATCCACTTCGTTTGCAGCACCTAGAATCACAGCGACACGTTGGTGAATAGCTTCTGGCTGAATATCCAGAATGCGTTGGGTGTGGGTATGAGCTTTGCCACCAGCTTGTTCTAGTAGCATAGCCATTGGGTTCGCTTCATACATTAGGCGAAGTTTGCCTGCCTTAGAGGGATCTTTATTATCCCATGGATAGATGAAAATACCACCGCGACAAAGAATACGATGCACGTCACCTACCATGGCAGCGACCCAGCGCATATTGAAGTTCTTATCACGAGTACCTTCTTTACCTTTTACTAAGTCACTCACATAGTTCTGCATATTGGCTGACCAAAAACGCTGGTTCGACATGTTGATAGCGAATTCTTGAGTATCTTTTGCTACTTGAACTTTTTCACGAGTTAGTGTGAAAACATGGTTAACTGGATCATAAGTAAACATGTTGACGCCATTACCTGTTGTAAGAACCAACATGGTTGATGGGCCATATAAAACATAACCTGCAGCCACTTGTTCTTTACCAGGAATCAAAAAATCAGCTTCGGTTGCGGGCTTGTCACCTTTTTGGCGGTAGATAGAGAAAATAGTACCAACCATTGCATTGATATCAATGTTAGAAGAGCCGTCTAATGGATCAAAGGCGATGAAGTATTCACCATCTGTATTAGCAGGAACTATGTAGTCTTCTTCTTCTGAAGCAATGGCTCTCACTGCTGGGCAAGCAAGCAGGGCATCTTTCAGCATGTCGTTAGAAATAACATCCAGTTTCTTTTGTTCTTCACCCTGAACATTTTCATTACCAGCCATACCTAAAATACCTGCAAGCGAGCCTTGTTTTAGTGCATCTGATATCGCGATGCAGGTATCAGTTGTTACTGTTAACACTGCTTGTAATGACGTTGGTGTTGCACTAGATGCTAAAACATCAGGTAAGTTTTGCATGATCAGGCATTTCCTTGTTATTTGAAGTTACTCAAATTATGCCACTCTAGACATTGAGTGTCAGCCAAGGTAGGAATATGTAGGTAAAATAAATAGGGAAAACCGACGTTTTCGGATAATCTACGCAAAATACTGAAAAGGAATATTTATGGCTGATTTTATCGTCCATCACTTAGAGTTAAATGGTCAAGGCGGCGCAACGTCCCTAACAGCTTCGGATTTACCTAAGGTCTTACCCAAGCAGGGCTGTCGCTGGGTGCATTTGGATGCACTCCAAGAAGATGGTTATGATTGGCTATCAAGCTTAGAGGGGATTCCGGAAACAGCGGTAGAAGCTTTGTTTGCTGAAGAAACCCGCCCACGTGCGGTAAAGATGGGAGATGGTTTATTACTGACGTTACGAGGCGTTAATTTAAACCCAGAATCTAACCCGTCTGACATGGTGTCTCTGCGACTTTGGGTAACGCCACATTTTATCGTGTCTAGCCGTCGTCGTAAGCTTTTGTCTGTACAAGATACAGTGAAGAATCTTGTTAACAATGAAGGCCCAACGAATACTGGTGATATCGTAGCTACTTTAACCGAGACATTGACTGGCCGCATGGCGAAAATCATCCATGGCTTAGAGGATGAATTAGCGGACTTAGAAGAAAGCATTGGAGAGGGGATTGAAGCTGATCAGCGTGATTCTCTTGTACAGCGTCGCCTTGAAACGATTCGCTTAAGACGCTTTCTTGTACCTCAGAAAGAAGCGATCAATAAATTAGCTCAAGAGTCGCTTGCTTGGATGACACCTGATCAAACATCACAAGTGCATGAAGCCGCCAACGATATCACTCGTTATGTCGAAGGGTTAGAGTCGTTGCGTGAACGCTGTTTATTGATGCAGGAAGAGTTTGCCAATTTACAGGCTGAAAAGATGAATGCTCGAATGTACGTGCTATCGATTCTGTCTGGCATTTTTATGCCTCTAGGCTTTTTAACCGGTTTGTTTGGTATCAACATTGGCGGTATGCCGGGTACAGATAATGGTTCAGCGTTTTGGCTATTCTGTATCGTTTTAGTGATACTAGGCGGTGGCCAATTTGTGTTAATGAGAAAAAGCCGCTGGTTTTGAGACACTGCTTGATTCTATGAATCGTAGGTCTGTTAAGCGAATTTCACAGGGTTAGGGTTGGTCGACGCATCTCCAATTTTATTTATTGTTTCTATTAGCTCATTCGGTAATTGGCGATACGCTAGTGCTATAGAGCGTTTAATAGGCGTTTTTAAAATAATAGAAAGGTATCTTAAGTCATTATCTTGTTGGATGTATGATTCAGGTATCAGTGCTACCCCTAAACCCAATTTTACTAATCCTTGAATTTGTAGATCATGTATCGCTTTACCTTTGTAGGTGATAGAAACTTTTATTTCATGCGTAAGGCGTTCAAAAGCAGCCTGATTGGTGCAATAGGGGCGGGCAATAAATGTGAGCCTCTCAAAGTCGTTTAAGGTGACTGCTTTTTTCTTTGTTAAAGGGTGGTCTTGCCTGACGACCAATTTATAGCCCTCTTTAGCGAGTGATTTGAATTGGAATTGCGCTGGTATCCTTTCTTCATCAATAATTGCTAGCTGCGCTTGCTCAATTTCATTAACAATGATTAGGTCAATGATTGATGACGTGTTTCTTAAAGATTTTATAATGTCTTGATACCGTTCAATATTAATGTCCGGTTGAATGTAAATTGATACTTCAATTCTATTGCTTGGTGTGAAGGCTGCTTCTATTTGTTGGTTTTGTAAGAGAAAATCAATTGCTAGCTTATAGAGTTTTTTGCCATCCGGTGTAGGTTTTATTCCTTGTTTGCTTCGTTCAAATAGTTGTGTGCCTAGGCTAGTTTCTAGTGATTTAATCGCATGAGTAATTGATGGCTGGGAGATGAAGCAGCGTGAGGCAGCCGCAGTGACAGATCCTTCTTCATAAGCCGCAACAAAGTAATAAAGAGGTTTTGTTTCTATCATATAAACTGTCTATAGATGAATAATAAAAGCTATATTATATCTATGGGTTTAAAGTCGATACCCTAGTTGCATGTAAACGACAAATTATCGTATTAAAGTCAGCACTAGGGGAAACAATATGTTCGAGCGCTACAGTGATATTGCTATTCATCGAGTTCTAAATTTATTTGAAGCGGGAGATATGACGTTATTAAAATTTCTTGCTAATGATATTGATCTACGTATTGATCATTATAAAGATAATGCAGACACTAGTTGGCAGAGTTGTGGGAACAAAGATGAGTTTATAACAGTTCTCATTCGTCTGGGTAAGGAAGTTTTTCCAAAAGGTACTCATGTTACTAGTCTTACATCAGAAGCATTGGGTGATGGCTGGTTTATTACAACATTTGATCAATCATTTTGGTATGGGATAGAAGGACGAGATGTAGACAGCAGAACTTATATTGTGTCTCATGAGTTGAATGGTCAGGTAGACTATTTTAGAGAAAATGTAACAACTATGGTTTATCGATAGCCAATCAAAAGCGGATGCTTGCCTTTATCTATCACGGCAATGACGACTAAGTAGAATCAAAATGATTCAAAGCCTCGACAGTTTTCGAGGCTTTGAATGCAGCAACACTATTTCTTCAGTGTTTTAACGCCATCTTTTGTGGCTAACAGCAAAATATCCGCAGAACGTTTTGCAAACAAGCCATTTGTTACCACACCAACAATGCCGTCGATGCTTTTTTCTAGCGCGATAGGATCAAGAATTTCTAGATTATAGACATCTAAAATATGGTTGCCATTGTCGGTAACAACGCCTTCACGATAAACCGGATCACCGCCTAATTTTACTAATTCACGGGCTACATGGCCGCGTGCCATTGGAATGATTTCTACAGGAAGAGGGAAATCACCAAGCACTTTTACTAGTTTAGATTCGTCTGCGATACAGACAAATTCATCACTGCATGCCGCCACGATTTTTTCGCGGGTTAATGCCGCACCGCCGCCTTTGATCAAATGCAGGTGGTCATTCGACTCATCCGCACCATCGACATACACACGAATGCTGTCAACACTGTTTAAATTATAAACAGGGATGCCATGCTTTTTCAGACGTTCAGCAGATGCTTCAGAGCTTGCTACAGTGCCGTCAAATAAGCCTTTGTGTTTAGCTAATTCATCAATAAAAAGGTTTGCTGTCGAGCCTGTGCCAACACCGACGATAGTGTCGGTTTCTAACATAGGAAGAATGTAAGCTACCGCAGCTTCTGCAACGGCTTGTTTTAATTCGTCTTGCGTCATGGTGATGTTCACCTTCTATTATAGTTTTACAAGGGGGCGGTATTATTCGGCTTACCTATAATGATAAGCCACCTCTGATGGTGGTCGTATTATAGGCGCTTCATGTCTCTATTGTTACCCTAACTTATTAGGCTATTGATGGGTTTTATGTCTTTTTGATGTGAATTTAGAAAGCATCGGTCTTTGCGCCAAGAGAGGTGAAAGAGTATATTTCCTACTCGGTTTTTTTTGACTAGCAGTCAGCGTAGATGTCGTTTAGAACATCATGTTGTCGATTTATATTCGTTTAGGAAGCACTATGCCTCATACCATGATTAAAAAGATTCTACAGGCGCGCGTTTATGACGTTGCCGTAGAAACACCACTGTCTCGTGCCAATCAATTGTCGAATCGATTGGGTAACGAGATTATTTTGAAGCGAGAAGATTTACAGCCTGTTTTCTCTTTCAAAATTCGTGGGGCATACAACAAGATTTGTCAGTTAACACCAGAAGAGCGTGCTCGAGGTGTTATTGCTGCGTCGGCAGGTAACCACGCACAAGGTTTGGCCTTGGCGGCGAAAAAACTGGGTATTCAAGCGACTATTGTAATGCCTGCAACGACGCCAGAAGTGAAAGTTAGCGCGGTGCGAAATCATGGCGCGGAAGTGGTTTTGTTCGGTGATGCTTTTGATGAAGCGTCGGCAAAATCTCGTGAAATTATGGAAAAAACCGGCCAAGTTTACGTTCATCCATTCGATGACCTAGACACGATCGCAGGTCAAGGCACGATCGGCATGGAAATCCTTCATCAACACGAAGGTAATATCGACGCGATTTTTATTCCTGTCGGCGGCGGTGGTCTAATCGCTGGAGTATCGGCTTATATCAAATACCTTCGTCCAGACATTAAAATTATTGGTGTCGAGCCACAAGATGCCGCTTGTCTAAAAATTGCCTTGGAAAAAGGCAAACCCACTCGCTTGCCGACAGTGGGGATTTTTGCCGAAGGTGTAGCGGTGGCAGAAATTGGTCAAAATACTTTTGCTATTGCCAAAGATACCGTCGACGAAGTCATCACAGTGACTACAGATGAAATGTGTGCGGCGATCAAAGACATCTATGATGATACCCGCGCGATTACTGAACCTGCTGGTGCGTGTGCTTTGGCGGGCTTGAAGAAGTACATCGAGCGCGAAGGTGCAAAAGGCCAAACCCTTATCGCCATCAATAGTGGTGCGAACGTCAATTTTGATCGCTTGCGTCATGTGTCAGAACGCGCAGAATTGGGTGAGAAACGCGAAGCCATTATTGCTGTGAAGATTCCAGAGCACCCAGGTAGCTTCAAAGATTTCTGCCAAGCCTTGGTGGGCCGTAACATCACCGAGTTTAACTACCGTTATGGTGATGACCAAGAAGCCGTGATTTTTGTAGGTGTCGCCTTGGGTGGCAGCCCCCATAGTCGTAAAGAGCTATTGGAGGACCTGAAAGATTACGAGATCACAGATTTAACCGACGATGAAACGACTAAAGTTCATGTCCGTCATATGATTGGTGGGCATTTACGCAGCGATAAAGGCGAGTTGTTGTACAGTTTTGAATTCCCTGAACGTCCAGGTGCTTTGTTAAAATTCTTAAACACGCTTGGTGGCCAATGGAATATTTCCATGTTCCATTATCGTAATCATGGCGATGCCTATGGGCGTGTTTTGGTTGGGTTGCAAGCGGTAGGCGAAGAAACCGATGTGACTAAATTCTTAGATGAGCTGGGCTATCCTTATCAAGACGAAAATAACAACGATGCTTGTAAGCTGTTCTTTCGCTAAAAGCGCGAAAATCGGTTATCATTAGCGCAACTATTTTTTTGAATTCAGCCCTCTCATTGGTGACAGTGAGAGGGCTGTGTGATTCTAATATGTCGCTATTCTTAGTGACATATTTACTGTTTAAAGGTCTCCCTTGTGAATATTCAAACTCTTCTAAATCAACGCATTCAAGCGGCTATGGTTGCGGCTGGCGCATCTGATACTGCGCAAGCGTTAGTGCGTCAATCGGCAAAAGTTCAATTTGGTGATTACCAGGCAAATGGCATTATGGGCGCGGCGAAAGCGCTCAAAATGAATCCTCGTGATTTTGCCCAAGCCACACTTGAGAAATTGGATATTTCAGATCTTGCCGACAAAGTCGAAATCGCCGGGCCTGGTTTTATCAATATCTTCTTGAAAAATATTTGGTTAAGTAAAGAGTTGGTGCAATTGCGTACCAGTGAACGTCTTGATGTAAATCCAGTTGAAGCGCCTGAAACGGTTGTGGTGGATTACTCTGCGCCAAACCTTGCCAAAGAAATGCACGTGGGCCATTTACGTTCGACGGTGATTGGTGATGCGGTTGTTCGTACGCTGGAGTTTTTTGGCCATCACGTGGTTCGTCAAAATCACGTAGGTGATTGGGGAACGCAATTCGGTATGTTGTTGGCGTACATGGAACGCCTACGCGCCGAAAATGCCAAGATCAGTATGGCCCTTGCTGATCTTGAAACTTTCTACCGTGCCGCTAAAACTTGCTTTGACGAGGACGAAGCTTTCGCTGCTCGTGCCCGTGAATTAGTTGTTTCCTTGCAGTCTGGTGATGAAGAATGCTTGGCGCTTTGGGATGAGTTTATCGAAATCTCTATGGCGCACTGTGAAGAAACCTACAAGATGCTTGGTGTGTCTTTAGAGCGCCAGCACGTAATGCCTGAAAGTGCCTATAACGATGATTTGGCGAACGTGGTTAGTGAGCTGAAAGAACAGGGTATGTTGCAAGAATCTAATGGCGCACAGTGTGTGTTCATGGAGGAGTTTGCTAATAAAGAGGGCGAGATTACGCCGGTTATCGTACAGAAAACCGGTGGCGGTTTCTTGTATGCGACAACAGATTTAGCAGCGGTACGTTTCCGTCAGCATACTTTGAATGCCAACCGAGTGTTGTATTTTGTGGATGCACGTCAGTCTTTGCATTTCCAACAAATTTTTACCTTGTCTCGTAAAGCAGGCTTTGTGAAACCAGAAACTCAACTGGAACACATGCCGTTTGGTACTGTGATGGGTAGCGATGGCAAACCATTCAAAACTCGTTCTGGCGGCGTGGCAAAATTGTCTTCTTTATTGGAAGAAGCGCAGGAGCGAGCTTATCAATTGGTGGCGTCGAAGAACCCAGAGATGAGCGAAGAAGAGCTACGAAACATCGGTCGTGTAGTTGGTATTGCGTCGGTCAAATACGCTGATCTATCGAAAAACCGTACCAGTGATTACGTGTTCAACTGGGACACCATGCTGAGCTTTGAAGGCAACACAGCGCCTTATTTGTTGTACGCTTATTCTCGCGTAGCAAGTATCGTTAAACGCTCTGAAATCGATCTAGCGAGCCTGACAGGTGATATTTCGGTGGAAGAACCACAAGAACGCGCCTTAGCGATGAAATTGTGTCAGTTTGAAGAGGCCATTCAACAGGTTGCTAATGATGGTATGCCACACTTCTTGTGTTCTTACCTGTACGATTTAGCGGGTACCTTTATGACTTTCTATGAAGCCTGTCCTATCTTGAACGCCGAAGATGACGTGAAACATAGCCGTCTGCAATTGGCGTTGAATACGGCTTCAACTCTGAAGCTTGGCTTGTCTTTGTTAGGTATTGAAACGCTAGAGCGTATGTAAACTCTCTACTGCTTTAACGAATAAATTAAAAGGCGCTTTTCTAATCGATTAGCGCCTTTTATGTTTTAAATCTTAGGTGACATAATCCGCACGTAAAATAGGATTAATAAAGAGGAAGAATCAGCATATGAAGATTTATATTGCCTATACTGGCGGCACGATTGGTATGGTGCCTTCAGAGCAAGGCTTAATCCCCGATGCGGCGTTTGCAGATCATCTAACTCAACATTTAAACGAAGCTGATGAACTTGCCCACGATTTTGTGATCGCTAGTTACCCAAGCTTGATTGATTCATCCAATGCTACGCCGAAAGACTGGCAAACCATCGCTCGTGATATAGAAAGCAAATGGCATGACTTCGATGCCTTTATTGTTCTGCATGGCACAGATACTATGGCTTATACCTCAGCGGCGTTGTCTTTCATGTTTGCCCATAGTGATAAACCTATTATTGTGACTGGTTCGCAAGTGCCTATGTATAAGGTGCGAACTGATGCCATGATTAATGTGATGGGTGCTATCTCTGCTTGTGAAGAGCTTACTTGTGAAAACTATAAAAAAGGTGTGTTTCTATTCTTCGCTGGTCGTTTGATCGAAGGCGACCGAGCTCATAAAGCGCACACCAGTGATTGGCAAGCCTTCAGTTCTCCAAACTGCCCAGAGAGAGGCGTGTTAGGCATCGATTGGCGCTGGCGCTCTGTCGATGTTGCTAAGCAACCAATGCAAATTCAGATTCCAGAAATGCAAGAAGGTTCTGTAACTATTTTGCCTGTCTTCCCTGGTGTTCAAGCTGCTCATTGGCAAGGGTTGTTGAGTGAAAACGTAAAAGGCGCGGTGTTATTAAGTTATGGCGCTGGTAATGCCCCTGATAAAAATCCTGATCTTTTAGCGCTATTACAAGCCGCTTCAGAGCGCGGCGTGGTGATTGTCAATGTGAGTCAATGTGGCGCGGGAAGCGTGGCGGCAGGCGCTTATGCTGCAGGTTCTGCATTGGTTAAAGCGGGTGTGGTTTCAGGAGAGGATATGACTTATGAAGCCGCATTTGTGAAATTGAGTTTTTTGATAGGTTTAGGTTCTTCTAGCGAAGACATTAAAAACTGCTTCTCATAACGAGAAGTTAAAAGGGATTTTGTATGGCATTTTTATATGTGCTCTTAGTATTGATTTGGTCAACAGGCTTTATCACTGGCAAACTTATTGTCGGTCTGATTGATCCTAATGTTTTTTTGAGTATTCGTTTTGTTTTAGCAGGATTGCTGTTTCTTGGCATCGCCTTGTGGCAGCGTCGACGCTTTCCTGCGTGGAATGACTTACCAAAGCATATTATTGCCGGTATGTTGATGAATGGTTTTTACTTGGGCTTTGCCTATGTTGCCATTGCAAAAGGCCTACCGGCTGGCGTTATGGCCTTAATTGGTGCATTACAGCCAGCCTTAGTGGCGCTACTTGCCTTCTTGTTGATCAAAGAAAAAACGTCTCTGAAAGGCGTCATCGGCATGCTTGTTGGCATCATTGGGTTAGTGTTGGTTATCAGTCCAGCACTAGAGTTAGATATGAGCCATGGTGGCGTCACTTTGCTGACATTTACCTTGGCTTGTGCGGCGATATTCACTCTTTCTCTTGGTGTGACCTATCAGAAAATGTCGATATCATCGTCTGATATTTTCAGCTCAATGGCGATTCAAAACCTCGCGGCGAGTGTTGTCTCGATTGGCTTTATGTTGCTACTCGGTGAGACCTTATTTGCAGTGCAGTTGGAATCGTTCTTACTCGTTATCTGGGGCGTACTGGTTTTATCTGGCGGCGGCGTTTTCTTGATGGTGTGGTTATTGAGAAAAGTCCGCGCATCACAGGTGTCTACAATGCTGTTATTGGCCCCGCCATTAGCCGCGGTCGAAAGTTACTTTTTGTTCAGCGAATCTATGACCATGGTTCAAATTATTGGTTTTGTGATTACGATTGTCGGTGTGTATTTCAGTCGGGCAAAACCCAGTGATAATTGAGAAGAAAAGCGAGCTTAGCCTTTCTTTTCTCAAGGACTCTTAGGCTTTCTTTTCTCAAGGACTCTTAGCTTTTCTTCTCTAGGATTCTTAACTTGGCTTCAGTACGATCAATCAAGGTGCCGAAGCGTTCCATCTCATCGACGAAGTGGTCGAATTCAATTTTGCTTGGCAGCAGTTGGCTGTCGGTTTGTAGATGATGAACCATCTGCATTCTGGCGTTGGTGGCGAATTCTTTGCTCCAAGACCATTGGGCGCGAAGTAGGCGAGCTAGAGCTGCTGCCGATAAATCGCCAATGTGATCAGCAAGCAATCCTTCCCAATCGAACTCGAAGTTTTCCATTACTTTATGCAATGTCATTAAGGCTTGAGCATTGCCTTGGATACGTAAATCGCCATCAAAGAAGCCGTCGCCTTCAAGCAATTTTCGGTACGCGGCGCTCGGTCCTTGTACAAGGGTATCCAGTCGCGGATCTAGTTCAATCTCGTCTAGGATTTCTGGGCGGTTTAGCATCACACCTTGCTCTAGGATATGAATCTGCAAAATGAAGGAAAAGTCTTCTACATAAAGAAAGACTTGTTGTCCTGCCAATTTGCTTAGGCGATCTTGGGAAGGTGTGTCTTGTTTAAGGGCGAGGTTGATCGCATTTTCAATGGCGCTGAGTGCCGATAAACTGAGTGATCCCATAAGAAATTTTCCAATGATTGCTAAAATGCGGTTAAAACTAAACTTGGTGAATTTGAATCATTGAAGTTTCACGTGTCTGGCCTTCTTTTTCAAGGCGATCTAGATACATTTTCCAGAGTTCATCATGGTTTTTGCCGATATTGTAAAGATATTCCCAAGTATAGAGACCAGTATCGTGGCCATCATCGAAGGAAATCTTCAGTGCATAATTGCCTGCGCCTTCGACGTTATTAATCGCAACGTCTTTTTTGCCGTATTGCAAAATGGGAATCTGCAAGCCATGACCGCGAACTTCGGCAGAAGGGGAGTGAATACGTAAGAACTCAGCGCTAAGGCGAAAGCTTTGACCATCGGCAAAAGTAATGGCCAACTCGCGAGATTGCTTGTGGTAGTTGATATTAGTTGGCGCAGGCGTTGTCATGATCTCAGTGTCCTATGGAAGCCCCTTCAATGAAGGGGCTGTTTCTAAAGAAACGCTTTTCTTGTAAAAGTATGAGTCAATTACAGAATGTATTGGCTCAAGTCTTCGTTTTCGGCGATTTCGCCAAGTTGTTCATCTACGTACGCAGCAGTAATGTCGACTGTCTGATCGTCAGGCATATCGCTTGCTGAATAAGACACCTCTTCAAGTAAGCGTTCAAGTACCGTGTGCAATCGACGAGCACCAATATTTTCAGTGCGTTCGTTCACTTGGAACGCGATCTCGGCAATGCGATGAATACCTTCTTCGGTAAAATTCAGATTAATGTGCTCTGTTTTCGCCAGCGCCACGTATTGCTTCGTTAAAGAGGCGCTTGGTTCAACCAATATACGTTTGAAGTCGTTTACTGTTAGTGCATCTAATTCAACACGAATTGGTAAACGGCCTTGTAGCTCAGGAATAAGGTCTGAAGGCTTAGATAAGTGGAAGGCACCAGACGCAATAAATAAGATATGATCGGTTTTGACCATGCCGTATTTTGTACTAACGGTACAGCCTTCAACTAATGGTAATAAGTCTCGTTGTACGCCTTCACGGGAAACTTCACCGCCAGAGCGTTCAGAGCTTTTTGCCACTTTATCGATTTCATCTAAGAACACGATACCGTTTTGCTCAACCGCTTCAACCGCACGGGCTTTTAGCTCTTCTTCGTTAACCAGTTTCGCCGCTTCTTCATCACGAACTTGGCGTAATGCTTCTTTGACTTTCATCTTACGCTTTTTGGTTTTCTGTGAACCAAAGCTAGAAAACATGTTTTGAAGCTGGCTGGTCATTTCTTCCATACCAGGAGGTGTCATGATTTCTACGCCCATTGGAGAATCTGCAAGGTCGATGTCGATTTCTTTGTCGTCCAATTGACCTTCGCGTAATTTCTTGCGGAAAGTCTGGCGCGTGCTGTTGTCTTCTAGTTCAGGATCGCCACCACGAGCGGGTGGTAATAGCACATCAAGAATACGGTCTTCTGCTGCGTCTTCAGCTTTATGGCGCAATTTTGCGGTTTCTTGCTCGCGCAGCATTTTGATCGCCATTTCAACTAGATCTCGGATGATGGATTCAACATCGCGACCAACATAGCCTACTTCGGTGAATTTAGTGGCTTCGATCTTGATGAATGGTGCGTTAGATAGCTTGGCTAAACGACGAGCTATTTCGGTTTTACCAACACCTGTTGGCCCAATCATCAAAATGTTTTTAGGCGTAACTTCCGCACGCATGTCTTCTGGAAGTTGCATACGACGCCAGCGGTTACGCAATGCGATGGCGACTGCGCGCTTTGCTTTTTGCTGACCAATAATGTGGTTGTCTAAGGCGTTAACCGTCTCTCTTGGGGTCATGCTGCTCATTATCAATTCTCTTCTATGTTCTTGAATGATGTGTTCTTGAATGATGGTCGCGTCGTTTTAAAGTCTGTCTATATACGTTGAAAGCATGTTACTTAGACTTGTCTTCAAGTTGCGCATCAATAGTAATTTCTTCGATAGTTAAGCTGTGATTGGTAAAGACACAGATGTCTGCTGCAATATTAAGGCTTTTTTCGACAATGTCTTTTGCTGTTAGATCTGTGTTGTCGATTAAAGCACGAGCTGCTGCTTCTGCGTAGTTACCACCAGAGCCAATGGCCAATGCGCCGTGTTGCGGCTCAACAACATCGCCCGTTCCTGTAATGATCAGTGTGCTGTCTTTGTTGGCGACTATCAGCATGGCTTCTAGCTTGCGTAATGCGCGGTCGGATCGCCAGTCTTTGGCAAGATCGACGGCGGCGCGAACAAGTTGGCCTTGGTGTTTTTCTAGCTGGCCTTCGAAGCGTTCGAACAGGGTGAAAGCATCCGCTGTACCGCCAGCGAAGCCAGCAATCACTTCGCCATGGTATAGGCGACGTACTTTACGAGCATTGCCTTTCATAACAGTGTTGCCTAAAGATACTTGTCCATCGCCGCCGACGACGACTTGGTTGCCTTTGCGTACAGTAAGAATTGTTGTCATGGTCTACTCCAGTTTCGATTCTAACGAAATGGGGGCAAGCCAGAAGATTTCAAGCAAGGATTGCATACAGAGTCCGCTTTCACTTTCTGTATGCAATCTATACGAGATGGTAAGGGAAGGTTATTGCTCTTTTTTGACTTTATAAGAGTAGGACGCAATATCCATAGAAACGAGCTTATCTTCTGCTCGGTTCATTTTAGAGCGTGATTCATAAGGACCGAGAACAACACGGTACCAAGGTTGCTCACCTTTGCCGATTGTTTTGCGAACGCTGGTTTCTACCATGCCAGATAAAATTAGTTTAGCGCGCATACGGTCAGCGTCTTCTGGACTGCGGAAAGACGCAGCCTGCAGCATGTAATAAAAATCTTGTTCGCCACGAGGCGTAGACTGATAGGCATCAACGTGACTGGTATCTACTTCGCTATCCTGCAGAATTTGATAAAACTCAAAAGTGTCTTTTTTCGGAGCCACAGGCACTGGCGCTTTTTCTTTTACTGGGGCCGGCTTGGGTTTAGGCGCTGCGGGCTTAGGCTTTTCAATCGTTATCTGTTTAGGTTTGGGCTTGGGCGATACTTGATTTAGTTGCGTCAATCCATAAATAAAAGCCACGAGGATTGCGGGAACAAGAAGCCATAACCACCATGCGGTTTTGCGTTTTGGCGGTGGTGGCGATCTACGTGTCGCCCCTTTCTTTGGGCGACTTCCTTTTGCTGCAATTTGAACAGGATTAAACATAATTTGGGCTTTTTGCTTTTAGCTTTAGCGTCAATAAAATAAACGGAGTGAAAGTTGCGCACATTATGCGTGCAAGATCAGTAAGTTTCCAGTGGATCGACATCAATTGCAAAACGAATTTTATGTTGTTTGGTGGATTTCTCTAACCAGTCAGTCATCATTTGCGTCGCTTGATGCAAAGGCGCACGCTGCGCGGCTTTGATCGAAATCAGAGCGCGGTGCTGTCCGGCTTTGCGAACAATGATGGCGGCATACGGGCCAACCAGATAAACGTCCTTGGCAAAGTAGGGCTCAAGGTCGTTTCTCATGGCGGATAATAACTGCATGGCTTCTTGTTCGTTGCCCGACTCAGCGCGGATGATGACTTGATGATAAAAGGGCGGCAGAGAGAGTGATTTACGTTCAGCCAAACCATCAATCGCAAAATGTTCGTAGCCGAGATTGCATAAACATTCGATAGCAGCATGATCTGGGTGGTAGGTTTGCAGTAATACATGTCCCGGTTTTTTGGCGCGGCCTGCACGACCAGCGACTTGGGTGATGAGCTGAGCGGTTCGTTCCATACCGCGAAAATCGGAAGAAAATAATCCCGCGTCAGCGTCCATGATGATAACGAGTGTGACATTCGGGAAGTGATGACCTTTTGCCAGCATTTGCGTGCCGATAAGAATGGCTTGGTCATGTTCATGGATTTTTTGGGTGAGCTTCGCCATAGCGGATTTTCGCTGAGTACTGTCGCGATCAATACGTAAAATCGGTACATCTTTAAAAAGCGTACTAAGCTGGGTTTCCACTTGCTCTGTCCCTTCACCGACGGTAAATAACTCTTCAGACCCACATTCTGGGCAAGTATGGATCAGTGCTTTTTGCGTATCGCAATGATGACAATGCAGCTTGTTGGCGCGTTTGTGCACTGTTAGGTTAACGTCGCAATGATCGCAGGCGGCAATCCAGCCACACTGGTGACACATTAAGGTTGGTGCATAACCACGACGGTTTAAAAATACCAAGACTTGTTCTTTGCGTTCCAAACACAGCTTCATGCTCGCAAGGGCATGTTCACTAAAACCATGAACGAGAGTCTTTCCTCGCAGGTCCACTCTTTCCATTTCTGGAATATGGGCATTGCCTGCTCGTTGACGAAGTTTGAGCCAAGCAAAGCGCTTTTGTAGGGCGTTGGTTAGGCTCTCATAAGACGGTGTAGCCGAGGCGAGTAGAACGGGAATGTTTAGTGCTTGGGCGCGTTTAACAGCAAGATCGCGAGCATGATAGCGAAAGCCTTCATGTTGTTTGTAAGAGGTGTCGTGTTCTTCGTCAATCACTATCATGCCAAGGTTTGGCGCAGGGATGAAAGCCGCGGATCTTGTGCCGATAATGATTTTAGCGTGGCCGCTGGCTGCCAATAACCAAGCGTCTAGGCGTTCTCTGTCACTCATATTGGAGTGCATTAAGACGATGTCGGTGTTGAAGCGGATTTCAAAGCGCTTTAGGGTTTGCGGTGTTAGGCCGATTTCCGGCACCATCACTAGAACCTGCTTGCCTTCTTCGATCAGGCGTTCCATAACTCGCAAAAAAACTTCGGTTTTACCACTGCCTGTCACCCCGTCTAATAACGCCACATTGAACTGATGGCGATAATCTAACAAATGCTCTGTAGCGTGCATTTGTTCTGGGTTTAACGTCGGAGGTACTTGAGTTTGGTGTGCGTGTTTTTCGCCGCCTTTGTTGAAGGAGCGAGGCTCTCGGCGCAATAAGCCTTTTTCTTCTAAGCTTTTTCCGGCCGCTGGAGCAAGGTCTAAAACAGAAGCGGAATGTTGACTTAAACCATTGGGATGTTGTTGTACCGCTTTTAGAAAGTCTTGTTGGCGCGGCGCTCTGCTAAGTTGTTCAAGCGGTAATGATTGCCCTTCAGGGGTAGTAAGCCACCAGTTTTCTGTGCGGAACTCTGCACTTTCACCTTTGCGAAGGAGAACAGGCAACGCGTGGAAAATAACGTCGCCGATCGGATGATGATAGTAACGAGCGGCCCATTCACATAATGCCATCAGCTCTTTGGTAATGACTGGGCTTTGATCGTGCATCGAAGTCAGTGGTTTAACGTGATCCGGATCCCAGTCACTGGTTTCGCTTAGTGAGACAATAACGCCAAGTCGGCTGCTTTTACCAAAAGGAACTTTGACCCGCATACCAGGCTTCAGTTCGTGCCTTAATGCAATCGCTTTGGGGACTTTGTAGTCAAACAGTGTGCGCATCGGCACAGGCAAAGCGACTTTGATAAAAGGATAAGGAGTAAGAAGCGCCTCTGACATGCGTTAGGTTAGACCTTGTTTAGTAAAGCAAAAATAGGAAGTCTTGATCATTTCGTAAGTGTACGTCAGAGTAGTGGGTCGGTGCGAGCCACAATTTTATGAGAAAAGCATGAAAAAAGGTTGCTGATTAGGCAATAGATCCTTAAAATACGCGACTCTTGGCTCCACTGTACAATGTCTGTACAACGAAACGTGCGGTGCTTGACGTGGCGAAAGCCCATTTATATCGATCAAGTGGCGGCACACCAAACTATAAGGTAAATACCATGCAAAAAGATATCCACCCAAATTACTCTGCAGTTACTGCTACTTGTACTTGTGGTAACACTCTAAACCTAAATTCTACTTTAGGTAGCGACCTTCACGTTGACGTATGCAGCAACTGTCACCCGTTCTACACAGGTCAACAGAAAATGGTTGATACTGGTGGTCGTGTTGATCGCTTCAACAAACGTTTCGGAGCGCGTCGTACTACTAAGTAATTGGTGGCATGATAGTGATCGCATTAAAAAAGCGCCAAGTTCTCTTGGCGCTTTTTTTGTTTTTGTCCTTAGCCGTTCAAGCGCAGGTTGCTACAACAGCCGCAACCTGTACGGCAATCGGCGAACTCGAAAAAGCGAAGATCAAGAGAGTGGTTGATGGCGACACCATACACCTTGTTGATGGCCGAAAAATTCGGCTGGTGGGCCTTGATACGCCAGAACTTGATCACAAAAAAGGCAACCATGAACCTTACGCGGTAGCCGCGACAGACTTCCTTCGCTCTCGTCTTGATCAATTTGTTTACATCCAAACAGCAAAGAACGAGCGCGATAGATACGGTCGGTATCTGTATTACCTGTTCGATAAAGATCGTATTTCATTGACGAGTCAGTTACTATCCGAAGGACTTGGTTATCGTATTGCTGTTCCTCCAAACTTAGCCTATCAAGACTGTTTTGAGGCGGCTGAAACCGCAGCTCGTAATGCGCATAAGGGATTATGGCAGCAAAATTTGCAATGGCAGCCAAAAGCTGGATTTGCAATCTCCCGTGTCAATATTACTTCAATTACTCGGAACCGAGGAGGTTGGTGGCTAGAAACCGATCAGGATCTAGTGATCAATTTACCACCATACGTGACTGATTATTGGGCTGCCCAAAAAGTGTTTTATCTTGAGGGTAAGGAAATTGAAGTACGTGGTTGGCAACATCAAAGGAAAAGTCGCTATTCTGACTTTAAATCTTGGGTGCTTTCTGTAAGACATCCTAATGATTTGCTTGAAATCAAGGCTTCTGTCAAACATTGAATGATAGAATATTCCTATGGTTTTGCGCTTTAAAGTATTGAGTAGATCGATTATTCTGACGAAACAAAATTATAAGGTGCCACTTTCGAAGCTTTTGTAGGCTTGGGAACAAGGCCCAGTTTGGCTATGATAAAACTAATTAATTACACCAAATAGACGGAAACATCATAATGGCAGAAGATATAAAGCAAGCTGCACTGGATTACCATGAGTATCCAGTTCCAGGAAAACTGAGCGTCACTATTACTAAACCAACAGCGACCGCTCGTGACCTTTCTCTAGCTTACAGCCCAGGTGTGGCTGAACCTTGTCGTGAAATTGCGAAAGATCCAGAAGCGGCTTACCGCTACACAGGTAAAGGCAACCTAGTCGCTGTTATTTCTGATGGTTCGGCAATTCTTGGATTGGGTAACCTAGGTCCATTGGCAAGCAAGCCAGTAATGGAAGGTAAAGGTTTATTGTTTAAGCGTTTTGCTGGCATTAACTCTGTTGATGTGGAAGTTGAATCTGAAAGCCCACAAGCTTTTATTGATACCGTTGCTCGTATTGCGAACACATACGGCGGTATTAATTTAGAAGACATCAAAGCACCTGAGTGTTTTGAAATCGAACGTCAGTTGATTGAGCGTTGCTCTATCCCTGTTTTCCATGACGATCAACACGGTACCGCGATTGTTACTGCCGCTGGTCTTTTGAATGCGTTAGAGCTTCAAGGTAAAGACATTGCAGACGCTAAAATCGTTTGTCTTGGTGCTGGTGCCGCTGCGACAGCGTGTATGAAGCTAATTATTGCTTGTGGTGCACAGCGCGAAAATATCTTCGTTCTTGACCGTAATGGCGTAATCCACTCTGGCCGTACTGATTTGAACCAGTTCAAAGCCATGTTTGCGACGGCGACTGATAAGCGTACTCTTGATGACGCAATTGATGGTGCTGACGTATTTATCGGCGTATCAGGTCCAGACCTATTGTCTGCTGACCAGCTTGCTAAAATGGCAGCTAACCCAATCGTTTTTGCTTGTTCCAACCCTGATCCAGAAATCAATCCAGAGCTTGCTCGCGCAACTCGTGATGATTTGATCATGGCAACAGGCCGCTCTGATTACCCTAACCAAGTAAACAATGTTCTTGGTTTCCCATTCATTTTCCGTGGTGCTTTAGACGTTCGTGCGACTAAGATCAACGAAGAAATGAAAGTGGCAGCGGTTCATGCACTTAAAGACCTTGCTAAAGAAGAAGCCCCAGCAGACGTTGTGGCGGCTTACGGTGGCGCGCCATTGAGCTTCGGCAAAGAGTACATCTTGCCAAAACCAATGGATTCTCGTTTGCTTAACGTAGTGTCTGCAGCGGTTGCTCGCGCAGCGGTTGATTCAGGTGTGGCAATGCTTCCATACCCAGATTTTTACCCGCTTGAGAGCCTAGATCATTTCGGTGCTTAATCGAATCTCGATCTGCTAAAAAGGCGACTCCCTAATAAGGAGTCGCCTTTTTTATTTGTATTGTTTGAGTATTTATTTTCTTAATGAATCAATGGGTGTTATCTGATTATAAGCAAGGAGCGTTAGTATGAAAGTAGCAATATATTGTGGTTCTGCTGAGGGAAACTCTCCTGAATATACTGATGGAGTGAAAGCCTTGGGTGTATATCTTGCGGAACAAGGAGTGGACATTGTCTATGGCGGAGGCAATGTAGGCTTAATGGGAGTCATTGCTAATTCAGCTTTACAAGCTGGTGGTAAGGTTATCGGTGTGATTCCGGCGCACCTTGAGTCCAAGGAAATTGCTCATACAGGTTTAACGGCACTACATGTGGTCGCTAATATGCATGAGCGAAAAGCTAAGATGAGTGAGTTGGCCGATGCTTTTGTCGCGCTTCCTGGAGGGGTAGGGACACTAGAGGAAATGTTTGAAGTTTGGACTTGGGGGCAACTCGGTCTACATGGCAAACCTTGTGCTTTTTATAATATAAATGGCTTTTACGATCCAATGTTTACTATGGTGGAAAGTATGCAACAGGCTGGTTTTGTGAAGCAGTCCTATATTGACATGATTATTAAAGCCAACACACCAGAGATGCTTTTATCGGCTTTTCAAGCTTTTCAAGCTTATCAAGCACCTCAGCCTAAGTGGAGTTAATGGGCTGTTAAATAAAAAATGCCAGCACTTAGGCTGGCATTTTTGGTGTAAATAACAAACTGCGATCAGAATAAATTCTCTAAGACGTTATTTTCTTGTTTCTCTTCCTGTGCTTCATCACCAACATTGTTGTTAAAGGTTGGTAGGTTTACGTCACGTTGTGGCGGCACATGATCCTTTCTGAATATCTCAAAAATCGCATTAGATTGCCCCGGTAATGCACGTTCTCCAGTATTTGGATCGATTCTTACGGTGACCAAAGAGGACGGTTTGGCTACGAAATCAGTAGGCGTACCTTTTAGTGCTTCACGCATGTAGTCAATCCAAGGTGGTAATGAAACTGAGCCACCCCATTCGCCGCGACCTAGAGGGGATGAGTTATCAAAACCACTCCAAACCGAAGTGACTAAATTACCGTTGAAGCCCGAAAACCATGCATCACGACCATCGTTTGTGGTACCTGTCTTGCCAGCGAGGTCATCACGCTGAAGTACTCTTGCGCGTCGTCCTGTGCCGTATTTAATAACATCTCGCATCATATCGTAGGTGATATAGTTTACTTCTGGGTCGAGTACTTGTGGTGCTATTGGCAAGCTACGAATGCCTTCAGGGGTGTTAAATAATCCCATTTGTTGCTCGCCATCGTTGCTTTTTTCCAGCGGAGTGCAAGTTGAGCAAACCGTCACAGGGTTGGCTTGGAATAGTGTTTCGTTGTTTCTGTCTATGACTTTATCTATTAAGTAAGGTTGTACTTGATAACCGCCATTAGAGAAAACCGCATACCCAGTGGCGATTTGCAGTGGGGATAAGTTGGCACTACCTAAAGATAAAGATAGGTTGTGCGGTAACTCATTTGGATCAAACCCAAAGCGACGTAAGAACTCGAGAGTTGGTCTTACTCCCATTTCGTCAAGCAAACGAACAGAGACGATGTTTTGCGAGCGATAGAGTCCTTGGCGTAAACGAGTTGGGCCATAGAACTTGCCACCGTCGTTGGTTGGTCGCCATGCTGACGCTAGGTTAGAGTCGTTAAAGACCACTGGCGCATCGTTGATAATACTGGCGGCGGTGTAGCCTCGGTTTAACGCGCTCGCATAAATAAAGGGTTTAAAATTCGATCCAGGTTGGCGTTTGGACTGAGTGACACGGTTGAATTTGTTTTCGTAGAAGTTAAAGCCGCCAACTAAAGCTTGAATAGCACCGTCTTTACTGTTCAACGAGATCAGCGCACTTTGTACTTCAGGTTTTTGTGCGAGTAACCATTCGAGTTTATTGCCTGGGCGCAAACGAACAATATCACCAGGCACTAAAACATCCGATACAACGGAAGGCGATTTACCCTGTGCATCTTCGTTAATATATGGTTTTGCCCATTTCATAGCATCCCACGGCAGGGTCGCGCGTTGGCCGTTCGCCAAACGAACGTCAGCAGTGGTTTCTGTTGTTGAAATAACCAATGCTGTTTGCCAGTTGTTAAATCGCTCTACGTCTTGTAGGGCTTTTTCTTGTTCTTCTAATGGTGCATCAATCAGGTCAATACGGGTCTCAATAGAGCCACGGTAACCGTGACGCATGTCATAATCTAGCACACCATTGAAAACAGCTTCATTGGCGGCTTTTTGACGGTTAGAATCAATTGTCGTATAGACTGTCATGCCAGTGCTATAAAGGTCATCCCCAAAAGTGCTGTAAAGTTCAGAGCGAACCATTTCAGCAATGTAGCCCGCTTCTATATCAGGCATAACGCCGTGGTTCTTTGCAGTAATTGGCGCTTCAACGGCGTTTTGGTAGGCGTCTTTATCAATCATACCGAGCGACAACATACGCTGCAAAATCCAGTTACGACGAATCAAGGCTCGAGAAGGATTTACCACTGGGTTAAAGCGAGAGGGCGCTTTTGGCAGGCCAGCGATCATTGCCAATTGTGCAAGATCCAGTTCGCTTAGGTTTTTACCATAGTAAACTTGCGCGGCGGCTTCGAAGCCATAAGCACGATTACCTAGGTAGATTTTGTTGACGTAAAGCTCAAGGATTTCATGTTTGCTAAGTTCCCGTTCCATCTTTAAGGCGATAAAGATTTCGGTAAACTTACGGGTATAGGTTTGCTCAAAAGACAGGAAGTAATTTCGTGCTACCTGCATAGTAATGGTACTGCCGCCGCCTTGTTTTTGCCCAGTGGTGATGAGCTGAAAAACCGCTCGGCCTAGGCCAAGAATATCAACGCCTGGGTGGTGATAAAAGTTGGTGTCTTCGGCTGCCAAAATGGCATGTTCTAAGTTTTGAGGAATTTCTGCATAATTGATCGGGCTACGACGTTGCTCACCAAATTCACCAATAAGTTGGTTGTCGGCGGTGTAAATACGCAGTGGTATCCTTAACTCGATGTCTTTTAATTCAGCAACGGTAGGGATACGGTCTTTTACGTTGTAATAAACCGCGTAGGTGATTCCTGCTGCACACAGTGCTCCAAAAAGACCTAGAAAGAATAGTATTTTGAGTGTCTTAGCCATATAAATTCAAGTAATACAGAATGAGAAAGTGGCATTATACCTAAGATGATCACAGAATAGGCGGTTAACTTTGCAGCAAATCGTGTTATCTTGATAAAAATTTTGGCATAGAAGCCTAACTAAAAACTTTACACGGTTGCTTATTATTTCAAGGACGAATGATGAAGCTTATGTCTGACTATTCTGTGGCTGTTTATTCAGCTCAGGAATGCAAATTTTATAGTTCTAGCAAAACGGCCAATTTAGCGGACCTTTCCGCTCCAAGAAATGCCCCACTGCCCGATTCGCAGCAATTAGATGCCATCCATAACAGCCTAAAAAACGATCAAGAGTTTGCTTGTTCTCGAGTCATTATTTTAGTGCCTGATGCTTGGTTATCTGTGTCACAGCATAGAGTTGATCACCTTATACCTTCTTCGTTACGTCCTTTGGCCGCATTGAGTTATGCCGTGGAGACGACATTTTCGCCACCTGATAGTTTACTGTTTAGTTATCAATATGAGGCGTTATCAGCGCAACAGTCCCAGTTGGCCGTTTATGCTTGTTCAAGCGGGTGGGCGGAGCAACTGAGTTTGCCCTTTCTATCGATTTCTAAGACGTGTTTGCTTATGCCAATAGGGCAATGGGAAGCAATATCACCGCGTAAGCGCTCTTGGTTATCTTGCTCTTTGCGCGCTTTGTCATTGTATCAGCCGGAAAAACAGAAGCGCTTAAAAACTCGACGGCTTTGTTGGTGTTTGGTGGTATTGAGTTTGCTGCTGCATAGTTCGGCCTCTGCTTATTTTTTCTTTTTAGATCAAGAATCGAAATACGCACAGGCCGAGCGTCAAGCGATACAAGCCACTCAATCTGCGTGGTCGTCTAGTCATGACAGCAATGAATTTTCTGCCTCAGTATTGGGCTTAATTCAAGCTTTACCTATGTCGGCTCGTCTCGGGTATTTTGAAAGTGAAGGTCAACGAGCTTTCCTAAAAATGACATTGCCTGCAAAAGATTTAGCGCTCTTGTTAGTCGTATGGCGTAAACATAATTCAGATTGGCGCTGGGAAGTTGAACAAAAGCCACATCACCTTGCTTCTCCATTGGCTCAAAAGGAGGTGGTGGATGTCTCTATCAAAGTATTTAAAAGCAAGTAAATCTTCTTTAAGCAATATCAATGGCTCCGCGGTATCGCTGCTGATTCTCTTGCAAGCTGCTATTTGGTATCCATTCTTGTCTCAAGCCCAAGATGAGCAAAATAGACAAGCTAAATTGAAAGCGCGAGCTGAGGCCAACTGGACAAAAACGCAGCAACAAGCGAATCAACTACGCAGCATGAGTTTGCTTGATGAACCATGGGTGCAACATAGAGTGGAAGACACTGAAGAAGGGATTCCAACACAATGGTCTATTAGTGGAGTGGCTTCCCTTACCGAATGGCAAGCGGTGCTTGAAAAAGTGGAAGAACGATATGCACTAGGGTTGCTTGCGGCATCTTGGCAGAGAGACAAAAACGGGGATTGGCGAGGCCACTTATTGTTTTCTCTTGAGACCCCTAAGGCGAACAGGGAATACCATAATTGGTTACCGACCAAATTACGTATGAGCCGCTTTGAGCTGAATGATTGGCAGTTACTGTCAACCATGCGAATGGGCGATAAAACGTCCGCTTTAGTCGCCTACAAAGATACTCGCCATTGGGTGAGCGAGGGGAGTTGGTTACCTGATGCAGGTGTAACTGTTAATGGTGTCTCTTTTGATCGCGTCACCTTGATTTCCAAAGATGGTTCGGAAAAAGCATTGGTTGTACGTGAAAAGGAAGAGAGCGATGAATAGACTGATAATCCAATACTTGCTTGTGTCTTCCCTCATGGTATCTCGAAGTGTATTGGCGATGGACGTATATTTTGAGTCGCGACCAATACAAGAAATGTTACCTTGGTTGGCATCGCAGATGAATGAAAGTGTGGTGATTAGCCCTGAAATCGATGACGTATTAACCCTTTCGATAAAGGATGCCAACTGGAAAGATGTGCTGGAGGCCGTTGCCCAACAACCCCATATTCAGCTTGAGTGGCAAGGGCCGGTGGCTGTTCTTATGCCAGCGAAAACCTTATTGGTGGAAGATGCTGGAAATGTGGCAGCTGAGTGCCAGAGGTCCTATTGGTTGTTGAAACATGCCAAAGCAAAAGACGTCGGTTTGCATTTAAAAACGTTATACCCTGATATTTCTTTAGTTGTCGATGAGCGAACCAATTCCATTATTACTTATTCTTGTGCTGCCTTCGAAGGCGTTCAGGAAACGCTTGCTTGGTTAGATTCACCGTTAAGACAAATTGAAATCAGCGCACAAATCGCTCAAGTGAGTCGAACTGCTCAATCGCAATTTGGAGTAAACTGGCAAGCTAAGTTGTCTGATGGGGTTCGATCATCGATAGGTGGCGCTATTGATTTAGGTGCCTTGACGCCAACGACGAGTTTAGACTTTTCCAGTCTTGGCGGTTCTAGCTTATTGGCGCTCACTTTGGACATGATGGAAAGCGAAGGTTTAGCTGATGTGGTGTCAAAACCTAAAATTGTAACATCGGAAGGTCAACCGGCTCGAATTGAGTCTGGAACGGAAGTACCTTATCAAACGGTTAGTGACGATAAAGTGAGTATTGAATTTCGCCAAGCAGCGCTCATGTTAGAAGTGACGCCGTTTGTAAAAGACGGCGAACATATTTTGTTATCGTTAAATATTCATCAAGATTCTGTTGGCGAATTAGTTAATGGTGTTCCTAGCTTAAAAACCAATCGTTTAAAAACACAGGTGGTGGTGAAAAACCAAGAAACACTTGTTTTAGGTGGGATTTTTCGCGAAGAACGCTTTGAATCAGAGAGTCGAGTACCTTTCTTTAGTGACATTCCTTGGTTGGGTGAGCTGTTTAAAAGACGTTCAGAGCAGCAAGAAAAGGTTGAATTACTTGTATTTATTACACCAAAGCTGCTACAAATGTCAGTTAACTAGGCCGCAGTCTAAATCTGCTTAACCCCGACGTAATTGAATACAATGATAAAAGCCCCCAATATTATTTTAGTAGGCCCGATGGGCGCAGGAAAAACGACGATAGGCCGTTTGATTTCTCAATCGCTGGATAAAGAATTTTATGACCTTGATAAAGTCATAGAAGATAATGCCGGCGCAGACATCCCTTGGATTTTTGAACGAGAAGGAGAAGATGGCTTTCGCAAACGCGAGACTCAAGCACTGGCCTCGATCGCAGAATCTGACAAAGGTGACTGCGTGTTAGCAACCGGTGGTGGAATCGTGATGCGCGAAGAAAACAGAGACATTCTTCGAGAGAATGCGCTGGTGGTGTATTTGTACGCTTCCGTGGCGCAGCAACTGTATCGCACCTCAAAAAGTACTCATCGACCACTTTTACAAACTGGTGATCCGAGAGCTACATTAAAAAAACTATTTGAAGTACGTGACCCTCTTTATAGAGAGGTGGCGACTTTAGTGATTGAAACAGACTCTCGTCATCCCCGTTCTGTTGCTAATAAGGTGCTTGATGCGATCAAGCGCCATCTTAAAATGGAGATAACTGTATCCTAATGCGCACGTTAACCGTTGATCTTGGCGATCGTAGCTACCCTATTTTTATTGGTAGTGGTATCCGTCAGCAGAAAGCACTTTTTGATGATGCCATTCATGGTAAACAAGTCATGATAGTCACCAATGACACTATTGCTCCTTTGTATCTAGAGTCTATGGTGTCCATGTTATCTTCGGACTACAAAGTCGACACCTGTATTTTGCCCGATGGTGAAGAGTATAAGACGTTAGAAACCTATGGCATGATTATGTCTGCTTTATTGGAAGCAAAGCACAATCGAACTACTACGGTCATTGCTTTAGGTGGGGGCGTAGTGGGTGATATGGCTGGATTCGCTGCGGCGACGTATCAGCGCGGTGTGCCTTTTATTCAAGTGCCAACAACTTTGTTATCTCAAGTAGATTCTTCTGTCGGTGGAAAAACAGGCGTGAATCATCCGCTTGGAAAAAACATGATAGGTGCGTTTTATCAGCCTCAAGCCGTTATTATCGATACAGAAACATTGTTGAGTTTGCCCCAGCGTGAATTATCTGCAGGGATGGCTGAGGTCATTAAATACGGTTTGATCTGCGATGTGCCGTTTTTTGATTGGTTAGAGCAAGAAATGCCCCAGCTAATGGCATTAGACAATGATAAAATTAGTGAAGCTATCTACCGATCTTGTTTAGCAAAGGCGAATGTCGTTGCTCAAGACGAGAGAGAGGGTGGCATTCGTGCTATTTTAAACCTAGGCCATACGTTTGGTCATGCGATTGAAACTGAAATGGGCTATGGCAAATGGTTGCACGGTGAAGCCGTTGCTGCTGGTAGTATGTTAGCGGTCGATCTTTCTTGGCGTATGGGTAATCTATCAGAACAAGATGTCAGCCGTTCTGTGGCACTTTTTCAAGCCGCAAACTTGCCAGTCTTACCACCTGTCGAAATGACGGTTGAGAGTTTTGTTGAACGTATGGCGCTGGATAAAAAAGTATTGGATGGTAGCTTGCGTTTGGTATTGCTTGGTGCATTGGGCGACGCGGTTGTTACGTCGGATTTTCCGATGGAAGACTTTAACTCTAGTCTTCTAGATGCACTTGAAGCGAGTAAGCAAGCTAGCCTTGTTTAATCTTGCTGACTTTTGTTAGTTATTTAACGTTAAAGGACGATTATGCCTAAGCCAGACTTTCAGTTTGATCTAGAGGATGCGCTTAATCAGCCGCCAAAAGCCACGCTGAGGGATCCTTTTGGCTCGAAAGACGCATCACTTTATTTTGCGTCCGAGGAAGGTAATCAACAGCTGGCGTTGCTTGAGCACTTGAGTCGCTACAGTAGCTTATTGTCTGTCGTCCAAGGCCCGCAAGGCAGCGGTAAAAGTCGTTTTTTAATGGAATTCGCTCGCCACCAAGATGACACGACGGTCGTTAGCCATGTTAAAGGCACTATGCTGATGACGGCTGGGCAGTTACTGCAGGCTATTTATGCTGGTTTTGCGAGTCATTTTACACAGCCGCCAAATGAAACCACCTTCGGCCCCTTGCTTAAGTTTTCTCATGATTTAGATGAGAAAGGTCAAGCGGCCTTAGTCTTAATTGATAATGCCCAAGAGCTAAATACCGATGCGGTGAGCATGTTGCTCGATATGATGTCGTTGGCAACAGAAAATCAAACGGTGCCTCATATTGTCCTGTTTAGTGAATATCCTCTTTCGCGCAACCTAGATGCGTACCAACGATCTCGTTATGAACAATTGAGCCATTCCTTTACCTTAGCGCCTTATTCACTAGAGCAAACTCGTGCTTATCTGTTGCATCGTGTTCGTGCGGTCGGTGGCGGGATTAATTTGCCATTTAATGACAAGCAAGTGAAACAGATTTATCAAGAATCTGGTGGTTACCCAGGTCGAATCAACCAACTTGCCCAAGCCATGATGGGCAATGGTGATAAGCCCGTAAAATCAGGTATGCGTTTCAACCTCGCTATTGGCTTTCCTTTAGCGCACATGGCGCTGCTTTCCGTGGTTATGTTGGGGATTTTGGTTGCAGTGTTATTTTCTGATAAGCAGTCTGATAAACCTTCGACGTCATCCTCTGCAGCGGATAGAACGAGTAATGTTATTCCTTTGAGTCCAAGGCAAGGACAGTCATCTCCTGACACGATTGCCCGTATAGATGCTATGCAGCGTAAGATAGGTCAGGAAGGTGAGATCATACTTCCACCAATCCCAGCAGGGACATCATTACCACCGATAAGTACTTCAAATGGCCAAATGGCACAGCAGTCGAACGCGCCTTCAATGGTGGCACCTGCTATCTCAACGGCTCCTATTCGTGCTGAAGCTCCTTTAGCGCAAGCAGCACCTACTATTGATGCTCCAGCAGAAGAAGTGTCACCTAAAAACGAGCAAGCTAATCTAAAAGTCTCACAAGATCGTTTTGATAAGACGGAGTGGTGGTTATCGCAGAACCCAAATCGTTATACCTTGCAGTTATTAGGGACACACAATAAAGGTACTGTTCAGGACTTTATTCGTGATCAGGGCGGAGTGGATGCTTTTGGCTACTTTAAATCAAAACACAATGGCAAAGATTGGTTCGTCGTTGTGTATGGCACTTATCGTAACCGTAGTGAAGCTATCGCAGCCGCAGAAACCCTACCTAAAGATATTCGAGATCTTAACCCTTGGGCACGAAGTGCTCGTGGCATACAGGACGATATTAAGAAGGCTCAGTGATTTTGCATCACCCGAAATAGTGCCAAGGCAGCTACAGTCTGGGTTGGCCTAGCCATTCGCCATGTATTTGAGTCGAAAATGTGTCGTTAAAAGACACTTTTGTGAGCTTTTTGTATGGCAAATTTATAAATTTAGTAAAATTAACTGTAATCCACTGAAAAACATGAATGAACAGTGGAATTTTCTGTTTGCAAAAACTCCAGCCATAGATAATTCTCTAAGTCCGCGTTATTTGCCGCTAAAACCCCTATAAAAAACGCCAAAATAACATAAAGCATGCCTATGCTCGTTTGAGTAGTGCTCTGCGTCAGGGTAGTATGATCGTCCATTTCGGTGGTATTTTGGGTAGATGATAGTCATTCTCGAAGCGAGTTCTTTCACGCTTTCGCTTTTTAGCCCAGCCGCCTGATAATCGAATTTATATCTAATCTTTATTTATTTTACGTTTCAACTGTGGGAGTTGGTGTATGAATGCAGGCCTTTATCGTCCTGGCGAGTTCAAAGACAACTGTGGCTTTGGCTTAATTGCTCATATGGAAGGCAATACTAGCCATGAATTACTTAAGACAGCCATTGAGTCTTTGACATGTATGACACACCGTGGCGGCATCGCTGCTGATGGCAAAACGGGTGACGGCTGTGGTCTTCTTATCCAAAAGCCGGATCTGTTTTTACGTGGTGAAGCACACGCTTTATTTAATCACACCTTGTCTGACCTTTACGGTATCGGCATGGTGTTCCTTGATCAAGATGACGCGCTGGCAAGTGAACAGCGTGAAACCTTAACAAAAAAGCTGACCGACGAAGGGTTGAATGTTGTTGGTTGGCGTGAAGTGCCAATCGATGCGTCTTGCCTTGGTGTTATCGCGATGGATTGCCTCCCTCGTATTGAGCAAGTATTTGTCGACAGCAATCGTATGGATGCTCGTACTTTTGCAACACGTTTGTTTGTCGCTCGTCGCCAAGCTGAAATCGCGTTGGCGCAATACGAAAACTTCTACATCTGTTCTTTGTCCGACAAAGTGTTGGCGTATAAAGGCCTTATGATGCCAGTGGATTTGCCTTTCTTTTATAAAGATTTGGGCAACGAAAAAATGCAAACTGCGATTTGTGTTTTCCACCAACGCTTTTCTACTAATACGCTTCCTAAGTGGCCGTTGGCGCAACCGTTCCGCATGTTGGCGCACAACGGTGAGATCAATACTATCGAAGGTAACCGTAACTGGGCACTGGCTCGTAGCAGCAAGCTGCGCACGCCGTTGATTCCAGAACTCCAAGACCTTCAGCCGATTGTTAACCTAACAGGTTCTGACTCTTCTTCTATGGATAACATGTTGGAAGTCTTGGTCACGGGTGGTGTGGATATTTTCCGTGCGGCACGTTTGATTATTCCACCAGCATGGCAAAACGTTGAAAACATGGATCCAGAGTTGCGTGCTTTCTATCAGTACAACTCTATGCACATGGATCCTTGGGATGGCCCAGCAGGCTTGGTAATGACCGATGGTCGTCATGCGGTTTGTATGCTTGACCGTAACGGTTTGCGTCCAGCTCGTTGGGTTATTACTAAGAATGGCTTTATTACGCTGGCTTCTGAAGTCGGCACTTATGGCTACAAATCAGAAGATGTTGTATCAAAAGGGCGTGTTGGTCCTGGTCAAATGCTAGTTATTGATACGCAAAACGGCAAGGTGCTGCACACGGATGACATTGATAATCGCCTTAAATCCATGCACCCATACAAAAAATGGTTGAAGCAGGAAGCGATTCGTATTGAATCTTTGTTGGAAGAATCGTCTCTTGAGTTTGAACCTTTCACTAAAGAAGAAATGTCCACTTATCAAAAGATGTTCCAAGTGTCTTTTGAAGAACGAGAGCAAATTTTCCGCCCTTTAGCTGAAAGCGGTCATGAAGCCGTTGGTTCTATGGGTGATGACACGCCGATGGCCGTTATGTCTAGCCAAACTCGCCCAGTGACAGATTATTTCCGTCAGAAGTTTGCACAGGTGACCAACCCACCAATTGATCCACTACGTGAATCTGTGGTGATGTCGTTGGAAACGTGCATCGGTGTAGAGCGAAATTTATTTGAAGAAACGCCAAAACACGCCAATCGAATTATCTTGTCTTCACCTGTATTGTCACCACGCAAATACAGCCGTTTGTTGGCATTAGATGATCACCGTTTCCGTTTGGTTCGTGTGAATACAAATTACAATCCTGAAAAAGTTTCCCTTGAGCAAGCGATTAAAGACTTGCAAGTAAAAGCGGAAGAGGTGGTACGTAATGGCGCAGTTATCTTGGTCTTGACGGATCGTGATATCGAAAAAGGCCACTTGCCTATCCCTGCACCAATGGCAGTGGGTGCTGTGCACCATCATTTGTCTAAGCAAGGTTTGCGTTGCGATTCAAATATCATTGCAGACACAGGTTTTGCTCGTGATCCTCATCAGTTTGCTGTGTTGTTAGGTTTTGGTGCGACAGCGGTTTATCCATACCTTTCTTATCGTTTGATTAACGACATGGTCGATAAAGGCGAAGTTTTGGGTGATCCAATTGCTTGCCACGTTAAATACCGCAAAGGTATTAACAAGGGCTTGATGAAGATCATCTCTAAAATGGGTATTTCAACGATCGCTTCCTATCGTGGTGCGCAGTTATTTGAAGCCGTAGGTTTGGATACGAAAGTGGTCGAGCTATGCTTTAAAGGCGTTCCAAGTCGAATTAAAGGTGCGCGTTTTGAAGATTTCCAAAAGGATCAAGAATCCATCGCGAATAATGCATGGAAATTGCGCAAACCAATTCAGCAAGGCGGTTATCTAAAATACGTACACGAAGCGGAATACCATGCCTTTAACCCAGATGTCGTGCGTAACTTGCAAGTCGCCGTAGGCAGCGGTCGCTTTGAAGATTTTACCAAATACACCGATCTAGTGAACAATCGTCCTGCGTCTATGTTGCGTGACTTGTTTACTTTATCTGATAAAGCGAAAGCCATTGCGTTGGACGACGTTGAATCTATTGAGGCTATTCTTCCTCGTTTCGATTCTGCCGGTATGTCCTTGGGGGCCTTGTCACCAGAAGCTCATGAAGCCTTGGCGCAAGCGATGAACGAATTAGGCTGTCGTTCAAACTCTGGTGAGGGTGGTGAAGATCCTGCTCGTCACGGAACTGAACGTCGTTCTAAGATCAAACAAATCGCTTCTGGCCGTTTTGGTGTCACACCAGAGTATTTGGTTAACGCAGAAGTGTTGCAGATTAAAGTAGCGCAAGGCGCCAAACCAGGTGAAGGTGGTCAGTTGCCTGGCGGTAAAGTAAACGGCTTAATCGCTCGTCTACGTTACGCAGTTCCGGGTGTTACCTTGATTTCACCTCCACCGCATCATGATATTTATTCTATTGAGGATTTGGCTCAGCTGATTTTCGATTTGAAACAAGTTAACCCAGATGCCTTGGTATCAGTAAAACTGGTTTCTGAACCAGGTGTTGGTACGATTGCGGCAGGTGTTGCAAAAGCCTACGCGGATTTGATTACCATCTCTGGTTATGATGGTGGTACAGCGGCGTCGCCAATGACCTCGATCCGCCATGCGGGTTCGCCATGGGAGTTGGGTCTAGCAGAAGCGCAACAAGCCCTTCGTTCTAACGATCTTCGCGGCAACATTCGTCTACAAACAGACGGTGGTCTAAAAACCGGTTTGGATGTTGTGAAAGCGGCGATTCTGGGTGCGGAAAGCTTTGGCTTTGGTACGACGCCAATGGTTGCCATGGGTTGTAAATTCTTGCGTATTTGTCACTTGAATAACTGTGCGACAGGTGTGGCGACTCAAGATCAAATGCTGCGCGATGAGCATTTCATCGGCACCGTTGAAATGATTAAAAATTTCTTCCGCTTTATGGCTGAAGATACTCGTCAATGGTTAGCGAAGTTGGGTGTTGCCAGCTTACAAGATTTGATTGGTCGTACAGATCTATTATCTATCTTGCCGGGTGAAACGGACAAACAACGCAACTTGGATCTATCACCAATATTGCAAAACGATCTGATTTCAGCAGACAAAGCACAGTACTGTCAGACGCCATTTAACCCACCACACGATAAAGGCTTATTAGCTTTGAAAATGTGGGATACGGTAAAAGAAGTGGTTGAAGAGAAAGAAGGCGGTGAGTTTGCTTTTGACGTGACCAACTGTGACCGTTCTATCGGTGCGCGTTTGTCGGGTGAGATTGCGAAACGCTACGGTAACCAAGGTATGTCTGATGTGCCACTAACATTGAAACTGACCGGTACAGCGGGTCAGAGTTTCGGTGTATGGAATGCTGGCGGCTTACATATGTACCTAGAAGGTGATGCGAACGATTACGTTGGTAAAGGCATGACCGGTGGCAAGTTGATTATTCGTCCTCCAAAAGGATCTGTCTTCAAATCACAAGATTCTGCCATTATCGGTAACACCTGTTTGTACGGTGCGACGGGCGGTAAATTGTTTGCAGCGGGTACGGCTGGTGAGCGCTTTGCGGTACGTAACTCAGGTACTCATACCGTTATTGAAGGTGCAGGCGACCACTGCTGTGAATACATGACCGGCGGTATGGTGACAGTACTTGGTAACACCGGTTACAACTTTGGTGCGGGTATGACAGGCGGTTTCGCTTACGTACTCGATTTAGACCGTACCTTCGTGGATAAGTACAACCATGAATTGGTGGAAATTCACCGTATCGGTACGGAATTAACGGAAGAGTATCGTTCACACCTTCGCTCTGTGATCGAAGAATACGTCCGAGAAACTGACAGCGAATGGGGCCAAGAGATCTTAGAAAACTTCTATGACTACATTGGCAAGTTCTGGCTAGTGAAGCCAAAAGCCGCCAGTTTAGGCGCGCTATTGGCAAGTACTCGTCAACGTCCGGAATAAAACACGCTGTTATAGCGCTTGGTTTGTAATGAAACGAACCAAGCGTTGTGAACGAATCAGTCTGACCCATTTGAGAGAAGCGCCGCTTGTTTACAGGCGGCCGAGGAGATAGCAGCTTATGTCTGAGCGCTTGAACAACGCATTTCAATTCGTCGAAGTGGATCGTAAGGATCCGAAAAAGAAGCCCTTAATTACGCGTAAAGGGCAATTCGTCGAAATTTATAAACCATTCGAAGAAGCGGGAGCGAAAGATCAAGCGCACCGCTGTCTAGAGTGTGGTAACCCATATTGTGAGTGGAAATGCCCAGTGCATAACTACATTCCTAACTGGTTAAGGCTAGTAAGCGAAGGTAGCATTTTAGAAGCCGCGGAGCTGAGTCATCAAACTAACTCTTTGCCAGAAGTGTGTGGTCGAGTTTGTCCACAAGATCGTCTTTGTGAAGGCGCTTGTACACTTGGCGAAGGTGGTTTTGGTGCCGTGACAATCGGTTCTGTTGAGAAATACATTACAGACACCGCGTTTGCTTTGGGCTGGCGTCCTGATATGTCCAACGTTGTACCGGTTAACAAAACCGTTGCGATCGTTGGTGCAGGCCCTGCTGGTCTTGCCTGTGCGGACATCTTGGTGCGTAACGGCATCAAGCCTGTGGTTTTTGACAAGTACCCAGAAATCGGTGGTTTGCTGACCTTTGGTATTCCAGAATTCAAACTGGAAAAAAGCGTCATGACACGTCGTCGTGAAATTTTTGAAGAAATGGGTGTGGAGTTCGTTCTTGGAACGTCTGTTGGTGACGATGTGCCGTTTGAACATGTATTGGAAGAGTACGATGCCGTGTTCCTTGGCATGGGTACTTACAAATACATGAAAGGCGGTTTCCCAGGTGAAGACTTACCAGGTGTTCATGACGCCTTGGATTACCTGATTTCCAACGTTAATCATTGCCTAGACTTCGAAGAAGACGAAGCTGATTACGTGAACTTAAAAGGCAAGCAAGTCGTTGTCTTGGGTGGTGGTGATACGGCGATGGACTGTAACCGTACTGCGATTCGTCAAGGCGCGAAAAGCGTGACGTGTGCGTATCGTCGTGACCAAGAAAACATGCCCGGTTCCCGTAAAGAAGTACAAAACGCAAAAGAAGAAGGTGTTCAGTTCCTTTTCAACCGCCAACCAGTAGAAATCATTGGTGATGGTAAAGTGGAAGGTATCAAGGTTGTCGAAACACAAATGGGTGCGCCTGACGAAAACGGTCGCCGTACGGCTGAGATTGTAGAAGGCAGTGAGCAGATCATTCCTGCAGACACCGTATTGATCGCTTTTGGTTTCCAAGCGAGTCCAGCGCCTTGGTTCGAAAAATTCGGTATCGAGACTGATGCTCGTGGCCGTGTTGTCGCACCTAAGAAAGGCAAATTCATGTTCCAGACTACCAACGAAAAAATCTTTGCTGGTGGCGACATGGTACGTGGTTCTGACTTAGTGGTAACCGCTATCGATGAAGGCCGCAAGGCTGCTGAAGGGATTATGGATTTCCTAGACGTCTAAGTGCGATAGCTTCGCTCGTGACCTTGTCGAGTTTTGAGTCAAAGCGCCAATCAGAGCAATCTGATTGGCGCTTTTGTTTTGGTGATTTGTTATAGCAAGTAATCTAAATCACAATCCACTTCGTATGAACTTTATTAACTCATAACCATAGGCTAATTATGTTTTCTTTTCTTAAATCCGACCCGATTAAAAAGCTCGATAAAGAATATGGAGAGCTATTGGAAAAAGCCATGCAAGCACAGCGCGGTGGTGACATCAGACTCTATTCAGAATTGACGCAAAAAGCCGAAGTAGTGAAAGCCAAAATAGACGAAGCTAAGTCTGCATAGGTCGAGTGATAAAAAACGCGGTGCCATGCTAATGGCACCGCGTTTGTAGTTTTAGTGCATAAATTGTGAGCGCTTGGCTCTTTTTAATGACTAAGACGGTGTGGCGTTGTCCATTGGCCGAATCAGTGCCAAGCTTTCTTCTGCGAAACCTGTACCGGCTTCGGTGTAGAAGTTGAAGACGTTGTCTATGCCGCTGTTGATGAGGATTTCTCTTTCATCTTGGTAACGGGCAATCGCGGCGATTTGTCCCGTGTAATTGGCTTTACGCAACTGGATGGCGACATTGGTTGTATCTTCTGCGGCAGGCAGAGCCAGCAAGACCAAATCAATTCGAGAGGTGTCTAAACGCTCCCATAAGTCAGCGTCTTCACCGTCGCCATAAAAGACGTTTTCTTGGTCGGCTTGCATTTGGTTTATACGGTTACGATCGGCATCCATACCGGCAACAGTATCGCCCACAAAACCTTTCAACGACTCGAATGCCCCGCGTCCAACTCGACCTAAACCTACCACCAAAATATCGCTGTTTACCGGTTGCACGAAGCGGTCTTCAGGTAAGCAGTCTGCACTTTCAAACCGGCGAATGACGTCTTTGTTTTTACGGTACATACGGTGAACGTTGCGATAAAGCACGCTGGTGATGACGAAAGAGAACGAAACGGCGAGAGCCAAAACAACTAGCCATTCCTTTTCTAACCAGCCGTTCGCCACACTCAGAGCAACGACAATGAGGCCAAATTCGCTGTAGTTTGACAGAATCATTGACGACAGGAAGGATGTTCGACCGCGTAGTTTCATCTTGGTTAGTAGCAAGAAGAAGAGTGCGAACTTTGCCAAAATGACTAAGGTAATGATCAGGCTGATGCCGATCATGCTTAATGTTGGTAGGGCGGTAAAACCAATGGATAAAAAGAAGCCTATCAAGAATAGGTCCTTGAAGTTCATTAGGGACTTATTCATTTCAGCGGCTTTAGAATGAGAGGCCAACAGAATACCGAAAATCAGCGCCCCTAAATCGCCCTTAACGCCCACCAAGTAGAATAGCTCGTAGCCACCTAGTGCAAGAAAAAGCCCAGTTAACGGAAGCATTTCTCCGTGACCAGCTTTGTCGACGATCTTGTTAATAACAGGGCGAATCAGCAGTAGGCCAAATAATCCAAGCGCCCAGATAGACGGAACCTTACCTGTGGCTGCGACAAGGAAAATAACCGCCACTATGTCCTGCATAACCAAAATGCCAAGAGACAATTGTCCGTGACGGGTTTTTAATTCGCTACTTTCCTCTAATAGTTTCATAACGCAAACGGTACTGGAGAAGCTGAGCGCAAAACCAATAAGCGCCGCGGTTTTGAAATCCAGCACGCCAAAGTAAGGCAGACTTAATGTGCCAAGTAGTAAGGCAATACCTGCAAACACTATGGTGCTTATGCCCATATGACTAAGTGTTGATGCCCAGACTTCCCGTTTTAAAAGGTCCTTAACATGCAATTTTAAGCCGATGCTAAACAGCATCAGCGTAATGCCAATGTTGGCAAGAGAATCCAGAGTATTGCTTGGCTCTAATCCTGCGTAATTAAGTAGAAAGCCAGCCAACAAAAAACCTATTAGTGGCGGTAAATTGATCAACTTGACGGCCAGTCCGCAGGCGAATGCGAATAAGATCCAAATGAATTCCATAGATTCCTTCTAATGTTAGAGAGTCGGTAAATAGAGCTTTTATCATACGAAATTTGACTGAGGCGTGCAGCACGTAATATGGCTATTTGGAGGCGTCCTTACAATTCGATACACATAACAAAAATGATATGAAGACAAACATTTATTCTATTTGATTGGTATGTACATTTTGCCTACTCTGGATGATAGGTTTTTCAAGACCTGATTGGCTCGAAAAAATAATCATAAAAAATCTACGGTCACTGAAGCTTGTTCCTTCATGGTACTTGCCTTGGCTGTAACAGGAGAAGCTAATGAACTATCTAAAAAACGCCATTGCTGGTTTAGTACTAGGTGCCACTGCGCTGAGTTCCGCTAGTGTCTTGGCTGCAGAGGGTTATGTGGGTATTGCTATGCCAACTAAGTCTTCCGCTCGTTGGATCACCGATGGTGATTCCATGGTGCAACTCTTCAAAGATGCGGGTTACAAAGTCGATCTGCAATATGCAGAAGATGAAATCCCTAACCAACTTTCCCAAATTGAAAATATGATCGTAAAAGGCGTTGACGTTCTTGTCATTGCTGCGATTGATGGCACGACTTTATCTAACGCATTGGAAAATGCTGATGCGGCTGGGATTAAAGTTATCTCCTATGACCGTTTAATTAAGAACAGCCCATATGTTAGCTACTACGCGACATTTGATAACTTCAAAGTGGGTGTGTTGCAGGCTAAGTCTTTGGTGAGCGGCATGGAAAAACGCGGTAAAGGCCCTTACAACGTTGAATTGTTCGGGGGCTCTCCTGATGATAACAATGCTTACTTCTTCTATAACGGTGCCATGTCTGTACTTCAGCCAATGATTGACTCTGGCAAAGTAAATGTTGTTTCTGGTCAAATGGGCATGGACACAGTTGGTACCCTACGTTGGGACGGTGCAACCGCTCAAGCGCGTATGGATAACTTACTGTCTGCCCATTACACAACCAAACGTGTAGATGGCGTATTGTCACCATATGACGGTATTTCTATTGGTATTTTGTCATCCCTTAAAGGTGTCGGTTACGGTTCTGGCAATCTAAAAATGCCAATTGTTACTGGTCAGGATGCGGAAGTACAATCAGTGAAATCTATCATTTCCGGTGAGCAGTATTCTACTGTTTTCAAAGACACTCGTGAGTTAGCCAATGTGACTGTTGGTATGGTGCAAGCGGTGTTGAATGATGCGAAGCCTCAAATCAATGACACGACAACTTACGACAATGGTATCAAGGTAATTCCTAGCTATTTGCTTGAGCCAGTAACAGTAGACAAATCCAATTGGCAAGATGTGCTATTGGGTAGTGGCTACTATACGAAGTCTCAGGTCGAATAAGCGCACGATTAGTATCCTAATTCAACAATAATAAATCAGCGAGTGCGTTATTGATCGTGAATCAATACGGTCAGGACGCGCTCGCTAATGGGATGTTTTATGGAAAATATTATTTTGGAAATGCGCAGCATTACCAAGACGTTTCCTGGAGTAAAAGCCCTCGACGCTGTGAACCTGAAAGTTCGTGCTGGCGAGATCCACGCCTTAGTGGGTGAAAATGGCGCGGGTAAATCGACTCTCATGAAAGTGCTGAGTGGCGTTTATCCACATGGAAGTTATGAAGGCGATATTCTGTTTAATGATGAAACCGTTGCATTTACTGGCATAACGGACAGCGAAGAGAAAGGCATCATCATTATTCACCAAGAGCTAGCGCTCGTGCCGCTTTTATCGATCGCTGAGAATCTATTTTTAGGTAATGAGAATGTTGAAGGTGGCGTCATCAATTGGCCAAAAACCTATTCTCGTACACAAGAGTTATTAGCAAAAGTTGGTTTAAGAGAGTCTCCCTCCACTTTAGTTGGGCAATTAGGTGTAGGCAAGCAGCAACTTGTTGAGATTGCCAAGGCCCTTGCTAAAGATGTGAAGTTGTTGATTCTGGATGAGCCAACGGCTGCGCTGCAAGAGAACGACAGCGCTAAGCTGCTTGATCTATTGCTGGAATTTAAAGCTCAGGGTATTTCCTCCATCCTGATTACCCACAAATTAAATGAAATCAGCCGTGTAGCAGACAGTATCACAGTCATCCGTGACGGTGCCTCAGTCTCCACGTTAGATTGTCGTGCGCAAAGCATCAGTGAAGAAGACATTATTCGCGACATGGTTGGCCGCGATATGGCACACCGCTACCCAGCAAGAAAGAACCCGACCGAAGAAGGTCACTTAGGGAAAACCTTGTTGGAGGTCAGCAATTGGAATGTTTGGCATCCTGAAGCAGTAGACCGTCAAATAATTCATGACATCGCCTTCAATGTGCATGCCGGTGAAATTGTTGGTATTGCGGGCTTGATGGGATCGGGTCGAACAGAATTAGCAATGAGCCTATTTGGACAAAGTTACGGTAAAAATGTCCAAGGTGAAGTGCGCTTACGTGGCGATGTCGCCGATTTATCCACGGTACCTAAAGCGATAAAAAGTGGTTTGGCATACGTAACGGAAGACCGTAAAGAATTGGGTTTGATTCTTGAAGAAACCATTCAAACCAACACCACCTTAGCAAACCTAGATCGTGTTTCCTCAAATGGCGTGATTGATGAAAACATCGAGCGCCAAGTGTCTGAAGATTACCGCAAAGCACTCAATATTCGTACACCAAGTGTGTTTCAGAAAGTGATGAACTTGTCTGGGGGGAATCAACAAAAAGTAGTGTTGAGTAAGTGGCTTTATTCCCAGCCAGATGTGCTGATTCTGGACGAACCAACTCGCGGTATTGACGTGGGTGCCAAATTTGAAATTTACAGCATCATCAATGAACTTGCCGATGATGGCAAAGGTGTGGTGATGATTTCTTCAGAGATGCCAGAGTTGCTTGGCATGTGTGATCGTATTTACGTGATGAACGAAGGCCGTTTTGTTGGTGAGTTAGACAAAACGAATGCGAGCCAAGAAAAAATCATGTCAATGATAGTGAAAGCGTAACGGAGTAATAATAATGACAACAAAAGAAACCTCTACAGTGGTCCAATCGGCACCTTCTGTTACCAGCTACTTGAAGTCGCATATGCGTGATTACGGTATGTTGATCGCACTGGTTGTGATCATGGGCATGTTTCAATTTTTGACCGATGGCACTCTGATGCGTCCGGTTAACTTAACTAACTTATTCCTACAAAACAGCTACATCATCATCATGGCGATTGGCATGTTGCTGGTTATCGTCGCTGGTCATATCGATTTGTCGGTTGGCTCTGTGGCAGGCTTCATTGGGGCATTGGCTGCGGTGATGTCGGTTAACTATGACTTGCCAACGATTCTGGTTGTGCCTGTGTGTCTTGTTGTTGGCTTGATCATTGGTGGCCTACAAGGCTATTGGATTGCCTATTGGAAAATTCCGGCTTTTATCGTGACCTTAGCGGGCATGCTTGTATTCCGTGGTTTGACATTGGCGTTACTAGAAGGTCAATCTGTTGGTCCTTTTCCGAAAAGTTTTCAGCTATTAAGTACAGGATTTATCCCTGATGTATTTGGTGTGGGTCGTCCAAATGTCACTGCGCTTGTATTAGGCGTATTAGCAGCGAGCTCTATTGTCTTTTTGGCGGCACGTAGCCGATCTAGAGCATTAAAATACGGTATTCAAGATGAGCCTTTCTCTTTCTTTATCGTAAAAAATGCCTTGGTTGCCATCGCTATTATTTATTTGTCTTACCTATTAAGTACTTACCGTGGTTTGCCAAACGTTTTAATGACAATGGCTGTATTGATCGCGGTTTATACATTCTTAACCAACAGCACCACAATTGGTCGTCGCATCTATGCTTTGGGTGGCAACGTAAAAGCCGCGAAGCTTTCAGGTATTAATACAGAACGCTTAACCTTTTTGACTTTTGCCAATATGGGCATGTTGGCCGCATTGGCTGGTTTGATCTTTGCCGCGCGCTTAAATACAGCGACGCCAAAAGCCGGTTTCGCTATGGAGCTAGATGTTATTGCCGCTGTCTTTATCGGTGGTGCGTCCATGACAGGTGGTGTCGGTAAAATCATCGGTGCGGTGATTGGTGCCTTCATCATGGGTGTAATGAACAACGGGATGTCGATTTTAGGTATTGGGATTGATTGGCAGCAAGTTATCAAAGGTTTGGTCTTGCTTGCAGCGGTTATCTTCGACGTCTACAACAAACAAAAAGCGCGCTAAGAACGCGGGTTAAGGAGTGATTTATGTTGTTTTTATCTCAAATTAAACAAGGTGGTGTGGTCTGTCGTGAAGGCAATGAAGCACACCTTGTTCTTCATGCATCGAGTGTTTATGAGCTCGCAAAAGAAGCCGTTAAAAATGGCGTGCCGCTGAAGTCTATTATCGAGAAACATGGTCTAGGTGAGGCGGTCAATTTGGCCGAACTTGCTAACAAAAACCAATTAGATTGTCCTGTACGCCATCCAGATCCTGCACATATGTATTTAACTGGAACGGGTTTGACTCATTTAGGCTCTGCTGCAACGCGAAACGCCATGCATGCAAAAAGTGAAGAGCTAACGGATTCGATGAAGATCTTCCAAATGGGCGTTGAAGGCGGCAAGCCAAAAGACGGTGAAGAGGGTGTACAGCCAGAATGGTTTTATAAAGGCAATGGCGCTGGCGTGGTTGCGCCGGGTGATGCTTTGCCTTCACCATCCTTTGCATTAGATGGCGGTGAAGAGCCTGAAATCGCTGGTTTTTACTTGGTGGGTGATGACGGCAAAGTGCATCGTCTTGGGTATACCTTGGCGAATGAATTCTCCGATCACGTGACAGAGCGCCAGAACTATTTGTATTTGGCTCATTCAAAATTGCGTCCAGCGTCGTTTGGTCCAGAATTGCTCGTGGGCGAATTGCCAATGCACATTGATGGTCATTCACGTATAGAACGTGGCGAGAAAACGCTTTGGGAGAAAGGCTTTTTATCTGGTGAGGACAATATGTCACACACCTTTAAGAACCTAGAACACCATCATTTTAAATACTCTATTTTCCGCCAACCAGGCGATCTGCATGTGCATATGTTTGGCACAGCGACCTTGTCGTTTGCAGATGGTGTTCAGGCTAAAGAAGGCGATGTATTTGAAATTTCCTCTCCTACTTTTGGTTTGCCATTACGTAACGCCTTGGCGAAAGAAGCAGAGTTATCCACTGAGGTAGACGTGCTATGAAAAAGCCAATGGCCGTTTACCCCGACTTAAAAGATCGTTCTGTGTTTATCTCTGGTGGTGCGACAGGTATCGGTGCCGCCATTGTTGAAGCCTATGCCAAACAAGGTGCAAAAACGGCCTTTGTGGATTTGGATGAAAAAGCCGGCTCTGCGCTTGCTAAACGTCTTACCAAAGAAGGCTACGAAGTGCGCTTTGACGTGTGTGACATCACCGATATCCAAGATTATCAAAGCAAAATCCGTGCGGCTGCAGAGGTTTTTGGCCCAATTTCAGTATTGATGAATAACGCGGCCAACGATGTGCGTCATTCTTTGGAATCGCTGACCGAAGAGCGTTTCGATGAATTAGTTGGTGTGAACATCAAGCACGCTATGTTCGCAGCGCAAGCTGTCGCGCCAATGATGCGCAAACTGGGTGGTGGCTCGATTATCAATTTTGGTTCTGTGGGCTGGATGATGCCGACAGCAGGCTACCCAACTTATGGTACGAGCAAAGCCGCGACCCATGGTTTAACTCGCTCTCTTGCCCGTGATTTAGGTGGTGCAGGTATTCGAGTGAATACTTTGGTGCCGGGTTGGGTGATGACAGAAAAACAGCTGCGCATGTGGGTTGATGATGCTGCAGAAGAAAAGATTAAACAAAGCCAATGCCTAGCAGGCAAAGTGCTTCCCGAACACATCGCCAACATGGCGTTGTTCTTAGGGTCCGATGCGGCGGCAATGTGCTCGGCGCAGAACTTTATTGTTGATGGAGGTTGGGTATGAGTGATTCTAAGAAAAGCACGTTCGTACCAAAAACATGGCCGCGTAAATTACGTTCCACTGAATGGTTTGGTGGGACATCACGTGATCACATTTACCATCGCAGCTGGATGAAAAACCAAGGCTTACCGGCGGACTTGTTTGATGGCCGTCCAGTAATTGGTATTTGTAATACTTGGTCGCAGCTAACACCTTGTAACGCCCATCTTCGCGATCTTGCTGATCGAGTGAAGCATGGTATTTATGAGGCGGGTGGTTTGCCACTGGAATTTCCTGTGTTTTCTGTGGGTGAAAGCTCACTTCGTCCGACGGCTATGATGTATCGCAACATGGCGGCCATGGACGTGGAAGAAGCCTTGCGTGCGAATCCGCTCGACGGTGTTGTCTTGTTGGCAGGATGTGACAAAACTACTCCAGCGCTGCTTATGGGCGCGTGTAGTGTCGATATTCCATCGATTGTCGTATCTGGTGGCCCAATGTTGAATGGCTATTTCAGAGGCGAGCGTGTGGGCTCCGGCACAGCCTTGTGGCAAATGTCGGAAGACATTAAAGCTGGCAAGATGACGCAAGAAGATTTCCTTGAAGCTGAGCAATCTATGTCTCGCTCTGCTGGTGGTTGTAACACCATGGGAACCGCTAGCACCATGGCATCGATGGCCGAAGCCTTGGGCATGGCGTTATCTGGTAACGCAGCAATTCCGGCGGTAGATAGCCGACGTCGAGTGATGGCGCACCTTACTGGTCGTCGTATTGTTGATATGGTGAAAGACGATTTGAAACCGTCTGACATTTTAACTCGACAAGCGTTTGAAAATGCGATTCGTGTTAATGGCGCAATTGGTGGCTCCACTAATGCCGTGATTCACTTATTGGCTATTGCTGGTCGTGTTGGTGTGGATTTAAGCCTAGACGATTGGGATAAATTGGGCCAAGAAATTGCCACAATTGTGAACTTGATGCCATCGGGCAAATACTTGATGGAAGAGTTCTTCTACGCAGGCGGCTTGCCTGTGGTAATCAAGCATTTGGCAGAAGCGGGCAAACTGCATAAAAACGCCATTACCGTGTCTGGTGAATCCATTTGGGAAGAAGTAAAAGAGGTTCGTAACTGGAATCCAGATGTTATTTTGCCCGTTGAAAAAGCACTGACACAAAAGGGCGGTATTGTTGTATTGAAAGGCAACCTTGCGCCACAAGGAGCGGTATTGAAACCTTCCGCAGCGTCGGCGCATTTATTGCAGCACCGTGGCCGTGCTGTGGTGTTTGAAGACATTGATGACTACAAAGCTAAGATCAATGATGAAGCCTTGGACATCGATGAAAACTGCGTCATGGTACTAAAAAACTGTGGGCCAAAAGGTTACCCAGGCATGGCGGAAGTAGGCAATATGGGCTTGCCACCAAAAGTGCTGCGTAAGGGCATCAAAGACATGGTGCGCATTTCTGATGCTCGTATGTCAGGAACCGCCTATGGCACTGTGGTGTTGCATACTACGCCAGAAGCCGCTGCGGGTGGGCCATTGGCTGTGATTCAAAATGGCGACATGATTGAACTAGACGTAGAAAATCGTCGTCTTCATGTAGACATTTCGGATGAAGAAATGGCAACACGTTTAGCGAACTGGAAAAGTCACTTGGAACCACCAAAAAGTGGTTACATCAAATTATTCCATGACCACGTACAGGGTGCCGATACGGGTGCCGATTTTGACTTCCTAAAAGGTTGTCGAGGCGCTGCGGTACCAAAAGATAGCCATTAAATTAAGTTTTTAAGTCTGACCCTGCCTTGTGATGGCAGCACCGCCCCAACGGACATCCCTGTCCGCGAGGGGCGTAACGCCCATCCTTGGGCTTGATGCTCGCCATCGCTAGGCAACTTCAGCGTTTAACTTAATGCATTGAATTTCATTTATTAAAGAGAGGAGTGAGTATGTTAACGGGACAGCATTTTATTGCCGGTAAATGGGTAAAGGGCGACGCAACATTTTCTTCAACGCCTGCTACAGGATCTTCTCATGAATTTGCCGTTGGTCGCGTGTCTGATGTAGACGCAGCGGTAGAAGCCGCCGAAGCGGCGTTTGAAGAATTTGGTTATTCCACTCGTGAAGATCGCGCGGCTTTTCTAAATGCGATTGCTGATGAAATTGATGTGCTAGGCGATCAAATTACAGAGATCGGTGTACAGGAAACAGGTTTGCCAGCAGCACGTTTGCAAGGCGAACGCGGTCGTACAACAGGTCAGCTGCGTTTATTTGCTGAGCGTATTTTATCGGGCGAATACTTGGATCGTCGTTTTGATGAAGCCTTGCCTGATCGCGCACCGTTGCCACGTCCTGATATGTACATGGTGCAGCGTCCGATTGGTCCTGTTGCAGTGTTTGGTGCGTCTAACTTTCCGTTGGCGTTTTCAACGGCAGGTGGCGATACGGCGGCGGCTCTCGCGGCGGGTTGTCCAGTTGTGGTGAAAGGGCATTCTGCTCATCCGGGAACAGGCGAGCTTGTTGCTCAAGCAGTTGAAGTGGCGATGAAACGTTGCAAGATGCCAGCGGGTGTTTTCTCCTTGATTCAAGGCGGTAATCGCCAAGTTGGTCAAGCGTTAGTACAACACCCGCTTATTAAAGCGGTTGGCTTTACTGGCAGTTTAGCTGGTGGTCGTGCCTTGTTTGATTTGTGTGCAGCACGTCCAGAACCAATTCCTTTCTTTGGTGAGCTGGGTTCTGTGAACCCAATGTTTGTGATGCCAGAAGCGGTTAAAAATCGAGCGGCAGAGTTAGGTAAAGGCTGGGCGGGTTCATTGACTATGGGCGCAGGGCAGTTCTGTACTAACCCTGGTATTGCGGTGATGTTGGATAACGCAGATTCAAAAACCATGATTGCAGCGGCGAGTGCAGCTCTATCTGAGATCTCTGCGCAAACCATGCTGACAGATGGCATTGCTGATGCGTATCGTTCTGGCGTGGCGGCAATCGAAAAAACGGGTATTGAGTCTGTTGTTCGCAGCGCAGACACAACAGATAGAACGGCATTACCAAACTTGTTCACGGTAACGGGTCAAACATGGCTAGATCATCCAACACTTCATCAAGAAGTATTTGGGCCTCTTGGTTTGGTGGTTCTGGCGGAAAGCGTCGAGCAGATGGTCGAGTTGGCTCGTCATTTGGAAGGTCAGTTGACGTGTACTATTCATCTTGATGAAGGCGATCATGCCGCGTGTCAGAAACTTCTACCAGTGTTGGAGCGCAAAGCGGGTCGTTTGCTAGCGAATGGTTTCCCAACAGGTGTTGAAGTGAACGATACCATGGTACATGGCGGGCCGTATCCGGCGTCGACAAACTTCGGTGCAACCTCAGTTGGCACCTTGTCGATTCGTCGCTTCTTGCGCCCAGTGTGTTATCAAAATATTCCAAAAGCTCTGTTGCCAAAAGATTTAGCAGGCTAGTGGTGATGAATTAAATATCCCAAGGCGGGTTATTAAGCGAGTTCGGTTGTTAAATCAACCGACTCGCTTTTTTTTGCTTCTTGGTCAAGTTAATCACTAAGGGTTACGTGTTCGCTGGCTTTTGTTCCAGCTCGGCAAGCACTAAACGCTTGAGCTGATTGGCAAGAGGCGATAATTGGCGACCACGCATTTGCAATAAATAATAAGGACTCATGATTATTTTTCGGTCTAGTTTAAGCGTTTTTAAATCGGCTTTTACTTTATGACCAACCAACAAGTCGCTCACTTCTCTTGCCATAGGTGCAATGGCGTTAGAAGAAACTAGAATCGCGATCAATGCCAATAATGACGTGCTGTTGGTGATACTTAATGGCAATTCGGCGCGTTCTTCCATAAAAGCGGCTTCAACCGCTTCGCGTATGGGGGCGCGGTGCGATTGCATGACCCATTCAAAATGAGCTAAATCTTTTACTTTGACGACATCTAAGTGAGCTAATGGATGGTCTTTACGAACTAATAAATTGACCGATTCTGTGCGCGCTGGGTAAATCTCAAATTCGTTGGCGTCGTATTGCTTGGGAATACGGGCAAGCACGAAGTCATTGTGTCCAGCGACTAAATCGCGCACCAAAACATCACTGGTATCGACGTTAATATCAATTTCTGCTTTGGGTGCGATAGCACGCAGTTGCTGAATAGCGGGAATGACAAAACCGACGGCCGCACCTGTTACCGCGCCAATGGCGGTGGTTCCACCGCCGCCTTCTTTTAGCTCATCCACTTCACGGGCAAGATCGCGTAACTCAACCAAGAGGTTATGCGCTCGACGTGCCACAGCTTGACCAACTAAGGTTGGTTCCATGCCTTTGGCGTGACGAATAAATAAACGTGTACCGATTGTTTGTTCAATTTCACTCAACATGCGTGACGCAGCAGGTTGTGTCATTGCCATTTCATCGGCGGCAATGCCCAATTGACCATGCTCGGAAATAACCGAAATTAAACGCAGTTGATTGAGTTTTAAATGCTTGGCCAGACCTATGTCCATATCGACCTCTGTTATTGTTTTTAATGAAGATATCTTACTCTAAATAGAAGCTATTTGCGTCTAATAGCAATAAAAAAGCCCAAATAAATGGGCTTTTTTAGCATTTCTCTTTTACAAGCTCATGATGGTTATTTAAGGCTGAAACTGACGATTAACGGCGCTTTCAGGGTCAAAACTGTCGACGGCAATGTCTTGTGCTTCGGCAGTCCATTTCCATGTGGTAGCGAGTCTTTCTTGGGTGAATGCACCGTAGCCGTCTTGATCACTGACGGCGTTATATACCAAGGATTTTATGGAGTTAATCGTATCTGTTGCAGTGCTAGCATCAACTTCTGGCACTATGTCATGAACGATTTGTCCGCTTTCTTCTGGGTGCTCCCAAGTGTATGCAATGGCTTTTTTGTAAGCTTCAATGAAGCGTTTGACTGTATCTGGGTGTTGATTAATAAAGCGGTCAGAGGCAATGACTGAGGTCGAGTAGAACTCTAAGCCTGCATCGTACCATGGCAATACTCGCAAAGTTTGACCGGCGCTTTTGGCTTGTTGCTGATAAATTACCGTATCGGTTATCCATGAAATAACCACGTCAGTGTTACCAGAAAGTAACATTGGGTTTAGCGCACCAGCGTCTGCTTTGACCAATTTGATACTGTCTGGATCAACGTTATTCACTTCTAACAATAAGGGTAAAAAAACATTTGAAGACGTATAAGGCGAGGTGGCTATGCGTTTTCCTGCGACGTCTTTGACGCTTTTAATGTCTGAATCAGCAGGTACAAAGAAAGCATGAGGCGCTTTGCTAAAAACAGAATACACCGCTGATACCGGCACATCATTTTGTGCTTTTGCCATTAATAAAGCGACCAAGTCAGATAAGCCCATGTCGGCATTACCGGTGGCGAGTTTGCTGATCGCGTCGGTTGAACCTCGGCCGCTGGCAACGTTCACGTCTATATCAACTTCTTTAAAAAAGCCTTTTTTAAGACCTACATAAACAGGCGCTTTGTCGCCTCCAGGTAACCAATCGAGCTGAAACTTTACTTCATCCATTGCGAATGTGGCCCTGCCGTTTAAAGCGGTAAATGCCACAGTCCCAGCTAGGCATAAATTACGCAATAGGGATGTAGTGGTTAATGTCTTATTCATTGTTGTGCGGTGACATTATAGTTTGATGTTTTTTTTGGGCCTTCTCTATGCTCAAGTAGTAAGCAGGAGGCCTAAAAATCAAGAAAGCCGTAGCCTTTTTTAGATTGTTTTTTTCTATCTCGAAGTCTTGAGTACGCTTTTTAAGCTCTCGTATCTTTAACTTTTAGGGCGTCATCGGAGTCGCCTTAGGGCTTTCCCCGTCTCGTTCTTGCCGCACCCATTTATCCGTCATTGAATGATCCACATTCATCGCTTTAGCGGCTTCTCGAACGATGTAATGTTGGTTAAGGACTAGCTATGCTGCTTCTAGTCGAAATTCAGGGTTAAAATTATGTTTTGGTTTTTTACTCAAGTTATTACCTAATTGTTTATTGATGCATTCTAGCACCTCTAATTAGATGGCCAAATTAACTATACCACTACAATATTTATGCGGAAAAATTTCCTGAAAAGCTTCCAGCTGTATCCGTAGCATCGCGCTTTGTGGACGTGTTCTGTGTCCAATTTATCCATTTTAGATAGGAAGATCTCTTTCGCATCTTGCTGCACATTTGATTGAACGTGATATCAGCTAACATGAGCAGGTGACTCCTCTAAAACTCGACCGGGTGAAAGTTACTGGTTCTCCTAGGTGAAGGGGCTAAATCGCAATATCCATGGATATGACCACAGTCTAATAACTTAACGTTTTGCCAATAGCTTGCTTATCCCAAAAAAAAGAAATAATATATTTTGACATATTGTATGACAATGTGTCATTTTTAAAGAAAAAGAGGTGCACAATGAATAGAATAAAAACAGTATCTTTTATCGGGCTTGGGCAGATGGGCCGTCCTATGGCTAAAAACTTGCAGGCAGCTGGCTTCAAGGTAATTGGATACGATGCTTCAAAAGAAGCACGTTTAGAGGCTAGTAAATCAGGTCTGATAGTTTCTGAGTCTTTAGATGACGCTATTCGCGATTCCGATTGTATCGTAACGATGTTGCCTAACGGAGACATCGTGCAAGACGTATTGGTTTCTAATGATCGCTTTTTATCCGCAAATAAGGGCGCTTTGCTTCTAGAAATGAGTTCCTCTGCACCGATGCAGACTCGCCAGCTATCAGAAATTGTTGGAGCTCATTTACACGTAGTAGATGCCCCGGTATCAGGGGGAGTAAAACGAGCAATCGAAGGTACTCTCACTGTTATGGCAGGTGGGAGCAACGAAGATATCGAATCATCGAAGCCTGTCCTTGAAGCCATTTCATCAAAAGTCTTTTCCTGTGGTGCCGTAGGTGCTGGTCACGCTATGAAATCAATCAATAACTATGTTTCTGGCGCTGGTGTTGTAGCGGCCAGTGAGGCTGTTCGATTAGGAACAGGGTTTGGTCTGGAGGCCGAGACAATAGTTGACGTGCTAAATGCATCATCAGGAAAAAACAATGCCACTGAAGTGAAAATGAAGCAATTCATCCTCAACGAAGCTTTTTCGTCGGGATTTGCTTTAGGTTTGATGTCAAAAGATATCGGCATAGCGGCAGATTTAGCGAAAAGTCTGAACTTGAATCTAAAAAACCTGGAAGAAACAGATTTAATGTGGAAGCAAGCATCCAAAGAAGTTGGTGGTGCAGCTGATCACACTCGTATGTTCGAATTTGTAACCACAAGCTCAAATTCGAAGAACTAAAAAAAATAGAGGGTTATAACGATGAGTATCAAAAGTGAACTTTTAGAAGAAAATAATAGTGAATCATTCGCTAGAGGACTTAAGACTCGAAAGGAAGTTCTAGGTGATAAATATGTAGATGCATCACTGGGCAACGCAACTGACTTTAGCGCGCCGATGCAAAAACTTGTAACCGAATATTGCTGGGATACTATTTGGAATCGCCCTGGTTTGAGTCGTAGAGAAAGATCTATTCTTAATCTCGGTATGATTTCTGCCCTAAACCGCCAACATGAGCTAAAAACGCATGTAAGAGGCGCATTGAACAATGGTTTGACGCAAGACGAGATAACAGAAGTATTTTTGCAGGTTGCAATCTACTGCGGAGTGCCAGCTGCCATAGATAGTTTCCGTAGCGCCCAACCAGTTATTGACGAGCTTGCAGAGTAAAAATCACTCCTAGTAAGCACAAAATAAAAATAAAAAGAGGTTTGTTATGAAAGTAAACAAAGAAACTTTTTTCGATCTTGCAAAAAATGATTTTGAGTTTAAGAGAGAAACTCGATATCTGACAGGAATGATTAAAATCGATTTTGATTCACATGCATGGGCATTGATCTTCGATGATGGGGAGCTCGTTGAAGTCGTGGACGGGGGGAATGTTGCAGATGAAGAGGCAAAAGTTATCGTTGGCGGCACTAAGGATCAATGGTTGGCGCTTCTGGAAGTTAAACCGAAGCCGTTTTACCAGTGTATTCAGTCAGCAGCGGTTAAACATGGTATGCGTATCAACGTAGCCAACGAAACATTTGCATATTTACCCGCCTTAAATCGTATGACATCACTACTTCGTCATCTTAACAGTCAGGAGGTCTAAGTCATGGCTAAGCATGATCCAATTACTGGACGTTACGTTTACTTAACTGTGGAAGGTATTGAGTACCGAGTCTACTACGAAGAAGCAGGGCAAGGTATCCCTCTGATTGTAGGCCATACAGCAGGCTCAGATGGTCGACAGTATCGCCACATGTTGTGCGATGAAGAAGTGACAAAGCACTTTCGTGTTATCGCTTTTGACCTACCTTATCATGGTAAATCTCTTCCACCATATGGTGTTCGCTGGTGGGAGCAAGAATATAACATGACAAAAGACAGAATGATGGCTTATCCCAACGCCTTGTCTGAAGCTTTAGGGCTAGAAAGACCCGTGTACATGGGTAGTTCCATGGGCGGTCACCTTGCATGTGATTTGGCTTCAAATTTCCCTGATTCATACAGAGCAACAATTGCTGTAGAAGGCGCTTTGAGATCGGCAGAGGAATACGTGAATGTTGGTATGGCAGGCATCAGGAAAGAGTTCGATAACCCGAACGTAAACCGCACATCTGTAGGTGCTGCGATGATGTTGAATATTTCTCCGTACACTCCTGAAGAGAATGTTCGCGAAATCCAGTGGGAATACAGCTGTGGAGGTCCAGGCGTCTTCGCAGGCGATCTTTACTACTACTACTACGATCATAATATGTCGGAAGAGGAAGCTAGAGCCATAGATACCGACAAATGTATGCTCTATATGCTTACAGGTGAGTATGACCCTAATACATCGCCTCAGGATACTCAGGAGCTTGCAGATCAAGTACCAGGTGCTAAATATTGGGCGATGGAAAAGCTAGGTCACTTTCCTGTGACCGAAGATTACTCTAAGTTCAGAGAATACCTATTTCCAATACTTACTGAAATAAAAGAAAAGTCATAAACCTAATATTAAAAATAAAAGAAAAGTCATAAACCTAATATTAAAAATAAAAGAAAAGTCATAAACCTAATATTAAAAATAAAAGAGGGAAATATGATGAAACACTCTAAACTAAGTCTAGTTGCTGCTGCAATTAGCGCGACTTATCTAAGCCTAAGTGCAGGAACTGCTTTAGCTAACGGGGTGGAGTTGTTACCAGATAGCGAAAAAGCTATTTATGAACTGGTCGACTCACAAATCCCGCTTGAAGAATCGGTTCTAGCCGATTTTAAGGCTAAGAATCCACCACCTTGGAAAATCGGTTACGCTTCCTCATATGCTGGTAATACTTGGAGAGCGTCTATTATGAACGAAGTAATGGACGAATTGTTTCCAAAGGCAAAAGAAGCTGGTCTGGTTTCCGAAGTAGTCGTAACTCAATCTGATCTTAGGGATTCTGTACAAATTCAACAGATGCGTCAGATGGTTGATGATGGAGTGGATGCGATAATCATTTGTTGCTCCAACGTAACGGCTTTGAATTCGACAATAAAATATGCTTATTCGAAGGGAGTTCCAGTATTTTCCTTTTCCGGATATGTAACTTCTCCATATGCAATAAATGTTGCAGCAAATCACATGTCCGGTGGTTATAAAATGGGCAAGTGGCTAGCTGAAGAAATTGGCGGAAAAGGGAATGTTGTTATGGTATCCGGTATTCCAGGTTTTGCCTCTTCTGATAGCTTTGATCGTGGTGCCAAAAAAGCGCTTCTGGAGTATTCCGATATCGAAATTATCGGGGAGCTAGCTGGCGGGTGGACGGATCAAGTTGCTCAAACTGAAGTCCAGAAGTTCCTAGCGACGAATCCTCGAAAAGTAGATGGAATTCTTACTCAATCTGCTCAGGAAAATGGCGTCTTAAATGCAATGCTGCAGTCTGGACGCCCTATGGTACCCATTACCTTAGGAGGGCAGGCATCAGCAGCTTGCTATTGGCGTAAGCACCCAGATTGGATCTCATCTTCGTTCCATATTTGGCCACCAGCTCGCGAAATGTCGCAAGCTTGGGATGTGATGTTACGTACAATGCAAGGCCAAGGGCCGAAAGTTCAGTCCATGCTGAGACCCGTTCTTCCTTACTCTGTAGCAGATGTTAAAGAAGTACTTCCAGAGAATTGCGATCTAAATTCTACTGACTGGATACAACCTTCTGATTCAGAGTGGTGGCCTGACGATATTGCACAGCAATATTTTCACAATCCAAGTTAAGTAAATCTAGGTGCTGGCCGGATACCGGTCAGCGCCGCACCTACTTATCTCTCTGGCCACAGGATCATTGTCTATGTCAAAAATAAGAACAATTAATGTAAAAAGCATTTCGAAAAACTTCGGAGAAACACGGGCCTTATCGAATTGCAGTTTTGAAGCTTATGCTGGTGAAGTTCACGCCATAGTTGGTGAGAATGGCTGCGGCAAGAGCACACTTGCGAAAATCATATCAGGTGTACTTCTCCCAGACAGCGGAGAGGTCAAAATCTTAGATACCACCATCACAACACCAATAGAAGCGCGTAACCTAGGTGTATCTACAATCTTTCAAGAAGTGTTAGTAGCCGATCAGGCGTCTGTGCTTGATAACTTGTTTGTTGGATCAGAAGGCTTTTTGTCTGTTGGCAAAGACGAGTCGGAGAAGGTTCGAGAAGCAAGTGAACTTCTAACTCGCTGTATTGGGCAAGAAATAGATTTGTTCGCTGATGTCGGTAGCTACCCACTTAATATAAAGCAGTGGATAGTGATCGCACGAGCAATTCTAAGAAAGCCAAAGGTAGTCATTCTAGACGAGTCATCTGCTGCCTTAGATCTTGATGCCACAAATCGTCTTCATGTTGAAATCAATCGACTTCGAAATGAAGGCTGTACAGTTTTAATTGTTACACACCGTATTGCTGAGCTTGTAAAGATCGCAGATCGTGCAACGATTCTTAGAGACGGTGCCCCAGTTGGTGTATTAGAAAAGTCTGAAATAACTGAGACGAAGTTATTAGAATTGATGACTCCTGCAGAACGCACCGTAATGGCTCAGCCAAATTCAAATATCAAGGAAGATAACAGTAAGGATATCGACTCTATTCTAGAAGGTAAGTCGATCCAGTTGACTGAAGGAAGCCATCCTTTTGACTTCGAGTTAAAGCCTGGAACCATAGTTGGATTGGCTGGACTTGATGGTCATGGACAAGATTTGTTCGCTCGTTCACTTGCTGGGCTTTACCAACAAAATAGTGGAACCATAAGTTTTCGGAAGGAAAATGGAGAGGCAATAGAAGTTAATGGATTGGAGACCGCCTCTGATTTACATATTTCTTGGGTTTCCGGAGATAGAAAAAAAGAGGGGATTTTCCCACAACGCAGCATATTCGATAATTTTGCATTTGGAATTTACCGCCGAAATTTAGGTTGGTTTGGTAAGGTAAACAAGCAATATGCAAAAAATGCTTTCAGCCATGAAGTCCAAAGACTAAAAATTAAAACTGGAAATACAGCGAACAAAATAACGTCGCTTTCTGGTGGAAATCAACAAAAGGTACTTATATCTAGAGCTTTTGCCGATCAGCCTAAAATCATTGTTCTCAATGATCCAGCTAGGGGCGTTGATCTGAATACCAAAAGGGATCTTTATAAAGAACTTAGAAGCTTTACAGAAACTGGAGGAGCGGTAGTTTATCTGTCTTCAGAGATCGAGGAGTTTTTAGGTTTTGCAGATAGAGTAGATGTCTTCTATCAGAATGCCATTTTCCGGTCACTTGATTACCAGTCAGTAAGTGAAGAATCCATGTTGGCAGCTATGTTTGGGCAGCCGCTAGGAAAACATATTAAAATCGAATAGGTATTAAATCCATGTTAATTATGAAAACTTTTCGATCTCTAGGTTCTATAAAAATACCACTTGTACTATTTAGTGTTTTGCTTTTAGCGATTGCGATTCAGGCTCCAAGATTATTTTCTGTTTCGGGCTTCTCAAATGCAATATTAGTTTCTGCACCTCTTATTTTAGCTACATTAAGCTTGACCCCCATCGTTTTGGCGGGACGTGGTGCAGTTGATTTATCAATTGGGCCACTAATCAGTTTTTTGAATGTCACCCTTATTGCGTGGCTATCAGGAAATAGTATCACAAACCCAATTGTATTTTGCTTTTGGGCAGTCATTGCGGGAGCTGGGTACCAAATAATTCAGGCTTTAATCGTAACATACATACGTATAGCACCAATCATTGTTGCCCTTTCTGGCTTTTTGATTTTGACAGGGGTCAATTTAATGGTGATGAAAAGGCCTGGAGGACTTGCGCCTGAATGGATGTCTACTTGGTCTGGAGGAGGAGAGCCGCAGATAATATCTCCTATTCTAGTTCTGGTGCTATTGGCATTTTGTCTTTGGGGTTTAGTTACACGCACTGGATTCTATAAGCAATTAATGCTTGTCGGCTCAGATGAGCGAATGGCCTATACATCTGGTGTAAGGGTAGATTTGGTACGTATCTTAGCCTATGCGCTAGGTGGCGTTTTCGCGGGCTTTGCTGCACTTAGCTATACAGCGCTCATCTCTTCAGGTGATCCAACGCAAGGATCAACCTACACACTTCAAGCTGTTACTGCTCTTGTATTAGGGGGAGCTAGCTTGTCTGGTGGTAGAGGTACCGCGACTGGTGCTCTTCTAGGTGCTTTGAATATGTTCCTAATCACTTACTTACTGGGTGCATTCAACTTTGGGTCTTTGTCTGGTTACATTACTTCGCTGGCATATGGCGGCATTTTAGCTGCGTCGCTGCTTGTAAACGTAATATCGAATAAGTCCAATGTTTGGAGAGGGTAATAATAATGTCTACAAGTAATTTTTATGATAGATACTTGGAAAAAGTATCTATGGATAAATCAATAGCGCTAGGAGCCGCACTATTAATATTCCTTACGCTAATGGGTGGGTTTTTATTAGAAGGATTTTTCTCCTTTCAGAACTTGAAGTCAGTACTCCTGCTTGCAGCATTTTTGGGAATTGCATCGTTGGGGCAAACGCTTTGTGCGTTAATTGGCGGACTAGATTTATCCATTCCATTTGTTATTGGTTCAGCAAATATTCTATTTCCTAGCTTACTGTCATCTGGGGTTCCACCCGTTTTGGCGATAGTGATTGTGTTAATGCTCGGTGGATTAGTTGGTCTAGTGAACGGAGCCTTAAGTTTTCGTCTGCAGGGACAGTCTTTAATAATGTCATTGGCTGTCGGTTTTATGGTAGTCGGAGCAACACAGATTTACACATCAATTGGTTCAGAGTTTGGAAGTAATGTTTTTACTCCCATACCTGAATGGCTTAGAAATTTAGCTGCTTTTAATGGCGTCACTTTTGGGGTCCAGATACCACCAGTAGTATTTATATGGGCTGCAATCTCTATTCTGCTCATTTGGGTGATGCGAAGCACTTGGTTCGGTATCGGGATATACGCAGTAGGGGGAAGCCGAGTTGCTGCACATAGATTAAGAATCTCAGAATCTCGCACATGGATTCAGGTACATGGCATTTCTGGTTTTATGTCTGCTACGGCTGGCGTATTACTACTGGGATTCTCTGGCGGCGGATTTGTAGGTGTCGGCGATCCATATCTCTTTACAACGGTTGCAGCGGTCGTAATAGGGGGAACATCTTTGTTAGGTGGTTCGGGCGGATATGGTGCAACTATTCTAGGTGTCTTGGTTCTTACTGTTTTAACTTCATTGCTGGTCGGGCTGGGTTTAAGCTTTGCTGCACAACAGGCTGTCATAGGTTCATTCATTATTCCTATGGTTGCCATTTATGCCCGATCAAAACATATTCGTAATCAAATATAAGGATTTTCACATGATCGCAAAATCTCTATCAAGTAAGTTGTCGGATCCTACGCTCGTAAAAGAACAAGCTCTTCTTGCCGGTGAATGGGTGAACTCTAGCGAAGGAAAAACTATCGAAGTGACTAATCCGTCTACAGGCGAAGTCATTGCTAACGTCGCGGACATGTCGTTAAAAGAGATTAAACTAGCGATAGATAAGGCTGCTGAAGCACAAAAGAAATGGGCTTGTACTACAGGAAAGCAGAAAGCCGTTATTCTTCGTCGATGGTATGATCTTGTTATAGCCAATCAAGAAGATCTCGCTATTATTCTAACTTCTGAAATGGGTAAGCCACTTAACGAAGCGCGAGGCGAAATAGTTTACGGTGCTGGCTATATTGAGTGGTTTGGTGAAGAGGCTAAGCGTGTATATGGCGACATAATTCCTGGGCACGACAACGATAAGCGCATTATGGTTTTGAAGCAGCCAATTGGAGTCACCGCAGCTATAACGCCATGGAACTTTCCGTCGGCTATGGTTGCTCGAAAATTTGCACCCGCTCTTGCAGCAGGATGCTCGATGGTATTCAAACCCGCCGAGGAAACTCCATTATCAGCCCTTGCATTAGCTGCATTGGCGGAACGAGCTGGCTTGCCAAAAGGTCTTCTCAGCGTTTTGCCGACCAGCAATGCTAAAAGCTTCGGTGATGAGGTTTGTAGTAACCCGATTATAAAAAAACTAACCTTTACCGGATCGACAGAGGTGGGTCGAATTCTAATGGCCCAGGGAGCCAAGAAAATTCTTAAACTAAGTCTGGAACTAGGTGGTAACGCTCCATTTATCGTCTTCAATGATGCAAACATAGAAGAAGCAGTTCAAGGGGCTATTATTTCTAAATTTAGGAACAATGGTCAGACGTGTGTCTGTGCTAACCGAATCTATGTGCAGTCTGGAGTCTATGAACTCTTCGTTGAAAAACTTACAGAAGCTGTTAAAGCCCTGAAAGTTGGAGACGGTTTCGATGAGAAAAGTTCTCTCGGTCCACTAATCAATGCTGAAGCTAAAGAAAAGCTTTCTGATCACATATCGGATGCAGTTTCTAAGGGAGCTGAGGTTTTGACCGGCAATGAGCCGCATCCTCTTGGTCGCACATTCGCTTACCCAACTGTCCTGAAAAATGTGACAACTGATATGAAGGTCGCGAGAGAAGAAACATTTGCACCTCTCGCTCCAGTCTTCAAATTCGAAACAGTTGACGAAGTGATAGAGCTCGCAAACAACACCGAGTTTGGGTTAGCTTCATACTTCTACGCTAATGATCTTACTCAGGTCTGGAAGGTTGCAGAAGCTCTAGAATATGGAATGGTTGGAGTAAATACAGGACTTATCTCAACTGAAGTAGCGCCTTTTGGTGGCGTTAAACAATCTGGTTTTGGCCGAGAAGGCTCTAAGTATGGATTAGATGATTTCTTGTCCCTTAAATACGTTTGTCTTGGTAGTATGGAATAACTAACAAAGCCTGACCTGGATATAAGTTTATACTTATATCCAGGTCAAATGCTCGGTGCCTTGCACCGAGCATTTTCTTTTTAAACTTTGTAGTAGAGTAGAGAGTTTAGTCATTTAATTAGGAGTGTTAAAACTGTAGTGGCATAGTTAATTTGGCCATCTAATTAGAGGTGCTAGAATGCATCAATAAACAAAAAGCCAAAACATAATTTTAACCCTGAGTTTCGACTAGAAGTCGCACAGTTAGTTCTTGATCAACATTACACCGTTCGATAAGCCGCCGAAGCGATGAATGCTGGTCATTCAACGATGGATAAGAGGGTACGTCAACTGAGGAAAGAACGAGACGGGGAAAGCCCTAAGACCACCCCGATGCCCCCGAACAATTAAAGATACGAGAGCTTGAAAAACGTATTCGAGACATCGAGATGATTCTAAAAAAGGCTACCGCTCTCTTGACGTCCGACTCCTGAACAGTTCTCGATAATTGAAAAACTCAAGATGAGCTACCCAGTGAAAAGACTGTGTGATGTGCTCAATGTAAACCGAAGCAAATTTCGATATTGGAAACAGCCCTCCAAGCAACCTGCTAGCGCAAAAAAAACAGCGTAAACGGCCTTGGTGAAAGAGTTTATTGAACAAGCTAAGGCTCGGCTGGCGTAGTAGCACCCCATATATGACGTCGGGAAGAAAATGCCATTTAAAGTTATCTGATAGCGTGTGGTGATGTAGCTTGCATTTGGACATGGAAGCGTTGAGCCTAACTTACCATGGTGATTGATCTTTACACTTGTAAGCCTGTTGGGTGGGCAATATCTCTGTCTCTAAATAGTGAGTTAACAAGTAATGCGTTGAAAATGGCCTATGAAAGTTGTGGACGATCAAAAGTCGGGATGTTTCATAGTGATTAAGGCGGCCGCCATGCCAGCCTAGAGTTCGACAAAAAGTTATGACAATCTCAAATGACTCAAAGTTTAAATGGTCGGGGAAATTGCTGGTATAATGTGTCGAAGGGATGATTCCACAGAAGCTTAAAAATAGAATGTGGGGTCAACATGTGGTTATCACTTATTCGAATAAGCTAAACATCTTATTATGAAATACATCATTGGGTATGACAGTCAGCTAAGACTTCAACGGCACAACGCATGTATGAGCCTGAATAAGAAATAATAGCAGTACTGGATTAACTATAAAACGGTGGTCAGTTTCATTTGACCACCACACAGGAAGGTAAGTTTACATGCGAGTTTTAAAGCAGAAAGCATCGCTGCGGTATCAAATTCAGGAGGCATTAAAAGAAGAGATATTTTCTGGGAGATTTAAGCCTGGTCAACGTTTGATTGAACAAGATTTATGTTTAGAGTTGGATATCAGTAGAACATCACTGAGAGAGGCATTGAGGTCTTTAGAAGCAGAGGGCTTAGTTACAATCGTACCGCATAAAGGCGCAGTTGTAACCTGTTTGGATATTGCAGATGTTAAACAAATATATCAGGTGCGAGGCGCTCTTGAGGCTCTGGCTGTACAAAATTTTGTTTGGTATGGCTCAGACAAAGATTTGGCGAATTTGAATTCAGTAGTAGAAGACTTTTGTAAGTTCGTGGACAACAAACTAAATGGCGAAAATAGCAGAGACCTAAAAAATCGATTTTACGACTGTCTGCTTTCCATAAAAGAAAATAAAATTATTCAAGATCAATTGAGTAAGCTAAATAATAGAGTGAGTTTATTTCGTACTCTCTCTATGGGGCGTCCAGGGAGACTAAAATATACCGCAGAAGAGCTTAAAAGTATTATTCAGGCGATTTCTAATAGAGACGAAATTCTAGCAGGTAAGGCTGCTAAACATCATATCGAGATGTCGGAGAAAAATATCATTGAGTTGCTATCAGAATCGAAGCCAATAGGTATTGAGAGCTCTGATGGTTAAGCCAATCCACGTAGTGAAGCAGGAAATTTTGTCTAAGTTACCGCCTTTCGCTGAAGAGTTAGGTGTCGAGATCGTTGAAGTTGACGCTGATAGAGTTGTTGGGCAGCTCGAGGTTATTCCTAAGCATGCTAATAGAAACGGAGTGATGCATGGTGGGGCGATAATGGGCTTCGCTGATGTACTGGGCGGGGTAGCATCAGCTGCTAATCTAGCTTCAGGTTACTCAACTGTTACTGTCGAAAGTAAGACCAACTTTATTCGAGCTGTCCAAATTGGTAGTGTCGTCAAAGGCGTATGCGAACCCATTAACATCGGCAAGAAAATAATGATATGGCAGACTAAAATTTTTAGAGAAGATAACTCTATAGCAGCTATTATAACTCAATCACAAATGACAATTCGTTGGAGTTAGCTAAGCTAAGGAGTATGTGAACAAGTCACTCAATTTTGCTCTGAATTCCTTTATTTACCAATGTCTCTGTGGAAATGTAGCTGAGGCGTCTTTTTTTCGCTATTAAGGTGCTTAGAGTATCTTTACTCCTTCATTTAGACTGATTGACCCCGCGAAGACCGCATTATCTGACCCAATCGTAATAGATTTGTAAGAGCAAACATTACGACCCAGTTTGTGTTTCTCTAGCAAGTGGCGGAAATTCATGATGGTTTTATGGTTTGTGATCACGCCTTCTAATGACAAGCCTGCAAACAACCTCATTGATGTGATCTCATAGAGTGCATCTTCCATCGCTGGATCACTTATGTTGTAACAATTTTGCATAAAATGAATGCGTAGCATTGTAGCGAGAGTGACGGACGCCGACCGTTGCCAGCTTTAGGTAGGACGGAGCAATTTGAGCTTCAAACTGTTTGCTATGGGATAGTTCATTCATCTGTCAAAGGAAAAGCTCTTTGAAGGTTTTACAGAGTTTGCTGATGAATTCGGTATCGGCGAAGGAATGCTGGTTCATGGTGGGCAGGAATTACAGTTGATTTAAGTCGGCAAGATTGTTTTATGTTACCTACTTAATCGCATGTTCCCTAGCTCACGAAAAAACATTAGATATGGACTGTTTATAGCTGCAAAGTAATTGGAGATTGCCTGCGAGGTGATCTGTGTTCATTCTTAAGTTTAATCAGGTTTTAGGTAAAACTGTACTTGCGGAAGTATTCATAAGGTTAGTGTGATAGAGCAAAAAATATCAAACTTTAATGTCGCTTGTTTGAAGTGAAGGTAGCCAAAAAATATCAAACATTACCTCTCTCTATCTACAAAAAAGCCTTATTTTTATATCAAACTATAATGTCGCCGTACAATTGTTTTCTCCATGTTTCATCATAGATCTGGCTGTGCTTTTCAAAGCAAGCCAAGCTCAGTTAGTGAAACAACCACAAAGAAAACAAGATGAGGAAAGAGCGAGAGGGCTGGGTACACAGTCGAATTAGGTAGATACGGCTGTCACTTCCCTTTCGACATCCTCTTTGGGTTGTCGATAAGGCAGTGAGCAATGCCCGAACTTGGTTTGTTGGAACCCGACACCAAATTTGACCGCTTCTACTCATTGCGTCACGCAAACTATTTGCGCTACTTATGACTAAGCAACAAGCAGGCCAAATAAATTTGCCTATAAATTCGGCAATAATACGGTTGTTAGTGCTCTGTTCTGCACTTGAATTGGGCGAGTTGTGAGAAAGTTGCACCAAGAATATATCTCACAGTGAGAGAACTAAGCCGTTTCATAAGCGTGTGCTGTGTCGTTATGGTCACTGATGAGGCTGGTACAAGGTTTGCTTGTTAAAGAGGTTAGATTATTGATGAAATGAAGAGTAGAAGCGGTTAAGCCTTGTGGCCTGGACATTGCTCTTTCCTAAATAAGGAGAGTGTTATGCCCCAGTATTTGATTCGCCAAGCCAAAGCCGTTGCAGGTTATGAGTTTCCTCAAGATATCCGTATTAAAGATGGCGTGATTGCCGCCATTTCTTCCACATTAGAACGCGAGCCTGATGACGAGTTGATCGATGCGTCAGAGTGTGTGGTTTATCCAGGGTTTGTAAATACTCACCATCACCTTGCCCAATCTATTCTAAAAGGCGTTCCAGCAGGCTTAAACCAAGGTTTAGGTGAATGGTTAGCCAGCGTACCATATCGTTTTTGGCCACAAATCACGCCAGATTTAATGTATGTCGCAGCGAAATTAGGTCTGTACGAACAACTGCGGTCTGGTGTGACCACCTGTGCTGACCATCATTATTTGTACCATGCGAGTACATCGCCGGAGTTGGAAGACGCTGTTTGGCGTGCAGCGGAAGACTTAGGGATTCGCTTGGTGTTGTGTCGCGGTGGTGCGACGGTGCAAGGCAGCCATAAAGGCATGCAAGACAGCGGCATTGTTCCAGAGTCATTGGATTTGTCACTGGATCGTCTTGATGCTTCCTACAAACGTTATCATGACGCTAGTCCACTCAGTATGCGACGCTTGGTTGTTGCGCCGACTAGCTTGGTTCACACCTCACCAGCAGAAGACTTACGTGGTTATGCTCAGTGGGCAAAAGAGCGAAACTTACTGCGCCATTCGCATTTATTAGAAGTGTCTTTTGATGAGCAGATGGCGCAACAAAACTTTGGTATGAGCGCGATTGATTACGCTGGTCATTGTGATTGGTTAGGCGATGATGTGTGGTTTGCTCACTTGGTGCAAGCTGATGCCCATGCGATTGAGTTGCTGGCGCAAACCAAGACTCGAATTGCCCATTGTCCAACATCAAATTGTCGCCTTGGAAGTGGTATTGCACCAGTGCTAGCGATGGAAAAGGCGGGTATTCCCATTACTCTTGGAGTGGATGGATCGGCATCCAGTGAAAATGCTTCTATGCTACAAGAGTTGAATCTCGCGTGGTTGTTGCATCGTACACAGGGTGGTCCAACAGCAACGAACGTGACACAAGTACTTAAATGGGGAACACAAAATGGCGCGGATCTTTTGGGGCTTAAAACAGGTCAAATAGCCGAAGGTTATGCTGCGGATTTGGTGTTGTATTCCCTTGATGCGCCGCGTTTTTCGGGCGTACACAGCCCGTTAGAAACGCCAATCTTATGTGGTGAGCCAGCACTGATTAAACACAGCTTTGTGAACGGTAAGCGAGTGGTTGAAAACGGCCAAGTGCTGGGCGTGGATGAAGCCGAGTTAGTGCATGATATAAAAGCCGCTGTGTTGGCGTTGTTAGCGAAATCGCCAGTGAATTGATTGTGAGATTCTCAGTGAATTAATTGGAGATAGAGCAGCGGACGAGTAAACTATTGATCCATTTTACTCGTTGCTAAGGAACAGGATGTCACTCTCTCATTCATCACAACCCACTGGATTGCATGTAAAGCGCTTGGCTGAAAAAGAATTGGTGGCCTTGTTTGCTCTGATGATGTCGCTGACGGCGTTGAGTATGGATGCCATGTTGCCGGCGTTTCCTTTCATTGCCGAGTCTCTGGCGGTGGTGGATTATCAGAAAACCCAGTGGATCGTCTCAGCAATGATTTTGGGCATGGTCTTTGGGGAAATTTTCTTTGGGCCTTTGTCCGATGCCATAGGCCGTAAAAAGAGTATTTTACTTGGTATCTGTGTGTACCTTGTTGGTTCGGTGGTGGCGTTGTTGGCGTCGTCCATCGAGATGTTTTTGCTGGGTCGCATGATACAAGGGTTTGGTGTTGCAGGGCCAAAAATAGCGTCTCGTGCCTTGATACGAGATATGTACAAAGGCGCGGCGATGGCGCGCATTATGTCCTTTGTGATGATGGTGTTTATTTTAGTGCCTATGCTTGCTCCCTCTATTGGGCAGCTCGTGTTACAAGTCGCAGATTGGCGTTGGATTTTTGGTTTGTTGATGACTCAAGCAACCATTGCGGGATTATGGTTGCTGCTGCGTCAGCCTGAAACTTTGTCGAAAGAAAACCGTATTCCACTCAACCGAAAACGATTAGTGGCCGATGTTCGTATCATCCTTAGCCGTGGTGATGTCATGGCCTATACTGTGTTATTGGGCTGTATTTTTGGTGGTTTGATGTTGCATATAAGCACTGCCCAATCCATTTTTCAGGATGTGTACGACACGGGGGATCGCTTTCCTTTGTTCTTTGCCATGTTGGCGATTGGCTCTGCTGTTATCAATTTCTCAAACGGCAAGATTGTACTGCGAATCGGTATGCTGCGCTGTGTGATAAGTGCGTTGAGCGTACTGTTAACTTCTTCTTTTATTTTGCTGTTATCGACTTTTTACTTTGATGGTGTGCCGCCTTTTGTGCTCTTTATGGGGTTGGGAATGGTGATGTTTTCCTGCTTCGGTATGGTGTTTGGAAACGTAAACGCCATGGCGATGGAGCCGCTAGGAAAAATGGCGGGGCTTGGGGCTTCCGTTATTTCATCGTTATCCAGCTTTCTGGCGATTATTTTATCGACCGTGATTGGGCAGTTTTATCACTTTACTGTGACGCCATTGGCAAGCGGCTTTGTTATTTTTTCTATCATTGCTTTTGTAATGCTGAGATATGGGGACAAGTACAGCCAGCGTCATACCGAAGAATAAGGTTTTTCAGCGCATAGTTGGTTGGGTGAAGGTGGGTGTCATCCTGTGTTCACCAAAATAGGTTAGAATGTAAGCTCAGTTTTTAAGTAAGAGCATACCTATTTCTATGTCATCTCAAATATCCCAATCTGATTCCTTAGCGAAGCAACTCTTTTCCATGACATGGCCAATGATGTTTGGCATTTTGTCGTTGATGAGTTTTCAGCTGGTGGACAGTGCCTTTATCGGACAATTGGGTATTTTGCCCTTAGCTGCACAGGGTTTTACTCTGCCCATTCAGATGGTTGTCATTGGTCTGCAAGTAGGGTTAGGGATTGCAACAACGGCGATTATTTCTCGTGCTTTAGGGGCGGGGAACACGCGTTATGCCAAGCAATTAGGTGGTTTGGTATTAATGATGGGAAGTGTGGGGATCGCTTTCTTTAGTGTGATCATTTGGCTATTACGCCATCCTATTTTGGCGTTACTGAGTGCGCCGGATTCTGTTTATCCTGTTATCGATTCTTATTGGCCTCACTGGTTACTCAGCGCTTGGGTCGGGGCGTTGATCTATTTTTATTACAGCATTTGTCGGTCTAATGGGAATACCTTGTTGCCAGGTGTCATGATGATTGTGACCAGCGTGTTGAACTTAGTGCTGGATCCTATTTTTATCTTCACTTTCGATCTTGGTTTGAACGGGGCTGCTATGGCGACCACAGTGGCGTTTGCTCTAGGTACTTTGATTGTTGCGCCGCAAGTCGCTCGTAAGCATTGGGTTACCTTTGATTGGCAAGATCTCAATGTCGGCAAAAGTTTGACGTCGATAGGTCATATTATGGGACCTGCGATGGTTAGCCAGCTACTGCCTCCTGTTTCTTCTATGTTGGCGACTAAACTGATTGCTGGGTTTGGTACGGCGGCGGTGGCGTCTTGGGCATTGGGCTCACGTTTTGAATTTTTCTCTATTGTTGCCGTGTTAGCGCTGACTATGTCGATGCCTCCCATGGTCGGGCGATTACTAGGCGAAGGGCGCTTAGATGATGTTCGTTATGTTGTGCGTTTAGCCTGTCGTTTCGTATTATCATTTCAACTATTGGTTGCAGTGGTTACTTTCTTCGTTTCGGGCATGTTGGCAAACTTGATGACCAGTGATGAAGAAGTATCGATGATTTTGCATTGGCATTTGATGATAGTGCCGGTGAGTTTAGGTTTGCTCGGTATCTGTATGTTGATGGTTTCTATCTCTAATGCGTTAGGGAAATCCTACACAGCATTGACGATATCGGCTTTACGACTGTTTGCTTTCTTCTTGCCTTGTCTATGGATTGGTTCTGAATTAGCCGGACTTAAAGGGCTGTTCTTCGGCGTCTTGATCGGTAATGTTCTTGCGGGTATTTGTGCTTGGCGTATGTATCGCAGAGCGCTTGAACAGGTTGAGAAAAAGCTAGTACAGAATAAGACGTAATACCGCAATATCGTCCAATCTTTTCTGTTTGTTATTGGTTAGTCTATATCTATTGTTTCAGGGGCTTAAGTCTGGTCCTGACGCATTCTTATGAATTTAAGTTACAAGGAATTTAGACTTAGATGCGCCTTTAAGAATTCATCAATTAACCGTTTTTTTAGTCTTTTGTTAGACGCTTTCTCTTTGGGTAAGCGTGAAATGTGCGTGCCTACGTACTATCAAAAGTAGTCTTGTTCCGGAGAGTAATGCATTGAATAAAATCAATATTAACGAAAAGTTTGGATTGTTCACAGAGGAGTGGGCTCCGAAGATTATTGCGGAATCAAATGGCCAACTAGTTAAAATAGCAAAGGGAAGTGATGAGCTTGTTTGGCATACACATGAGCATGAAGATGAACTTTTTATTGTGTTCAAAGGGCAACTGACTTTGCAGATGAGAAGCGGAGATGTTGTACTCAACACTGGTGAAATGTTTGTTGTCCCTAAGGGTGTAGAGCATTGCCCTAAAGCAAAAAAAGATACTCATTTTATGATGGTTGAGCCTTTATCGACAGCTCATACTGGCAAACTTGAAAGTGAAGTAACGGTATCATTCGAGAAGCAAGATTGGATATAGCGCAATAACAAGTTGATACTGAGCTAGTGCGGAATAAGTTGTAATACCGCAATATCGTCCAATCTTTTCTGTTTGTTATTGGTTAGTCTATTGTTATTGATTAGGCTAGTTTCGGGAGGTTGTGATGTCAGTAGAAAATCATTTTCAGTTTGCGAAAAGTGCAGCCCTCGATGAGGTGATGTTGCTGGAAGCCTCTATGAGCGATTTTTCTTATGGCACTCATGCCCATGAGGAGTTTTCTTTCGGCGTAACTTTATCTGGTCGTCAGGATTTTTTTGCTTTAGGTGAACATCACAAAAGCTATGCTGGCAATGTGATTGTGTTTAATCCGGAAGAAGCTCACGATGGTCATTCAGGTGCGGATGATCCTCTTCACTACAAGATGCTTTATGTCCATCCTGATCAATTAACCCCCATGCTTGAAAGTGCTGGTATTCGTCGCTCGCAAGACTTTCGTATTGAACTTCCTGTGCAACAGGATGCGGTGCTCAAAGCGCACATTTTGCGCTTGGCTGCTTTGGTAGAAAGTTCTGCTACGTCTGCGCTGGAGTATTCCTCTGCTTTGTTTGAATTTGCTGAATATTTGGCACGGCAAAAGGGCATTCAAATAGAAGCTAAGCAGCGCGTGAAAGACCCTGTCTTTGAACGAGTGCGCGAGTATTTACATGCTCATGTGGGTGCAGAAGTGTCACTTGATGAACTCAGCCAAGTGGCGCATATGTCGAAGTACCATTTATTGCGCTGCTTCCGTGATTATTTTGGTATGACGCCTCATCAATATTGGCAAAATTACCGTATGAACCGCGCCAAAGATGCGCTTGAGCTGGGCATGCCTCCAGCCGACGTCGCCTTTACCTTTGGCTTCACCGACCTGAGTTATTTTAATCGTCGATTTAAGCCGATGTTTGGGCTAACTCCTTATCAATTTAGGCGTACTTTGCTGCGTACCTAGCGGCAAACTTCATCTTATAGCTAATTCTTTTTCTATTACGTCTTTTTATCAAATACCCATTTGAGGAGTTCCTATGCTCGCAATAATCATCTACGCCTTTGGTGTCATGTACAGTCCAGGCCCTGCTAATATGTTGGCACTTTTGGCTGGCGTAAATGGCCAAGGCTGGCGTGCGTTTCTGTATTGTGTCGGCGTCGGGCTGGCTATGCTGATCTTATTTCTTCTGATTGGTTATTTAGGTGGTGATATTATTCCTCTTGAATATCAATCGATTATTGCCATTCTAGGTGGGGTTTATATTGCTTATCTAGGAGTGAAAATACTGCAAGCGAGTTTCCAGCAGGCAGAGGTGAGAGCACAAGACAAGGCTGTGAGCTTTAAAACGGGTCTGATTCTTCAGTTGTGTAACCCTAAATCGTTGGTGGCCATTGTGCCGATTGTTAGCGTGCAATTTCCTCGCTTTCATATTGAAGGCAGTCAAATTGCCGTTTGGTCATTAGGGCTTGCCGTTATGGCATGCGGAGCGCCAAGTGTGTATTTGTTGGCGGGTTCTCGGCTTAAAAAAGCAGCGATGAATCCCAAGGTAATGGCTTGGGTTAACCGCGTAATGGCGCTATTGCTATTCTATGTGGCCTACCGATTTGTTTTTTACTAAGTGAAGAGGGAGGGAGGCGTCGCGCTGTCTTCTTTTGCTCTATGTCCGTTTTATTCTCATTAATTTGTCACAGACGTAAGCTATAACCTAGGTATAATGACCATCAGATACTGAGTATATCGAGGATGTAGCATGTTAAGATTTTTTAAAATCCGCAATGGATTGATTCAAGAGATTAAAGAAGAAGACGAGAACTTTGTCACTCTGCAAAAAGAAGCCAACTGGATTGATGCTGCCGAGCCGGATGATGATGAACGCTTGCAACTAAAGGCGTTATTACGAACGGACCTTCCTGAATCCGATGATGTGGAAGAGATTGAAGCGTCCGCTCGTTGTTTTGTCGATCAAGCTGGCATTCATGTTCACTCTTTATTTTTGAACCAAACGGAAGGGCGTCATAAAACATCTACGGTTGCCTGTATTTTGCAGCAAGACAGGCTAATCACTATCCGTGAAACAGAGTTAGCCGATTTCAGGTTGTTGCGTATGCGTGCTCGTCGCGGGCAAATTATTGTCGATTCTCCAGCTCATTTATTAGTGACTTTACTTGAGAATAAAGTGGAGAACCACGCGGATACGCTAGAAGATTCTCATCGTCAGTTGGAAGACGTGAGCCACCTAGTGTTAGAGGATGACGAAACCGAGCTGGATACCATTATCGAAAAATTAGCGCGTCTAGAAGACAGTAACGGAAAAATTCGTCTGTGTTTGATGGATACGCAGCGTAATATCTCTTTCTTGTTGCGACATTTGCCTAATCGACAAGATTATTCAGAAACCTTACGTGAGGTCATGCGTGACGTTGAAACTCTGATGTCTCACACGACTTTTTTATTCGATAAAATCAACTTTTTGATGGATTCCACTCAGGGCTTTATCAATATCGAACAAAACAAAATCATCAAAATTTTCTCCATAGCCTCGGTGGTGTTCTTACCGCCAACCTTGGTTGCTAGTATTTACGGGATGAACTTTGAAATCATGCCTGAGCTGGGGTTTGATTACGGCTATCCGGCGGCATTAGGTTTGATGGTTTTTTCTGCGTTTGCGCCTTATTGGTACTTTAAACACCGCGGTTGGTTATAAGGTTACTTAATAAATTACTGCTATAAAACGGCATGATTTAATAGATACCTATGTGATCATGCCGTCCTTCTGTCTACTTCCCTGTGTATTTTCTTGTTAATAGACTGTTCTAGTCTGTATATCTTTCTATTTGAGTAATTACTTATTGAAAACGTGGTTGAGAATGACTACCATTTGTTTAGTGTTTTTTATTCATTGGAGAGTGTCGTGGAAGATTCAGTTCAACAGAAAATAGTCGACTTTTTGCAGGTCGGTGGGCCTGTGGTATGGATACTGATGGTATTTTCTGTCGTTGCTCTGACAATTGTTTTGTTAAAGCTATGGCAATTCTCTTCACTTCGCGCAGAAAGCTTGAAGACAAGTAATTTGGCTTTGAGTGAGTGGCGTCAAGGTAGTGGCGAAGACGCACTCGAAAAACTCGATGAAAAACGTCCGATTGATGCATTAGTTGCTTACACAATGCGTGCCTTGCTAGCGACCAATACTCGAGCGGATCTTATTCGTGAAGAAGTAGAACGTCGCGCTATGAATCAGCTCAATCAGTTGCGCTCTTATCTTCGCCCTTTAGAAATCATCGCGACTTTGAGCCCATTACTAGGTTTGCTTGGCACGGTATTAGGCATGATAACGGCTTTCCAACAAATGGAAGGTGCGGGCAATCAAGTTGACCCTTCTGTTCTATCTGGTGGTATTTGGCAAGCGTTGTTAACCACAGCAGTCGGTCTAGCAGTCGCTATTCCTGTTGTGACATTACAAAGCTGGCTAGAGCGCAAAGTAGAGCGTATTGCCCATAATATGAATGACGCAGTAACACAAGTTTTTACCAGTAAAGAAGCCAAGCACTTGGTTGAAAAGGCTGCTCAAGAGATGTTGCATGCCGCTTAATTTGTCTCAACCAAAGCGTAAGAATGCGATTAGCTTAACACCACTGATCGATGTGGTGTTTATATTGCTACTGTTCTTCATGCTGACCTCGACTTTTGTACCTTGGCGTATTGTCGATACGCCATTATCTGTCGCCTCCGATGTTCAGACTCCGCCGCAAGAGAAAGACAACCTTATTCTGACCTTGAAGCAAAATAACGATCAGGTTTGGGTTGATGACCAAGCCATTAGTTTCTCCGATCAATCTCGTTTTCAAGCGCTCGTCACAGATCATAATGAGGGCGTTTTTGTCATCAAAGCGGAAGATGGCGTGACTCTACAGACCTTGATGCACCTTGCTGATCGCTTAAAACTTAATGGTGCAAAAACCGTATCGATTGCGAATGCCTTTGCTATGCCGGAGGCGAAATGAAGATAGGTGAAAAATACGCTGCGAGAAACGCCAGCAACGACGACAACATGGTGCCACTGATTAATGTGGTGTTCTTGATGTTGGTATTCTTTATGGTCGCAGGGCAGATTCAAAAAGCTGATCCTATCGCCGTTATTCCACCTCAATCGATTAACGATAACCGAGCGGCAACGGACCCAAATATTGAGATTGTACTGGGTGCGGATGACAGCTTATATGTGGATGATGCACTATTTGTCGTCGATGATATTCAAGCCTATTTAGAACAAGCATTTGCTACATCATCCGATCAAGACAGTTTTTGGGTACAAATCAAAGCTGATGGTGCCATTTCGTTAGAAAAACTTCGCCCCATTTTTAATCAAGTGCGTTTAGCGGGTCTTACGAAAGTCAGCTTGGCGACACAGCTGGAGCGGGAAAATAAATGATTTCCACGCGTCATTGGATTATTGCAGGTGGCTTGGCTATTTCTGTTCATACAGCTGCTTTCTATGCGGTATTTTACGCGCCATCTGTAGGTAGTCAGTCTGAGGGTTCACAAGGTATTGAGTTCGACCTAGGCATGGTGGGTGATCTTGGTGCTGCAGCTCAATCTACAGCCGCTCAAGAAGAAGTGAAAGAAGTTGATGAAGCAGTAGAAGAACCGATTGAAAAGGAAGAGGTTCAAGAAGAGGTAGAACCAGACCCCGTTGTTGAGCTAGAACCTGTGGTTGAACCAGAGCCAGTTGTAGAACCAGACCCCGTTGTTGAGCCAGATCCTGTGGTAGAACCAGAGCCAGTTGTTGAACCTGAGCCAGTTGTTGAACCAGAACCCGTTATTGAACCAGAGCCTGAGCCTGTTGAAGTTAAGCAAGCGTCTCCAATTGAAGTGAAAAAGCCAGAGCCGGAACCTAAACCAGAGCCCAAGCCAGAGCCTAAGCCAGAACCCAAGCCAGAACCGAAAAAAGAAGCACCAGTAGTTAAAGCGGCTCCTAAACAAGTTGCACCGCCATCAATGGCGAACCAAAAAGCCACAACGGGAAGCGCAGCGGCTGCAACCAGTGGCGGTAATCCAGGCGCTAAGGCAAATTATTTTACCAAACTAACATCGGTTTTAGCCCAGAATAAACGTTATCCAAGAGCGTCTCGTCGTCGTAATGAAGAAGGCGTTGTTTCCTTATCATTCGTGGCGCATGCGGATGGCTCTGTATCAAATGTAAAAATCACAGAGAGTTCTGGCCATAAGCGTTTGGATAATGCGGTATTGGACATGATAAAACGCTCAACGCCTTTGCCTAAATTCTCAAAGGATATGGTTGAAACGGAATTGCGAATTAACTTGCCAGTGTCCTTTAAGCTAAGTGATCTTAGATAAGATAGTGAACCTGAGATACTGAAGAATAAAAACGCCGCGCTTTGAATATGAAAGCGCGGCGTTTTTGTTTCAAAAATAGCTTACTGAGCAATGAGAATTTTCGGCGCTGGATTCTTTGGTAGTAATAACCAAACCTTGCCAAAATGCTTTAGCTGGCCCGCATGAAAGTGGGCTTCTTCCCCAATGCCCTGATACCAATCAATGTGCCCCGGCCCTTTGATCGCACCGCCTTTATCTTGCGCTAGCAAAAGACGAAACTCATGGCCAACTAGGTTACCGTAAGTGTCTAGCTTCGGAACTTGTGCCAATAAAATGGAGCCAAGTGGAATGACATTGGGGTCAACTGCGGCGGAATACAAAGGCGTTAATGGCACGTTAGCCGCACCAACTGGGCTTTTTGGCCCTTCGCTAAAAAACAAATAACTTGGATTGGTGGATAAAATCTCACGGTTCCTGTCTGGGTGGTCATTTAGCCATTGGCGAATGCTTTGGGCGGAAATATGGGCTCGATCGATCTCACCTCGCTCAATCAGTTCTTTTCCTAAACTGCGATAAGCATGTCCGTTTACCCCGCCCCAAGACAAGAGCTTCTGCTCACCATCTTCATATTGAACGACGCCAGAACCTTGCACATGCAAGAAAAAATTGTCGACCAAACTAGAGGTGTAAGCAATTTCTAATCCCTGTCCAGCGAGGGCATTTTCAAAGTCTATTTCTTCGCGAGAAGGGTAAGTTCCATCAGCATTTCGTTGTGCAGGTTTACGATAAAGCGGGTAGCGATACACTTCATCGGGTAAGTGGCGAACGGGTAAAACAGGTACATAGTAACCTGTGATTTGCACGTTGCCTCTTTGGTCTTGTCCCGACAATTGATGAGCAATCAGTTGCGGCTGCTGCGCGGGATTGTGTAGCCATTTACCAATTTCTTGGGCAACGATTTTTAAATCTGCCACGCTGGTTTGCGTGTTCTCAAGTACGAAATCTTTATCGCCAATGCGGTTCAAGTATTTTAGTTGTTGCTGTAAGCCACTCTCGAAGCTCTCGTCAGGCATGGGTAAACCCGGTGGTAGGCTTTCTTTTAAGTATAATGTTTCGCGTTTCAGTGCGGATGTGTCTCGGCCATTGTTTTCGAAGTCATTGGAGCTATCGATCTCGTTCACACTGCAACTGCTAAGCAGGGTAAAAGAAATAAGACAAAGAGGGCGAATAAGGAAGCGGCGATGTGTTTTAGGCGGTAAAAGGTGTCGTAAAAAAGAAGAAAAAATCATAAGCCCTATTTCTATAAAATGAATCGGTAAAATAATAAATAGTTGAGTTTTGATCACGCCTGTTTTGACAATGAATAGCGAGCGAGGTTCATCTTGAGTTTTTATAGAAATGAAAGCAACGATAGGAAAAGGCTTTTACACTTTGCCAACGCCATAGAGATCAGAACATGAGGTATTCATAGGCTTGTCTGAGCCCAATGAAAATGTCTTGGTCGCCACCTCTGTCTGGGTGATGCTTCTGTGCGAGCTTACGATACTGTTGCTTGATAATCGTCTTGGTAGGGTTGTTGCTGTCTATTTGTAGGGTTTTTAAGGCCGAATCTCGATTGCCCGATAAGCTGATTCCTTTGTAAAAGCTATTAAGAAGGCGAGATACTTCATCTTCATCGGTTTTTTCGTATTCTTCCCAGTCTAAATAGTAAGCCGCTAACTTTGCATCGACGCTGTCGTTTAAACTGGTACTAGCAGACAATTGAATATCGGATGCGCTAACTAGGTGAATTCGAAGTGCACTGATGTATAGCATCAGCTTTTCTTCTTGCCAGAGACTGCTTTGCAATTGATACAAAGCATTCATAATGAGAAAGTGCTGACGAAACAGTTGTAAATTAGGATCGTCTGCGAGCTGACTAAATTCTGTTAGCTGGATCTTTAGCTCTTTTAGTATGTCAAACTCACTCATACCATTTGGGTGGTTTTTTAGGATCGCGAGAATCGGACCAACTAAAGGATTTTTCATATCTAGCTCGTATACTTTAGGTATTTACTACAGTGTATGTGATGAACCTAAAAATGGTCAAAGTTGAGCCGGAACTTTTTTAACTTGGATAATAGAAAGACAACGTTATGTTATGGATTGTGGGTATTGTTATCGCTCTTTTATTGTTTGTTGGGCCAAGCGCGTGGGTAAAATATACCTTAAAACGCTATGCCACGGATCGCGAAGATTTACCTGGAACAGGCGGTGAGCTGGCGACACATTTGGTGAAACGCTTTGAACTAAATGAAGTAAAAGTAGAAGCCACACAAGAAGGCCATGATCATTTTGACTTTGGTCAACATGCGGTTCGCCTTAGTCCGAGTGTCCTTAGTGGTCGCTCTTTAACGGCGGTTGCTGTGGCGGCTCACGAAGTAGGACATGCCATTGCCCACGAGAAGAAGCAAAAAATTTCCCACCTCAGCACTCGCTATTTGCCCTTGGCGCATTTTGCTCGACGAATCACCGCAGGTTTATTACTTGGCTGGCCCGCCTTGAGCTTGCTGCTACATATTCCCTACGCTGTGCCTTTGCATGCCTTGGTTGTTGGTTTATCCGGATTATTAGCGGTTATCGTGCAACTAGCGATACTGCCAGAAGAATGGGACGCCAGCTTTAACAAAGCGCTTCCTATTTTGAAAGAAGGCAGCTATATCCCACAAGAAGACTTACCCAAGGTGAAGAAGATCCTCACTGCCTGCGCCATGACCTATGTGGCTGCTGCTTTGATTAAAGTCCTCTTCGTTTGGCGCTGGTTTAAACGATAACTCCCTTCTTTCCTCTGCCTCGTAGGTCGGATGAGGGAGGCACGACCGTGATCCGACGTATCTGCGTAAGTCGCGCTTTCTGGCCGACAAGTCACGTCCTCACAAGACTCGAACTAAATGGCGTTTTTCTTTACTCTCTAACGCAAGGTAAGTATCGCCTACCTCATCAAAACGGCGTTTGGTTCTTGTTCATCTTTTACTGGTAGAAAGCAAGCAAGCGTTTTAGTATCGATTAATAAGGGGCTATTACTTGCACATTTTTAATAATGAATCGGCTGTTGGTAATGATACGCTAAGTTTAATTGTAAAAAATTGAAGTCTATACATGTTAGGACGCAGGAAAAAATATGACAAAAAATGAAGTAACTGCAGTTAATTTAGGGGACTTATCACAACCAATTAGTAAATTAATTGAATCTGTTCAATCTGCAATAGGTACATTATATGAGCCAAGGAAGATTCGAAAGTTAGCAAAAGCCAATGCTGAGGCTTCGATAATTGAAGCTAAGACACGTTTAGAAATTTCAGACATTGAAGGTAGAGCATTTTCTCGATTAAATCACCAAGAGCTGGTGAGACAAAAAAATATAGAATCAATAATAGAAATTTCCATTGATAACCTTCCTGACTCAGTATCAACAGATACACCTGAACAGGAATGGATGATGAATTTTTTTGATTGTTGTCAGAATGTCAGCCGTTCTTCTATGCAATCTATTTGGGCTAAAATTTTGGCTGGAGAAGTCGCTGTGCCAGGTTCGTTCTCAATGAGAACTCTCTCTGTGTTGAAAACGCTGCAAAAAAATGAAGCTGAAATGTTTTCTTATTTGGCCCAATATGCCTGGAAAAATGAAGAATCATGGGTCATCGTATCATTCGATAGAAAGGATAATAATGGTTTTGGGGAGATGGGGGTTGATAGCTTAAATTTAAGAGATCTTATTACGTTACAAACTTGTGGTCTAACAGAAATAAATATTTGGGATGGGTATAAGATAGATTCTAAATTTATCAGTTTAGAGTACTTTGATGAAAAGTTTGATTTGGAGCTCCCTTTAGAAACAAAAGGTTTATCTTTATCAAATGTCAATTTAACTGTCGCGGGTCAAGAGTTACTTGAAATAATATATCGCTCTAAAAATGAAGTATATAAAAATGAAGTTCTCTCTTATTGGAGTAAAAAAAACATCAGCGTGAAAAAGTGTCTTAATTAAGTTATTTGAGAAGATTTAGTGACTTTAGTCTGCATTAAGTGAAGTATTTACAGTGCAGTGCAGTGCAGATGCTTGAGTTTGTCCCATTTTGACGTCGCACTACACTCCATAATGATATCTAAGCTGGGCAATGAGAATCGCGCCATCTTGGTGTTTATAGACGATACGATGTTCATCGTTTATCCGACGAGACCAATATCCAGCTAAGCCGTGTTTTAACGGCTCTGGTTTTCCAATGCCTTCATGGGGCGTTCTTTGAATGTCTTTAATGAGCAAATTAATACGTTTTAGTACTTTTTTGTCTGTTGTTTGCCAATAAAGATATTCTTCCCAAGCCTTGGTAGAAAACGTTAGCTTCATTCAATAAGCTCTCGTTCAGTTCCATTCCCCGCTTCAAGCTCTGCAATCGATGCTAATAGGTTTCTAGCATTTGCAGGAGATCTTAGTAAGTATGTTGTTTCCTGCATGGCGTTATAGTCTTCTAAAGACATCATAACCACAGGGGCTTCATTCTTACGAGTAATGATAATTGGCGCGTGGTCATTACAAACGTTTGCCATTGTGTTGGCTAGGTTTGCTCTAGCAGCTGTATAGCTTATTGCATCCATGGTGACTCCAAATTGCTCATGTACGTTATTGCGTACATGATATCTTGTGGTTACATAATAAGCAATCAGCTAAAGTAATCTGATGCCTTTATATGACCGCACAAAACCTTCTCTAGACCTGTCACAAAAAAGGCATGAACTTCGCATAAAATCGTCTTACTATGAAAACTGACTTTTTAGTTAGTATTTTTTAATAAGAAAGATCTTTGTGAATGGAGTAGTTTCATGACGTTTTTTGTTCCTAAGGGTGCGACACTTTTCGCCTCTTCTTTGCTATTTACTGCGATGGCGCAGGCTTCGACTATTGACTTGCGAGTCATGGAAACCACGGATATTCACATGAATTTGGTGGATTACGATTACTACGGTGATAAGCAAAGTGATGCGGTTGGTTTGTCTCGTGTGGCGACCTTGATCAAAGCCGCACGTGCAGAAGTAACGAACTCTGTGTTGGTGGATAACGGTGACTTATTACAGGGCACGCCGTTGGGCGATTATGTTGCCAAAGGTCGAGTACTGCGCTTTGGTGAGACACACCCTGCATTTAAAGCGATGAACTTGTTGGATTACGATGTGGGTAATATCGGTAATCACGAGTTTAACTATGGCTTAGACTTTTTAATGAAGAGTTTAAGTGGCGCCAATTTCCCTTACGTGAACTCCAATGTTTACGTGGACGATGGCGACAACGATGCGTCTAATGATCAGCCTTATTTCCAACCTTATATCATCAAAGACAAAATCTTCGTCGATTCTGACGGCAAAAAACAAACGGTCAAAATCGGTTACATTGGTTTTGTACCACCGCAAATTATGACCTGGGATAAAGACAATTTAACCCATAAAGTTATTGCCAAAGACATTATCGAAACCGCCAATAAATACGTGCCTGAAATGAAAGCCCAAGGCGCGGATGTGATTATCGCGATTCCACACAGTGGCATGATGAATTCGCCTTACATGAAAGGCGAAGAAAACGCGTCTTATCATCTTGCAAAAGTAGACGGCATTGATGCGATTTTATTTGGTCATTCTCATCGAATTTTCCCGGGCGATAAAGAATTAGACGCTTTTGAAGGGGTTGATGGCGAGAAAGGCACCGTCTTTGGTAAGCCAGCCACTATGCCTGGGTTCTGGGGATCTCACCTAGGGGTAATTGACCTGACTCTAGAGCCAGATGGTAACGGTTGGAAAGTTGCGGACGGCAAAGCAGAAGTTCGTGCCATTGCTCGTCGTGAAGGCCGTAAGACTGTGCCATTAGTCGAAGCAGATGCTGCCGTGAATAAGGCGGTTGAAACGGAGCATGAAGGCACACTGGCCTATATGCGTCGCAAAGTGGGCGAATCGAAAGCTGATATCAATAGCTTCTTTGCGTTAGTGCAAGATGATCCATCTATTCAGATCGTCAACAATGCGCAGATTTGGTATGTGGAAAATATTGTTCGCGGTACGTCTTATGAAGGTTTGCCGATATTGTCTGCCGCAGCGCCATTTAAAGCCGGCGGTCGTGGTGGTCCAGACTATTACACGGATGTACCAAAAGGCGATATCGCTCTGAAAAACGTCAGTGATTTGTACATTTATCCGAACGATTTAAAAGTCGTGAAGTTGACTGGTGCGCAAGTGGTGGAATGGTTAGAAGCGGCTGCAGGGCAGTTTAATCAGATCGATGCGACTTCTACTAAGCCTCAAGAGTTGGTGAATGCGTCTTTCCCAACCTATAACTTCGATGTGATTGATGGTATTTCTTACAAGATCGATGTCACCCAGCCTGCTCGCTACAACGGAGATGGGGAAGTGGTGAATAAAGACGCGCATCGTATTACCAAGGCGATGTTTAACGGCGAACCATTAAGAATGAAAGATGAGTTCTTGGTGGCAACCAATAACTATCGCGCTGGCGGCGGCGGTCATTTCCCTAACCTGAATGGCGAAACCATCGTGATTGATGCCCCAGATAAAAACCGTGATGTGGTGGCAAATTACCTACTGAGCCAAACAACCATCAATCCAGCGGCTGACGGCAATTGGTCGTTTACCGATTTTGGTAAAGCGAAAGTCTTGTTCACTACGTCGCCAAAAGCCAAAGAGGCAGCGAGTAACAACATGCATTACCAATCTTTAGATGGTAACGGTTTTGCTGTCTTTGAATTGAAATAGCTGAGTTGAAATAGCCATTCTTGAAATAGAAAGAAGTGTCTAAACGAAAACGCCTGCTAGGATTTAGCAGGCGTTTTTTTGTGAGCTTTTTTGCCTTTTATTAACGCTGTTTGGTTTCAAACTCGGGGTGAATCCAAACGGGTGTGTCTAGGCTTGGTAACGCTGCTTTGCCAAGAATCATGTCAGCGGCTTTTTCGGCCACCATGATGGTTGGTGCGTTTAAGTTGCCGTTGGTGATGGTTGGGAAGATAGACGAATCCACCACGCGTAGATTTTGCAAACCACGCACTTGGCATTGCTCGTTCAACACGGCCATTGGGTCGTTGTCATCGCCCATCTTACAAGTACAAGATGGATGATAAGCACTTTCTACGTTCTCTTTTACCCACTGATCGATTTCTTCGTCGCTTTGGACGTTCATACCCGGCTGAATTTCATCGCCACGGTAATCGTCTAGTGCCGACTGTTGCAGCACTTCACGAGTTAGGCGAATCGTATCACGCCAGTCTTGTTTGTCTTGCTCGGTCGAAATGTAGTTGAACAAGATACGAGGCTTTGCCGCTGGGTCAGCGGATTCAATCCACACTTTTCCTCGGCTTTCTGGCTTGTTTGGACCAACGTGTACTTGGAAACCATGGCCTTCCACCGCCGCTTGACCATCGTAACGCATGGCAGCAGGCAAGAAATGGTATTGGATATTTGGCGCTTTTAGCCCAGCACGAGAGCGAATAAAACCACAGGATTCAAAGTGGTTAGTCGCGCCAAGACCGGTTTTGAAAAGCATCCAGCGCGTACCGATCAAGCCTTTGCTGATCAAGCCAAGCTTGCTGTTTAACGTCACAGGCTTCTTACAGTAGTACTGGAAGTAAACTTCCAAATGGTCTTGCAGGTTTTCACCTACGCCCGGTAATTCGTGAAGCACAGATACGCCGGCTTTTTCCAACACATCTTTTGGACCCACGCCAGACAGTTGCAATAACTGAGGTGAGCCAACTGAGCCTGCTGAAAGAATGACCTCTTTGCTGGCCGTTGCTTGTTGGGTTTGACCGTTTTTACTGAATTCAATGCCCGTGGCGGTTTTGCCATTAAACAATACTTTATGGCTTAGCACGCCGGTTTTGAGCGTTAGATTAGGGCGTTGCATGGCACGACGTAAATAAGCGTTAGACGTAGAAGCACGCACGCCATCTTTGACCGTCATGTGCATGGGGCCAAAACCTTCTTGGCGGAAGCCATTGTAATCTTCCGTTTTGCCATAACCGGCTTCTTCACCCGCGTCAATAAAGGCTTGGTAGAGTGGGTTGTAGGTCATGTCGTTGCCGTTGTTGGTCGACAATGGGCCTTCACCGCCACGGTATAAGTCCGCACCGCCTTTCCATGTTTCGGCTTTTTTAAAGTAAGGCAGGCAAGTCTGGTAGTTCCAGCCTTTGGCGCCGTTTTCTTCCCATTGGTCGAAATCACAGGCGTGGCCACGTACATAGACCATGCCGTTAATAGATGATGAACCGCCTAACACTTTACCACGCGGACAATGCATTTCGCGGCCATCAAGGCCTGGTTCTTTGTCTGTGTGGAACTGCCACGCGTATTTTTCGGTGTTCATCGGATAAGACAAGGCGGTTGGCATTTGGATAAAGACGCTCTTATCTGAGCCGCCCATTTCCAGTAGCAATACCTTGTGTTCGCCACTTTCTGTCAGTCGGTCTGCCAGCACACAGCCTGCGGAGCCAGCACCGACGATAATGTAATCGTACGTTTCGTTTGCCATGACCTTTCTCATCTATTAAAAGTTAAGCGTCCCGCCTAGTAAGGGCTTTGAATGTCGTTAAGATCGACAAAGACGCTCTTGTTTTGTGTGTAGTGGTACAAGGTCTCAATGCCATTTTCACGACCGATACCAGATTCTTTATAACCACCTACTGGCATTTCAGCAGGAGACGCACCCCAAGCATTGATCCAGCAAATACCGGCTTGTAGCTGGTTAATCACACGGTGAGCGCGAGCGAAGTCTTTGGTGAATACGCCAGCCGCTAAACCAAGTTTCGTGTCGTTCGCACGAGCGATGGCTTCGTCTTCGTCGGTGAAGCTCAGGACTGACATCACAGGGCCAAAGATTTCGTCACGCACTTGTGGCATGTCGTCGGTGCAATCCGTGAACACAGTCGGCGCCACAAAGGCGCCTTTGTCTAAGCCGTTTTCAGTGACTTGGTGACCACCGCACAATAATGTTGCGCCTGCGTCTTTGGCGGCTTGAATGTAGCCAAGTACTTTTTGCATGTGATCTTTGGAAATCAAGGCACCCACTTGTGTGTCCATGTCCATCGGGTCACCAATGATCATAGCTTCGGTGCGTTCTTTTAATTCTTTGGTGAAAGCGTCCAACATGTCGGCGTGAACGAATACGCGAGTACCATTAGTACATACTTCGCCTTGGGTGTAGAAGTTGGCTAGCATGGCGGCAGATACTGCTTGGTCGACAGGCATGTCTGGGAAGATGATCATGGGCGATTTACCGCCAAGTTCCATGGTCACTTGCTTTAACGATTGCGCAGAAGCTGTCATGACTTTTTTACCAGTACCGACTTCGCCGGTGAAAGATACTTTGTCGATCCCTGGATGAGCTGTGATCATCTGACCGGTGCGAGCGTCGCCTTGAATGACGTTAAAAACGCCATCGGGCAAGCCTGCTTGGGTAAAGATTTCAGCCAATTTAAGAGCGGTAAGTGGCGTTTCTTCTGAAGGTTTGAAGATCATCGCGTTACCCGCTGCCAGCGCTGGGCCAGATTTCCACATGGCGATTTGAATTGGGTAGTTCCATGCGCCAATGCCAGCGCAAATACCTAATGGCTCACGACGAGTGTAGAAGAAATTACCATTGCCAAGGTCTTGGTAATCGCCTTGGATCTTGTCGGTAAGACCTGCGTAATATTCGATTACGTCAGCGCCTGTTTGAATGTCTACGCAAATAGCTTCTTGAAGTGGCTTGCCTGTGTCTAATACTTCTAGACGGGCAAGTTCTTCGTTGTTTTCACGCAATAGTTCCGCCGCTCTTTTTAGAATACGGCCGCGCTCTACTGGGCTCATTGCTGCCCATACTTTTTGACCTTGTTTTGCAGACTCTACAGCAGCATCTAGTTCAGCTTGTCCTGCGTGTTCGACTGTTGCAATCACTTCGCCTGTGGCTGGGTTGATCGTCTCAAAGTGTTCTCCGCTGGTGGATGCATGGTAGCGGCCGTGAATGTATTGCTGCTGATGTGCCATGATGTGCCTCTTTAAGTCTGTTTTAACGACTCTGTTTAGAGTTGTTAAGGTATTTGATTTTTTATTAAACGCGCGTTCAATAAAAACAATTGTACATATTTTGGCTATAAATTGCAGCTCGAATCCATGAATTAGTGTCTTTGAGCAAAAAAATGACGTTATGGTGTCCGCTGTTAAGGGCGAATTTGAGAGGAAAAAAGAGGGAAATCGAGAGGTTAACGCCTCCATGTGAAATATGGAGGCGCATTGCCAGTGGCTTCTTTTAAGCTAAAATCGACTATTACAGGCTGATGACGCCGTTTGTGTCGTAGCTTATTGGGCTGGGAACATAGGCATCAGCCATGTCATCGTTTAGCCATTGTGTGTCGTCCAGAACATAGCGAAATTGGTACGAGGTTTCGATATCCAAGTTAAGCGTTGACACAAAAACGCCTGATTTCTGTTTTTTCATCGGATTGGCTGTACTGTCCCAATTATTAAAGTCGCCAACCAAAGAGACACGCTTGGCATCGCCAATGACGTCCGCAGGTAAGGCGAATTTTACTTTGCATTCGGGCTTTGTTTTCAAATACGTTTTTTCAATCATTTCCAGCTCCATGGTCTAACGATAGACAAATGTGTAAGGCTACTGCAAAAGCCTGAGGTCGTTGTTGAGCCCTGCCATTAAGCAGGTGTTTTAGAATGAAATCTTTTCAAAGACTCTTTTAGAGGTGAAGCAAAGCTTAAGCCATATTTTTTAACTAATTAATTTTAATGTTAAAAACAGTTAGTCCTACGTTTTCGGCTCCCTCTTTATAGCCACTTTAGTTCCTGAAATAACGCCAAGTGCTCTATTTCAGTGCTTAAGACAAATCCCTACAAACTTAAGACGTAAATTCACATTCAACGCCGTTTTCATGTCCTATACTCAAATGACACCAACAAAAATAATGAGGTGTTTTTATGGATATTCAAATGGTCGTTCTTATTGTGTTAAGTATTATGCTGGTCATTAAGATTGTTTATTTGGTTGTCTTTAAGCATTCTGAACAAGAAGCGGATGATCATTTCCATGACCATCATTCGCGTGTTCATCATTCTCACAGTCGTCATTATCGTGATCATCACCATGATTCGTGATTATTAACTAAGCTTGAGAGCCATCGTTGTGACCTCGGTAACGTTTGTTTTTCGCTTCTTTGACTGTATTCAGGTCTACTAGGACCAAACCGTCCACGCAGTAGCCAAAGTCGGCATCGACACCAAAGTCTAAGAAGCGAACTCCGCCCGTTTCGCACAATTCACTGTATTGTTTGAACAGTGTTGGTACGCTGGCGCCAAAGTGGCTGAGCTGCTCTTTTAGTACTCTAAAGTCTTCATCATAGTTATCGCCGCTGAACATGGCTGAAATAATATCAGCGTGTTCTGCGTTAACTTGATAAGGCGTGAAAGAGCGCGCCAAGTGTTCTTTATCGGCATAATAGAGCTTGTAAAAGGAAACAATGAAATCTTTTGCTACTTGTGGGTAGCTGTTGCTCAAACTCACAGGCCCAAACATGTAGCGAATTTCAGGGTGTCTGTCTAAATAAGCGCCAATGCCATACCACAAATAATCTAGGCTGCGTTTGCCCCAATATTTTGGTTGGATAAAGCTGCGCCCGAGCTCAATGCCCTGTTCGAAATAAGGTTCCATGTCGCACGAGTATTGGAACAGCTCAGAGCTGTATATGCGATTTGGTGTATCTGATTTCATATATCGAGCAACTTCTCCGATACGATACGCACCGACGATCTCTAGTTCTTCTTCATCCCATAGAATCAGGTGACGATAATACTGATCGAACTTGTCCAGATCGGAACGCTCGCCTGTGCCTTCACCTACTTTTCGGAAGGCAATTTCGCGTAAGCGCCCAATCTCTTTCATCGTCACCGACATTGGGTCGTAATCAAACAGGTAGATTTGCTTGTTGTCTTTGGTACTACCAAGATGTTCGGCTATTTTTAGTTCTTGTTTGATCATCTGTCTATTTTGCGGATGCTCAACGGTCTTTTCGGTTTTAAGTAGCGGTTTTTTGCCTTTGGCAATACGGTATAAATGGCGCTTTACGAGTTTGTTTTTTTCTTTATCGCTTAGTGGAAGTTGGGCTAGCTCTTGAATAGGAATGGCTTGGCCAACTTGCATGGGAATTTTGCGATTGCGTTGACGAAACATTTCGTTAGCGAGCTGAATGGTCGATAGCGGACGATATAAAAGAGAGCTGGTGTAAAACAACATGGAATTACGTCCGCCAATATGAACCGGCAGTAACGGGCTGTTAGTCTTTTGCGCCAGTTTTAGATAGTTTTGGTTCCATTGCTGATCTTTTACACCGCTTGGCGACATACGAGACACTTCGCCAGCCGGGAAAATAATCACGGCTTCTTCGTTATGTAGGCAGCTCATGATAGCTTTGAGTTGCTGACGTCCGGTTTTTCCACCAAGATTATCGACGGGAAGAACAAGCTGTTTTAAGCCGTCAAATCCCATTAATAAATCATTAGCTACGATTTTCACGTCTGGGCGGATTTCACCGATTAATCTAAGTAAAGCGAGGCCATCTAAGGCGCCAAGAGGGTGATTAGCGATGATCATTACCCTACCGCTGGCGGGAATGTTTCGGCGATCAACTTGACTTACTTGATAGCTAAAATTGAAGTGATCCAGAACTCGATCAATAAATTCGAAGCCGACACAGCCGTGGTTTTTTTCCAGGAATTGGTTTACTTCACTTTCGTGGAATAAGCGTTTCAACACGCTTAACGTTGGGCGAGTGATAAATGGGCTTTTGTCGAAAAAGTGAGGAGATTTACTGGCAATCATTTGCTCGACTTGTATCACAGTGACGCTCCGCTTTAATAAGTTTTTAGGTATCTTATTAATGAGAGTAGAGCGTTAATATGACAGCGTCGTGACGTTTATGTGGCGAAATTATGACCAGTTAATAAAGACGTTTGCGACTATTTTTTCGCCAACCATTAGTGAAAAGCCGCCAAATAATAAATAAGGCTAGATTATTTAGACGCTTGCTTTGCTGATTAGCTTGCTGGTGTGTTGTCTTCGTCTGTGGTTTCTTCAAACTTATAAAAGAAGTTCCATAAGCAATACAGTGTTATACCTGCCGAGATCATTGCCCAGATAGGTTCATTCGATACCCATTCAAGAATCGTCCATGCGAAACAGAATAAAGTCACAGTGACTCGACGCCATTTAGGGCGGAAAAACGCGCGATCAGATTCGCTCAGCATAATGTTCCTGTATCAATAAAAATTCTATTATTGTTTTCTTACATATTGTTAGTCACTTTTATAGACTAACTATTTGATTCGCCAATCTATTTACGTTTTACAGGAAGACCTTGAAATCGCGTTTATAGAGTTGGCGTACAAACGAAAATAGCGAGGGATATTTACCGTTAGTAAAGTATCCCCAAAGCTTATTGTGCTTTCGTTTTGCTATTTCCTAGGGAAATGTGACGTGATCCTGTTAGCTGAGATTGTCCACTAACTCCTGAATCGATTTTATCTATGTGTCCACCGCGAGCTAGAAACTCTTGCATTTGCTTTTCAATGGATTCCGAGGTTTCCGAAGCGGCCGGCTGTTTCTTCTTAGTTGCCATGATAAATAGTCCTTGTTTTTAGTTTGAACAAGGACTATACCAGATTTTCACAATATTTGCTTGTTATTGGCTAACGTCTGCAAACGTGTACCTATCGTTGGCTTTACTGATAGGCACAGTGTCTGCATTAAGCGGAATGCGGATGGTATCGGCGAATAATAGGATTCAGTAGGCGCGTTAACCAGCCAGTAAATTCAATCGGTGCGTCTAACACGGTTAAACAGATGCATTCTGCATCTTTGGTGACGATTGGCTTATGTTTGTGGCTAGCGTCACGATTAATAAAATCACCTTGACGATAGACACCGCTTTCATCGGAAAAAGCCCCCTCTAATACAAGGGTAATTTCATCACCTGTATGAGTGTGAGTTGGCATGTGAGCGCCTGCTTTTACTCTGGTCAGTGCAATCTGAGCGCCGCCTTCTTCGTTATAAAGTGTGGCGATCTTGAAAGAAGGCGATAAGCGCATCCAATTTAGGTCGTCATAACTTTTTTTGATAAATTGACGAAGACTATTAGGAATGGTGTAGCTGTCCCAATCAACCGCAGTGGGTTCTTCTTCGATCTGCTGCGTCTCGTTTACTTGCTCGGCCTGTGCATTTAATTTTTCGAAAAAGCTGTCTTTTAAGTTGCTCAGCTGACGACTGTCTGTCTTCGTCTGATCAAAAAGGTGTGAGCCAAGCATCTCCAGCTTGCGAATTTGCTGTTGGCATTCATGGCAACGTTCCAGATGTGTAGAAACACATAAAGAATGAGCTAATGGTAATGAGCCGGCGGAGTAGTCGGTCAATATTTCAATCGATGGATGGTAGTTAATCATCGATACTACCTCTTAACGTAAATAGTGAGTTTGTGCAAAGCAAGGCGAACTCGAGACTTAATCGTTCCGAGAGGAAGAGATAACTCTTCCGCTGCTTCTTTGTGGGTTTTGCCTTCTAAGTAGACTTTGGCTAAAACCTGTTTTTGATCCGCAGGCAATTTGTCTAAGCCTTGTTGAATCCGTTCTTGATCTCTTTTTTGCTGAGCGTCTTTAAATGGGTCGGCGTTTTCGTCGACGACATTTTGCCAAAGATACTCTGGGTCAATATCTGACTGATGGCGGCTGTTTTTGCGCAAATAATCGATACGTGCGTTTCTTGCAAGCGTAAACACCCAAGTGTTCAAAGACGCGGATTCTGGCTTGTATGTGTGAGCCTTGTTCCATATGCGAATCATCACTTCTTGAGCAATGTCATCGGCCATTAAGTTGGCGCCAGGTTGTGCCGCGAGACAGAACGCTCTTACTTTTGGAACATAGTGATCAAATAGGCGAACGAGTGCCGTTTGGTCTCTGTGTTGTGCAATCGCAAAGATGTCCGCTACGCGTTGTTCATCTGGTTCTGTTTGTATTGCGCGTTCCATTTATTGCTCCAAAAGGAAGGCTGACATGTTGTTTCTAAGATATACGTGATAGATAGAAGCATGGATCACATTCTATCTATTTAATAGTAAAAAATTTCAGCTCTTCAATTCGTGAAAATAGAGTGATCCATAATTGGCTTCAGTGCGTTTAATCAGAATAAATGAAACGAGTTGATTCTCGGTCAATTCTCCATATCAAGATGGCTAAGGTAAGTGATGGACATGGCGGACTCTAAAGTGGATCCCAATTCTTTGTTGATAGAGCGTTTTAAGGCGTTTTATCTTGATGTGAAACATCCAAAGCTCGACAAAATAGATGAAGTGTACACAGAAGATGTATTGTTCAAAGATCCTGTCCATGAGTTACGTGGCGCAGACAAGTTACATGCTTATTTGTCTGAGATGTGTGTCAATGTTCACAGTGGCCGCTTTGAATACTTGGATCAAATTGTGTCCGAAAATACGGCGTACATAAAATGGAACATGCATTTTAAACACCCAAAATTAGGTAATAAAACCATTACGGTGCGTGGCATCAGTCAGGTGCAATTTAATGACCGTATCTACTTTCATGAAGATGTTTATGACCTGGGCCAGTTGATTTATGAACATGTGCCCCTGTTGGGTGCAATGGTGAAAGGCCTAAAGAAGCGCCTAGCGAATTAAGGAGAGCATTATGAGTCATGCCACGGATAAAAAAGTCGTTTGGATCACCGGAGCGAGTTCTGGTATAGGACTTGCTTTAACTAAGCGTTATCTAGAAGACGGCTGGCGAGTGTTGGCCAGCGCAAGAAAGTCCGGTGAGCTTGAGGGTCTATTGGAAGCCTTTGATAGTTTAACCTTTGTGCCCTTTGATATGACTGATGACAGTCAGATTGAAGCCGTTCACGATACTTTGAGTTCCTATTCTGCTCATTTAGATTGTGCTGTATTGAATGCCGGAACATGTGAATATTTAGAGATTAATGAGCCAGATTGGAAAATGATGGATCGCATTATGTCGGTTAATTTTTTGGGCTTAGTGAACAGTGTTGAAGTGTGTTTGCCTTTGCTTAAAAACGCATCAAGTCCGCATTTGGTAGGGGTGAGTTCTCAAGCGGTACAAGCCGCTTTCCCTCAAGCAGAAGCCTATGGCGCTAGTAAAGCGGCTATTCGATATTTCTTATCTTCTTTACGCATGGATCTGAAGCAGTTCAATGTGGATGTTACCTGTCTGTTACCTGGGTTTGTTGATACGCCTTTGACACAAAAAAATACTTTCGATATGCCATTTTTGATGTCGCCTGAAGAAGCCGCAAAGCGCATGTTTGGCGCCTTGAAATCTCGTCCGTATGAATTTGCTTTTCCTAAGCGATTAACCGCTATGTTATGGGTTGGACGACACTTTCCAAAGTTATGGCTTGATAAGTTAGCGCCGAAAAAATAACGATTTCACATTTAAAAAAACCAGTTTGGCTGGTCATAAAAATATGTTTTAAGGGGACAATGAGTGAAAATTGCCATTATTGGATCAGGGATTTCCGGTCTGACCAGTGCTTATCTTTTACAGCAACAACATGATGTGACGGTGTTTGAATCCGCAGAGCGTATTGGCGGTCATACTGCGACGGTACAAGTAGAAGAAGCCGGCAGTACTCGGGCAATTGATACCGGTTTTATTGTCTTTAATGACTGGACGTATCCAAACTTTATTCGTTTGATGGACGAGTTGGGAGTGAAGTCTAAAGCCACCGAAATGAGCTTTAGTGTTAGCTGTCAGCGTACAGGGTTAGAGTATGGTGGCAATAATCTAAACACCTTGTTTGCTCAGCGTCGCAACCTGTTGAACTTCTCTTTTATGGGGATGTTAAAAGACATCTTGCGTTTTAACAAAGAAGCCATCCTAGACTTAGAAAGCGGCCAATTGAAAGAAGGCGTGACGCTTGGTGAATATCTAAAAGAAAAAGGTTATGGCAATCGGTTTGCGAGCCATTATCTCATTCCTATGGGCAGCGCTATCTGGTCGTCTACTTTGGATGAAATGATGGAATTTCCATTGGTGTTTTTCGTTCGTTTCTTTAAAAATCACGGTTTGTTAAGTGTGAACGATCGCCCACAATGGCGTGTTATTGAAGGCGGATCGTCGGCGTATTTGCAGCCATTGGTGGAAACATTCGAAGATCGTATCCAGCTTGGGGCGGATATTACTCAAGTTCACCGCTCTGAAGATAAAGTCATCATTCATTTTGGTGATGGCTCTGCACAGATTTTTGATCAAGTGGTGTTTGCTTGTCACAGTGACGAAGCGTTGGCTTTGTTAGGGGACCCGTCTGCCGATGAGCAAGCCATTTTGGGCGCGATTCCTTATCGAAATAACGATGTGGTACTGCACACAGACACACGACTATTGCCAAAGAAAAAACTAGCTTGGTCGAGCTGGAACTATCATTTGGGTTCTGATCGGACTAAGCCAGCAACCCTCAGTTATAACATGAATATTCTGCAGCACTTTTCCAGTGATACAACCTATGTCGTCACCTTAAACCAGACGGATATGATCGCGGAAGACAAAATAGTTGGGCGCTTTCAGTATTCTCATCCTACCTTTACTTTGGAAGGTATCAAGGCTCAGGATCGTTGGTCAGAGATTAATGGTGTCAACAAAACATGGTTTTGTGGTGCGTATTGGCGTAACGGCTTCCATGAAGATGGTTGCTGGAGCGGTGTTCGTGTTGCGAATGGACTAGGTATTTCATGGTAGATTTTGTTCCTAAGCACAGTGCTATTTATCACGGCATGGTGCGACACCGCCGGTTTACCCCACGCGCACATGCGTTCCGCTATCGTGTTTTTATGATGTATTTCGATTTAGACGAGTTAGACGATGTGCTGGCGATGAGTCCTTGGTGGTCAATGAAGAATTGGTCTCTCGCTCGATTCTCGCGAAAGGATTATTTCGGGAGCCAATCTCTTTCCATTAAACAAGCGGTGTTGTCGGAAGTGAATGATCGTCTGGGGCTGAATTTATCGGGCTCAGTTCGTATGCTGACCAATTGCCGTTACTTTGGCTTCATCATTAACCCCATTACCATCTATTACTGCTTTGATGAAAATGAGCAACTGCAAGCCATGTTGCTTGAAGTGACTAACACTCCTTGGAAAGAGAAAATCCCTTACGTTTTAAAATGTGATCCAAGTGATCAAATGCAGCGTATTCAATTCAATAAGGCAATGCATGTGTCTCCGTTTCACCCGATGGAGCATTTTTATGATTGGCGCAGCAGTGTTCCGAGTAAAAAATTAGCGGTACACATGCAGAACAAAGAATTAGAGGGTGAGCAATGTGTGTTTGACGCCACATTGTCGCTAACTCGAATGACTCTTACATCAAATACTATGGCTAGGGTGTTGTTTCGTTATCCAGTCATGACCATGCAAGTGGCATTTGGTATTTATTGGCAAGCACTTAAGCTTTGGATGAAGAAAGTCCCTTTTTATTCACATCCGAATTCATCATCTAACACGGCTACTAACAAAAGTAATAAGTAGCAAAATGCATTAGGAGACTAACAAGTATGAACTCCGTCAGTATGGATAATCAAAAAGTGAGAAAAAATCGCACGACAACATGGTTTGATAATGTAGCCCGTAAGATGGTTTTTACTATGTTGGGCAAATTAGAAGTGGGCCATCTTACTTTAGAAGAGAACGGTGAAACTTATTCTTTTGGGGAATCGAAAGATCATACTCAATATATTGCTCATATTCATGTTCACGATATTCATGCTTACCGCGATGTATTCCAAAACAGCAGTATTGGTGCGGGTGAAGCTTACATGAAAGGCTGGTGGTCTTCTTCAGACGTGGTTGGTGTTATTCGCTTGATGGTCGCTAACCTGAATTTAATCAACAAAATGGACGCGAAACGCCCTATCTGGAGCCGCATCGGCGCCAAAATTGTACACAAGTTAAATGCCAATACGAAGAAAGGCTCAAAAGATAACATTTCTGCCCATTATGATTTGGGTAATGATTTCTTCTCATTGTTTTTAGATCCGACCATGATGTATTCCTCTGCGGTATATCCTCAGGTGAATTCTTCTTTAGAAGAAGCCTCGGTGAATAAATTGGATCGAATTTGCCAAAAACTTCAGCTTAGCAAAGAGGATCACTTGTTAGAGATCGGTACTGGCTGGGGGGGAATGGCGATTCATGCCGCAAAACACTATGGTTGCCAAGTAACGACGACGACAATATCGAAAGAGCAGTACGAATTTGCCAAAGCTCGAGTGGAAGCGGAAGGCCTGCAAGACAAGGTTACTTTATTGCTTGAAGATTATCGTGATCTGCAAGGCCAATATGACAAGCTAGTGTCGATCGAGATGATTGAAGCCGTTGGTCACGAATACTACGACAGTTATTTCTCCAAATGCAGTGCACTATTGAAGCCGCACGGAGTAATGGTGATCCAAGCCATCACCATTGCTGATCAGCGTTACGATTATGCTCGCAGTTCAGTGGACTTCATTCAGCGCTACATCTTTCCAGGTGGTTGTTTGCCATCCAATCAAGTGATCGCTCATAAGATTGCTTCTAAAACTGACATGCAGATCGTCGGCTTAGAAGACATTACTGAACATTACGCGAAAACCCTTGCCGATTGGCGCACACGTTTTCATGCGGCACGTCGTGAAGTGACCGATATGGGATTTGACGATGTGTTTTGTCGCATGTGGGATTTCTATCTCGCCTACTGTGAAGGTGGTTTTAAAGAACGAGCGATCAGTACTGGGCAGTTTGTTTTTGCCAAACCTGATCATCGTTTGTCGATTTAACGGGTATGAAAGGAGTAAATGGCATGAAACCTGTGATGAATGCCATTTTGTTTCAAGTCGTTTGGTTCGTCTGTTTATTGGCGGGTAGCGCTTGGGCGCTTATCGCGACGGTTTGCTACTTGTCGTTACATCATCGCTATTTTATGACGGATCGAAGAGAGTGGCGTTTGTTGTTTGTCTTCTTAATCCTTGGTTTAGTGATAGACGGAAGCCTATTTCAACTAGGTATTTTCTCGACAAGCACCGAGGTGCTAAGTGATATTAAAGTACCTCCTGTGTGGTTACTGTGCCTTTGGGTTAGTGTCGGTACCTTGTTTGCTCATAGTTTGACTTTTCTACGCTCACGTTATCTTTTCAGTGCGTTACTTGGCGCGGTTGGGCCAACAATGAGTTATTTTGCTGGGGCAAATCTAGCAGGTATTGCATTGGCTGAGCCTGTTATTTTGAGTTTGTGCGTTGTCGCTATCGTCTGGTCTATGGTGTTACCACTGGGCGTATGGCTTTGTGAAAAATGGGCATTATTTCCAAAAGAAGGAGAAAAAAGGTAATGAAAGGTTTTCCTGCTCTACCGTTACCAACGCGGTCTCTTGTTATTGTTGCGTTGGCTGCTTTATGTAGTTCTTTTAGTTTCGCTGATGACGCTTTTTCTAAACTGGTTGGTAGTGCTTACAATATCGAAACCGGGGCCTTGCTTTATCGAGAAACACATCAAAAAATCAGCAAAGATATTTATAAAGTTGAATACTCTGAGCCTGATGGACGAGTGTTTGCGAATAAAACGATCGATTTTTCCAAGTCACAAACCACCCCTAGTTTTTCACAGCTTAATAAACGTAACGGTGAAAAAATTGATGTCACTCAGAGTGGTAATCAACTCCAAATACGTTATCAAGAAAACAGTAACGAAAAAGTTGAAAAAGACTCGGTGACATTGGCCCAAGGCATGGTGGTTGATGCGGGCTTTGATGCTTTTGTAAAACAATATTGGGATACCTTAATCTCAGGAAAAGAGATGGACATTGAGTATCTTGTGCCAAGTAGGCAGTCAACTTTTAGTTTTCGTTTTAGTCAGATTACCTGTGTAGACGGTACAAAAGAGGGTGCTATGTGTTTTGCCCTCAAGCCTGTTTCTTGGTTTGTTAGGATGGCGGTAGACCCTATTGTGGTCGCTTATGATCCAGTCGATAAGAGGCTATTGCGATTTACAGGACGAACCAATATTTGTGATGAGCAGGGTAAGTACTTAACCGCGGATATTAAATATCATTACATGTAGTTGTTTATTTAGTTTATAGGGGAAGCAATATGAGTTACTTATGGCGATCAATTTCGGGCAAAATGTCTATTTTATTGTGCGCGTTGTTGCTGACGGCTTGTTCTACACCTGAGGTGTCTTTATATGCCAAGAATGAACCTAAATTTGATATTCAGTCGTTTTTTTCTGGTTCTTTAACCGCTCATGGCACCCTGAAAAATCGCAGTGGCGAAGTGACTCGCTATTTCAATGCAACCTTAGAAGGTAGCTGGGATAAAGGGGTTGGAACGCTTGCTGAAGTGTTTGTGTTTGATGATGGTGAAGTGCAAAAAAGAACCTGGATAATGACACCGGACGCACAAGGTAAGTACACCGCAACGGCAAATGATGTTATCGGGAAAGGTGACATTAAAATTGCTGGCAATGCCTTGTTTATGAAGTATGTTCTACAAGTGCCTTACGATGGTGATTTAATAGAAGTGAATGTGGACGATCGCATGTACATGGTGAAAGACGGTGTCGTGATGAATGAATCAATTATGACTAAGTTTGGTTTTGAAGTAGGCTACTTGTCGATTGTTATACAAAAAACGCCACAGTAACGCTCGTTATTTGAGCGAATCCTAACAACTCATACAAAAGTGAATAATACTTCCAACGTTTTATCAATTAGTTGAATAGAGGTATCGGGTAAAGCACTTATTTTCGATGATATTAATAAAAGGCTGCCTTCGGGTAGCCTTTTTTATTGGTACATTTGAATATCTATGTAATTATCAGCATATGCATACATTATATCTGTAAAAAAATGCTTTTTTAGATCAGAGGTAAAACACAAGGGAGGTCGCTTAGTGTTTAAAAACATCATGGGAATAGTGCCTTCGAGAAAAAGAACCCTCTTTTTTTATAGCTTCTTTTCTTTGTTTATTATCCTCTTCGCTTTTACCCTCGGCCTGTATTTATCTTTATTGAATGACTTAGACGCTCGTACGGAGGCGGCGAAAAAAGCTTTGTCAGATAGAATGGATAATATTTTCACTGAGTTAAAACAAGTTGCAGAAGATAGTCGTTTGTCCTGTGAAAAGCCTGATTTAAAGCGCTTACGGCGCGCCACGTTTTATTCTCCTACCTTAAAAGAAATTGGCTTATTCAACTCGAATTTTGTTGTGTACTGTTCAAGTTTAGGGCCAACTAAGATCACAATTTATGACTCTATAGCCTCTAGAATCACCAATAGTGAAGGCCGTAAAACGGTCTCTTTGGTGAAGTCTAATACGCTGAGTGAGTCAACGTTCTTTGCTTTTTATCAAAGAATGGATGGCCTTGGTGTAAATGGATTAGCGCCGCCAGAGAGTATTGCCGCAAGTGTAGACCAAATTCTACTGCCTGATTATTTCTATGAATTGATGATTGGCAAGCAAGTCTTCTCTTCAAATAGAGCAGGGATGGATTCGAATGTAATTGCTAAGCAGGAGGTGTCGTTAGCTGATTGGTCAATGAGACTAACGGTGTATTTCCCAGCGAGCTTGTACTGGCAGAGTTTATGTTCCCTTTGGCCATTTATGTTATTGAGCTGGGGAGGCTTGTTCGCGGCTTTTTATATTGGTCATTTAGTATTGATTTATTATCGTCGTTCTTTGCGTCACTGTATTAAACGGGCAATAAAGAAAAATGCTATGGAGGTGTATTTCCAGCCGGTGGTGTCTTTAAAGGACGGTGGATTTCATGAAATGGAAGCGCTGATCCGCTGGCGCTCCTCCCTTCACGGTCAGGTTTCACCATTAGTGATTGTGGATATGGCAGATAGACTTGGCTTAATTGATGATCTTACTTGGATGGTGGTTAGTAAGGTTGGGGAATTTTATCGAGAATATCCCGAGCAACTAAGACAGATTAAAATCTCCGTCAATGTTGATAGACATAGTTTACTTAAAGAGGGTTTTGCGCTTAATTTGTCCCGTATTCTTGATGAATATCCGGAATTAAAAGGTAGACTTGGTCTTGAAGTAACCGAAACCAGCGCGCTAGATTCTGCTGAGTTACCTTTGATGGTGAGTCGTTTTGAACACATTAAAGCGATGGGGATTGGCTTATCCGTCGATGATTTTGGTACTGGTTATGCTGGGTTGGACTTTTTGCGCCGTTTCCCATACGACACATTAAAGTTAGATCAAATATTTATCGCCAGCTTAAAAGATGACCAATTTACTCGTCAGATACTTACCTCGGTGACCAAATTAGCAAAAGAGCTAAACATGGAATTGGTGGCAGAAGGGGTTGAGCGCGAAGATCAATTAAATGCGGTTCGAGAGCTTGGAGTGGATAGAGTGCAAGGTTATTACTTCTGTCGCCCACTACCAAAAGATCAAGTGATTACTTGGCTCGAAGAAAACACTATAAAATAAACACACTGCCATAATACTAGATTGTATTCTGTGTCTGCTTCTCTTACCCTCTACCGCTCAATTTCTATGCTCAAGGTCTTATCATATGGCAACTCTGGTTTTTCGGCTGAAATATGTCCCGGATGAAGAAGCGGATGATATTCGTCAATTATTAGCCGATCACGATATTGCTTTCTACGAAACGACAGCAGGACGTTGGCAAATTTCTATGGCTGGTCTGTGGGTTAGAGACAAAGAGCAAGCCATCAAAGCGAGGGAGTTGATTCGAGAAGACCAAATCGCTCGTGCGCAAACCATGCGGCCTATTACGTTAGGACAATGGATTCTTGGCTATTTACAGCATGCTCGTCAAAATCCCGCAGAAGCGTTTTTTACTCTGATCGCTGTATTGATTATTATAGGTATTTCCATCATTCCATTTACGTTATGGCTTTAATCGCCAAGTGTTGTGATTAAAGCGCCATTAATAACAAAACTAAGTCGCTTTACTTAATTGCGGTGTTATTAACGCGGCTTTACGCTGAATTCTAGCACTAATCAATTGAACGTTAATCGCGCTGACGATAACAATCAACATGCCAAATAAGCTTAACAAGTCAGCATGGGATGAGTTGATGCTGCTTGTCCACCAACCAAGGGCGACACAGCTTTCAGTTAGAATGAACGCCATTACAGGTGTTAATGCTACGGAAGCGCTGACTTGTACGGTTTGCCAATAGCGCATGGCTTGCGCAAATGCACCATAAGCGATGAGTGTATTTAGGCAGCAGAATGCCGCAATCCAAACCTCTTCAGAGGACATTTTCAGTAGTTCACTTGGTGACGAAAACGGCAGCATAACGACCAAGGCGTAGGAATAAATTGCCAGTAAAATATTGGAAGGCGCTAAACGTTTGAACAAGGACTTTTGCAGTAACGCGTACATTGACCAAGCCGCGGCAGACATTTGCACAATAGCGAAGCCTACCCAGATAGAGCCTTGACCACCTTGCCCAAAAATAGGGTGGAAGAAAACCAGCATGCCCAAACCTATTCCCACAAAACATAGCCATTGCTGCCAGTTAATGCTTTCTTTTAAAAAGAATAAACCGCCCAAGGCGAGAAATAGCGGTGCAATTTGAAAACTCAGTTGTGCCGAGCCGGGTAACAAAAAATTTAAGCTCCACGCAAAGCTGGTGTAGTTCACAATCAAAAACGTGCCAGCAGCAACAAGGCGCAGCCAGTCATTTTTAGACAGGGACTTAAATTCGCCTAATTTTCCACGTTGCCATTGCCATAACCCCAAAATGATCCCCGCAACTGAAAAGCGTAACCAAGTCAGCGTGATAGGATCGGAAAAACCACCAGACAGCTTGAGAGCGATGGGCAGCATTCCCCAAAAAAGCACTGTGACGGAGCTAAATAATAGTCCGTATAAAAAAGTCTGTTTGGCAGTTGGCATGGCTATGACCTTTTAATATGAAAAGAGACGGAAAGTTCATAATGGCTTTTCCTCTTTATTAAATCCAATGCATAATAGTTCTAATCATTATGCATAAATCGAGATTTAGTCATGATCCCCAACTCACTTCAACACTTGGATCTTAAGTCTTTAACTGGGCTTTTGTACTTATTGGAAGAACGTAATGTTGGACGAGCGGCAGATCGATTGTATTTAAGCCAATCTGCTATGAGTCGATTGTTAAATCGACTGCGTGATGCTTTTGACGATCCCTTGTTCATTCGTACCTCAAAAGGCATGGTGCCAACATCAAAAGCATTAGCTTTAGAAGCGCCATTAAAGTTAATGTTGGAACAGATAACAGGGCTGGAGTCGCCGCCAGACTTTCAGCCGCAAAGTAGTAATCGTGTGTTTCGTTTACAAACAACGCATTATCAGGCCCAAGCTTACGTGCCAGCAATCGCTGAACGCTTTTACCAAGAAGCGCCATTTGCCTCGTTGGAAACGACGACGATCACAGAGACCAGCTTGGTCAGTCAAACTGAGCATTCTGCCGATGTCGTATTGTGTAGCGAATACATTGAAATCCCCAATACTTATCGCAAAGTATTATTGGGACGCGAAAAATTTCGCTGCATCATGTCGAATAATCACCCGCTGGCCAAACAAGATAAGATCAGCCTTGATGAGTATTTAAGCTTTTCTCATGTCTTGGTGAGTATGGGAGGAAATCGGCGCGTAGTGAGTGATTTGGTCTTGGCGGATAGGGCACATGAGCGGCGTTTTGCCTTTCGTACACCGTATTTTTTATCGGCACTAGAAACGGTTGGTCGCACCTCGTTGCTCATCAGTACCAGTGGCTTACTAGCTGAACGATTTTGCGAGCAGTTTAATCTCACAATGAAGCCGCTGCCTATTGAGTTTCCTGATTCTAAGTATTTTTTAAGCTGGCCAAAAAGTATCGAACGTGACCCAGCCGTTGAATGGTTTAGACGATTAACGGAAGAAGTGGTAAAAGGCTTGATCCCTTATCCTGAGTCGTAACTTTTAGAGTTATTACGAGTTAGCCCTGTGACATCTCAGCACATTTAGTCCAAGCCGAGGAATTCGGTTATACTCGCATTTTGGTTTAAAACAATGGCATTACAGTGGTCTTAAAAAGCAAGAATACGAAAAGTAAACGTACCAATAAACTAGAGCTTCATCCTCGTAACCCGCATCGTGCGCGTTATGATTTTGCTCTATTGGCGGATTCTTGCCCTGAACTTTCTGGTTTTATTCAACTCAATCAATATGGCAATGAATCCGTTGATTTTGCCAACCCTGCTGCGGTGAAAACTTTAAACCGTGCTTTATTAAGTCATTTTTATGGTGTCGCTTTTTGGGATATTCCACCAGGCTATCTTTGCCCACCCATTCCTGGTCGAGCGGATTACATTCATTATTTAGCTGACTTGCTAGCGACCAGTAATCAGGGCGTTATTCCCCGTGGAAAAGGCATAAAAGTCTTAGATGTGGGCGTCGGGGCGAACTGTGTGTATCCGATTATTGGTCATCAAGAATATGGCTGGCAGTTTGTTGGATCTGATGTGAATCCTGTTGCTGTAGCAACGTGCGACACAATAGTGAAATCCAACGCTTGTCTAAAAGGCGCAATTAGTGCCCGTTTGCAAACGCAACCCGCTAAGTTGTTTGATGGTGTTTGGAAGGAAAAAGACCGTTTCGATTTGACCTTATGTAATCCGCCTTTTCATACCAGTGAATCGGCAATGATCGACGAATCCCAGCGTAAATGGCGCGGCGTTAAAGGCAAAAAACCGACAACCGAAAAACCAGTACTGAACTTTGGTGGCACGGCGGCCGAGTTATGGTGTGATGGCGGTGAAGCGGGTTTCGTCTCGCGTATGGTAAAAGAAAGCGTGCAATACGCTGATCGTTGCTTTTGGTTTACTTCTTTGGTGGCGCGTCAGGGAAATTTAGATGCGATTTATCGGACGTTAAAAGACGTTGGCGCTCGCCAAGTGAAAACCATTGAAATGGCGCAAGGTCAGAAAATCAGTCGATTTGTCGCGTGGAGTTTCCTTGCTGATGACCAAATTGACTACTGGAAAGACAACTACTGGCAAAGTTAATGATGTTTTCTATCTTAATCAAATAGATCTAACAGGGCGTTATCTATTGATGATAAGAAGCCGCCCAAGGATGGGCGGTTCAGGCCATGCCATACAGGATGTATGGCTGGCCGGCGGTTTCATTAATAGATATCGATATATTAATAAGATTGTTTTTTACTAGAGCGCGGCGGCAATCTCGGCAGCAAGACGAGCGTTGTTAAACACCAGCTGGATATTACTTGCTAAGCTGTTTCCGCCTGTTAGTTCGGCTACCCGTGCCAGCAAGAATGGGGTAGATTCTTTACCGGCCACACCTTGTTCTTCCATTTCCGCTAACGCTTGATTAATGGCTGCATCTATAGCGGCTTTATCCATCGCAAATTCTTCAGGAATCGGGTTGGCGATAATCGCACCACCGTGCAGCTGCATTTCCCATTTTGCCTTGATGAAATCTGCAATGTCGCCAGCAGATTGCATGTTGTAATCTACCGTTTGATCGCTTTCACGAGTGTAAAAAGCTGGCAAAGTGTCTGTTTTAAAACCTAAAACCGGTACACCTTGAGTCTCTAAATATTCGCGAGTTAGGGCAAGGTCAAGGATAGATTTAGCGCCTGCACAGACAACAGCCACATCGGTTTTTGCTAGCTCTTGTAAATCCGCTGAAATATCAAACGTTTGTTGCGCGCCACGGTGCACACCACCAATGCCACCCGTAGCAAACACTTTAATACCCGCCATTGCCGCAATAATCATTGTCGCTGCAACCGTCGTTGCACCGTGTTGTTTTTGTGCCACAACAAAGGGTAAATCACGGCGTGAGCATTTGGTCACAGATAAGCCAGCTTTCGCTAAAGTATCAATTTCGTCATTGCTTAATCCTGCTTTTAAGCGGCCATCAATGATCGCGATCGTTGCAGGGACTGCGCCATTATCCCGGATAATTTGCTCAACTTTTTTTGCCGTTTCTGCATTTTGAGGCCAAGGCATGCCATGAGAAATAATAGTGCTTTCTAAGGCGACAACAGGTTTTCCTGCCGCAATAGCGGCGGCTACATCTGGGTTGATATCTAGGTATTGGTTCATAGTTTTTCTATCCATTGGGTCACATGTTGAATGGTAAGTTCTGGGTAATTGGCGTAAGGACTTTCCAGCGTCATGGCGGCACAAGCTAATGCAAAAGATAAAGACTGGTCGAGATCTTTATTCTGTTGACGAGCGTTTAAATAGCCGGCCAATAATGCATCACCTGCGCCACTGTCGCTGACAGGGCGGCTCGGGTGACAAGCTTTACGTTGGCAATGTGTTGCGCTGAAAAATAAAACGCCTTGACTGCCTAGGCTGAGTAATACTTCTTCTACGCCAGTATCAAGTAAGGCTTTTGCCAGTTTTTCTGGGGCTGTTTCGTTGCAATCTAGAATGGCTCTGGCTTCATCCTGATTGACTTTTAATAGTGCTAGTTGCGATAAGATAGGGCGTAAGCGAGGCGCTTTTGCTGTGGATACTGCATCGGCAATGAAGCGAGTTGTTAGTGTTTGTTGAGCTAACCAAGAGATCACTTCGGCAGATAAATTCGCATCGACAATAATGCGATAAGCGCTCTGTAATAAAGACAGCTTACTGCTTAATTTTTGCTGGTCTAGCGTGTCAATGATACGCATGTCTGCAATGGCGGCTTGCAGTTCGCCATTGTCATTATTGATAGCCAAATAGGTGCCTGTGGGCAAGGTATCAATGCGCAGCACATGATGCATGTCGACACCGCTCATGCGGGTTTGTTCAATGAGCCAATCACCGCGCTGGTCTAATCCAATTGGGGCTAACAGATGTACATTTTCTCCGAGCCGAGCCAGATTTTCAGCGATATTGCGGCCGACGCCACCAGGGCTTTGGTTGATGGTTCCTGGGTTCGAGTCATAGGCTTTTAAGTCTGTACTGCTGCGACCATGGATGTCGACATTGGCACCACCTATAACAACGTATGTATTTTGTTCGGCAAGTAGGTAGCCTTTGCCTAGAATATACCCTTGTCGAGTAAGTTGCATTATGTGGCCAGCAACGGATTCTCGACTCATATTGAGTCGATCTGCAAGGGCTTGCTGCGATGCCAAAGGGTCGAGCTTGATGGCTTCGTATACGCGAGAAGTTTGGTCTTTCATAAGTAACTTTAACAAAAGTTTAAAATAATAACTTATGTTAAATTTGCTAAATATACAAGAGCTTTGGGCTGATATGGTAAAAAAATGTTATAAATCTTATTATTCAGTATTCCTTGTTGAGTTTTGTCTCGTCAGCTGGTCATTTAAGGACAGCATTAAAGAGGTTTTATAGTGTTAAAAAGCTTTCAAGCACGACTCATTATGTTTGTCTTAGTGTTGCTTGCGTTGGTCCAACTAGGAACAGCGTTAGCCGTTTTATCGTCTTTAAAAGAAGATAACTATAAACAGGGTGTTCATTCTATTGATGTATCCCGCAATGTCTTTGATTTGTTTTTAGAAGCTCGTGCCGAGCAGTTAACCAAAGGCGTTGAGATTTTGACTTCTGACTTTGGTTTTAAGCAAGCGGTCGCAACCAGAGAAACGGGTACGATTCGTTCAGTGCTACTAAACCATGGTGGCCGTATTAATGCTGATATCTCTCTTCTTGTTTCCCCACAAGGTGAACTCATTACAGCCACTCAAGAACTGGATATTAGTAATACTATTGCGGAACTTGTCTTTGCTGCTCGCCGTTCTGGTGGTTCATCCATCAGTACCATGATTGCCTTTGATAATCGTGCTTATCAGCTAGTTTTAGTACCGATTAAAGCACCCAACGTAGTGGCATGGGTTGGTATGGCTTTTTTACTGGACCAAGCTTTGGCTGAGCAGATTAAAAATGTAACGGGATTAGATATTAGCTTTGTCTATGAAGAGGATGATGCACACACTCTTTCTGGTGGGTCGACCCTTCCGTTAGATGAAAAAGAACGGTTACTCAAGAGTATTGGTAACGTTGAAAGTATTCTCAAATCCCCAGTCTTTTCCAATGATGAAAAGTATTTATCTCTTGGTGTGGATCTTGGCATGCCAAATCAATGGGGGATTATTCATTTGCCTTATGGCCCTTGGTTAGAAAGTTATCGCGACACACGTAATCAACTGATATTGATTTTTACTGGTGCTTTAGCTCTGGCCTTGTTATTTGGTATCGCGTTGGCCCGAAATATGACGAAGCCGATTGGTCGTTTGGTGGATTACGCTCAACAAATTGGTTTGGGTGGAGCGAAAAATAAGGTGAGTGCGCCGACAGTCGGTGGTGAGTTTGGTGTTTTGTCTCATACCATGAAAACGATGCAGGACTCTATCATCAGTAGGGAAGAAGAACTCACCTATCGGGCTTCCCATGACCAGCTTACAGGGTTATTCAATCAGAGTGCGGTAGAGCAGTATTTAAGCGACACCTTACCCAAAGAGCAGGGTGGTTTAGTGCTGGTTAATATTCGTCACTTTAAAGATATCAATAATATGTTGGGCTTTGATGTCGGCAACTTGCTGTTATCAAAAGTGGCGGAGCGTCTTCAAGCATGGGGACATGATGCCAAGAAGCTAGCAAGATTGAATGCAGATAAGTTTTTGCTGATTTTTGATCGCTCCATTACTCAGCAAGATTGCAATGATTTAAAAGGCTTTTTTAATAACGAATTTGAGGTCGAAAAAGGCTCCGGTATTCGTTTGGATATCAGCATTGCCGTGCTTCCCTTTGAACACGCTACGGCAACTGTAAATAGTGCCATGCGACGTTTAGACATCGTTGCCGATGAAGCGCGTGAATCAAGTGATTTATGTGTTTTTTATGAAGTAGGTCAGGATGAAAATCACCGTCGTCAGCTGACAATTATTCGAGATCTACCGACTGCGCTAGAAGGTGGTCAATTGTTTGTTGTTTATCAGCCTAAGGTTGGTTTAGCTGGTGATGATTGCCACGAAGCCGAAGCGTTGATTCGTTGGATTCATCCAGAGCTTGGTTTCCTTCCTCCCGATGAGTTTATTTCTTTGTTAGAGCACGCCGGTAGCATCCAGCAGTTAACTAAGTGGGTGCTTAATACGGTTTTGTTTCAACTGAGCCAGTGGTGGGCACAAGGGCATGAAATACGTGTTGCCGTGAACTTATCAGCCCATGACTTGTTAGATGAGCAGTTGCCATTTATTGTCTCCGAAGCCTTGCAAGCAAATCGTCTACCGACTCGTGCACTGGCATTAGAAGTGACAGAAAGTGCGGTGATGAAAGACCGAGCGAAAGTTATTAATGTCTTGAAAGCATTACAAGAAATGGGTATTCATCTTGCCATTGATGATTTTGGTACAGGCCAATCTTCACTGGCTTATTTACGTGAATTACCTGTTAATGAAGTGAAAATTGACCGAGCTTTTATTCAGTATATTGATACCAATAAAGGCGACGAATTTATTACTAGGGCGACAATTGATTTATCCCATAGTTTGGGTTTTCAGGTTACCGCTGAAGGCGCAGAAAATGCCGAAGGTACGGCACTTTTAAGACAGTATCATTGTGATAAAATACAAGGCTATTTTTTCTCTAAGCCCTTGGCTGCAGAAGAGTTTTTCAAGTGGCGTGAGACGTTTCATTTGCGTTAATCTCTAACCAATCTTACACGCTGTTAATGTGAGGTTTATTTCAATATGTTGCTTTTGATACGGATGACATTGCTATTATTGTTGGTGGTAGGCGTAACCCTTCTGGGGATTGTGTTTTGCCTGCTTACCTTATGGTCAAAAAATCGTGTGTACTATTTGGGCCGTGTGTTTGCCAAAGTGGGTCCTTTGTTTGGATTGTCGGTCGAAGGTCGAGTGGCTGAATCTGCAAAAAATATCCCCCAAGCCGTTTACGTGGCGAACCATCAGAATAATTTCGATTTGTTTACCTTAGCAGTCGTCGTGCCCAAAGGGGTGGTTACCGTGGGCAAAACGAGCTTGCGATGGATTCCTTTCTTTGGTGCTTTGTATTGGGCTAGTGGTAATTTTTTGATCAATCGAGAGGATCGTAAGCAGGCGATAGCCACCATTGATCAGATCGTCTCTAGCATGAAAAAGACAGGCTTATCTATTTGGATGTTTCCAGAAGGCACTCGCAGCCGCGGACGTGGTTGGTTGCCGTTTAAACGCGGCGCTTTTCATGCTGCTGTCCAAGCGGGTGTGCCCGTTGTACCAGTTGTATGCAGTAGCACGCATGGACAAATTGGCTTGAATCGTTGGAATAATGGCAAGGTGATTGTTGAAATGTTGCCACCAATCGATACAAGCGGAATGCATGAAACCGATGTAGTGAATTTATTAAAGTCCTGTGAAGAGCAAATGCATAAAACCCAACAGAGTTTGGATCAGGAACTGTCGAATTAGTAACGTGAGTCTAGATTTTTACTAGAACTCTTATCTGAATTAAGTGCTTTTTCTAACACTTGTTGTAAGCCTTGTTTGCTTGGGTGAGAATCTGACAAGGTTTGATTTTCCCACTCTGGGTGCTGCTGAGCCTGTTTCCAATAAGGTTTTATCTTATCCATAAGTTCATCGTCTTGGGCTTGGTTCGCTAGCTCGTAGGCTTGCTGTGAAGCGTGCCCACGTTGATGTAGGTGTTGGATAGCGGTCAACCCCCTCAGACAAATTAGGGTTAAAGTCGCTTTATCCAGACAAAGAAAATAACGTTTCGTCAATTTACTCTTCAGGGTATCTTTGTAGTGTTGTCCTGTTTTCCATGTAGCGCCTAAAAGGGCGCCAATCGTCGTCGCTGTGCCTAGTGTTAACCCTGCCGACATGACATCAATGCCCGCTCCAATCGCCGCACCCGTTAAGGCGCTGGTGCTGGTTTCTATCCCCCATTCTTTTAACGTTTCTGCATCGAATATATCTTGTTGCCAGCGGTCGTTTTTAATCGCCAGTGGTGTGGCTTTTAAGTCTTCTTCTTGGAACTCATAAAGACGCAATAACCCAGTAATGTAACGACTTTCTAGCGCACGAATTTTATCTTCAAAGGCAGTCGATTCGCTAGGATTTGGCGGATAGCTTGCGCATTCAATACGCATGCTGGCAGCTTTAAGTATCAAGTCGGCCAATGTATTCGCCGCCATGGTACGTCTCAACTGTGCCGCTTCTTCTCGGGATTCGATTAACTGCTTGATGGCGTCATAATCTTCTGGCATCAGGCTTTGGATGCTTTGATACAGACGTTTTTCATCCTCGAAATAAAACGCTACCGTGTCGTATTTAATTACCGCGTGCAAATGACGTTCTGCTAGGACTTTACGCCAAGCTTCTGAATGCGCACTGGGTGATGAACTGAAGTTCAAAATAGGGATGATGGGTTTATTGGCACTGGCTAATAACGCCAACTCATCGAGATATTTACCAAGTGGAGCTTGGCGGATATCAATCACGTATAAAATGATATCGGCTTGGGTTAATTGCTTAAGAATCTTTGCTTCTTGTTCAAACTCATCCTGCGCAAAGTGGCTTTCACAAAATGGCTTTAACCAATCGGCTCCTTGATATGAGCTAAAGGTGTCTGAATGGCGAATTTGCCAAAGGCCAATGGAATCTTCAAAGCCGGGTGTATCGGTTAAGGTAATAACGGACTGTTGGCCGATTTTGATCTTCACACTTTCAACGTGGCGCGTGGTTCCCGCCCTGTCACTGATTTCTCCAAAATCCTGTTTGCGCAACAAAGTACGGATCAGTGAAGTCTTGCCTGTGTTAGCGTGGCCAACGACCAAAAGGGAAATCGACACGGTTTAGTCCTTTTGCTTAAGTTGCGTAGAGTGAAGGCGTGTTTCTCTGGCAAGGCGTTGCCAATCTTCAATAAATTTAGCCTGGCCTTGATCAGCAATGACCATGGTTAAAGCTGAATACACCTTGCTGGCTTGGGTGAAAAATCGTCGTGTGCCACGGTCTGGGCTTTGCTCGGCATTGACTAGAATATAAGTCGGCTCGTTGCTGGACGAGGTCAAAAACTGCTCTTGTTCTTCTCGGCTGTTTAGTAAAGATAGAGAATGTGCTGAGCGTAAAGAGTTAGGCTTAGTTCCGCTCCACTCAAATAAAGCCCAATGTTGGGAGAAGGCATCGTCTGCGAGGGGGTTGTTATCCGCTTCGTTCGACTGTGTTGACGAACTAGAGCTTTGATGGTGGTTTGCATCTAAGACATTTCGGCTTTGTTTTTCCTGCCGATGATAGCGATTTTGAATGATTTTTTCTTGCGTGCTAAGTGGCTGAGTTGCGCGTTTCAAGTGATACATAGCCAAACAGATGATGGCAAAAATCAGCCTTGGCAGCACACCGTAAATGAAAATACTTGCGAGTAAAAAGTTCGCCCAATGTTGTCTTGTGGCGGCGGTTTGTGAAACAAGATCGACACGGCTGGCGAGAATATCCATTTGGTTAGGTAAAGCAATACCAAACCACTGCGGAATAACGCTTAGGCTTTGCGTCAGCTGAATAAAAGCATCGTCACTTAATAACGTCGTTTCCCAGACAAAGTTTACCTGATTGGTAAGCAGTAGAAGCAGAGTCATGACCCAACCTGCCAATAAATAACAGCCCCATGCACCATGAGAAAGAATACTGATTAACCATTTATTTGAGTGAGCAGGGCATTGCCAATGGATGTAAGCTGCGCTCACGTCTGTGTTGATATGTGAGTGCTTACTGATCTTCCTGTTTAGGAAAACCAAAAGACTTAGCAGCATGCCTTTGTTATCTGTGTGTTGTTTCATGGTGGCTATCATGGTGACGAACCAAACGACAAAATTCAGTGCATGAAATCCTAACAAAATAATGAACAACCAGAAAATATTCACCTGATCGGATTGGCCTGTCGCAAAAGCGGGTGGCACCGCCATAAAACCCAACAACAAAGAAGCGATCAACAAACCTAAAATGGCACGATTAAAGTAACGCTTTAGCTGTGTAAATTGAGCTAGATAGCTAGTGGATTTAGGTGATGTTTCTAACTCTTTTAGCGCACTAGGTAGATCGTTTGCGTGAGCTGACAGTCGAAAATCGCTATGAGTTTCTAACCAAGCCGCAAGGGCAAGTTTGGCTCTGGGTGTTGGAAAGGTCATGTTATCGCGTTGCTCTTTTCATTTATTACTCTTTTATTCGTTGTGATAGCGAATGTTTGGAATGACGTCATTATCCTCTTATTCACTTTGTTTTACTTGATGTTGCCGATAAAGGCAAAAGCCACGAGGTGTTTCTCGAATATTTTTATACTTGTATTTGAAAATAGAGTCTCATCAATCAGTTAGAGATCATGTTTTGTTTTATTGCGCTAGATCAAGAGGACTGTATTTATAGGTTATGAAGTGCAGTATAAATGTAGGTAATTGTTAAGTCAGATTGATTCATCGTACAAGACCACTTTATTATTGCGCCACATGCCGAAGACACGGTTGCTTTCGTTAGGAGATAAAGTTATGCGTTTGAATTCCATAAGGGTGAAGAGTTCTTTTCCTATTCTTGTGATGAGTATTACTCTTATTGTTGCCTTAGCTGCAGCGGTATATGTCGTTAATCAACTAACTACTGCTCTTAATGCACAGGCAGATTCTTATGGAAAGGCCTCTGCGGTTATCTTAAATGCAGATCGAGACCTCTACCAAGCCAAACTTGCTGAGCAGCGTATTGTGGTTGGTGTAGGCAAGCTCGATGACGAAGAAAAGGATAGGGTTGAAAATGCTCAACAAGTAAAAGATCGTTTTAATTTATTCCGTCAGTACTTGTCTGCAGAACCCCAAGTTTATAAATCACTGGGTGACTTTGATAAAGCCTTTACTACTTGGCTAAACTCTTCTAACGCCTTTGTTGCGTTAGACAAAAATGCCCCCACTTTTGGCGCTGCTGAGCAAAAAGCCAATACAGATTTTAGTGCTCTTAGAGACATACTCGATAAAGCTGGTGAAGCGGTAAATAACCATGCACAAACATCTAAAAAAACCGTCATAGAAGAGGAAAAAGCGTTTGAGAAAATTGCGGTTGTGGTTGTGGTTGTAGGGTTGCTGATTGCCGCTTGGTTCAGCTACAAAACACCTAAAACATTGACTAATCAAGTGCTTTACTTGGGGCAGCGTATTCGTGAAATATCGGAAGGCGATGGCGATCTAACGCAACGTATCGAATTTTCTACTAAGGATGAATTAGGTGATCTTGCTGATGAATTTAACGGTTTTGTTGAACGTTTAAGAGGCATCATTGGTAGCATTCATGAGCAATCAAATGCCTTAGGACAAATGACAGGTCAGCTAAATAATGCCGCGACACAAACCGCCGATATTACCACTGGTCTGGCAAACGCGTCGGCATCAATTGTTAGTGCGGGCCATGAAATGGATATGTCTAACCAACAAATGGCAACAGTGGCACGTGATACCGCTGACGAAGCAAAGAACTCTAACAGTTTGACGCAAAATGGTATGTCTGCAGTTAATAAATCTCAGCATGCAATTACGACGCTAGTGGCTGATATCGAGATTGCTCTTGGTCGCTCTGGCGAGCTACAAAAAAGCTCAGAGAGTATTGCTTCTGTTTTGGAAGTGATTCGTAATATCGCCGAACAGACCAACCTGTTGGCATTGAACGCAGCAATTGAGGCGGCTCGTGCCGGCGAACAAGGACGTGGCTTTGCTGTGGTTGCGGATGAAGTGCGCACCTTGGCAACACGTACCCAAGACAGCACCAATGAAATCGAAGGCATGATTGAAAAGCTAAAAATCAATGTGGCTGAATCGTCTAAAGCAATTCAAAACAGCCGTGACAATGCAGAGTTTACTGTGAGTAATTTTGGCGAAGTAACCAGCGTTTTCAATAGTTTGCAGGAATCCTTCGCGAAAGTTCAGGAGATGGCGGCACAAACGGCACAAGCGACAGAAGAGCAATCCATTGTTGCTAATGACATCAACCAAAACATGGTGTCGTTAAAGGATCAGACGGACTCTGTTCAATCTGTGTCTGAACTTATACAGCAACAGTCAAAAGACATTACTAAGTTGTATAAAGCACTGGATCAACAAGTTGGTAGCTTTAAAGTTTAGTTCTATCACGTAACGCACACCAAAACCGTTTATCGAAAGATAAGCGGTTTTTTCGTTTACAGTCTGAGATAAGTCGCTTAAGACATTCTTTTTAACGGCAATGGTGCCGCGGTTTTTACTGAGCGAATAGCAAAATGGCTTTGAATGTCTTTTACATGAGGTAAGGATTGCAAGGCCTTCAGGATTCGTTCGTAGTCCTGCAAATCCACCGCCACTACTTCTAGACGATAATCCGCAATACCAGAGACAAGATGGGCGCTTATGATGTCTTCCATCTCCAAAATCGCCTTTTCAAACACAATATGCTTGTCGCCAGCATGGCTTTTCAAACGTACTTCGACAAACACTGTCATGGAGAATCCGGCTTTTTGACGATCAATGCGAGCGTGATAACCCTCGATCACACCAGAGTCTTCTAATTGCTTCACTCGGCGTAAACAAGGCGAGGGTGATAAGTGTATTTCCTCCGCCAATGCTACGTTAGTAAGGCGTCCATCGGATTGTAAATGGGAGAGAATATCTAGGTCTGTTTTATTCATATTGGCACACTTTATAAATTATAGAATTGAATTGAGTGTTATATGCTAAAAAGTAGCCTTTCTTGAGGGTAAATAGCAAGGACATGCTCGCGGATGAGAGCAGATAATAGGGCTATCGATTTCCCGCGAGGTGGTTATGCCCCAAACAGTCACACAGCACACATCATCTATATCCGCTCAAGAGCCACCAAAATACAAGCAATATGCGACTGGCTGGGGCTTTCGTCTTGGTTTATTAGCAGCCTTGGTGAGTATTTTAATTTGGGCCTCTTGGTTGGTCAGTATGCGTGCTGGTATGACTAATACTTTGACCGCTTTCGATTTGGGTATCCTGCGATTTTCTCCGCCAGCATTATTACTGTTTCCTTTCCTATGGCGCGCCAGAGCACAAGTTAAAGCCGTATCTCCCATACTTTTATTGGGGATTGTTTGTGGTGCAGGCTTACCGTTTTTCTACCTAAGTGCCACAGGCTTGAAATACGCCCCCGCGTCTCATGCTGGCTTGTTAATCCTTGGCGCTTTTCCCTTCTTTGTGACCTTGCTGGCGGTACTTTTCTATCAAGAAAAAGTCAGCCGTGAACGCAAGATTGGCTTGAGCTTAGTCAGTATTGGCGTGCTTGTTTTACTCAGCCTGTCACTACTCACAGCGCCAGAAAATACATGGAAAGGCGATTTATTATTGCTTTGCGCTAGCTTCTTTTGGGCTGTGTATACCGTCAGTTTACGAATTGCAGGCTTACCGCCTTTGGTATCAACAGCATTGATGGGCTTGGTGTCCTTGATCGCGCTGGCATTCTTATGGGCAACTGGGCTAGCTTCTAGCGGCTTAGCGGATGCTTCGTGGGACATGTTGGCTGGACAAATTCTCGTGCAAAGCTTACTCGTCGGCCTCATGACGGGCTTTTCCTACGGTTATGCTATCCAAAAACTCGGTGCGGAAAACATGGCCGCCATCGGCGCCTTCACCCCAGTGCTAGCCGCGCTCATCGCCATCCCCGTTCTTGGCGAGCACCTAGAAGGTTACTCCATCGCGGGGCTAATCTTCGTTAGTGTTGGTGTCGTTATCGCCAGCGGGATCTTTAAAAAGCGGTAGTTTTGTTGGTCTGACCAGACTTCTTTAACCGGAAATACTCAACCCCACTTACCTTAGGTAAGCGGGGTTTTGTTTTTAAGGCGTGAAAATAAATCCGTCATGGTGTTCTATGAAAAACTTTAATAAGATCAATTGGAAGCATTTAAGGATGAATATATATCAGCAACGAAGCGCTACATGATGTTTGCGAGTTGTTGAAATACTACCCAAGGAGGGTATACTTTGATTTATAAAACGAAAGAGTTTTGTTCTTTAACTAAAAAAGATCGTTTGTCTGATATGGATCTCATTGAAGCATGTGATGAGATCCAGAGAGGGTTAGTTGATGCTGACCTAGGTGGCGCTCTCTATAAAAAGAGAGTGGCAACAGAGAGCAAAGGTAAGAGTGGTGGCTATCGAACGATTATTGGTGCTGTCATTGGTGAAAAATACTTTTTCTTGTATGCCTTTGCTAAAAATAAACGAGCTAACATCACCAAAAAAGAGCAAATGGCGCTAAGAGAATTAGCCCAAGTCTTTATTAGTTTTAGCCAAGTTGAATTAGAAAACTTGATAGCCTCACAAGAGTTAATCAAAGTAGAGCATTGCCAAGAAGGAGATCGCCATGAGTGATATTTTAAAGTCTGTTCATAAGACAGCCAAAGGCCTTAAAAAAGCGGGTGCGATTGATAAAACCACCATGCGTCAGTTTGATACCTTATGCTTAACCTCTATTCATGACTTCACGCCCGAACAAGTAAAAAAACTAAGACTTGCCAATAATCTTTCTCAGCCTGTGTTTGCGCAATATCTAAATGTCAGCGATAAGCTGGTAAAAAAATGGGAACAGGGCGAAAGCAAACCCAGAGGTGCTGCGCTGAAAATGCTGTCTCTTGTGGAGAGAAAAGGGATTGAGGTGATTGCTTAATACTACTTGCTTATTATGAAATCAAAGCTAGCTGCAATAAGGATAATCAAAGAATGAAACAAGATCTTCCACAGAAAGGTAATCCATACGGCTTGACGATTAAACAGCACATCTTTCCAGCAGCTAGTATCAAGCGGTTTTTAGATATTAAAGGAAATGTAGAAGTTAAAAGATTAGAAGCAAAGAGAAGTTTTCTAGCCAAATCAGATAATGAAATATTTTGTGCTGATTTTGTATGGGATCATGGATCAGAATCTGTCTTTATGAAGAAAATTGAAGATCAGTTCCAGGCACTTATAAGTGATGTGTTGAATGACAAGATTTTGCAGTTTTCAGATGCCCAAAATGAAATAATTACTAAAATGCATGTTCTTTGTTGCTTACGGTTTGAACGTAATAAAAGCCCTATTCCTAGCCAAAAACTTAATGGCGTTGAACCAGAATATTTTACTCTAGATGAAAGAGAAATACTTGAAAAAAAAGGGTTTATATTTGTAGATTCAAATTCTTGCGTATCAAGCAGGATTTTAACCGGAGAAAAAATACGGTATGAGTTTGATCTGGTTTGTAGACAATGTGAACACGTTTACTGGGGAGTTTTATCTACTACAGATGGAGAGTTTATTATCCCTGATAATTTTATAAAGTACAGATACTTACCTTTAACCCCTACAATGATGTTAGTTGCAAACCAAATAAGTCGATCTCTTAGGATTGAAGAAGTTGAAAAAATAAACCGTGACGCAATTCAGTTTTCTGATACTTATTTTTTTGCACGAAAATTATCTGCTTGCCCACTGCTGAAACCGTTATTTGTCTTTATTCATAATGAGCTTTTGAAAAAAACCGCTTCCATTTCTGAAAGCGGTTTTCCATTCAAACCAACCAATCCTATTAAATAGAATTACGCATCAATACGTTTGTATTTGATACGTGTTGGTGTGGCTTCGTTGCCGGTACGAGCTTTGTAGTCGGCTTCGTATTCTGCGTAGTTACCTTCGAAGAAGACGGCTTTAGAGTCGCCTTCGTACGCTAGGATGTGTGTCGCGATACGGTCTAGGAACCAACGGTCATGGGAAATAACAATCGCGGCGCCTGGGAAGGCCAATAACGCGTCTTCCAGGGCACGCAAAGTTTCTACGTCAAGGTCGTTGGTCGGCTCATCCAGTAGCAATACGTTGCCGCCTTCTTTAAGCAGTTTGGCAAGGTGCAAACGGTTACGCTCACCACCAGACAAGTGTTTAACCAATTTTTGTTGATCCGACCCTTTGAAGTTAAAGCGACCAATATAAGCACGAGACGGCACTTTGTAGTTGTGAACCGTGATCATGTCTTGGCCGTCAGCGATTTCTTCGAAGACAGTTTTGTCGCCGTCGAGTTCACGCATTTGGTCAACGTAAGCAAGCTGTACGGTTTCACCTATGGTGACGGTACCTGTGTCAGGTTGCTCGATGCCTGCGATCATTTTGAATAGGGTAGATTTACCTGCACCGTTACCACCAACCACACCAACGATCGCGCCTTGTGGCACCACCATGTTGAAGTCTTCTAGTAGCATCTTGTGTTCGAAGCTTTTGCTAACGCCTTCGATTTCGATGACTTTAGAACCAAGACGTGGTCCTGGTGGAATGTACAACTCGTTGGTTTCGTTACGATCTTGGAACTCTTGCGAGTTCATTTCTTCGAATCGAGCCAAACGGGCTTTGGATTTAGACTGACGACCTTTAGCGTTTTGACGAACCCACTCAAGCTCAGATTTAATGGCTTTTTGGTGAGAAGCTTGTTGCTTCGCTTCGGTTTGTAGACGCGCGTCTTTTTGTTCCAACCAAGAAGAGTAGTTACCTTCGTATGGAATACCGTGGCCACGGTCAAGTTCTAGAATCCAGCCGGCAGCGTTATCTAGGAAGTAACGGTCATGGGTAATCGCCACAACAGTGCCTGGGTAATCTTTCAAGAAGCGCTCTAGCCAAGCAACGGATTCCGCATCCAAATGGTTTGTTGGCTCGTCTAGTAGGATCATGTCTGGTTTATTAAGCAATAGACGACATAGAGCAACACGACGACGCTCACCACCAGAAAGATGTTCTACTTTCGCATCCCAATGAGGCAGACGTAGCGCATCAGCTGCGACTTCAAGGGCGCGCTCTAGGTTGTGGCCTTCTTTTGCTTCGATCAAGGCTTCAAGTTGGCCTTGTTCTTTTGCTAGCGCATCAAAGTCCGCATCGGGTTCAGCGTATTCAGCGTAAACCGCATCCAAACGCGCCATCGCTTCAATCACATCAGCGAACGCTTCTTCAACAATGCCGCGCACGTTTTTTTCTGGATCAAGATGAGGTTCTTGCTCCAAATAGCCGATTTTGATGCCCGGCATTGGACGTGCTTCACCATTATGCTCGGTATCAACACCCGCCATAATGCGAAGTAGAGTCGATTTACCAGAACCGTTAAGACCCAATACACCGATCTTAGCGCCAGGGAAGAATGAAAGAGAAATGTCTTTAAGAATCTCGCGTTTTGGGGGAACAACTTTCCCAACGCGGTTCATGCTGTATACAAACTGAGCCATAAAGAGTCAACTTATCCTATGATTGGAGATCCATGCACTATTCATGTCGTGCATAAATTTCGTTAAAACGCTCCACGGGGTTGCCAAAAGAACTCTAGCAAGTCGATGGAGAGCCAAATGCAATTAGTGGGGTAAGGATAGCACAGGGGATGATTGGGAAAAATACAGATGCGAGTAAGAACCGCTATTTATCGTGGCGGTTCTTACTGTGTTTTTTTACTAAGATGCGTTAAAGCTTAAAGTTAGATAAATCTCTGTTAATGCTGGAGCTAAGAGAGTCGAGCTGATCGCTCAGCTGTTCGATACTTGCTGCATTGTCGGTAATCACAACAGTGGCATTATTAATGATCAGCACTTTGTCGCTAACTTCGGATGCAACAGAACTTTGCTCTTCTGTGGCGGTTGCTACTTGGGCGTTCATATCATTGATGACGACAATGTCTTTAATAATATTGTCGAGTGCTGTGATGGCACCACCAGATTCATCAATGGTTTTTTGTAGCGTTGCGCTGGTGGATTGCATTAGTTTACTAGCGCCTTCAGAAGCGGACTGCAAATTGTTAATAATGCCTTCAATTTCAGTGGTTGAATCTTGAGTTCGTTGCGCTAATGAACGCACTTCATCGGCGACGACCGCGAAGCCGCGACCTTGTTCACCAGCACGTGCAGCTTCTATCGCGGCGTTTAGTGCCAGTAAGTTGGTTTGTTCTGCCACGCCTTTGATCACATCCAATACGGTGTTAATTTGCGCACTTTGGTCTTTCAATTCAATGATTTTGTCAGACGTTGAATTAATTTCTTGGCCTAAGTTGTGAATATCATTGATGGTATTTTTGACAATGGTGTTGCCTTTGATAGCCAGCTTGTTGCAGCGCTGGGTTTTATCGGCCGTTTCGTTTGCGTTTCTAGCGACTTCTTGAGTGGCTGACGACATTTCGTTGAGTGCAGTAGCAACTTGTTCAATCTCTAACAACTGTTGCTCCGTGGACTTAGTGTTTTCATTGGCATTGGACTTTATGCTTTGAGAGCAATTTGATAGCTCGTTATTTGAATTAACAATTTTTTGTACCAAGGTATGAAGATTGGAAATGAAAGTATCAAACCCATGGGCAAGCACACCCACTTCATCTTTACTCTGAATGTTTAGACGTCTTGTTAAGTCACCGCCACCTTGTGCGATTTCAGCCATGGCGCTAGCAACCACTTTGATTGGGTTTACGACATAGCGTGTTAAAACGAACCAGTTGGTTACTTGTAGTACCAGCAACAAAATTACACCTATTAACAAAAACATAATTTGTATGGATGAAAGCAATTCTGCATTACTGTCCATTCGGTAGGTCACTTCAAGATGACCAATGACGCTTTTGTCACTCCAAACGATATCTATTGTATCGACACGTAAGTCCTTGGAGTCTGCTTTGGTGCTTTGATCATCTTTCGCTGTACCGAGTAGCTTATCTCTTTGATCATACGCTTTGATGCTGTCAACAAAAGGGAGATTCATAAATGAAGACATGATGCGTTCAATCAGACCCGAATCGTAAGAAAATATCGGTTCTTGCAGCGCAATAGATAAGGTGTTGTTTAACCCTTTTATTTGTTTGTTTAATGCTTCCTCAAAATGATTTTTTGCCAACATATAACTGCTGGAAAAAATAATCACCATCACGAGAAGTGAGGCAGTAGAAAGGAAAAGCATGGATTTTTGTTTGATTGAATTCATTTCTATCTCGTATCGTTGCTTTGGGAGTAAGGAATATGTCGTTAAATTGTTGGTTTAAAGGTTGTCTAAATCTAACCAAAATTCTTTGCGATCAAAGGGTGTATCTGGATGCATTGTGGCATTTTTGATACGAATTACTGTGCGCTGCTTTAAGTTGGCTTGCTCTAACACATCTTTAATCATCGGGTGGTTGAAGAAGAGTTTGTCATAGCTGCCATCAGCGATAGCCATTTCAAAGCCTTTGTAAATTTTGTCGTGCAGCGATTTATTGGACTTTTCGACATAGAAATATTGCGCGAATGGATAAATCAGCATGAGATGTTTTTCAATGGCTAAGTTCAGCTCTGGACGAGATTTTACTTCTACCCAAGGTTCATGAAGCGCTCTGGGGAAGTAGTCGAAACGGCCGCCTTCTAGCATCAAAAATAAGTTAGGGTATTTCATCGTAGTGACCGTCGGGATGTCGGCTAATTTCATTACCTTTGTGTCACCCCAAAGTTTGCCTAAGCCAGCATCGAGTTTCTTTAAATCTTCTAAAGAATGTATTTGGTTGAATTTTTCCTGATCACTGGCGCGAATAATAAAGATTCTGTGTCCGAGTAGTCCTTTCAATGCCGGAATTCGGATTGGGAGCATTTTATCTTCGTAAGTAGAGGTGGAGCCTCCCCACATTATATCGAGTTTTTTTGATTCGACGGCGCCAATGGCTCGAGCTGTGTTTAGCTCTTGTTCGTTTTGAGCAAAGGTGGTGTCAGGGTCAACCTTACTCATAACGAGCTTTAAGACACTGAACATGAGCTCTTCTTTTTCACCTACCACTTTGTTAATTCTGAAGGGTTCAGCGCTTATTGAATGAAGGGAATGAAGCATCAGAGCTATCACTCCGATATATCTCAATATAATCACGTGATCTTATTTCCTTATTATTTTTTACATAAAATTACACTTTGTTTAATCTTATGTCTTATAGCTTTTCTATTACAAGCTAAATTTCATTTTAATTATGAAAGAGATAAAAAGGAGAAGAGAGCTTTAGTTACTGACTAAAATGAGAAGAGCCGCACCAGTGACAACAAAAGTCGCCCCGATCCAGGCGCCAAATGCAGGGCGTTGGCCGGTGGTGATCCACAAGCCCGGTAAAATTAGTACGGGAACAACGGCTGATAGCGTAGTGACAATACCGACATTAGCGTTACCGACGCCCCAAACTAAGACGCTCATACCGATTACCATACCAATGGTGGCGAGAGTAGCGATGCCCATGAAATCAACACGAGTTAGTTGACCAAATGGAATCGCGTCAGCAGGTTGTTTGTGTCGATAGTACAAACCATATGCAAGAGCAAGAGCGAAAGCCGCTGTGCCAACACGCAATGCGGAGACGGCAATCGGATCGGCACCATCAATTAAAGCGGGTTTGCTAAGCAAGGCACCACTGGCCTGACCAAGCGCTGCGCCAAGAGCAAGCAAAATTCCAATGCTTAATTTGCCTTTAGTTTGCTCCCAAGCGTGAAGACTGACTCTACGGCCAAATAGAATAGCGATCACTACACCCATAAGCACTAAACCGCAGGCAAAGAGTTGATTAAAAGAAAGGTTTTCCCCTAAAAATAGCCAACCCAATAGAATCGACATGGGTGCATTGGTAGCGAACAGAACCCCTGTGCGTCGAGGCCCGAGACGATGCACCGCGGTAAACAACATGGTATCGCCAATGAAAATCCCCAACAGCCCAGACAGCATGACGATCTCAGCGTGTTGCCACAAAGTTGCATTGAAGCGTTGAGTGATTAAGCAAATGGCTAACAGAATCGAACTGGCAATCACAATACGAAAGGTATTAAAACGCATGGTACCAAAGCGTTGGATCAAGTTTGGCGCCATCAGGCTCGAAATAGTCCAACACAAGGCGGCAATTAAGCCCGATAATTCTGCGAACGGCATATAAATCCTTATAAAATCATTCACTCTTATATAGAAGAATGATGCAAGCGCACACAGTCGCTTTGTAGCTATATTATGGCGGGGTTGGTATGATTTCACCCATCACGCGATGGCCTAGTCTAAGGCATTCTTACACCAAATTAGCGATATTGGAAGCACTATGCGATGCCCTTTTTGTGGAACTCAAGATACTAAAGTAGTGGATTCTCGATTGGTTTCTGAAGGCGCACAAGTGCGTCGCCGTCGTACCTGTAGTCATTGCCAAGAGCGTTTTACCACCTTTGAAGTGGCTGAATTGCAAATGCCAAAACTGATCAAAAGTGATGGCAGTCGAGAGGCATTCGATGAAGACAAGTTACGCAACGGGATAATTAAAGCCATTGAAAAACGTCCTGTTAGCATTGAAGCGGTAGAAACTGCGATCACCCGAATTAAAGAAAAAATGCAAGCGACTGGTGAGCGAGAATTACCGTCTCGTTGGACTGGTGAAGCGGTAATGGAAGAATTGAAGCGTCTTGATCAAGTGGCCTATGTGCGTTTTGCTTCTGTTTATCGAAGCTTCAAAGACATTAGCGAATTCCGTGAGGAAATCGATCGTTTAGAAGGTCACAGCTCTTCTGTTAACGAATCAAAACCAAACGCCCAAGAATTGAAATAAGAAGACAAAGCATGACAGTTTATAATCACGAATACTGGATGGCGAAAGCCATTCAATTGGCGAAAAAAGGCCGCTATACCACTCATCCCAACCCACGTGTTGGCTGTGTGTTAGTTAAAGATCAGCAAATCATTGGGCAAGGCTTTCATGTAAAAGCCGGAGAAGGCCATGCGGAAGTCAATGCCTTGGCGGATGCGAACCAAGACGCTGTTGGCGCAACGGCTTATGTCACCTTGGAACCTTGCAGTCACCAAGGCAAAACGCCGCCTTGTGCCGACGCCTTAATTAAAGCGGGCGTTGCGCGTGTTGTTTACGGCATGCAAGATCCGAATCCTGAAGTGTCTGGCAATGGTCTGGCGAAAATCAAAAAAGCCGGTATCGAAGTAATTGGGCCAGTTTTAGAAGCGGAATGCGAAGCGCTTAACCCTGGTTTTATTAAGCGTATGCGAGAAGGTCTTCCTTATGTGCGAGTGAAGCTTGCCATGAGCATGGATGGCCGCACAGCAATGGAATCTGGCGAGAGTCAGTGGATTACTGATTCCGCTGCGCGTCTTGATGTACAGCGTTTGCGTGCGCAAAGTGATGCTATTGTGACGGGGATTGGCTCTGTGTTGGCAGACAATCCAAGCATGACAGTGCGTATCGACAATGATGACCAAGAAGCCGATCCGAAAAGCGTGCGTCAGCCCATTCGTGTGGTGATGGATACGGCGTTGTCGATTCTTCCAGAAGCCAAAATCCTTTACCCTGGCAATCAAGCGTGGGTGTTTTCGGTAGAAGAAGAGGTGGAAGCAGAGCATTTAGAAGTGCTCACTAAAAAAGGCGTGACGGTGCGTTTTGCACCACGTGGTGAAGATGGCCGACTCGATTTATTGGACGCGATGGAGCAACTTGCTGATGCAGGCATCAACGAAGTCTTGTTAGAAGCGGGTGCGGAATTGGCTGGTGGCTTTTTGGAAGCCGGTTTGATCGACGAAATTGTTGTCTACATGGCGCCGAAACTATTGGGCTCAAGCGCACGTCCGTTATTTAAATTGCCTCTAGAAGCGATGGACGAAGCGGTTGATCTCACCCTTAAATCGGTTCGCCAAGTAGGGCAAGATGTACGTTTGGTTTATTTGCCAAAATACCTAGATGAAGATTTCGAAGGCGATTTTGACGAATAGTCAAAAGCTGAGTCATTGCTTTTTCAGGCTTTTTTTCAGAAAAGCCTGAAAATTGTTTTTTCTTACCAATATTTCGCCAACTTTGCCGAGAAACCTAGAATAAATGTTGCTATAATCGCCGCCCAAGACAACCCATATATTCGTACCTTTGGTCGATATGACTCAGCTGCTGTCTAAAGGCAGTAGCTAATATAGCTCTTTAACAACCAAGGGTACTTTCAAACAGACCAAAGCGTCAGCCCATAAGGCGGCGTAGTCTGGACAATTGAGGCAAAAAATGAGCGAAGTGGAAACAGCAAACGACCAAACTCCAGCACCAAAACGTAAAGAGAAAAAACCTTCACGTTCGCAATTGCGCAGTGCTTCTCGTCGTTTGGCATTACAAGCGGTCTATCAATGGCAGATGAACCAATCTGCAGTGAGCGAGATCGAAACTCAATTCGTGATGAACCAAGATCAAGAAATGGATTCTTGTGACAAAGTCTACTTCCGCGAATTACTACAAGGTGTAACAGCTAGCGCCAAAAAATTGGACACTTTGTTTGAAGAACTATTAGACCGCCCATTAAGCGAACTAGACCCAATCGAATTGGCCGTTATGCGCATTGGTGCATTTGAATTGTCTCAGCGTTTAGACGTGCCATACCGAGTTGCGATCAACGAAAGCGTAGAGCTAGCAAAAGGCTTCGGCGCGACGGAAAGCCACAAATACGTAAACGGCATTCTAGACAAACTTGCACAGCGCGTGCGCCGCGAAGAAATCGCCGCTCGTCGAGATGCGAATAAAGAGTCGAAGAAGTAATCGATAGACGATTATTTAAACGCTTTTGAAAGAATTTCTGAAAGCGTAATTAAAAGACAGCTAAGAGCCCCGTTATTACTTGTTAATAACGGGGCTTTTTTATGCGCCATGGTTTTTACTGGCTCATACCCCTGAATACTCAATTCAATTAAAACGTGTGAGATAAGCAGCAACTCTAAATATTGTCTGTGTACGTTTTTGTCGGGTCTTATCGACTGAACGATGGCATAAGATTTTGCAGTATGTGTTGAACTTAATACTGTGACTAAAGACTAATTTTATGTGTGAAGATAATTTAATGACGAGTACAAGGATATAAAATGAGCTCAGATGCCGTTTTGTTGATGGTGTATATAGTTTCTGCAATAGGTTTTTCATTTCTCTGTTCTGTGGCGGAAGCGGTGCTATTAAGTATTACGCCTTCTTATATTGAAGGGCAGAAAGAAAAAGCACCAAAATACGCTGCGCGTTTGAAGCGACTAAAGCAAGACAATATTGACCAATCTCTTGCGGCTATTTTGACACTTAATACTATTGCACATACAGCTGGGGCGATTGGCGCAGGTGCAAAAGCTACTGCAGTATTTGGCAGCGCGTGGTTTGGTTTTTTTTCGGCATGCATGACCATGGCTATTTTATTTTTATCGGAAATTGTACCAAAAACCATCGGTGCTATTTATTGGCCAAAACTGGTTGTACCGACAATGTACTTTGTGCAGGGTCTTATCGTCATTCTGTACCCTATTGTATGGATTTCAGAAAAGCTGACTAAGCTGATAGCACACGGAAAAGAGATACAGCATTTTAACCGAGATGAATTTATTGCTATGGCAGAGCTTGGCAAAGAGGGCGGGCATATTAATGATAGAGAATCTCGAATCCTCGGCAATTTGTTTCGCTATGGTTCTGTGAAAGTGATGGATGTGATGACGCCTCGTATCGTTGCGTTTGTACTTTCAGAAGAAAAAACAGTGTCGGAAGTGTTTGAGCTTATTAAGAACAAGCCATTTTCACGTTTACCTGTGTATAAGTCAGGCTTTGACGATATTACCGGCTTTGTTCTTAGAGATGATATCTTATTAAGTAAAGCATCGGATCGACATGGCGAAACACTTAAGTCTTTAAGGCGTGATATTACAGCTGTTCCTGAAAAGGTGTCATTACCCATGCTATTGGATAGTTTTCTGAATGAGCGCCAGCATATTGCTTTGGTTGTCGACGAGTATGGCAGATCGAAAGGAATTGTGACTCTTGAAGATTTGGTTGAGACTTTACTTGGTGTGGAAATTATGGACGAAATGGACAGTGTTGAAAACATGCGAGTATTGGCGCGTAAAATGTGGGCGGTGCGGGCTAAAGCGCTTGGTATCGATGTTGAACGGATAGAATAGTAGAGCGCAGTTATTTATTGATAGCTGGATTATTCTTAACCCGTTATCATAGGGTATCAAGGTGGTTGTTACGCTGCCTTATCCAATATTTTTAGGATCATAATGAAAAAGAACTTTGTATTGTCTCACCCCAAAAAACCATATCAGCGCATTATTGAAGAAGCGAAAAATGAGGTTAAGCAATACATCAAAGCAGAGCGTAAAAAAGCCTTGCCTGATGGTGCGGATTTTTGGGGATTTAACTGCAAATTTGGTCAAACGGCTGATAAGGCAAGAGCTATTCATGAAGGTGATATCAATACCAACATTAGCTCGGCACAAAGCCAGCATTGGAAGACTTTTTATCTAGAAGTCATTCCAACGCCTAAACAGCGTGCTAAGCGTTCAGAAGACGAATAAAACGGCGAGTTTTTAGCCAAGGATTGACGATAAAAAAGGCAGATCTGCGTAAGTGGTCTGCCTTTTTTTGTTTCTAGCGATGGTGATATCTTTCCTATTCGCTTCTGACATCTTGCTGACAATACGGTATCCTCTTGGTCATTAAACTGGCTTGTCTTGATCGCTAGGCGAATGTCTTGGTTGAGCCATTAATTAGGATAAAAGGATCTTCTGTTGAAAGAATTCGAGTTGATACAAAACATCTTTCAAGCGTCTGTGATGGCAAGCACGCAGGGACGTGGAGATCTTTTGTTGGGCATTGGTGATGATTGTGCTCAGGTGCAAGTGCCGCAAGGTCAGAGCTTGGTGTTTTCTATGGATACCTTGGTCGAAGGTCGACATTTTCCTTTCGATGCGGATCCTGTGGATATTGGTTATCGTGCGGTGGCAAGCTGCGTCAGTGACTTGGCCGCGATGGGCGCGAAACCGGCGTTTTTCACTTTGGGACTAACGCTTCCTGAATCTGATCCGCAATGGTTAGCAGGCTTGGCGCAAGGTATGGCAGAACTGGCTGAGCCGATCGGTTTGGCCTTGGTTGGCGGCGATACTACCAAAGGGCCGCTAACCATTACGCTGCAAGTGCATGGTTATGTAGAGCCAGACATGGCGGTAAAACGCAGTGGGGCAAAAGTCGGTGATGATATTTACGTCACTGGATTACTTGGCGATGCCGCAGCAGCGGTGCCGATTGTCACGGGTGAGTTGCAAGTATCGAGTGAGCGTTTTGATTATTTCTATGACCGCTTCTGGAGGCCAAAGCCAAGGCTGATAGCAGGCATGGCACTGAAGCGTGTAGTGCATGCGATGATGGATATTTCCGATGGTCTTGCTCAAGATATCCAGCATATACTTAAAGCCTCTGGCGTTGGAGCGAATATCGATGCTAATCGTGTGCCGGTTTCCTCTGAGTTAAGTCGTTGGCAGCCTGAAACAGCGGTGGCTTTGGCGTTAACGGGTGGCGATGATTACGAATTGTGTTTCACCGCACCAAAAGCACAAGCTGCTGAAATATCGTTGATTACTCAAACACTTAGCTTGCCTTGTACCAAGGTGGGGGAAATTGTCGAGAATGGTTTTGCGATTCAAAACTATGATGGCGAAGTAACAGGTTGGCAACATTTTTAGGGGCCGTTACAGCGCCTACAAAATCTTTTAGTTTTTAATTTAAATAGGTAATGGTTTCATGGTGAATTCAGCCCCAGCGTCGGTATGGCGTAATCCGATACATTTTTTGGCGTTTGGCCTTGGTTCTGGTGCCGCGCCAAAAGCGCCGGGAACCTTTGGCACATTGGCCGCAGTGCCTTTGTTTATCTGGTTCCTACAAGATTTAACCGCAACCTCGTACTTCATTGTGCTGGTAGTGACATCGCTGGTGGGAATTTACCTTTGTGGTAAAACCTCGAAAGACATGGGCGTGCACGACCATGCTGGCATCGTCTGGGACGAATTCGTAGGTTTCTGGATCACTATGTGGCTTGCGCCAGCGGGGTGGTTTTACATCGTGCTTGGCTTTGTGTTGTTTCGCTTATTCGATATTTTGAAACCTTGGCCTATCTCATGGGTGGATAAAAACGTCCACGGCGGCTTCGGCATCATGCTAGATGATATTCTGGCGGGGATTATGTCTTTTGTCGTCCTGCAGGCTTTGATCGAATTTGTTTTTTAGCTCTTGAACTGCCGCTCATCACCCCCTCCCAGCCTCCCCCTTAAAGACACAAGGGGGAGGAGCAGACCTGAACTGTTCCTTCCCCTTATTACTTCCAAGGGGAAGGCTAGGATGGGGTTGTTTTTGCTTATCTTTAACGCACAACTGCTTTGGGTTTGTTCAGTTCTTTGCGTTTTCTTAGGGCTTCGTAATAAGGCGCGTAAGCTGGACGATCTATGTATTTTCCATCGCCAGATTTGGTAAGTATTACATTGTCATGCCACGCGAGTTTGCCATTACAAATAGTCGTTTCAGGTACGCCATGGATTTCCATGCCTTCAAATATACTGTGCTCGATTTTCGAATGATGGGTTTTCGCGGAAATCGTTTTAATTGCGGCAGGGTTCCAAATCACCAAGTCAGCATCAGCCCCAACACGAATGCAGCCTTTGTTTGGATACATGTTGAAGATTTTGGCTGTGTTAGTCGAGGTTAAGGCGACAAATTCATTCATGGTGATTTTGCCTTCGTTGACGCCTTTTTCCCATAACACCATCATGCGTTCTTCTACGCCCGCTGTGCCATTAGGAATTTGTGCAAAATTGTCTTTGCCCATGGCTTTTTGTTCCGCACAGAAAGCGCAATGGTCGGTGGCGGTGGTTTGCAATGTTCCCGCTTGTACACCCTTCCAAAGCGCGTCTTGGTGGTGTTTGGGTCTAAACGGAGGACTCATTACATGCGCTGCGGCCGTTGCCCAATCTGGGTTCTGATAAACGCTTTCATCCACGGTAAGATGTCCCGCCAGCACTTCGCCAAATACGGTTTGACCGTGATCTTTTGCGTAGCGAATGGCGTCGACCGCTTCTTCGGTGGAAACATGTACAAGGTAAATTGGCGCGCCAAGAGTGTTGGCAATGCTAATGGCTCTGTTAGCCGCTTCGCCTTCCACAGAAGAAGGACGAGACAGCGGATGGGCTTCTGGCCCCGTCATGCCTTCCGAAATGAGTTTGTTTTGTAAGTGATAAACCAGCTCACCATTTTCGGCGTGAACAGTGGGAATAGCGCCAAGCTCCAAGCATTTGGTGAAGCTCGACACCAAAATGTCATCGGTTGCCATGATGGCATTTTTGTAAGCCATGAAGTGTTTGAAGCTGTTTACGCCATGATCGCGTACCAGAATATTCATTTCTTCTGCGACGGTATCGTCCCACCAGGTAATCGCCACATGAAAGGTGTAGTTTGAATGGGCTTTTTTCGCCCAGTCGCGCCATTGGTGGTAGGCATCTAATAACGACTGCTGAGGGTTGGGAATCACAAAATCGATAATGGTCGTGGTACCACCCGCTAGAGCCGCAATAGTACCAGAAGCAAAGTCATCTTTTGCTACGGTTCCCATGAAAGGCAATTGCATGTGAGTATGTGGGTCAATGCCGCCGGGCATGATGAGCTTGCCTGTGGCATCGATGGTTTCAATATCGTTTGGGAGGGCGCTAATGTCGCCGATCTCGACGATTTTATTGTCTTTGCAAAGAATGTCTGCTTTGAAGGTTTCTTCATGGGTGACTATGGTTCCACCTTTAATAAATAGACTACTCATGTGTCGTCCTTTTCTGTTGTGAATATAGGCGGCACCAATCGGCGCCGCGGTGAGAATTATTTAGGATTGCAGTGCGTCAGCTTGAGTCGCAGAAGTGGTTTGCATATTGGCAAGTACGAAGTAAACGATGGCACCAGTGAATGCGCCAGTGAACCAGCCGTAGTTATAGAACCAGCCAAGCGCAGGCATATTTAGCGCGATTAAGGTAATGACAACCGGCACAGCAAAGGCGATGAGTCCCGCATTGTTAAAGGCTGGATAAAGGCTATTTGGTTTATAAAGTGCGACCAAATCTAAATGCTGACGTTTGATTAAGAAGTAATCGACAATCATGATGCCAGCAATCGGACCAAGTAGACTTGAATAACCCAGTAGCCAGTTTGAGTACATACCTTCTACGCTGACATCGGATTCCAATAGACCTAATTTTTTGAGTAGTTCCCAACCCATCAGCAAAATACCAATCAAGCCTGTGAGCAAAGCGCCACGAGTATGATTAATCAGCTTTGGTGCAATGTTTTGAAAGTCATTGGTAGGGGAAACCACGTTAGCAGCGGTGTTGGTAGACAGTGTCGCAATAACGATCAATATCATGGCTACGGCTACCCAAAATGGGCTATCGATTTTACCAATCAACGAAATCGGATCTGAAATGGTTTCACCCACCAGCGTTGTCGATGCTGCGGTGAGTACCACGCCCAAAGCGGCGAAGAAGAACATGGTGACTGGTAAACCAACGATTTGACCAATAACCTGATCTTTTTGCGATTTTGCATAGCGGCTGAAGTCAGGAATATTCAAGGATAAGGTTGCCCAAAAACCAACCATGGCAGTTAGACCACCAAGAAAGTAACCCATAAATCCAGCGTCTTCAGGACGACTCGCTGGTGTTGCTAAAATTTCGGTGAAAGATACCTTACCGCCTGCCCAAAACATCAGGCCAATGGCAACGATTAGTAACAAGGGGGCGGATAAGGTTTCCATCCATTTAATCGACTCTGCACCACGGATCACCACGTACATGTTCAGCGCCCAGAAAATGAAGAAGCCAATCACCTCGCCGACGCCACCCAAACTTGCCCAACCATCAGACACGGCAGACAAGAATAAATGAATTGCCAAACCACCGAACATGGTTTGAATACCGAACCAACCACAGGCCACCAAGGCGCGGATTAAACAGGGGATGTTAGAGCCAATCATGCCAAAGGATGAACGTAATAACACAGGAAAAGGGATACCGAACTTAGTGCCAGGGTAGGCGTTTAGTGTTAGTGGCACCAGCAAGATAATGTTAGCGATAAGAATGGTGAATAACGCCTCCATTACCGACAGCCCAAAATAAGCCGTTAATACACCACCTAAAGTATAAGTTGGCACACAAATCGACATACCCACCCATAACGCGGCGATATTCCATTTGCTCCATGTGCGGTCTTTTACGTTGGTTGGCGCTAAATCGTCGTTATACGCTGAACTTTGCTGGAGATCGCTGTCGACCTCCAGCTCATAAAACTCACCTTGTTTAACAGACTTGCTGGTCATTGTTGCCACCTCTTCTATTTTTTGATTATGGGGTTGTTTTCATTCAATGGTTCTTTGCTTTCTTCATTTATTAGCCATCATTAGTTATTGATGTTCTTTGGCGATGCGGTCACTGGCTTCGAGCATGGCGTGCAGTAGTACGTTGGCGCCAGCGGCACATTCTTCTGGCGAACTGTATTCAGCTTCGTTATGACTGATGCCATTCAAACAAGGCGTAAAAATCATCCCTGTTGGCACCAGATCCGCCATGTAGCAAGCGTCGTGTCCCGCGCCCGCGTAAATGTCCATATGGCTGTAACCGAGCTTTTCTGTGGCGGCTTTTACGTCGTCGGAAGCGTTAAACTCAACAGGTGCGAAATACCAGAAAGGATCAAGATTGACTTCTAGTTCATGCTCTAAGGCGATTTCCTTGCAAAACGCCACGAGTTCTTCGTGCATGGTGAGCAAAACATCAGGGTTTGGATTACGCAGGTCAGCGCTGAATTTCACATTACCTGGAATGGTGTTGCGGGAGTTTGGCCAAACTTGCATAAAGCCCACTGTACCCAAGCCATTTTCGTGACGATGCGCGATGGCGTTCATTTCGGTGACAATGGCAGAAGCCGCTAACATAGCGTCCTTGCGAAGATGCATTGGTGTGGTGCCTGAATGAGAAGGGCGACCCACTACCTCGATGTTGTACCAGCGAATACCTTGGCCTAGTCGGACTATGCCGATGGCTTTTTTCTCGTCTTCAAGAATAGGCCCTTGTTCGATGTGCGCTTCGAAAAATGCGCCCATGTGTCGGCTACCCAGCTCCATGTCACCTAAATAACCAATGCGTTCCAACTCGTCGCCAAGGCGAATGCCATTGACGTCGGTTTTATTCAATTCTGTTTGCAGATCGAAGCGGCCAACATAGGTGCCAGACCCTTGCATCGCAGGTTGAAAGCGTGAGCCTTCTTCGTTGGTCCAAACAGAAAATTCCATTGCGGTAGGTGTTTCAATGTTGTTTTCATGAAGTGTGCGTAATACTTCAACACCAGAAAGAACGCCAAACACACCATCGAACTTGCCGCCAGTAGGTTGAGTATCAAGGTGACTGCCTGTTCCGACAGCGGGTAAATCATTGTTTGTGCCTGAGCGGCGAGCAAAGATATTGCCGATCTTATCTACCTCAACGGAACAGCCGCAGGCTTCACACCAAGCAACAAACAGGTCGCGGGCTTGCTTGTCTAAGTCTGTTCCTGCAAGACGGTTGCAGCCGCCTTTTTCAGTACCGCCAATGTCACCCATTTCCATTAAAGTGTCCCAAAGGCGTTGTTCGTTGATATGAAGGTCTTGCATTACTAACTCCTACTTCTGCTTCCAATACCTTTACCAAAAGGTAAAAAATGACGATAAAAAAATATCAGACAACTTGTCTTTCCGGTCAGCAATAAGTAGGCCAAGTTTTAATCAAGTTTGCTGATAAAAACTCGTTTGAGTTATCCGAGTGTGTTATTTTAAAATTTAAAAATAAGATAATATTTAATAAAAACAGCGTCTTATAGTACTCATTGGCGATATGAACTTTTTTATGGAAGGCGGATCAGGTTTTGACCGATAACAAAATAAAACGTACTAAGCAGTCGATTAATCGAGAAGAATTAGAGTCTCGGATATTGCGTTGTGCCGAGGTGGTGTTTGCTGAAAAAGGCTATAACGGTTCGTCGATGGAAGCTATTGCCGCCGCCGCCAGTATTTCCAAGCAAAACCTGATTTATTACTTTGCTAACAAAGAGTTACTGTATCAACGAGTGTTAAAAGAAATGCTCGATATTTGGATAGAAAAGCTTTCTTTTCTAGAAACTCAAGGCGAGACTCCCGAAGCGGTTATTCGTCGTTATGTACGTGAAAAAATGCAGCTCTCTCGGCTCTATCCGAATGGATCTAAAGTCTTTGCACATGAAATTATAAGCGGTGCGCCCGTCTTAAAAGAGTACCTAATTAGTCATTTAAAACCTCAGTTCGATCGTGATGTCGAATTAGTTAAGTTATGGATAAGTAAGGGATTAGTTGACGATATAGACCCTGAACATTTGTTTTTTACTATCTGGGCTGCCACCCAAACTTATGCAGATTTCTCGGTGCAAATGGAAGTGCTATTAGGTAAACATCGTTTGGATGAAGCCGACTTTGAACGAGCAGAATCAGCGGTGACGGATTTTGTTGTGCGCGCTCTTGGTGCCAAAAAAAATAATTAAAAATAATTCCGACTGATTTTCTTCCTTTATTCACGCTAGGGTGTCTGCTTTTTGTACAGTTAAAATGTGCAAAAAAACGCCACATTTCATCATCTTAACCTTTTGGTTAACTTTTCACTTAACTGAACTTTAGGGCGCTAGCCCTTTATCGGTGCGTGTTTTGCACTAATAAAAACAATTTACTCTACGCAAAATGATTGCTATTAATTTTTATACCAAATGGTAAAAAAGTTAATTTAATCTCATTTAATTATTAAAGCGTGGAGTGACTATGATCTCTGATTCTGAAGCCATATCTTATGAGTTTGCGACTGGGCCAGACTTATACTCACTCTGCCAAGAAGCCGCTACAGCGCGTGATAATGCGTGGGGTAAACAGCTGACTTACTCAAAGAAAGTATTTATCCCACTGACGAATATGTGTCGCGACACCTGCGGTTATTGCACCTTTGTACAATCGCCCGATTCACCTCACGCTAATTACATGACGCCAGAGCAAGTGCTAAACACCGCGCACGAAGGTGCAGCGTTAGATTGCAAAGAAGCCTTGTTCAGTTTGGGCGAGCGACCAGAAGAACGTCATCAGAAAGCTCGCGAGATGTTGTCCAATCTTGGTTACGTCAGTACCTTAGATTATCTGCATGACCAATGTGAAAGTGTCTTAACGCACACCAGTTTATTACCTCACGTCAATGCAGGTGCTTTGTCTTTCGATGAGCTGAAACGCCTAAAGCCGGTTGCCGCTAGCATGGGCATGATGTTGGAAAACGTCTCCAACGATTTACTCAAAAAAGGCCAAGCCCATCATGCTTGCCCAGATAAAACCCCAAAACGTCGACTCGACACCATAGAGCAAGCAGGTCGCCTTGATATCGCCTTTACTACGGGGATTTTGATTGGCATAGGTGAAAGCTGGACAGATCGAGTGAACAGCCTTATTGCCATACGTGATCGTCATCTTGCTTATGGGCACATTCAAGAAGTCATCATTCAGAACTTTCGTGCCAAAGCAGGCACCGCCATGGCTGGTTATCAAGAACCGAATTTAGACGACATGAAACGCACCATCGCTATTGCCCGTTTGATCTTACCTGATGACATCAGCATACAAGCACCGCCCAATTTGGAAGTTGAATACGGTAGTTACATCAATGCTGGCATCAACGATTGGGGCGGCATCTCGCCTTTGACCAAAGACTTTATTAATCCAGAAAGAGCCTGGCCGCAGATCAGCAGTGTCGCTCAAGCTTGTGAAGGACTGGGTTATTCGCTGGCAGAACGCTTGACCATTTATGACCGTTTCCAGCAGCAGGACAATAAATACCTAACCCCTAATTTAACCCAACGAGTCGCGTCGCTGGTTAGCCGTGCTGCTCAAGTAAATGGAGGAGTCATCGCATGAACCTATTTCCGTTAATGCCAAACAATGCCCAAGTGAGCGACACCGTTCGAACAATTTTAGAAAGATCATTGCAAGGTGAAGAGCTGAATGTTGACGATGCTTGTGTACTGTTTGCCACGCAAGGCGCAGAAGCCCAAGCGGTACTCGATACGGCTGACAGAGTCCGTGAAAAGCGTGTCGGTAATGTGGGCACCTTTGTGGTTACTCGCAATATCAACTTTACCAATGTGTGTTACATGGGCTGCCGATTTTGTAATTTCGCCAAAGAAAAAGGCGACAAAGAAGCGGAATTCCTAACGGTCGAACAAGTCGCAGATCGAGCCGAAGAAGCGTGGAATCGAGGCGCGACAGAAGTCTGTATTCAAGGTGGATTGCATCCAGACATAGGCGCTGATTATTACCGTAACCTCATAATCGCCGTGAAAAAGCGTGTGCCAGAGATTCATATTCACGCCTTTTCTCCGTTTGAAATTTGGTATGGCTGCAAAAAAGGTCGCCTTGAGCCAGAAGCCTTTTTGACCGAGTTAAAGAACCTTGGTTTGGGTTCTATGCCGGGCACAGCGGCAGAGATTCTAGATACCGAAGTACGTAAACAATTGACCAAAAATAAACTCACTACAGAAGAGTGGGTGCGCATTATCAAAGCCGCCCATTATGTTGGCGTGCCAACAACCTCGACCATTATGTACGGTCATGTGGATCAGCCAATTCATTGGGCAAATCACCTCAAATTATTGCGCGATATTCAAAAAGAAACCGGCGGATTTACCGAGTTTGTTCCCTTAGGTTTTATCCATTACGAAACCCGTTTATACAAGGACAACCCAGACAAGGTTCGCCCTGGCCCAACCCAAGACGAGCATTTTAAAATGCACGCCATTGCTCGCCTGATGCTGCAAGGTCATATCGATAACATCCAAGCCTCATGGGTGAAAATGGGCCCTGATGTGGCTGCCAGAATGCTACGTTCAGGTGCCAATGATTTGGGCGGCACTTTGATGAATGAAAGTATTTCTCGCGCGGCTGGGGCGACACATGGGCAAGAAGTTTTCCCAGAAGACATGGTTGCTAATATTCATGCAGCAGGTTTGCATGCAGTACAGCGCAGCACCAAATATGACATCGTAAAAGACTATCCAATAGCCGCCACTAGCATCAAAGCGCCATTAACGAACCGCATTGCGATTCAAGGAGTGGCTTAATGACCAGCTTAAATATCACCTTGTTGGCGGGTGGCGTAGGGGGTGCGAAAGCCGCCGAAGGTTTGGCAAAAAGCCAATACGCCAGCTCGACCAAGATCATTGGCAACATTGCTGACGACGATGAGTTTCATGGTCTTTGGGTCTCGCCAGATATCGATACGCTGATTTATTCCTTAGGCGATCAGATCGACCGCCAGCAAGGTTGGGGACGTAAAAACGAAACTCACCAAGTACTCACTGAGCTAAAAGCCTTAGGGCAAGACACTTGGATGACCCTGGGGGATTTGGATCTCGCCACGCATATTTACCGAACGAATTTAAAGCACCAAGGCGTCAGCGCCAGTGAGATTACCGAACGTTTGGCGAAGCGTCATGACGTTAGCGTGCCAATTTTGTTGCCGACTAACGATGTGGTGCAAACCCGAGTGAAGACACCTCAAGGCTGGTTGTCTTTCCAAGAGTTTTTTGTACGCGAGCATTGTCAGTCCGACGTGCTAGATATTGAATATCAAGGCATCGCAAACGCCAAGCCGACTCCTGAAGCCTTAGAGCAAATTGCTAACAGTGATCTGATTATCATCGCGCCGAGCAATCCTATCGTCAGTATTGGTGCCATTCTCGCTGTGCCGGAAATTCAGCAAGCGGTGGAAAAAAGCGGTGCTTATATCATTGCTATTTCGCCATTAATTGGCGGAAAAACGGTAAAAGGCCCTGCGGATAAAATGCTCGAAAGTGCAGGGAAAAGCATCGATTCAAAAGGCATCTATGACTGTTATAGCTCCTTTTTGCATGGCATGGTGATTGACAATGTGGATCAGCAAGACGCCGCATGGTTGCAAGGGCAAGGCCTTGATGTACTGGTCACACCAACCCTCATAAAAACGCCTGAAGAGAAAACCGCTTTGCTTACTCAAGTGGTCGAGTTCGCCTTGTCTTATAAAAAGCAGAGGGCGGCCTAATGACATATCATTCAGCTATGTATTCGCCAAGTATTTATCACTTAATCGATAAGCTTTGCGTAGTGATTCCGATGAAATCGCCCAAGCGTTCCAAACAAAGATTGGTTGGCAGCTTGTCAGACTCAGCCCGTGAAAAGCTGTCTTTGACCTTGTTTGAAAACACTTTGGCGTTTTTTCAACGACATTTCCCCATGCTGGATATGCTGGTGGTGAGCGAGTCCCTTGAAGTGCTTTCTCTTGCTCAATCCTATGAAGCCAATACCTTGTTTGATGATGGAGAGAAGGGCCTAAACAGTGCGTTAGATTTTGCCTGCGATTGGGTCAAACAGACGGGCTACGACAGCATGCTGATTGTGCCGAGTGATATTGCCATACTCGATCCTGCGGAGTTTGTCGCTCTAATGTCTGCAGCAGGAGACACAAACGTCATTATTGCGGTCGCCAAAGACGGCGGCACCAATGCGTTATTAACATCGCCTCCAGATGCGATTCACTTTGAATATGGTTGTGATTCGGCGTCTGCTCATAAGGCCAATGCTGTGAATAATCGTTTGGCCTGCCGTAGTTTGCATTTAGCGAATCTCGCGTTGGATATTGATCACAGCGAAGACCTGCAAGTAGCGGTGATTCGTCAACCTGAACGCTTCAAAGCATGGCGCGACAGTGGATCGCTATTCATAAATAAATCGCACATTAAGGAGCGTCACTATGCCTGACTCTATGAGCATGTTTCGTCTGATGGGCTTACCGAACTTTCGGGAAGGTGATGATTTAGCGCAAAAAATTATTGATACCTTAACTACGCAAAATCAAACGCTGGTAACTGGCGACATTCTGGTGATCGCGCAAAAAGTGGTGTCGAAAAGCGAAGGTGCATTTGCTTATCTAGATGACATCACGCCCAGCGAAGAGGCCATTGAGCTGGCAAAAACCGTTAATAAAGACCCGCGCAAAGTCGAAGTCATTTTGTCCCAATCGACACGCATTGTGCGTGCGATGAAGCGACCAGATCAAGAAGAAGGCGTGCTGATTGCCGAGCATAAAAATGGTTACATCTGCGCCAATGCGGCGGTGGATGAATCCAATGCTGACCATCCCGGCCAACTAATTTTACTTCCCGAAGACCCAGACAAAAGTACGCGATTACTGTGTCACAAATTAGAAGCCCATTTTGGCTGTGATTTAGGTGTGATTATCAGTGATACCTTTGGTCGCCCGTGGCGATTGGGTCAAACCAACGTAGCGATTGGCTTGGCGAATGTGCCGGGCGTGATGCACATGTTGGGTGAGTTAGATGCGTATGGACGACCTTTGAGTGTTACTGCGCCCGCTTTTGCCGATGAAGTCGCGGCGGCTTCTGGGTTGTTAATGGAGAAAAGTGCGAAATCGCCAGTGATTATTTTTCGTGGCCTCTCTTGGCCCAAAACCGACAGTTCGAGCCGAGACCTAATTCGCGCTCATAACGAGGATCTTTTTAGATGAAAAACGAAGTAAGCAATAAAGTCGCCATCATTGGCGGAACCGGCCCGCAAGGGAAAGGACTGGCCCTGCGTTTGGCGCTGGCTGGTGTCAGTGTGGTGTTGGGTTCTCGTGATCCTGCCAAGGCAGAAGAAACCGCACAGCAACTTATTGCCACATTGGCGGAGCAGGATTATCAGGCAGACATTACGGGCCTGTCGATGAAAGACGCCACCAAAGCCGCAGACGATCTAGTCATTTTGTCTGTGCCTTACAGTGGGCATGACGACACCCTAATGATGTTGGCACCATTGCTGGTTGGTAAAACCTTGGTCGATATCGTCGTGCCATTGGCACCAGGTAATCCAAAAGCCGTGGTGATGCCAGAGGCAGGCTCGGTAACGGAATCGGCGCAGTTATTATTGGGCGACGACATTCCTGTGGTTGGCGCATTGCATAACGTCTCTGCGGTGACCTTGAATGATTTATCGCGTGGCATCAACTGCGACATCTTGGTGTGCGGCAATGACCTTGGTGCGAAAAAACGCGTCATGGATTTGATCGAAAAAATGGGCACCAAAGCCTACAACGCAGGCTTGGCAGAAAGCGCTCGTTGCGTTGAAGCGCTAACGCCGATTCTGATTCGATTGAATATTTCAAAAGAGGTGCCGTTTTCCCATGCGGGGGTACGTATCTGCCCACCAGATGGACACTAGTTTATGGCTACTGCGCTCACCAATACTTTGTTAAAAACAGACTCAAAATGCTCATTTATAACTTATAGACTCCGCTTTTTCGTCTGTTTTTGCCTCGTCTTGGTTTTGCTCGTAACGCCCTAAAAGTGCCATCTAGCTGTTAATGAAAAATTTATTAAAAACATAATCACAAGAGGAACACATTATGGAATTCGGTATTACGTTTAAAGGCTTCGTCAGCCCAGATCGCGCGCGAAATCTTGTTCGTCAGGCGGAAGCCGCTGGTTTCACTTATTGCTGGTTTTACGATTCTCACATTCTTTGGCGTGAGTCGTTTGTCGCTATGGCAATGTGCATGGAGCACACCAAAACCATGCGTTTTGGTCCTTGTGTGACCAACCCGAATATTCGTGATTGGTCTTTGTCAGCCAGCTTGTATGCGAGTTTGGCGCATCAAAGTAATGGTCGTTTCGACATTGGTCTTGGTCGTGGCGATTCGTCTATGCGAGTAATGGGTAAAAAGCCAGCGACCTTGGCGCGCCTAGCGGAATTTACCACCAAGGTAAAAGCCATGGTGCGCGGTGACGAAGTGGAATACGGTGAATGCCCAGAGCCCGTAAAATTACCTTGGGCAACAGGTTACGAGCTACCTGTTTGGATTGGCGCTTATGGCCCGAAAGCCTTGGCGACGGCGGGCGAAGTAGGCGATGGTTTGATTTTGCAAATTGGAGATCCTGACTTGGTGAAATGGTTTAAAGATCAATCTCTTGCAGCGGGTGAAGCCGCAGGGCGTGATATGTCTAACTTTAAAGTCCAAGCCGCCGCGCCTGCTTACTTCGGTGATATGGATTATTGCATCGAGCACACTAAATGGTTCCCAGCCATGGTAGGTAACCACGTTGCAGATATCGTGGAAAAATACGGTAGTGAGTCAGGTTTAGTGCCAAAAAGCTTAACGGATTACATCGAAAAACGTCGTGGTTACGATTATTCAAAACATGGCCAAAGCGACAACCCATTCTTGGATTTCATTACCGAAGACATAGTGAAAAGCTTCTGTGTATTGGGTACACCAGAAGATCATATTGCTAAGATTAAAGACCTAGAAGCAGCGGGAACCACGCAGTTTAACATCTACCTAGACAGCGGCGACGAAGAAGAAATCATCGCCAAATATGGGAAAGAAATTATTCCAGTGTTTAATGGCTAAGCTGCTGTTGTAATCATAGAGCGAATAACATTCCTTCTCGAAACTATCTCCTCCCTCGTCGGAATGTTATTCGCTCATGATGTTCGGGATTATTGGTGAAGCATCTCTGTTCCTTCCCCTTTTGTCTTCCAAGGCTAGGATGGGGTTATCTTTAGTCAATGATGATCATTTCGTCTTAAATGCGCTTCAAAGGCGCGTATCATCAGCGATAAGCTGAGTGTGAGTATGAGGTACATGAAGGCGACGACGTTGTAGGTTTCGAAGAATTGGAAGGTGGAGGAGCTGAAGACTTTGCCAAGTTGGGTGATGTCTTGGACGCCTAATACCGAGACGAGTGCAGAGTCTTTGATCATGGCGACGAGGTCGTTGCCAAGGGGCGGTAAGATTTTGCGCATGGCTTGGGGCAAGGTGATAAGGCGGAAGCGGTGCCAGTTTGATAAGCCTAATGCTTTTGCGGCTTCTATTTGTCCTTTGCCTACTTCTTGAATGCCTGCGCGGAAGACTTCAGCAATAAAGGCGCTGTAGCTGATGGCTAGGGCGATAATGGCGCGCCACAGTAGGGAGAAATCTCTTGTGCGGGCTTTTTCTATCCAGCCCGCTTCGATCGGTATTTGTAACACCCAGTTGTAGAGTTTTACCATTTCCGGTGCGCCGACAAAGGCAATGTAAAACAGTAGAACGAGCACTGGAATACCGCGGAAGATTTCTACATAAAAACGGGCAAATTCACGAAGAAGGCGATAACGCGAAAATCCTGCCAGTGCGATTAATAACCCAAGAAAACTTGCTAGTATAAAAGCGGTGAAGGTTACGCCGATTGTGGTCAGTAACCCTTCGCTTAGTGCGCCTGCGATGCGTTGGTAGCTTTGGTCGGAAATCATGTTCCATAACAAAACCAGAGCGATAATGATGATGGTGACGAGCCACCACGGCGTGCGTTCTAGGGATTTCTTAAAGGGCATAATCAATTCATATTAGGACCATTCCTTGGTCATCTTCAATTAATAACGGAAGGCCTTGAGTAGACGTTCCGTTACTGTGTGGTTGTTTCTATTTACCGGAATTTTTTACTGGTTATAGTCGAAGAACCATTTTTTATTCAGCGCTTCTAAGGTGCCGTCTTGTTTCATGCTTTTGATTGCCGCATTGATCGGTTTAACAAGATCAGAACCTGGTGCCAAAATGAATCCAAAATCTTCAGACCCCAACGGGCCACCAACAATTTTAAATGCGCCAGGATTCGCTCCGATGTAACCGCGAGCTGAGGCTGCATCCATTAATACGCTGTCCACATCGCCAGATTTAAGTGCTTGGACTGACGCGCCAAAAGTGTCCAACAAGGTGATGCGAGGGTTGTTTTCATCACCATCAAGCACGTCGTATACCGCGACATAGAAATTAGTCGTGCCCGCTTGTGCGCCAAATTGTAGATCTGTGTTGGCGGCAAAGGATTCTGCATCGTTAAAACGATCTTCATCGGCGCGCACTAACATGAATTGCTGAGAGGTCATGTAAGGAATGGTGAAGTCGATTTGCGCGGCACGTTCTTCATTAATGGTGATGCCGTCCATGCCGACGTCGTATTGGCCTTGTTTGACGGCTTGAATCATGGTGTCCCAGCTGCTTAGGTGCCATTCAATTTTGGCGTTTAGGCGTTTGCCAATTTCGTTCATGGCATCGTATTCCCAACCAATGCCTTCGCCTGTTGCTGGGTCGACAAAGTTAAGCGGTGTGTAGGCATTTTCGGTGACAGCTAAAATAGTGCGACCTTTAAGGTCTGGCAAGCTGTCGGCGAAGCTGAGGCTGCTGATAGAAACCGCAGCGATAACCATCAAACGAGATAACAAAGACATCATGTTTTCATACCTTTTGGGAGTGTTAGCAAAATTGGTTGCGATTATACACAGCCATAGTGCAAAGATCTCTAGCAAGCTTTAGGCCATCAAGTGGCATCTCTTGGCGTAAGCGAGTATATTTGCTTACCCATATTCAATTCGATGAATGTGTACTTTTACGACTGTGATTAAGGTTATTATGTCCCGCGAATTACCACCTCAACAGGCTTTTCAAACTCATTGCTTAGCGCAAATGGGCGTGGTGTCTTGGCTGTCTGTTGATAAAAGTGGGTCTGTTTCGGGCAATGTTACTGGGACTGTGTTTATGCCGCCCCAGCCTTGGCCGATTGATATGGCGGCTTCGTCAGCGCATTCCTTTGCGGACTCTTATGATGATCCGTCTGCAGCTGGGTTTAAGTCTGCCGAGCCTGCGCCGGTTCCAATGCCTAAATTATCACCAGAAGAAAAAGAGCCTTTGGTTCATAACCTTCGTGAGCAGTTAAATGCAGGGCCGGAAATTATTGTTGAAGATTTGCAGCCAATCGAAGAGTTGGCTGTCGATATTGTGGTTGAGCCAGATCCAACACTGAACACCCAAATTACGCGACTGAATATTCACGCTTATGCTTTGTCGAACAAACTCTTGATTCTAAGTGATGTCCCGCAGGTGTTTTCTCAAGCGGAAGACATTGAGCGTTTGGCATTAAAAATGGGACAAGCCTTGTTAAAACAGCCGATTGATGAATGGCAGGGCAGTGCATTTACTTGGCCGGGCCAGTTGCGCAATCCGTACTTTTTGAATCGTACTGATTGGCTGTTTGGCGCGTTAGAGAGCTATGTGGGTCGTCTGGTAAAAGGCTTCCCTGAAACACCATGGTTAGTGCTTGCTGGCGCGCAAATTACTCAGTTGGTGGAAGATTTACCGCCTGAAAGTCTATTAAAGCAATACCCTACCGCGCACATTGTTAGCTTGTCTGAGTTGCATCGTATTCCTGAACTGCGCAAAGATGCGTGGCAAGCGATGCAAGCAAGCTTTTTCCGTTAATCTCTTTGCCTTTAATGAGGCGTGAAATTTTATGATTCCTTCCGTTTCTTTCCGTCTGGCGACCGAGTCAGATTTGTTTTCTATTGTTCAACTCGATGCCTTGTCTAACCCTCATCCTTGGGGCGAAAGTTTGATCACTGACGCCTTAAAAACACGCAAAAATTGGGTGGTTGAGTTAGGTGATGCAACGCAAAAATCCATTGTTGGTTGGTTAACGGCATCGGTGGTGCTTGATCAATCCGAATTAGAATTAATTGTGATTGATTCCTCTGTCCGTAGACAGGGGCTAGCCAGACAGTTGATGATGGTTTGGTCAGAAGCGGTCGTGCAGTTAGATGTCAGCGAGCTGTTATTGGAGGTGCGCGAGTCGAATCTAGGGGCTATTTCCTTGTATGAGTCTTTGGGGTTCGAACTGGTCGGTCGCCGCAAAAATTATTATCAAATAGAAAGAAAAGGACAAACCGAACAAGGTCAAGAAGCGGCCTGTTTGTTTACACTGAAAATAGAAAGGTCTTTAAACGAAGCTGTCGTAGAGACCTTAATGAATTAATGTATTTGAAAGAGGTGAAAGTATGAGCAAGGTATTAGTTCCTATTGCTAACGGCAATGAAGATATTGAAGCCATTACGATTATCGATGTGTTACGGCGCGGTGGTGTAGAAGTTACTGTGGCGAGTATTCATGATTCGAAGCAAATTGTTATGGCTCACGGTATTAAACTAGAAGCCGATGTTTTATTAACCGATGTCGCGGATCAGATTTTTGATGCGGTTGTGCTGGCTGGTGGAATGCCCGGTGCGGAGCATTTGCGTGATTGTGAATTGCTGATCGACATGCTGGAAAAACATGATATTGAAGATGCTTTATTAGCGGCTATCTGTGCATCACCGGCTGTGGTATTTGGTACGCATGGTTTTGTGGTGGACAAACAAGCCACTTGTTATCCAGGGTTTGAAGATGGATTGACGGGGGCTGAATATATTGCCAATGAACCTGTTGTGATGGATGGTAATATTTTGACTGGCAGCGGGCCTGCTGCTGCTATGGTCTTTTCATTAACTGTATTAGGTAACTTGAAAGGTTATGATGCGGCCAAAAATGCCGCTGATGGATTGTTGTGTTAAGAGGTTATTTTACGTCTTGCTTATTCTTGACTAAGAAGTCAAGAAAAAATGCGTGCAAATTCCGTGTTTTTGCCAGATTTGGCGGCAATTCGGTGGACGCAAAAGTCGTATCAGAGTAGAATTAGGCAGATTTTTTGAACGCGAGATTCATTGGTTATCCATCAATGGATGAACGGCAAAAACGCAATTTCTTAAAAGCGAGATGAGCCACCGGTTTATCTCGCTTTTTTGCAACCTGATAGTCTCTAAATGGGAGGTTCCTTTGGCAACATCAGCGATTCTGGCTCTGGAAGACGGCACGATTTTTAAAGGGGTGTCGATCGGAGCAGATGGCTCCTCAACTGCCGAGGTGGTTTTCAACACCTCGATGACTGGTTATCAAGAAATTCTTACCGATCCTTCCTATGCTCGACAAATGGTCACCTTGACCTATCCCCACATCGGGAATACTGGCGTTAACTCTGAAGATGAAGAATCCGATAAAGTGTGGTGTGAAGGCTTGATCATTCGTGATCTTCCTTTGGTTGCTAGCAGCTGGCGCTCTCAAGAATCTCTAGATTCTTACTTGAAACGCAAAGGCGTGGTTGGTATTGCCGACATCGATACTCGTAAATTGACTCGTATCCTTCGTGAAAAAGGCGCGCAAGCAGGTTGTATCATGGCGGGTGAAAACCTAGATGAAGCCGCTGCCGTTGCTGCTGCCAAAGCATTTCCAGGCTTAAAAGGCATGGATCTAGCGAAAGAAGTCACCGTTGAAAAAGCGTACGAGTGGACTGAGTCTACTTGGGATCTTGTCAACGGTCATACTACGCCAGAATCTTTTGACTTCCACGTAGTTGCTTATGACTACGGTGTGAAACGCAACATTCTACGCATGTTGGTTGAGCGTGGCTGCCGTATCACGGTTGTGCCAGCAAAAACGCCAGCAAGTGAAGTTTTGGCGCTGAATCCAGATGGCGTATTCCTTTCCAATGGACCTGGTGACCCAGAGCCATGTGACTACGCGATTCAAGCCATTAAAGAGATCCTAGAAACCGAGATTCCTGTCTTTGGTATTTGTCTTGGCCATCAGCTTTTGGCGTTGGCTTCTGGTGCGAAAACCAAGAAAATGAAGTTTGGTCACCATGGTGCAAACCATCCGGTACAAGCAATTGAAAAAGGCACAGTGATGATCACCAGCCAAAACCACGGTTTTGCGGTAGACGAAGACACTTTGCCAGCTAACCTTGTGATGACTCACAAATCTTTGTTCGATGGCTCTTTGCAAGGCATCGCACGTACAGATAAGAGTGCATTCAGCTTCCAAGGTCACCCTGAAGCGAGCCCGGGGCCACACGATGTTGCGCCGCTGTTCGATCAGTTTATTGAAAACATCAAAGCCACTAAAGCCTAAAAGTAGGAGCGGAGCGAAATATTATGCCAAAACGTACTGACATAAAAAGCGTCTTAATTTTAGGTGCTGGCCCGATTGTTATCGGTCAGGCTTGTGAGTTTGACTATTCTGGTGCGCAAGCGTGTAAAGCACTTCGTGAAGAAGGGTTCCGCGTTATTCTGGTGAATTCAAACCCAGCGACCATTATGACAGATCCATCAATGGCGGATGCGACCTACATCGAGCCAGTTGAATGGAAAACTGTTGAGAAAATTATCGAGAAAGAACGTCCAGACGCGGTTTTACCGACGATGGGTGGTCAAACGGCATTGAACTGTGCATTGGATCTTGAACGTCACGGTGTGCTAGAAAAATACAATGTTGAAATGATCGGTGCGACAGCTGACGCCATTGATAAAGCGGAAGATCGTAGCCGTTTTGATCTAGCGATGCGTGCCATTGGCCTTGAATGTCCGCGTGCGGGTATTGCCCACAACATGGAAGAAGCGCTTAAAGTTCAAGCTGAAGTTGGCTTCCCTTGTATTATTCGTCCTTCTTTCACCATGGGCGGCACCGGTGGCGGTATCGCATACAACATGGAAGAGTTCGACGAAATCTGTACTCGTGGTTTGGATTTGTCTCCAACCAATGAATTGCTAATCGATGAATCTTTGATCGGTTGGAAAGAGTATGAGATGGAAGTTGTCCGCGACAAAAAAGACAACTGCATCATCGTTTGTGCAATTGAAAACTTCGACGCAATGGGTGTTCACACAGGTGACTCTATTACCGTTGCGCCAGCACAAACCTTGACTGACAAAGAATATCAAATCATGCGTAACGCCTCTTTGGCAGTATTGCGTGAGATCGGCGTAGAAACCGGTGGTTCTAACGTACAGTTTGGTATGGATCCACAAACAGGTCGTCTTGTGGTTATTGAGATGAACCCTCGTGTATCTCGTTCGTCTGCCTTGGCATCGAAAGCAACGGGTTTCCCAATTGCGAAAATCGCTGCGAAATTGGCGATTGGTTACACCCTTGATGAGTTGCAAAACGACATCACTGGCGGCCAAACGCCAGCGAGCTTCGAGCCAGCAATCGACTACGTTGTGACTAAGATTCCTCGTTTCACTTTCGAGAAATTCCCAACTGCTAATGATCGTCTAACGACGCAAATGAAATCTGTTGGTGAAGTCATGGCGATTGGCCGTACTTTCCAAGAGTCTTTGCAAAAGGCGCTTCGCGGTCTAGAAACTGGCTCCGATGGCTTTAACCCTCAGCTAGATTTCTCTGAAGAAAACAGCAAAGAGAAATTGGCTTACGAGCTTCAATCTCCAGGTTCTGATCGTATTTGGTACATTGGTGATGCTTTCCGTTCTGGCATGACGGTTGACGAAGTATACGCTGCAACAGGCGTTGATCATTGGTTCTTGGTACAAATCGAAGATTTGATCAAAGAAGAATTGGCGTTGGCAGACAAAGGTCTGATCGACATGACTTACGACGTAATTCGTCGTTTGAAGCGTAAAGGTTTCTCTGACGCGCGTCTTGCTAGCTTGTTAAGTGTGACTGAGAAGTCTATGCGTGAACGTCGTTATTTGATGGATGTTCACCCAGTTTACAAACGTGTAGATACTTGTTCTGCTGAGTTTGCGACTGATACAGCTTACATGTACTCAACGTACGAAGATGAATGTGAAGCAGCCCCAACGGATCGCGATAAAATCATCATCCTTGGTGGTGGTCCAAACCGTATCGGTCAAGGTATTGAATTTGATTACTGCTGTGTACACGCAGCACTAGGTCTACGTGAAGACGGTTACGAAACCATCATGGTGAACTGTAACCCTGAAACCGTATCGACTGATTACGATACATCTGATCGTTTGTATTTCGAGCCAGTAACGCTTGAAGACGTGTTGGAAATCGTACGTAAAGAAAAACCAAAAGGCGTTATTGTCCAGTTTGGTGGTCAAACACCACTGAAAATTGCTCGTGCTTTGCAAAACGAAGGCGTGCCAATCATTGGTACAACGCCAGAGTCTATTGACCGTGCAGAAGATCGTGAGCGTTTCCAAAGCATGATCCAGCGTTTGGGTTACAAGCAGCCTCATAACGCGACAGTGCGCAGTATTGAACAAGCGGCAGCGAAAGCCGCCGTCATCGGTTATCCACTTGTTGTTCGCCCTTCTTATGTATTGGGCGGCCGAGCGATGGAAATCGTGTACAACGAAAAAGAATTGATGCGTTACATGACCAGTGCTGTGAAAGTGTCTAATGACAGCCCTGTATTGCTAGACCACTTCTTGAATGCCGCGATTGAGATCGATATCGACTGTATCAGCGATGGTAATCAAGTGGTTATCGGCGGCATCATGCAGCATATCGAACAAGCGGGCGTTCACTCTGGTGACTCTGCGTGTTCTTTGCCTCCCTATTCTTTGTCAAAAGAAGTGCAAGACGACATTCGTGAAATGATCACTAACATGGCGCTAGAGCTTGGCGTTGTTGGTTTGATGAATACTCAGCTTGCCGTTCAGGATGGTGAAATTTACGTGATCGAGGTGAACCCTCGTGCATCACGTACTGTGCCTTTCGTGTCTAAGTGTATCGGTCGTTCTTTGGCGCAAGTGGCTGCCTTGGTTATGGCGGGTAAAACACTGGAAGAGCTTGGTTTCACCAAAGAAATCATCCCTTCTTACTACAGCGTGAAAGAAGCCGTTTTCCCATTCAACAAGTTCCAAGGCGTCGATCCGATTCTTGGGCCTGAAATGAAGTCTACAGGCGAAGTCATGGGTGTAGGTGATACCTTCGCAGAAGCCTTTGGTAAAGCGGTTCTTGGTGGTGGTACTGAACTGCCAACATCGGGCCGTGCTTTTATCAGTGTTCGTGATATGGACAAAGAAGGCGCTGTAGATGTAGCTCGTCGCTTGGCAGAACTAGGTTTCGATCTTGTCGGCACCGAAGGCACAGCGAAATATCTAACGGAACGTGGCGTTGAAGTTCGTAAAGTGAACAAGGTGAATGAAGGTCGTCCGCATATCGTTGATATGATGAAAAATGGCGAAATTGATTACATCATCAACACCACGTCAGGTACGCAAGCGATTGCAGATTCTTCTGTTATTCGTCGTACAGCTTTACAGCGTAAGGTTTGTTACACTACGACATTGGCTGGAGCTGAAGCAACGAGTATGGCGATTAGCCTAACAGGTGAAACGAAAGTTAGAAGACTGCAAGATTTGCACTTGGGGAAATAATGAAAAAAGTACCAATGACAGTAGAGGGTGAAGCTCGTCTTAGAGAAGAGCTTAATCACTTGAAAACTGTCGTCCGTCCTCGCGTGATTGCGGATATCGCAACCGCGCGTGAGCATGGCGACTTAAAAGAAAACGCAGAATATCACGCCGCTCGTGAAGAGCAGGGATTCGCTGAAGGTCGTATTAAAGAGATCGAAGGCAAACTTGCAGATTCACAAGTGATTGACGTGAAAACGCTGCCAGCATCTGGCAAAGTTATTTTTGGCACAACAGTGACACTTTTCAATGTTGATACCGAAGAGACGGTTACTTACAAAATTGTTGGTGACGACGAATCCGATGTGAAAGAGAAAAAAATCTCTTACGCTTCACCTATCGCGAAAGCAATCATAGGGAAAGAAGAAGGCGACGAAGTTGTCGTTAAAATCCCTAGTGGTGAAGCAACCTACGAAGTTGAGAAAGTCGAATACATCTGATGTGTTAGATCTTCTCTTAAAAACCACGGTGTGAAAGCGCCGTGGTTTTTTTATGTCTGAGAAAACGTTATAAAGATAGCTGATTTTTAAGCTTACTCCTTTTGTGACAAGAGAAATTGCCATGGCAAGCCGAATTTTGATCTCCCATTCTAATAATCCTCACTTTAACCTCGCGGTGGAAGATTGTATTTTCCGCTCCATGTCAGCAGACCAGCGCGTGTTGTTTCTATGGCGTAATGCCGACACGGTAGTGATTGGTCGCTCTCAAAATCCTTGGAAAGAATGCAATATTAATAAGATGGAGCAAGATAGTATTCATCTTGCTCGTCGCCAAAGTGGCGGCGGAGCAGTGTTCCATGACTTGGGTAATACTAACTTCACTTTTATGGCTGGAAAGCCAGAGTACAACAAAGAAGTGTCGACTGAGATCGTTCTGCAAGGCTTGAAGAGGCTTGGTATTGAAGGCTACGCCAATGGTCGAAATGACTTAGTGGTGGGGGAAGGCGAAGAAATGCGTAAATTCTCCGGCTCTGCTTATAAAGAAACCAAAGACCGAGGTTTTCACCATGGCACCTTATTACTGCATGCAGACTTAAGCCGTTTAGCCAATTACCTAAATCCAGATGTGAAAAAGCTCCAATCAAAAGGCATTACTTCTGTTCGATCTCGTGTGACCAACCTTGATTCACTTTATCCACAAATTAACCACCCATTGGTGTGTGACGCCATTGTGGCGTCTTTCTGTGAATACTTTGATGAAACTCCAACCATTGAAGAAATTTCCCCTGAAGCCTTACCTGACCTGCCTGGCTTCCTTGAGAAGTTTGAACAACAACAAAGCTGGGATTGGAACTTTGGCAAATCGCCGCAATTTACCCACACGCTAGACGAGCGATTCAAATGGGGCGGCGTAGAGATTCACCTTGACCTGAATAACGCGAAAATTACCGCCGCGCAAACCTTCACCGACAGCTTGTTCCCCGATCCAATCGAACAACTTGCAGAAAAACTCGTTGGCGTCACCTACCGACCAGATGCCATTGCAGATTGTGTCGACTTGGTTATTGAAAGCTATCCCGACCATAGAGCGGATTTAGAAGAGATGAAAGCGTGGTTGGTTAAGGCGGTTGCTTAGGTTAAAACCTGCGTATATAGATCCGTGAGCCGAATAAACGATTTATTCGGCTCACAATATAATGTTATTCTGAGCCGAATAATTCACTTAATCGGCTCATATTATGAAATACAGCTGGCAACATCCTGATTGGCCAAACTTTACCTTTGACGAAACTCAATGCCGAGACGCTTTGTATCAGTATGTGCTAGAGGCTGGTCGTTTGTCCGGCGGAATGAGTCAGCTTGAAAATACTTTGCAGTACGATGCCTATATCGACCTCATGGTTAGCGAAGCCATCAACACCAGCCAGATAGAAGGCGAGCGTTTGGATCGAGAAGACGTGCGCTCCTCTATTAAGAACTTTTTAGGCTTGAGTAATCCACCAACGCGAGTCGCCGATCCACGGGCAGAGGGTATGGCCGCCTTGATGGTCGACGTGCGTAATAGCTTCGCTGGCGAACTCACAAAAGCCACTTTGTTTCATTGGCATCAATTAGTCCTTCCGCAGCAAGAAATTAGCCTATTGCCTCGTAACCTCAAAGTTGGTCAATGGCGAGATTCCGCAGAACCTATGCAAATTGTCTCAGGCCCAATTGGCTATGAGAAAGTGCATTACGAAGCGCCGCCAGCGCATCAAATCGATACAGAAATAAACCGATTTCTAGATTGGTTTAACTGCTCGAACCCATTAAAAGCAGAGAGAGATATCGTTCTCTCTGGTCCTGTTCGCTCAGCGATTGCGCACTTGTGGTTTGAAACCATCCACCCATTTGATGATGGCAACGGTCGAGTAGGGCGAGCGATTGCCGAAATGGCATTGGCTCAAGACCTCAACCGACCGCCATTACTTAGCTTGTCGACGATAATCGAGAAAGACAAAAACGCCTATTACGATGGACTAAACAAAGCCAGCCAACTCAATTTAGATATTACCGACTGGGTAAAATGGTTTGTTGACTCGGTTCTGTTGGCGCAGCAAGAAGCTGCTCAGAAAGTTGACTTTGTATTGAAGAAAGCCAAATTCTGGGAAAAACATCAACACACCGAACTGAACGAACGCCAAAAGAAAGTACTTAACAAACTCTTTAATGCAGGATCCGACGGCTTCGAAGGTGGACTCAGTGCCAAAAAATACATGGGCATCACCAGCAGCTCCAAAGCCACCGCAACCCGAGACCTCAGCGACTTAGTCGATAAAAATTGTTTATATCGCCTAGAAGGCGGCGGCAGGAACGCGAGGTATGGGGTGAAGCTTTGATTTAGTAATTTTTCAATTTTGCTTTATGTATTATTTTTTTGAAGTAGTTTTGTTGCGAAACCATCTTTAAAATGAAAGTAACTTGCCATAATAAATATAAATATTTGTGTATATCCAAGTAGCATAGAGGGTTTAGCTAGCATGCCGAAGTAAGCTGTTATTGAAATTACAACCAATAGAAAGCGCTTTGCTGTATACCAGCCAAAAAATTGCTCACTTGTTTTTGCTTTCGTACTTGCAACGGCCTTAGACACCTTAGATGTTATTTGGCCGAATATTAAACATGCAGCAAGAGACCATTCGGGAGACATAACAATTTCCTGCCATGTGGCGATATATAACTTTACTGAAATTAGAAGTAAAAAAGGAATGGCAATGAATAAATATTCGGCTTTCAATTCGGCAAAAGTAGCCCTTTTTTCTCTTGAACTAAGTGTCAAGCTCATACTGAAGTCCACTATTACGTTTAATGTCGCTAATGTTAATTATTTTTGCGTTTCTGATTTGAGGCTGTCCTTTCCCTTTAGGTGGAGTGTAAATGTCTAAGCTTATACTTGCTTCAATAAGGTCTTTAGGGCCTATGGGAGGAATTAATCCCTCTTGATATCTATCTAACCATTCCTTGTGAGTGATTCTGCCACTGAATCGTTTTTCTAGGGCTAAGCTTCGAAATGACCATACGGAATTACCTTCGTTTACTGAAACTGTCACATAAAGTTTGTCATCAAACTCTTTATTTTCTGTATGTCCTTGAAACATTTCTTTTGGTTTTCCGCTAAAGCGCCATGAAGTATTAAATTTAAAGGCTGTTCTATTGTCTGTGTTACTACTAATGGTGATAGATTCATCTGGTTTTATTTTTTGATTTGCTGTTGAAAATTTATCTAAAACAAAAGCTAAGTTTTGCCTATCAATATGTGGGTCGGCTATTAGGGTGGGTAAATTATTAGATAAAGATGTTTCTAAAGTAGCTGCTAGCAACTCAACTTGTTCCTCTGTTTCGGTCACTTCAACATCTGTTAGTTCTTTGAATAAGTTATTTCCTGAGTTATAAAATGCTGCTTCTAGCTTTTCGTCAATTTTTCCGCGTATTGCTGATAACTTGCTAAGAATTGAACTTTTTTCAACATCATTTAGTTGAAAATCAAAGTCAGCTTTTATGCCAATAGAGTTGCTTAATAATTGGCCTAAGTCACGATAGGCATTTATATATAGTGCCATTGCTTCAAAGACTTCAGCTGGATTCTGTCGACATTTTATATAATCTAGTTTTATTGATAATTCCGGTATCACATACAATTCCTTTTGGTGGTTGGGATTTTAAGTTAAGGGATAACTTTTAGATAAGCATTTAATCGTATTTTGTAAAGATACACTTTAGCTATATGCCATCAAAAAGCCAAGCGGCGTTTCGATGAGGTAGGCGATAGTTTCGAGAGAGAAACGTCGCTTGGCTTGGTGTCATGTACAAAAGTCGGTTTTGGGTTGAAGCTGCAATCTACATGAAAGCTTCGCTTTCTTCGGCACATTACGCTGCGCTTATGATGCCCTACGATTGGTTTATTGGCTCTAAGATAAACAAAAACACCAGCCGAGGCTGGTGTTTTTAATGAAATGACAGAAAGTTTAGCTGTTAAGCCTGAGCTTTCTTGAACGCTTTGATCAGTGCTTGGGTTGAAGCATCCAGTGCACTGTTGTCGCTGTCGCTAACAAGGCGGTTGTAGATGTCTGTACCCAATACTTTGCCCAGTTCTACGCCCCATTGGTCGAATGAGTTGATGCCCCAGATGGTGCCTTGTACAAATGTACGGTGCTCGTAGAGGGCGATCAAGGCACCCACGGTGGCTGGTGTCATTTTATCGGTCAATAAGGTGTTGCTTGGGCGGTTGCCCTTGATCACTTTATGCGGTGCAATTTTAGCGACTTGCTCGGCGGTTGCGCCGGCATCGCGAAGTTCTTGCTCTGCTTGCTCAAGGGTTTTACCGACCATCAAGGCTTGCGACTGGCTTAAGCAGTTAGCAAACAATTGTGTATGGTGTTCGCCAATGGGGTTGTGAGACGCCAATGGTGCGATAAAATCCACAGGCACTAGGCGTGTGCCTTGATGTAATAACTGGTGATAAGCGTGTTGGCCGTTGGTGCCAGCACCGCCCCAAATGATTGGGCCTGTGTCGGTTTCTACGCCGTCGCCATTCAATAGATTTGCTTTACCATTACTTTCCATATCAAGCTGCTGGATGTGAGCAGGCATGGCACGTAGGTAATGGTCGTAAGGAATCAAAGCGTGAGTTTGTGCGTTGTGGAAGTTGATATACCACACGCCAAGGGCGCCCATGATTACCGGTAGGTTTTCTTCAAATGGAGCGGTACGGAAGTGCTCGTCCATTTGGTGAGCGCCATCGAGCAAGGCGTAGAAGTTGTCCATGCCAACGGCGATGGCAACAGGTAAGCCAATGGCAGACCAAAGTGAGTAGCGCCCGCCAACCCAATCCCACATTGGGAAGATGTTCTCTTTCGCCATGCCAAAATCAACGGCTTTTTTCACGTTGGAGCTAACGGCTGCGAAATGTTTGCTGACGTTCTCTTGTGTGCCGCCGTTGCTTAGGAACCAGTCACGCGCAGCGTTAGCGTTAGACAAAGTTTCTAAGGTGCCGAAGGTTTTAGACGAAATAACAAATACGGTAGTTTCTGGGTTCAATTGCTTCAGTTTGCCGGTGATGTCTGAACCATCAATGTTGGCAACGAAGTGAACTTTAATATTGTCTTTTTTGTATGGCGTTAGTGCTTCAGCAACGACTTTTGGCCCAAGGTAAGAGCCGCCGATGCCGATCGATACGACGTCTGTAATGGTTTTGTCGCTGTAGCCTTTCCATTCGCCGCTGTGTAATTGCGCGACAAACTGTTCCATCTGCTTGAGAGTTGCGCGTACTTCTGCCAAGACGTTAACGCCATCGACCATTAATGATTCTTGTGCTTGGCTAGCGCGTAGGGCGATGTGCAATACAGAGCGGTCTTCGGTGTTGTTAATATGTGCACCGCTGAACATGCCTTTGATGGCGCTTTCAAGTCCCGCTTCTTTTGCTAGGTCTGTTAGTAGAGAAATCGTTTTTTCATTGGCGCGGTTTTTTGCGTAATCTAATGTCCAGCCAGCTGCTTGAGTGGTGTATTTTTCAGCACGGCTTGGGTCCGCTTCAAACAAAGACTTCATGCTGACAGCAGCCATTTCTTGCTTGTGCTCTGCTAGTTTCTGCCAAGTAGTTAATTCGGTGGGTGAGCCCATTACAATCTCCCTAGATCTCAAAGTGAATTAAGCAAGTTCTACACGTAAGTTATCAATTAAGCGTGCTTTGCCTAGATATGCCGCCGTCAATATGACGAGGCGCTTCTCTTCTTCTGATGGTGTTTGTAAGCTTTCTTGTGCGCGGATTTCGAAATAATCACGACGGAAACCAGCCGCTTCAAGCTTCTTTTGAGCTTGTTCGCAGATGTCCTCGTGACTCGCACTGTTTTTAATTAGCGCATCTTTCGCCCATAACAAAGTTTGATAAATTGTTGGTGCGATACGTCTTTCTTCTTCTGTTAGGTAACCATTACGCGAACTCATGGCTAGGCCATCTTCGTTACGTGCTGTGTCTACTCCGATGATGCGTACGTTAGAGCTTAGATCTCGCACCATGTCTTCAATAACTTTAAGTTGTTGAAAGTCTTTGTTACCAAATATGGCACAGTCTGGCTGAACAATATTAAATAATTTTGTCACGACAGTGGAAACACCAACAAAATGGCCTGGGCGAGACGCTCCACAAAGAATGTCAGAAATGCCGACGACTTCAATTTGCGTTTGGCTGCGTTTACCATCTGGGTACATTTCCAGTGCATCTGGTGCAAACAGGTAATGACAGCCATTGGCCTCAAGGACTCGTTTGTCTTCTTCCAAGGTTTTTGGGTAACGCTCTAAGTCGCTTTGATCCGAAAATTGCATTGGGTTGATGAAGATAGATGACACAATGACGTCGCCTTCTTCTTTTGCTTTTCGAATTAGTGACATATGGCCATCATGTAGGTTGCCCATGGTTGGGACAAACACAATATTTTTGTCTTTCAAGCGTTCTATTTTCAGTGCTGTTCGAAGCTCAGCGACGGTGTGGAATGTTTTCATGATTTGAATCCGTGCTCAGCCCCAGGGAATGTCATGTCTTTTACTTCTTTGACGTAGGCTTCAAAGGCTTCTGTCACATTGCGGCCATCGGTTAAGAAGTTTTTGACGAATTTTGGTGTGTGACCTAGGTTGATGCCGAGCATATCGTGCATTACCAATACTTGGCCATCTGTGTGATGACCAGCACCTATGCCAATGGTGGGCACTGGAACGGCTTCTGTCAGTGTTTTGCCGAGTTCGGTTGGGATGCACTCGTATAGAAGAATGTCGGCGCCAGCAGCGACAAGATCCAGCGACTCCTGCAGTAGTAAATCGGCCGCATCTTGGCTTTTGCCTTGTACTTTGTAGCCACCAAATTTATGTACGGACTGAGGGGTTAGGCCTAAATGCGCACAAACAGGAATGCCACGCTGGCTGAGTAGTTTTACGGTGTCTGCTAACCAGCTTCCGCCTTCTAATTTGACCATGTTTGCGCCGGCTTGCATTAACTTTGCTGCGTTATCGAGCGCTTGTTCTGGTTTGCTGTAACTCATGAAAGACATGTCTGTGAGGATAAAAGCGTTGGTGTTGCCTCGTTTTACCGCTGCGGTGTGATAGCACATGTCTTCGATTGTTACGGGTAATGTGCTGTCTTGGCCTTGTATGACCATGCCCAAAGAATCACCGACCAAAATCGTTTCAACGCCTGCGACGTTCATGACATTGGTGAAAGAGGCGTCATAACTTGTTAAACAGGTGATTTTTTCTTTTTCCGCTTTCATTTTTTTGAGAGTGGATAAGGTAACAGGTTTGGTGAGTTTTCTTTGTGAGTTATCTGAGTACATAGTTTATTCTTCTTTGATAAAAACCAAATCGCTGGTATCAAGTTGGTGTAGCTGCTCTGTAACGGTTTTGCCATTTTCTAAGAGCATATCGGGAGCTAGGTCGCTAAGCGGCTTTATCACAAACCCTCGTTCTAGCATAAAGGGATGTGGCACGTTTAGTCTTGGTAATTGTATTCTTTCTTGTCCGTACAATAACAGATCTAGATCTAGGGTGCGCGGTCCCCAATGACGTTCTCTGACTCGACGTTGTGACTGTTCAATACTTTGTAATAGATCAAGTAGGGCGAGCGGGGGAAGATCGGTGTTAAATGAGGCGACGGCGTTAATGTAGTCCGGTTGATCTTGTGGGCCAACGGGCTTGCTGCCGTAAATAGAAGAAACACGAAGATTTTTTAGATCGTCGTGTTTCTTTAGGGTTTCAATGGCGCGATCAAGTTGTGCCACTGGATTTTCAAGATTACTGCCGAGGCCAATATAAGCGTGTATCAAGGCGCATCCTCTTACTCGTCAAAAGTTTCGCTTTGTGGTTTAGCTGTTTCGGATGTGTTGCCATTGCTCTTTCTACGACGACGAGGGCGGCGCTTTTTAGGGCCATCCTTGTCTTTCGTGAATGAATCGATACTTTTGATCAGGTCTCTTTGTTGGCTTTCTGTGCCGTGCTGGAATTTCTCCCACCAATCGCCCAATCCATCTAAGTCAGTACCGCTTAGTTCTCGAATCAACAAGAAGTCGAAACCCGCACGGAAGCGAGGATGTTCAAGTAGTAGAAACGCTCGTTTGCCGTAGCGCTTTGGTAGTCGGTACTGCATGTCCCAGATTTCACGCATTGGCGTGGAGAATCGGCGCGGGATAGCGGTGGATGCGACTTGGTTGTCTAGTACCATGTTAGCGGCTTGGTGCAAAGCTGGTGTTGCTGGCATGCCCTGCGCTTGAAATTCTTCATGACGAAGTGCAACGCTAGGCCAAAGCAGTACAGCATACAAGAAATATGGTGCAGTGGTTTTTCCGCTTTGGATGCGGTCGTCGGTGTTTTTTAGGCCTTGCAGAATGAAGGCTTCAGGGTCGATGTCGTGACGCTTCCAACCACTTTGCAATAAGGCTTCAGCATCTGGAAATAAGTAGCGGAACAAACCGTATTGGCGAAGTAAATGAAAAGTATCAATGCCATTGCCACTGCCAAGCAGTTTTAATACTTCTTCAAATAGGCGTGCAGGTGGAATGTGATCCAGAAGATGTGCCATTTCTTTGATTGGTGCCGCTGTTTCTGCTTCCAATTCGAACCCTAACTTACCGGCAAAGCGAATAGCACGCAGCATGCGAACAGGGTCTTCTTGATAGCGCTGACGAGCATCACCAATGATACGAATCTGTTTATTTTCAATGTCTTTCAGGCCGCCGCAGTAATCGTGAATACTGAAGTCCTGAACATTGTAATATAAAGCGTTAAAAGTGAAGTCTCGGCGTTCTGCGTCTTCTTCAATGTTGCCATAGACGTTATCGCGCAAGACGATGCCATGGGCAGATCGTGCGGAGTCTTTGCCTTTCAAAGAAGTGTTCTGCGAATTGTCATCATTGCTGTCGTCTTGAGCGGAATTGGCTCTAAATGTTGAGACTTCGATGATTTCGCGCCCAAACGTTACATGGACCAATTTGAATCGGCGGCCAATCAGTCTTGAGTTTGAGAATATGGTGTGAACTTCTTCGGGAGTCGCGTTGGTAACAACGTCAAAATCTTTTGGCTCAATGCCAATAAGATGGTCTCGAACGCAGCCACCAACAAGAAAGGCGTCGAAGCCCGCTTTATTTAAGCGATACAATACTTTGACGGCATTTGGGCTTAAGTCTTGTCGAGATAAGCTGTGATCGCTGCGAGGGATGATAATAGGGTAAGTCTGTGCCTTTGGAGAGGCAAACAGTGAGGTAGCTTTACGTACCAGAGATTTTAATCCTGTAAGCATTAGACAACAAATTTTAAAGTTAACGAAAAGGTCATTCTACACGTGATGAACTAAAGTTACACGGATAATGGTATTGTTTGAGCAAAATGGGTATGTCGATATAGAAGAGATAACTGAAGCGATTGAATATTTACTAATCAGTAAATAAAATAATCGCTTTGGATACATGAAGATACTAGTTCCGAAAACAAAGTGGGTGCTGCTTCTGCAGTTCTACTCAGGTTTTATTTTTATTTTTGCATTGTTTTCATTGCCCGAAGGCTTGTATATCTAAAAAGATCAATTATCCAAAGCGATTTTCCATCCATAGCCTCAAATTTTTATTTTTATTTGAAGAGGCTACAGTGTTCCTATTTTTATTGTTGTTTTTAAGAACTTACATACGACGATTAACTTATTTTTATTCTTGGTCAATCTTCTTATCGTTGTGGTGTATATAAGGCATTTGTTGTGCCAAAAACAATAAAGTGCTGATTTTGTTGGGTTTTGGCATATTTTTGTACACTTTCTTTACAATTTCTCGTTTGTTTTTTGGGTATTTTGGTATCAAGTGTTACTTTTATGTTGTTACCTTTTTGGGTATTGCCAGTTTTTGTCGTCTTTCCCATAAACTTTTTCTTGATATGCCCAAGGAATGTGCAAGTTGTGTTTCTGTCATCTTGTGTTGGTGCGTAAGGACAAAATGTTTGAAGTAATCATCCAGTGTCGTGCCTGCCATTAAGTCGTTGTCTGTCGACTGTGGCATGTTCGTAGAATGTAAGCTTTGTTGTTGGCTGGAAAGCTTTAAGTTGGCTGCTTCGACTCTTTCAGGCGGGCTAAGAATGACGGCTCTTTCTATTGCGTTTTCGAGCTCTCGCACGTTTCCTGGCCAATTGTGTGCCCTGATAGCTTTGTCGAATGTTTGGTTGTATTTGTAGATCGGCTTGTTGTGCTTCTGGCAGGCTTTCTCAAGAAGAATTTTTGCCAACATGGAGATGTCATCACCCCTATCTCTTAGTGGCGGTAGAAGTAGCTCCATTACATAAAGGCGATAGTATAAATCCTCCCGGAACAGTCCGTTCTTGACCATATCTATTAGATTTCTGTGGGTGGCGGTGATGAGTCGGATGTTTACTTTGGTTGACTGTGTTGCGCCAACTTTGCGTATTTCTCCTTCTTGTAAGACTCGCAGTAGCCTTGCTTGAGCTTCTAGTGGCAGTTCGCCTATTTCATCTAAGAAGAGTGTGCCTTTGTCTGCGGCGTAAATAAGACCATCGTGAGAGGAGTTTGCACCTGTAAATGCTCCCTTTTCATGACCAAATAACTCTGATTCTATTAGGTTTTCTGGAATGGCGGCACAGTTTACGCTGATAATTGGGTGGTTATGGCGCTGGCTTAGGTTATGAAGCGCTTTGGCGACCAGTTCTTTACCTGTCCCTGATTCACCACGTATTAGGACGGTGACATGGGTACCTGCAATTTTACGCATATCACTGAAGAGTTCTTGCATTGGTGGGCACTGGCCAATAATGCCGCTTCCAGCGGAGCCTAAAACAATGCTTTCCTCCGCGGAGTTAGGGGGGGGTTGAGCTATGGATTCTGTTGTTTGTGTTGATTGTTCTTTTTTTTCTAGGGCATTGACGACATGTTTTAGTAGGCTTTCAGAGTCTGTTGGTAGGGGAAGGTAGTAAAGTGCACCTTGTGCCATGCTGCTAACGCCTGTGCTTAGGCTGGCTTTTGCGTCAAGTACAATGCGATGTGGTGTGCTAGGCAGTTCTAAATGACCTTCGGCTAATTGATTGATAGCCTCTTGATCAATGAGTAGGAGGTGAAATTCAGATAGTTCATAGTATCGGTTGGCTTGTTCTAGCGTGTTGCTGGTGTTTACTTGAAAGCCATATCGAGACAGCCATTTTTCTGATTCTTTTAGTGGTGAGCTGTCTGGGCAAATGATCATAATGCTGTGCATGAATTGTCACCTCTTGTAACTAGTGTAACGATTATACACATGCAGGCTGGTTGGTCGAGACTATAGATATCTAAATCAGTGTGAATGTTATTGCTTTGGTGTCGGATGGGTCGCTGCAGCTGTATTCAGATGAAGTGCAGGTCCTGTTTTTCTAGGGGAAGGTCTTTTATTCCTTTTAATTTGCTTGGATCCCAGGCTTCAATTGCTAGGGATATTGCTTCTGCTATAGAAGAAGGGCCCGTTAGGTCAATTTTTAGATAGTGGAGTGCACGCAATAGGGTGGGGAGGTGACCGTTTTCAATGGCTCTTGCGTGATTTTGTTTGCTGATTTTGTCGCCAGAATGGTTGATTATAAGTGGGATGTGGCAAATGCTCGGCGGTGTCCAGCCAAATAAATTATAGAGGTGTAGTTGTTGAGCCGTGGTTTCTATTAGATCAGCCCCTCTCACCAAATGGCTGATGTTTTGTAAGTGATCGTCAACCACGACAGCAAGTTGGTAAGAGAAGAAGCCGTCTTTTCGTTTTAAAACTGGGCAGTTGTTTTTGAGATCTTCAGAGAGCTGCAGGGAACCTTGAATATCATCTTGGCATAGATAAACCGCTGAGCTGGCTTTTAGTCGCCATGAATGAGGTTTACTAGTTGTGCTCTGGCATTCCTGAGGGTGGTTGCCATTATGCTGAGCAAGGGACTGGCGAGTGCAATTACAGGGGAATACGATTTGTTGTCTTTTTAATTCAGACAGCTTTTGCTCGTAAATTTCACTGTGCTGGCTTTGAACGCGAATTGGTTCGTCAGAAAAAAGCTGGTAACTTCTAAGGGTTTCGGTGATTTGCTCGGAAAAGCTAGGCTTGCAGCGTGTTCCATCCACATCTTCAATGCGAATGATCCAGCTGCCTTGCTGTTTTTTTGCGTCCAAATAGCTCGCTAATGCGCTGACTAGCGAGCCAAAATGGAGAGGACCGGTTGGCGAAGGTGCAAAGCGGCCACGATAGACAGTCGAAACGGGGTCGTCGTGGTTAGACATTGTGTTTAAGTACTGTTCTTAAATGCACAGTGCTTAGCCGCCGATTTGTCTCTCTTTGATTTCAGCTAGAGTTTTGCAGTCAATGCACATGGTCGCTGTTGGGCGAGCTTCTAAGCGGCGAATGCCGATTTCGATGCCACACTCTTCGCAAAAGCCATAATCGTCAGCATCAATTAGCTCGATTGTCTGAGAGATTTTTTTAACCAGTTTACGCTCACGATCGCGCGCGCGAAGCTCTAGGCTAAATTCTTCTTCTTGGCTAGCACGGTCATTTGGATCTGCATAGTTCACGGCCTCTTCTTTAAGGTGGTGAACGGTGCGATCAACCTCTTCCATAAGATTTTGCTTCCAGTTGAGTAGAATGCTTTTAAAGTGCGCCAACTGGTTTTCGTTCATGTATTCTTCGCCATCCTTAGCAACATAAGGAGTGAAGTCTTTCATTAATGATTCAGGGTTCATATTTGGCATACGCATTGCCTCACTTCGCAGGTTTCCATTGTGGTAGCCTGTAACCGATAAAATTAGGTGATTTATTTTCGGGCGGAAACTTACCAGATAATGTGGCTGTTAACCACATTTTTTGCGCAAAATGTCGCGATATTTTTGAAACAGGTAGATAAAGGTGGATAAAACGGGATGGAAAAACACAAGTTGGCAGCAAGAGTAGGGCAAATTTCACCCTTTCAGGTGATGGAGGTGTTGGCTCGTGCCAAGCAGTTGCAAGCTCAAGGTGAGGATGTGATTCACCTTGAAGTTGGGGAGCCTGATTTTGTTGCGGTGGATGCGGTTGCAGATGCTGGTGTTGAGGCGATTCAACAAGGTAAAACGGGTTACACTTCGGCAACCGGCTTGCCTGAATTGAAGCACGCAATTAGTGATTACTATCTTAGTCGTTATCAAGTTTCCGTTTCGCCAGAACGTATTATTGTTACACCCGGAGCTTCTGGGGCATTGTTGTTAATGGCGTCGTTGATGGTTAACTCTGGTGATGATGTTTTGATGCCAGATCCGTGTTATCCATGTAATCGCCATTTTTTGATTCAAGCGGGCGCGAAAGCGACGCTGGTTGAAACAAAACCTGAAGAAGGTTTTGAAATGGACTTGGGTTCTTTGGCTAATCACTGGAGTGAAAGCACCTCTGGTCTTTGGCTTGCTTCACCTTCTAACCCTACTGGAGCGGTGCTCAATAAATCCTATATTGCGCAAGCGTGGGAGAAGGTGAGTGAGCTTGGTGGTCATTTGTTGGTGGATGAAATCTATCAAGGCTTGGTTTACGAAGGCGATGATTTTTCGGCTTTGTCGATTGCTGATGATATTTTTGTAGTGAATAGCTTCTCGAAATATTTTGCTATGACTGGTTGGCGATTAGGTTGGTTGGTCGTGCCCGAGTGGGCTGTCGAGGGTGCGACAAAGCTAGCGCAAAACTTGTTTATTGCCGCGCCGAGTGTTTCTCAATATGCGGCAGTGCGTGCATTCTCGCCAGATGTATTGGCTGAGTGCGAAGCGCGTCGACAAACATTAGATGCTCGTCGCTTGGTTTTGCTAGAAGGTTTGAAGGCTATCGGCTTGCCTGTTGTTGCGCCGGCGCATGGGGCTTTTTACATATATGTGGATGTATCAAATGTGACACAAGATGCAATGGCGTGGTGTTTAGCGTTACTTGAGCAGGAAAAAGTAGCGCTTACTCCCGGAGCAGATTTCGGCATTAAAGACGCGCATAAATATGTGCGCTTTGCTTACACTTGTGATGAGCTTAGATTGCAAGAGGCGCTAGCGAGAATTGCTCGATTCATGGCTTCTTCGTTGAAGTGAAATAAAGTAAGGCTCTTTTTGTTAAGAATATAAACGCAGAGCCTAGCCTCTGCGTTTTACCAATATGATGCCCGCCAGTAAGCAAATAGCAATAGGAATGCTGACGCCAATAACCGGAGGGAAATCTATTGCGACACTCATTCTGCCAAACAAGTTGAGCGCGTTTTGGAACGCTAGGCCGATGATAACACCAGTAAATATTCGACCACCCATAGTGGAAGACCGTAATGGCCCAAATACACTAGATAGAGCAACCAGTACTAACGCTAATGAGGCGATGGGTCGTAGTGCTGTAATCCAGAATTCTAGCTCGTATTGTGATCCATCAAGCTTTTGTTGTTTCAGGTAAGCTTGATAGCTTTGCAGTTGGCTTAACGATAAAGAGTCAGGCTCTTGCGAAGCGAGGAATAAGTGTTCAGGTTTTATGCTGATGCTCCATTCGGCTTGCGGCATGCTTTTGGTCTCGATATGGTCTGCAGCAAATATGGTTTCTTTTACATTATTGAGTTGCCAAACAGAATCTTTAATGTGCTCGGCACTGGTCGCTGTTTTTATGTGTTTTAATTTCTGACCGTCAGGCGAAAAAATTTGTAAGTTATAGAGCTTTCCTGTGTCGTCGGCTGCATCGATATAAACAAAGCTATTATCTGCTTTTAGCCACACACCGCCAGTCAGTGAAAACGTGCCGCTTTCTTGTCCTTTGAATTTTTCTATCAAATTGGCTTTCTGCTCTGCAGCGGGGGCGACAAACTCCGAAATACCCATTCCTATTAAAGAAACGAGTAATATTGGCTGGCATGCAGCAAAGCCAATGCGCCAAATAGGCATGCCAGCGGCGCGCATAACGGTTAATTCCGATGTGGCCGCAAGTGTGCCCAATCCTGTTAGTGTGCCAATCAGTGAAGCGACAGGGATGTATTCTGCGAATTTTCCCGGTAGGCGAAATAGGATAACTTGCAACAAAGATTGGATGGTGTAGCTGTCATTTACTTTCTTGATTTGCTCTATAAGAGTGAGGGCGAAATCCAATCCGAGCAGAACGACAGCGACGATCAAAAAGGCCCATAAAACGCTATTGCCAATGTATCTGTCTATTTTAGTCATTTCTGTTACTCACTTGTGTTCGCAGTATGGGAAGGTCTAGCCTTACGGCGCTCAAATATTTGATTGTACTGTGCAAAAAGTACCGCAGCGATGAATATGAATATACCGTGTATCCACCATAAACCAAACTGGATCGGGAGTTTGCCTTTTTCGAGCGATGTTCGCCCCCAAATTAGAAGGGCAATGTAGAAAATCATCAAAAGAATTGCCGGTAGCATTTTGAAAAATCGGCCTTGCCTTGGATTTACTTGGCTTAACGATAGGCCGATCATGGCAAGTATCGGAATGATGATGACCAATGAAATGCGCCATTGGAGCTCGACTTTGTCCAGCAAGGAGTTGCTGTTAAGTAAGCTTAGCGTTGTTTTGGTGTAGGCGTCGTCAATGACTTTGTTGGTTTTGTCTTCCATGCGTACAGCGTAGGTGTCAAATTGGGTTATTCGATAATTTGCTGTACCTGGCTTGCCTTCGTAGCGTGTGCCGTCTTTGAAAACTAGATAGTTTCTGTCTCCTTGTGCGCTGACTCGTATTTGCTCTGCATTGGCTGCAAAGGTCAAAATGGGAACGCTACTGTTCTTCTTGCTTGTTACGTCGGACAGGAATATTTGATTCATCCAACCCTCGTTAGAGAAGCTGTCTATATAAGTAGTGCGCTGGCCGCTGCCTTCAAAACGCCCAGGTTTTAAAAGGTCGAAAGCAGACAGTTGGTCTTGCGCCTGCGAGGTTTCGGCCGCTTTGTATTCACTGTATGGGGCAAGCCAAAAGTTGATAGAAGCACTAACTGAGCTGATAATTAAGGCAATACCTAATGTGTAGCCAGCAAGTTTGATCTTGCTGATGCCGCTTGAAAACAGTACAGACATTTCGTTTTCTATATAAAGGCGCCCAAAGGAAAGTAGTAAAGCTAAGAAAAAGGCTAATGGTAGAATCATCTGTACGAAGCTAGGAATATGGTAGCCGAGAATTAAAAATAAAGATTCGAAGGTCATTTTTCCATCGGCAATACGACCTAAGTAGCTGGAAATTCGACCGCTTAAAATTACGAGCAGCAAAATTAGCGTGACGCCAGCTGTTGACACCAGCACTTCTTTCGCTAAGTATTTAAATAGTCTCAAAGTCACCTCTGGATGGATTCTGCTTTTTAAGCGTAGAGTTGATTACACATCTAAAGCCCCCATTATCTCGTGGTAAGAAGTATATTATCCAGTTTTTTTTAAAAGTGAGGATTTCGCACGACGATTGAGCTTGTGAATACCGTGTTAAAAATTGACTCTAGGTGCTCTTTTCATTAATAAAGTGGCATTTCTTCCAGTCTTTTGGTGTGTTTTTCTATTGCTCGCAGTTTAGTGTAAATATCTCTAAGTTATTTTTATTGAGGGTTTTTTCATGAATATGGCGTTATTTGATCGCTTGTCTACTGTTCAAGCAGATTTGCTTGTTGCCTTTGTTCCTAGTGAGGGCGACCTCCCTGAATCCACATCTTGGGTGGATGAAAATGCCAACGGACAAGTATCTCAGTTGCGTGAAACTGGTGTATTTAAAGGTGGCGTTGCGCAGACTTTATTGCTGCCAGCGGTGTCTCAAGATTTTGCTCAAGCCGTTTTGTTGGTTGGTATTGGTAAAGACGCTGAATTGAGCGACATGCAAGCTCGTAAAGTGATTGCTGCTGTAGCGGCTCAAATTAAAGGTTTGCCATTTGCATCGGTTGCTGTCGCAAGTGCTGGCCTAGTATTGAAAAACCGTTCTCAAGCAGATGTGCTTGCTTTAGTTGCTCAATGGCTAAATGAAGGTTTTTATAATTTCCTTGGCTTCAAAAAAGATGACGCTGAGAAGGCGACAAAAGTCACCGCTTTGTTGTTAGAGGGTACAGACGAAGCTGCTTTGGCGATTGGTACGGCAACGGCAAAAGGTTCTGCCTTTGCTCGTCAGTTAGGGAACCTTCCTGGTAATGTTTGTACGCCAAGTTACTTAGCATCCCAAGCTCAGCAGCTAGGTGAAGAATACAGTATCGGTGTTGAGTTACTAGACGAAAGCAAAATGGATGAACTCGGCATGCACTGCTTGTTGTCCGTAGGTCATGGTAGTGATCAGCCAAGTTATTTAATCGTGATGAACTATCGCGGTGGTGAAGAAGGTGACGCGCCTCATGTTCTTTTAGGTAAGGGTATTACCTTCGATACAGGTGGTATTTCCTTGAAGCCTGGTCCGAAAATGGACGAGATGAAATACGACATGTGTGGTGCAGCCAGTGTTTTTGGCACTATGAAAGCAATTTGTGAGTTAAAACCAAAACTGAACTTCACGGCCGTCATTGCAGCAGCCGAGAATATGCCAAGTGCTCGTGCGACTAAGCCAGGCGATATTGTGAAGACTATGTCTGGCCAAACGGTAGAAATTTTGAATACTGATGCTGAAGGTCGTTTGGTGCTTTGTGATGCATTGACTTACATTGAGCGCTTCAAGCCAAAATCGGTTGTGGATATCGCGACATTGACTGGTGCTTGTGTGGTTGCCTTGGGAAGCGTTAATTCTGGTATGTACGCGAACAATGACGGTCTAGCGTCTGAGTTGAAAACAGCGAGCCAAGTATCAGCTGATAAAATTTGGCAAATGCCTCTTGATGAAGAATATCAGCAGCAGCTTGATAGTAACTTTGCAGACATTGGTAATATCGGTGGTCCAGAAGCTGGTTCTGTAACGGCGGCTTGCTTCTTGTCTCGTTTTACGGGCTCATATCCTTGGGCGCATTTGGATATTGCTGGTACCGCATGGTCAGGTGGTGCAACGAAAGGTGCAAGTGGTCGTCCAGTCGCTTTGTTGACGCGTTATTTGCTTGGTAAAGCGTAACTAACTCGTTTTCTTACTAGCGCATAGTCTTTATTAAAAGCAGCAATCATTAGTGGTTGCTGCTTTTTTTATGCTGATTTTTATTGGAAAGCTTAGTCTGATCAAGGTGTTATTTTGTTTTGGGCTAGGTTGGGTTCATTAACTTCATTTGGAGAGGGTGGACTTTTGCGTTTTTCAATGCGAAAGTTGAGGGCTTCAAATGATGAATGAAGTGAATAAATTCGCTTCATTCTTGTATCCTGCTTTCTTAATATTGGTTTTTCTTATGTCAGATTTAGCCACTCAGTATGACGATGGTGTTTTTGAGCCAGATGAAGAAACCTTGATATCCGCATTGCGGAATCAAGATGATATTCCTATTTTGATGGACATCGTCGCTGAGAGAGAGTCTCTCTCTTCTAGTCAAGAAGCGCATTTGGAAGAATCTTTTAATGAGAATACCCCGGATGCTAATCACCAAGACCAAGATGCTCTTGGTGACAGCGCTTCCTTGGAAGCCTCTCAGAATGATTCTAAGGATCCGTCATTAGATGGCGTCGTTACGCTGGATGATGTGGTTACTGAATCTGCGTTATCGCAAGATTTGATCGCAAAAACCATTGCTGACGTACTTGAAAAACGTTTGCCAGAGCTGGTATCAGAAGTTATGCAAGCGTTGCAGGCGGCTGAGACGGCTCAAAAAGAGTAATGCAAATTAATAGCTGTCTAATGTGTTAGCAGACGGCTTAATTACCCACGTGTTATTCTTTATCTTGTTATGACACGTTATAATTCCTCAACTTACAATTGATCGCTACATAAGAGCCTTAAGACATCATAATGGAAAAGACCTACCAACCTCAGAGTATTGAACAGCCTATTTATAAACGTTGGGAAGAGGGTGGATATTTTTCCCCTCAAGGCAACGGTTCTCCATTCTCTATCATGATTCCACCACCAAACGTTACCGGCAGTTTGCACATGGGGCATGCGTTTCAGCATACCTTGATGGATGCGATGATTCGCCGTGAACGAATGAAAGGTAGCCGTACACTATGGCAGCCAGGTTGTGACCATGCTGGTATTGCAACTCAAATGGTGGTTGAGCGCCAATTAGCCGCTCAGAATGTGACTCGTCATGAGCTAGGCCGTGAAAAGTTTCTTGAAAAAGTTTGGGAGTGGAAAGGCCAGTCTGGCGGCACTATTTCTGACCAGATGCGCGTGTTAGGTGACTCTGTCGCTTGGGATAAAGAGCGCTTTACAATGGACCCTGGTATGTCTGCGGCGGTTCAGGAAGTGTTTGTTCGCCTATTTGACGAAGGTATCATTTATCGTGGTCAGCGTCTTGTAAACTGGGACCCTGTTTTACACACGGCTATTTCTGATCTTGAAGTGGTTTCTGAAGAAGAAAATGGCTTCATGTGGTACTTCCGTTACCCACTTGCTGATGGTGTAAAAACCGCGGAAGGTAAGGATTACATTGTTGTTGCGACCACACGCCCAGAAACTATGTTTGGTGATGCTGCCGTTGCTGTTGCGTTGGATGACGAGCGTTTTACAGACCTAGTTGGCAAATTTGTTGAACTGCCATTGGTTGGTCGTCGTATTCCAATTGTTGCTGATGAATACGTAGATAAAGAATTTGGCACGGGTTGTGTGAAAATTACGCCAGCTCATGACTTCAATGACTATGAAGTTGGCAAACGCCACGATATGCCATTGATCAACATATTGACCGACGATGCAGCGATCAACGACGTAGCCCCCGAGAAATATCATGGCATGGATCGTTTTGATGCTCGTAAAGCTGTAGTAGCCGATTTTGATGCGCTTGGTTTGCTTGAGAAAGTTGTCGACCATAAGCTAAAAGTACCACGTGGTGAGCGTGGTAATACGGTGATTGAACCTTACTTGACACAGCAGTGGTATGTGGCGGTTGAGTCATTGGCTAAGCCTGCGATTGAAGCGGTTGAAAATGGCGATATCCAGTTTGTTCCTAAGCAATGGGAAAATACCTACTTTGCTTGGATGCGCGATCTTAATGATTGGTGTATCTCTCGTCAGCTTTGGTGGGGACATCAAATTCCAGCTTGGTATGATGCGGATGGAAAGCATTATGTTGGTAAAAATGAAGATGAGGTTCGCGCTAAATATAGCCTCTCGGCAGATGTTGAGCTAACTCAAGATGAAGACGTGCTAGACACTTGGTTCTCTTCAGCACTTTGGACGTTTGCAACACAAGGTTGGCCAGAAGAAACACAAGATTTTGCTGAATTTAGTGAATCAGATGTGTTGGTAACAGGCTTTGATATTATTTTCTTCTGGGTTGCCAGAATGATCATGATGACCTTGAAATTTACCGATAAAGTCCCTTTCAAAACCGTTTACATTACTGGTCTTATTCGTGATGAACGCGGCGATAAAATGTCGAAATCCAAAGGTAATGTTATCGATCCATTGGATTTGATTAATGGTATTGATATCGAGTCCTTGGTGGCGAAACGTACTTACGGCATGATGCAACCTCGCTTAGCGGAAAAAGTCGAAAAGAATACACGCGAAACCTATCCTGAAGGGATTCAAGCTTACGGTACTGATGCTTTGCGTTTTACGCTTTGTTCATTGGCGTCCGGTGGGCGTGATATTAAGTTCGACCTGAACCGTCTTGAAGGTTACCGTAATTTCTGTAATAAGATTTGGAATGCAACGCGTTATGTCTTGATGAATACAGAAGATCAAGACTGTGGTCAAAGTGGTGCTGAAGTTGAATTGTCGCTTGCTGATAAGTGGATTATTTCCCGTTTGCAGCATGCAGAAGATGCCGTCAACCGTGCTTTCGAGACGCATCGTTTTGATTTGGCTTCTCAGGCCTTGTATGAATTTATGTGGCACGAATATTGTGATTGGTATTTGGAGTTGTCTAAGCCTGTTCTTTGGGACGAAAACGCTACGCCTGAACAATTGATGGGGACTCGTCGTACTTTAGTGCGTGTGTTGGAAGCTTTTCTGCGTCTTGCTCACCCGATGATGCCATTCTTAACAGAAGAAATTTGGCAGCGTGTTGCGCCACTAGCGGGTGTTGAAGGTGACACTGTGATGCTGGGTGAATACCCAATGGCTAATGATGCGAAAAAAGATGCGCAAGCAGAAGCCGATGTAGAATGGCTGAAAGGTGTTATCGAAGGTATTCGTAATATCCGTGGTGAAATGAATATTTCTCCTTCTAAGCCGCTGACTATTTTGTTCCGTAATGGTTCTGAGCAAGATCAAGCGCGTTTAGATGCGAACTTAACCTTCTTGCAAACTCTGGCGAAGCTAGAATCTGTAACTTGGTTGAATGCGGGTGATGAAGCGCCAATGTCTGCTACTGCATTAGTAGGTGATATGGAAGTGCTTGTCCCAATGGCAGGCTTGATTGATAAAGAAGCAGAGCTTGCTCGTTTGCAAAAAGAAATTGATAAAGCGTCAAAAGAATTGCAGCGTATCCAGGGCAAGCTTTCTAACGACAGTTTTGTGGCGAAAGCGCCAGCAGAAGTGGTTGAGAAAGAACGCGCTAAGTGCGATGACTTGCAATTAGCGGTTAGTAAGTTAGAAGAGCAAAAGGTCAGTATTGAATCTTTGTAAATATGCATTGTAAAAACATAAGGTCAGAAGTCTTTTTGGGCCTCTGACCTTACGCTTACTTAATAAAAATAAAAAAGAGGCGAGACAGTAATGGAAAGATTAACTGGAAAAGTTAAGTGGTTTAACGACGCTAAAGGTGTGGGTTTTATTAAGCGAGAAGAAGACAGTGATGTCTTTGTTCACTACAAATCGATTATTTGTGATGGTCACAAGAGCTTAAGAAAAGGACAGTCTGTTAGTTTTGTTTTATCTACGACCGACTTTGGTTTGCAGGCTATTGAAGTGCGTTTAGAAAAAGAGGTGCAGATTGCATCCTCTGGTTCTAATCAGCAGCTTGAAAGTGCTTAGCTTACGCAGATTCTTGCAACATTTTGTGTGCGAGTTTAACAAAATCGACAGGTGTTAAAATTCCGACGAGTTTGTTGTCTTGGGTAACGGGTAGACAGCCGTATTTGTTTTCAATAAAAAATTCTGCAGCCATGTCTAAGTCTGTGTTGGGGCTGACAGTGAGTATGTCTTTGTTCATCGCGTTAGCAATAGGTGTCTGCTGTTCTTTCTTGGATATTTGCTGGGTGCCAAACTGGCTAACTAAATGAAAGGCATGACGTAAATATTCACGTTGCGTTAGCATGCCGACACATTCTCCTGCGTCGTTGATGATGGGGATGTTCCTAATGTTTTTTTCTTGCATCAATGCTTTGGCTTTCGCTAAAGAATCATTTTCTCTTAATGTTATTAAGTTAGTAATCATCAAGTCGGCCACTGTGCGCATGAATAAATCTCCATATGTCTATTTTAGCGTGTTTATTTTGACAGTAAGGTTCAGTGTAGAGCGGATTATAGATTAAAGGCAATTATGTTTTGTAAGGCAATTATAGTCGCCTTGAGGTAGATCAATAATGACAGATCAAGAATGGATGGAGTGCGCGATAGCGCTGGCTGCCAAAGCTGCATCTGAAAATGAGATTCCAGTTGGTGCGATTGTAGTGCTAGACGGTGAAATTATCGGTGAGGGTTACAATTCGCCTATTTCTCTTTGTGATCCTACCGCTCACGCTGAAATTCAGGCGATTCGAATGGCCTGCAAAGCCATGAATAACTATCGGCTACCTGGTGCGACTTTATATGTCACATTAGAGCCTTGCTCTATGTGCGCGGGCGCTATGGTTCATGCACGTATTGATAGAGTGGTTTATGCGGCGATGGAACCCAAAAGCGGTATTGTGGACAGTCAGGGGCATTTTTTTGAAGCGCCATTTCTTAATCACAAAGTGAAAGTTGAGTCTGGCGTATTGTCTGAAACAGCTTCCCTTCAGCTTACCCAATTCTTTCAATATCGCCGTGAACAAAAAAAGAAGCTCAAGGAACAGGCAAAAAAGGCCACTTAGGCAATTAATTCCATCATTTTGTGTAGAAATTTCATACTCTGCTGGCCTCTATTTGCCTCATTGATTTAAAATACCCGCACCATTTCCCCAAAACTACCAAGTGAGGCAATACTCAACATGCTAACTCTGCATGGTTCCGCAGCGCTATCGGCGTTTCGCAAGGCAAAGCTATTAGCCAATATGCAAGCATCTATTCCATCTGTCACAGATGTTGATGCTCAATTTCTCCATTTCGTGGAGTTGGTTGATAGTCAAACGCTGACTGCTGAACAGGAAACTGTTTTACAGCGCGCTTTGGCCTACGGTCCTAAATCCTCCCAAGTCAGTTCATCTGATCAAAGTGTTTTAGTGGTTCCTCGTTTAGGAACGATTTCACCTTGGTCATCGAAAGCAACCGATATCCTTCATAACTGTGGCCTTGCGGCCGTATCCCGCGTTGAACGTGGCGTGGAATACTTTATTCATAGCTCGGCGCCATTAGCGCTTGAAGAGCTAGATTTGTTGTCAGCTATGCTGCATGACCGCATGACAGAAAGCGTGCTTCCGGCATTAAGCGACGCTTCTGATATGTTCTCTCATGCAGAACCAGCACCAATGACAGCAGTCGATGTATTAGGCGGTGGCCGAGCGGCATTGGTTGAGGCAAACCAAACGCTAGGCCTTGCTCTTGCGGATGACGAAATTGATTACCTTGTTGAGTCTTTCATTGAGTTGGGTCGTAACCCAATCGATGTTGAGCTAATGATGTTTGCTCAAGCAAACTCTGAGCATTGTCGTCATAAAATCTTTAATGCGTCTTGGACGATTGATGGCGAAGAGCAAGAGCGCTCTTTGTTTAAAATGATCAAGAACACCCATGAACACAATCCACACGGTACCTTATCTGCATATAAAGATAACGCGGCCGTGATGGAAGGCCACTTTGGCGGTCGTTTCTTCCCATCCGCAGAAACGCGCGAATACGATTTTAGCCACGAACACATCGATATCTTGATGAAGGTTGAAACTCATAACCACCCAACAGCCATTTCTCCATTCTCTGGTGCGGCAACGGGTTCTGGGGGTGAGATTCGTGACGAAGGCGCGACAGGTATTGGCTCTAAACCAAAAGCAGGTTTGAGTGGTTACACGGTATCCGACCTTAAAATACCTGGTTTTGAACAGCCATGGGAAAGCTACTACGGCAAACCGTCTCGTATCGTAACGCCTTTGGATATTATGATCGAAGGGCCTATCGGTGGTGCTGCGTTTAACAATGAGTTTGGTCGTCCAAACCTATTAGGTTACTTCCGTACTTATGAACAAACAATCCAGGGTGCTTCACAAGAGGAAGTGCGTGGTTACCACAAGCCAATCATGTTGGCGGGCGGTATTGGTAATATTCGTCGTGAACACGTTGAAAAACAAGAGATCAAAGTAGGTGCTAAGTTAATCGTACTTGGTGGTCCTGCGATGTTGATCGGCCTTGGTGGCGGTGCGGCATCTTCCATGGCGTCTGCCGATGGTAACGAAGATCTCGATTTCGCTTCTGTACAACGTGGCAACCCAGAAATGGAGCGTCGTTGTCAGGAAGTGATCGACCGTTGCTGGCAAATGGGTGATAAAAACCCAATCAGCTTTATCCATGATGTGGGCGCTGGTGGTTTGTCTAACGCTTTGCCTGAATTGGTAAAAGACGGTGAGCGTGGTGGTAACTTCGATTTGCGTAAGGTTCTAAATGACGAGCCGGGTATGTCACCACTAGAAATCTGGTGTAACGAATCGCAAGAGCGTTATGTAATGGCCGTTTCTCCTGATCGTGTTGCAGAGTTTACTGCGATTTGTGAGCGAGAGCGTTGCCCTTTTGCCATTGTTGGTGAAGCAAAAGAAGAAATGCATTTGCAAGTAGCGGATGAGCATTTCGATAATAATCCTGTTGATTTGCCTATGTCTGTTCTATTTGGCAAGCCACCTAAAATGCATCGTGAAGCAAAGAAAGCCATTATTACAGGTGATGATTTCACGGCTGTTGATGTGGATCTTGCTGACGCAGCGAAGCGTGTTCTTAGCTTGCCAACGGTTGCGAGCAAAAATTTCTTAATCACCATCGGTGATCGTTCAATTACAGGTATGGTTGCTCGTGATCAAATGGTGGGTCCTTGGCAGGTGCCAGTAGCGGATGTGGCGGTAACAACGTCCTCTTTAGAAAGCTACACCGGTGAAGCCATGACCATGGGTGAACGTACGCCCGTAGCTTTGCTCGATGCGCCTGCATCTGGTCGCATGGCGGTGGGTGAAGCACTGACTAACTTGGCAGCAGCACACATTACCAAACGTAGTAGCATTAAGTTGTCTGCGAACTGGATGGCGGCGGCTGGTCACGAAGGCGAAGATGAGAAGCTTTATCAAACGGTAAAAGCAGTTGGTATGGAATTGTGTCCAGCATTGGATATTGCCATTCCAGTTGGTAAAGACTCTATGTCGATGAAAACCGTATGGAAAGAAGATGGCAAAGAAAAGGCCGTGACTTCTCCATTGTCTTTGGTTATTTCTGCATTTGCGCCAGTAACAGATGTTCGCAAGACGTTAACGCCAGAGCTAAAAAACAAAGCCGATACGCGTTTGTTGTTGGTTGATTTGGGTGCGGGTAAAAATCGTCTTGGCGGTTCTGTTATTGCTCAGGTTTACAATAAACTGGGTCAGCAAGCGCCAGATGTTGATGATGCAGCGACCTTAGCTGGCTTCTTCGATACGACTCAGGCGTTGAATGCTGCAGGCAAATTGTTAGCTTATCATGACCGTTCTGATGGTGGTGCGTTTGCTACGTTAGTTGAAATGTCATTCGCGAGTCATTTGGGTCTGAATATCGATCTTGATGAAACCATTACTAATCGTATGCAAGTAGCTCCAGCGTTATTCAACGAAGAGTTGGGTGCCGTCATACAGGTGAATGAGTCTGATGTAACGGACGTTATTTCTGCTTATGCTAGTGCTGGTGTGACGACGACACCGATTGCAACATTGTCCGGTGATGATTCGATCCGTGTTTGTTTTGCTGGTGAAGCATTATTAGAAGAAACGCGTATTAATTGGCAGCGTGTTTGGTCTGAAACCAGTTACCGCATTCAGGCATTGCGTGATAACCCAGATTCAGCACAGCAAGAGTTCGATAGCTTGTTAGATGCGAAAGATCCAGGTTTATCTGCGGATGTTCAATTTGATCAAAATGAAGATATTGTAGCCGCATTTATTGCTTCGGGTGTTAAGCCTAAAATTGCCGTCTTACGCGAGCAGGGTGTAAATGGCCAAGTGGAAATGGCTGCGGCCTTCCATAAAGCGGGCTTCATTCCTGTAGATGTTCACATGAGTGATATCTTATCTGGTCGTACGACGCTGGACCAATTTAGTGGTTTAGTGGCTTGTGGCGGTTTCTCTTACGGCGATGTGCTAGGTGCTGGTGAAGGTTGGGCGAAGTCGATTCTTTTCAACCCTGTTGCTCGTGAGCAATTCGAAGCATTCTTCAATCGTCTTGATACCTTTACGCTTGGTGTGTGTAATGGTTGTCAGATGTTATCGAATCTATATGAATTGATTCCTGGTGCTGGACATTGGCCGAAGTTTGTTCGAAACCAATCTTCTCAATTTGAGGCTCGCCTTGTTCAAGTGGAAGTTCAGAAATCGAATTCTATTTTGCTTGCTGGTATGGAAGGTTCTCGCATGCCTATCGTGGTTGCTCATGGTGAGGGTCTAACGGAATACCGTGAGGATCAAGATATGGCAACTTTGGCTGCGGCGAATCAGATTTCATTGCGTTATGTTGATAACTACGGCCAAGCAACTGAGCGTTATCCATTCAACCCGAATGGTTCTGCGCAAGGTGTAACGGGTCTAACATCGGAAGATGGTCGTGTAACTATCATGATGCCTCACCCAGAGCGTGTCTATCGCACGGTTCAGCACAGCTGGCACCCAAGCGAATGGCAAGAGCAAGCTCCATGGTTGCGTTTGTTCCAAAATGCGAGAAAGTGGTTAGGTTAATCTATTAGTCTAAATTGCTATCTTAAAAGGCCTCTAATCTTAAGGTTAGAGGCCTTTTTAATATGAGGTACTTTGTTTTCTGCTTAATAAGTGAGCAAGTTTGGTTGTTTTTGATCAATCTTTGAACGTAAGGTGTGAAAAACTCAATTAATTAAAAGAATTTTAAAAAAGAGGTTGCACAGAATTTTTTGGGATGTATTATACGCACCCACTGACACGGAGAACGACGCAAACAACGGTTTGCAACTTACTAAGGTAAGCAAGTTCAATGATGAATCAGA
>NZ_JBXUKU010000009.1:0-160989 GCF_057180105.1 Marinomonas sp. ATLA20
TCAGAACTGGCGCCAAGCGATGAGTCGATTTATTATTGAGTTCGAGGAACGTCTCGAAAAGCACCTTAACTAAATGGCAGTTACACGGAATTTGTTACAGGGTCTCCAATGAGCTTGAGGTGATATTAATAATAGGTTTATCGTGAGCTCCTTTGTCTTCAAACCTGACTTACTGCGGTGTCACAAAGCCATCAATAGCTTTGCTTAGTTCTATGATGTCTTTGGCTTTTGTGAGCTGAGAGTTTGGGGTCAGATGAAAAATAGCGCCTAACCTTCATCTACTCCAAACAGCTCAACGGGCAAAAACAACCACAGACAACTTAGCGCTAGCGGAAAAAGACAGCTATTCCCTCCAAGGAAGGCAACTGCTCAACAACATCGTCAAATCCATGCAGATACAAAGCGACCCCGTCGTCGTTCCATCAAAAGAACTCATCGACCTAATCCAAGCCGTCCGCACTTTCCTAACAAAAAAAGCAACAGCAAATAGCACGACTAGCTTTTTAATTCAGGCAAGCAGACTGGGTAAACGACAACATCACCCGCGTCAAAGACTACGCCCAACGCAACTTTGTAGACTTTAGTTGTTTTTATTGAGGAAAAGGGATAGGTTCTTTATCCGAATGGTTGGAGTTAAAGTGTTTTTATCATAAAAAGGGAAAGTTAATGAAATTAAATACATTAATAATTAGCTCAATATTTTTAGTAATAGTTTCGGTTTTATTAAATTATTTACATCTTTCTGAAAACTCGCAGTTTTGGTTTCAAAGGTCAGGCTCATTGTTAGTAATTCTGGGAGCAATTTTTGAAGGAAAATATATATTACGAAGTCTTGAAGAAGGAAAAAATGTATTTAATGGTTCTATAACCATAGATAGCAAGAAAAAAGTGGATGATAGTGTAAACATACCTTTTTATAAAAAATCATTTAATTTTAAAACACATGCTGGTTTTTACATATTAATAGTTGGAACAGTTGTGTGGGGTTATGGTGACCTCCCAGAAAAACTAATCGCTTTTAATTAATCTTAATTATAGATTCATTTATTATTACTAATAGATGCTATTTTAAATTCTTTTCACCCCCAAACACCCCCAAGCCCATCCCCGATGGGCTTTTTCGTTTCTGTCCTTCCATTTTTATCTAAGGAGTAATCATGCGTCAGATGATGTCGCTCGGTGGTTTTGTGTTTTCGCTAAGCGAAGGCACGCCATACGAGGGTTTGCAGCGCACTAGCGACGGCGGTTGGGTCGCGGTGGCGCGATACGGTCAAAAGCCCATGAGCCAAAACACCGGCCAACAGTTGGAAAACATCACCGTCACAGGCACGTGGTTTCAAGGCGATGGCATGGCGAATCTCAACGCCTTACGCGCCTTACAAAACCAGCGAGCGCCCTTGGTGCTGGCCGATGGCTACGGCAACAATTTAGGCCAATGGACCATCAAACGCTTGCAAGAGAAGCAAGACAAGATCATCGACGACGGCACGGCCTTTGTCCTTGGTTTTACAATCGAATTAGAGGAATACGCCAATGACGACCCTTCGTAGCCGCGACGGCGACACCATTTCCAACATTCTGTGGATCGCCCTAAAGCGCAACGACGACCAAGCGGAAGAAGCCTTGTTTGAACTCAACCCCGGCTTAGAAGCCTACGGGCCAGTGCTTCCCGCTGGCGTTGTTATTGAAATCCCCACCTTGCCAAACAAAGCAGCCGAGACGGTAACCAACCTATGGGACTAGACAATCCATCCAACTATTTGCTAAGAGTGCGCGTGAGCGGAGCAGGCGAGGGCATCATCAATAATCGCCTGACCTCGTGGGAGCGCATCGACGCCGCAGGCACCCAAAGCGACCAACTCACCTTGCACATCGACACCACAGGGCAAACAGGCTTGCCGAAAGAGGGCGCGGTGCTCACGTGGCTAGAAGGCTACGGCGACAACCTCATCGACAAAGGCCAGTTCAAAATCACCCGCATCGTGCCGAAACTGTTTCCGCCCAGCGTCACCATCGTCGCCACCGCCGCGCCGTTTCAGGTAGAAGACAAGACCGGCTTTAAAGAACGCCGCACACGCACCTTCGAAAACGTCAGCCTTGCCGACCTTTTCCGCCAAGTCGTCACGCCCCACGGATTCAGCCCACGGGTGGCCAAAGAATTTGAAAGCGTCGTCCTTGAGCACATGGACCAAACCGACGAAACCGACAGCGCCTTTTTAACCCGCATCGCACGGGAACGGGACGCCATCGCCAAACCCGTCAACGACCTGTACGTCCTCGCCAAACGGGGCCAAGTGAAAACCATCACAGGGCAAGCCATCCCCCCCGTCGTCGTCGGCGTACCGAACCAGAACAAACCGAGCGAAGGCCAATTCATCAACTGCCAACTCGACCGACCCAGCCGAAGCGCCATCACCGGCGTCAAAGCCAACTGGACAAACAACAACACAGGGGAAGAACACACCGTACACGTCGGCACCGCACCGTACAAAAAACTACGCCAAAGCTACGACAACCCAACCACCGCCCAACAAGCCTGCCAAGACGACCTCATCAAAAGCCAACGCCAAGGCACCAGCGTCACCCTCGACTTACCAGGCAACCCCAAACTCGTCGCAGAAGGCATCCTCACCCTAAACGACACCTTCCCACCCGAAATGAAAGGCAACTGGTCCATCGACAAAGTCACCGCAAGAGGCGACAGCAAAGCAGGGTATCGGTGTTCGGTTGTTGCAAGTGAAGTGGTTTGAGTTTAATTGAACTTTGACTCTAATTATTTATTTGTAAGGTTTTTCTAGTGTTGGAGGAGTAAGGCGACTAATGTAAATACAAGGTTATTTTTTCGTATAAATCATATTGAAATTTGTGGACTCAAAAAGGGACTTACATGAAACTAGAAAAATTAATAATTGAAAATTTTCGAGCTTATCAAGGGAAAGTAGAAATCGATTTTGGTGATATGACTGCAATGATCGGAAAAAATGATGTTGGAAAAACAACAATATTAGATGCTTTAGGGGTCTTTTTTGGTCATAAACTATGCAAGTATGATTATAGTGATAAATGTGTTTATGTTGGTGAAAATGCAGATGTTAAAATAGGATGTGTTTTCTCAAGTATACCAGATAATCTAATTATCGATTCCAATTCAAGAACTAGCCTAAGCGATGAATATCTTTTAAATAGCGATGGTTTATTAGAGCTACATAAAGTATTCAAGAAAGGTAAAGGAGCTGGTGCAATGTATGTTTCCTGCATTCATCCTTCAGTTAGAGACGCTAAAGGTATCCTTTTAAAGACAAATGATGAGTTAAAAGCAATTGCTGAGCGTTTGCTGATAGGAGTTGCAGATAAAAGATCTAATGTTGTTTTACGACAAGCCATATATCATTCAAAAAAAGATCTAAAGTTAACTGAACAGTTGGTTTCGTTATCAAAAGAAGATGGCAAAACTATTTTGGAGAGAATTCAAGATTACCTTCCTCATTTTGCTCTTTTTAGAGCTGATAGGCCAAGTACTGATGAAGAGTCTGAAGTCCAAGATCCAATGAAAGCGGCAATAGTTAATGCCTTAAATGAATTAGAGGATGACTTAAATTCAATCAAAGAGCGAGTTAAAGAAAAAGCCCTTAATGTTGCTGTTAATACTATAAGTCACTTACATGATATAGATCCGCTTTTAGCCAATCAGTTAGTGCCTGAATTTAAGGCAGAGCCCAAGTGGGACGGTATTTTCAAGCTCTCTTTGGTTGGTGATGATGGTATCCATATTAATAAACGAGGAAGTGGTGTTAGACGGCTTGTTCTTATCAGTTTTTTTAAGGCAGAAGCCGAACGAATAAAAAATGAAAATTCTGATCGTGGTGTCATCTATGCAATCGAAGAGCCTGAAACCTCTCAGCATCCAAATAATCAAAGGCTACTTTTAGAAGCATTTAGTGAGCTTTCTAATGTAGAGCTCTGCCAAGTAGTTCTTACTACTCATGTACCTGCACTAGCTGGTCAGCTGCCATTGGATAGTATAAGACATATTTTTAGAGGGGAAGATGGATCACTCGTTGTCAGCAAGAGTGTAGATAGTATGTATGAGATAATTGCAAAGGATCTTGGTGTTTTGCCAGATAGTAGAGCCCAAGTTTTTCTATGCCTTGAAGGTCCAAATGATGTGAGCTTTTTTAAAGGTATGTCTTCAGTACTAATTAGAGACGGAGTTGATGTTCCAGATCTAAATAATGACCCTAGAGTGGTAATACTACCACTTGGGGGTTCTACTCTGAAAGATTGGGTTAACTCTCATTACTTAAGAAATCTAGGTAAGCCTGAAATACATATATATGATCGAGATACATTTCAGCCACCAACTTATCAAAAAGCACACGATAGGGTAAATGCTAGAGGAGACGGATCAATTGCATTTCTTACAGGTAAGCGTGAGTGTGAAAATTATCTTCATAAGGATGCAATAAAATTAGCCTTTAATATTGATGAAGAAATAAACTTTGATGATCAGACAGATATACCAACTTTTTTGGTAGGTTGCACCCCATATAACGAAAGAAATGTGAAGAAAAAATTGAATACTAGAGCTGTTTCTAATATGACTCATCAATATCTAAAAGAAGTTGATACTGAAGGTGAGGTGGTTAAGTGGTTTGATGCAATAAAGTCTAGAATTAATTGATTTAAATTCTAATAAAAATTTTTATGAAATAATTATTAATGGGGTGCGTACCTTAAGAAATCAGTATTTTCAAGGTTCTCAATAACTTGTCTTGATAAAAACTTTAAGAGGTTTGGGGAAAAGTTAAAAATAGATTAATTTTTTCATCTGACCTCAGTAATTTTTTTGAAATTTTCTAAACGCGCATGCGCACTATTAAAATATTAAGCTGTTAAATGTGTAGGAGTTTTTATGCGTCATATTCTGAAAGAAACTATCGACTATTCAACTGATAAAGCAGTGTTATTTCAATTTGAATCTAGAAGCAAGCTCGCAGCTTATAGCATGGGGATTTACTGTACATTAATTGAATTGTCAGAATCTTTTTATACATTGATTGAAACACAGAATTATACAGGCTCTCTTTCGATATACCGTTCATTTATTGAGAATTTCGTTGATTTGAAAAACCTAAAATTAAATGAATTTTATGTTAATCAACTAGATTTCGGTAGCTACGAGCAAGAAAAACGGATGTTTAAGTCTGCCAAAGAAGGTAACGCTTATTTAGCTTCTATTGCTAAATGCGCAGATAATAAAGCGCCTGAAGTGGAAAAAGAAATTAAGCTGTTAAAAGAAAGTAACGACTTTAAATTGTGCACAAATATTTATGAAAAATTTTTCTTAGCTGGAATGGAAGAAGAATATCGAGGGTTATACCCAACATTAAGTGCAGAATCACATTGTAGTTTAGAGGCAATATTTTCAAGGCACTTTGAGCATGACAATGTGGACAATAAAGTTAATTTGGTTATTCATAGCAAAGATAACGCTACCGATTACGAATTTTACATTGCCAATCTAGCTAATTATCTAATTACAGCAGGAATACTGGTTGCCAACATCCTAGAAGGTCAACAACTAAGAGAGTTCGAACTGAAAAAAGAAGAAATCATTTCAGCGTTGACTTAAACATTTAAAGAATTTGGGGTCAGATGAAAAATAGATTGTTTTTTCATCTGACCCCAATTGTCGCACACGTTAGCATCGAAACGGCATACCAGGTTCTACGAAGATTTATATTTAAAGGCAGGCATTGAAGTCTTCTATGGAATCTGTCAAGTTGGTACGATAAGTCTTAAAGCCTTGGCTTGATTTAATAGGGTGAATCTGTGAGCTAGTTAAGTATGCATAGTATGGAACCGTTACCGTATCTAAAAGAGATAAAACTTAAAAAAAATCTGATTGAATCATTCGATCACTATCCTTTTTCAATAGCTGCTATTAAAGGGCTCCGTAGTATTGAATTTGGTAAAGATGTAACCATTTTCGTTGGTGAAAATGGTAGTGGTAAATCTACTCTTCTTGAAGCGATAGCTGTCGGCTTAGGGTTCAATGCTGAAGGTGGCTCCAAAAACTTTAGTTTTGGTACTAGGAAAACACATTCAGAATTACATAGTTATCTACAATTTTCAAGATCATTTAAGCGATACAATGATGGCTTTTTCCTGCGGGCAGAGAGTTTTTACAACGTAGCAACGCATATGGATGAACTTGATGAAGAAGTATATGATTTTGGGTACTTGCCACCGCCTCCCGAGATTAAAAACCGCTATGGTGGAAATTCTTTGCATAACCAGTCTCATGGGGAATCGTTTATTTCGTTATTATTTGAACGTTTTAGTGGGAATGGGCTATATCTACTCGACGAACCTGAGTCAGCGCTTTCTCCTGCAAAACAATTAAGTGTATTGAGTCGAATGCGTCAGTTGGTTAATAACCAATCTCAATTTATTATGGCTACCCATTCCCCGATTCTCATGGCATATCCTGATGCTAAAATTTACCAAATAGATCAGTCAGGTATATATCCAATTCAATTTGAGGATACCGATCATTACCAAATTACGAAGGCATTTCTGAACAATCCTGAGCCTATGTTAAAAGAGCTATTTTTTAATGAATAGATTCACTGCTACTCCATAGATCGAAAGTTGAAAGGGTCGATAAATCGAATAGTTGGTAAAATTCAATCACGATAAAAGAGTCTTTAATCAGAAAAAATCCTGTAATTAATTCTGTGTAACTGAAAGGGTTTACAAAAAGAATTTGGGGTCAGATGAAAATTAGCAATGTATCATCTGACCCTCATGCTTAATGTTTTTATGAGCACTTATTTGCCCATATCACATCCACAAACTCAGGATGATCGATAAAGGGGTTTCGATTGCCCTGTATTTCCTGCACTCGGTCGTTACGGCGTTTTTCAAAGTCAGTAACGGTAAACTCTTCATTCCATTTCACCAGTGTACATAGATCGCCTATGGTCGGTTCTTTGCTTTGTTTGCTGTTGCCTTTCACGATGTGCAGGTCAGGCATGTTTTCTGGTGAGGCGTTGTCGCCTGTTTCGTAGCGGGTGGCCATGTAGAAGATCATACGGGCGATTTGGCCTTTAGCGCGGTCAGTTGGTTCAAACGATTCATTGGCTTTGTCTACATAGGTGCCACTGAATACTTTGCTGCCATCGCCTAAGGTATCGTAAAAAGGGTCTCCGCCCATGTCGTAACCATAGTTGCTGTGCGCGCCGTTTATATTGCGATCGGCAGGGCGTAGGTGGTGCAAGTCGGTGTACCCATCTTGGCTTTGTTTTTTGAATCCTCGCGACTTTGGCCAAACGTGTTCTCGGTCCCAAGAATCGTTATTGGATTTACCACGGTTTGCCTGGTTAATGTGTCTGGCTTCATCTAGGTACAGCAGTTGTACTAGACCGCATTTGGGCGCGTCATCTGGACAGGCTGAATCTGTGTAAACCAAGGCTTCCCATACATCTATCTTCTTGCCATCGTACCAATCAGTGTTTCCACTTTGCGTATACTTAAGCGGCGTCTGACCATCTATGATGGAGTGCAGCTTCGCTTTCAACGCGTCACCGGTTAACCCTTCCGTACCATCGTAGTAACCCGCTGACACAACTCCCGACACAACCGCCGAGAAAAACATAAGCAACGCAATAAGGTAGCGGCGCATGGCACATTTCCTGAGGAATAAGATAGGCAGGATTGTAGGGCCGTTTGCTGTCAGTAATGCGTTTGGATTTGCAGTGTTTTGTGAGTAAGTGTATGGGTTGTATGAGGTTTGTGTGACAGCTTTGTGGTGTTATCTGAATGGCATTTTCGAGTTTGTAGTTATGAGGTTAATTTAGGTGTGATCTACTTTTTTAAGCATGATTCTCTAATATCCAGTAAATATGCAAGCTTGTCGTTTGGGGTTTTATCTTGGCCTCATGTCCTTATAGTAATAGGTAAGATTTTAAAAGGCGGTGGCGTTTTAATATTCGCGTCTCGTTCCTTGAAACGTAAAAGGAGGCAGGTTATGAGTAAAACTCTCGTTATAGGTGCAAGTGGTCAAATTGGTCAGTTGATAACGAAGACACTTGTTGAGTCAAAAGAAGATGCCCGTGCTCTGGTGCGAGATAAAAGTAAGCTGGATGATTTTAAAGACAGTGAGCTGGAGATAGTCGAGGCTGATCTTGAAGAAGATTTTAGTCATGCATTTGATTGTATTGATAATGTGATTTTTGTGGCTGGTTCTGGTGGTTCAACAGGTGCGGATAAAACCTTGCTGATTGATTTGTGGGCTGCTAAAAAAGCCGTCGACTACGCACAAAAAACCAATATTAAACAGTTTATTATGTTGAGCAGTATTGGTGCTGACGATCCAGATGCTATGGAGTCTGACATTAAACCGTATTTAGTGGCTAAGCACATGGCGGATCAATATCTGATGGCATCTGGTGTGCCATACACCATTGTTCGTCCTGGTCCCTTAACGAATGATGCAGGTGAAGGGAAGATTACTACTCGACGACCAACCACCATAAAAGAAATGAAGATTCCACGAGCCGATGTTGCTAAATCAATTTTATATATTCTGAGTAGAGAAGATTTAAACGGTAAAATATTTGAGCTGTTTAATGGGTCATATGACATAGACACCATATTGTCTATAGAGTTTGATCTTAGTTGATATGTCTCGTCCTAAAATACGTTAACAGCCCAATGCTCTATTTAGAGTATTGGGCTTTTTTATTAGCCGCTGTTGTTCGAGTGATTTTAGGCCTAAATTCAGATAATAAGTGATACAGCACTAAGCTGGTTCAGTTTCACTGAGCTGCTCGCTTTTCGATTGCTGTAATTTTTCGGCTTGAATGCGTTTGTATATTTCTTCCCTGTGAACGCTTACTTTCTGCGGCGCTTTGATGCCAATGCGCACCTGCGTGCCTTGTATTCCTAATACCGTGACTTCCATATCATCACCGATATTAATCGTTTCACCTGGGTGTCGAGTTATGACTAGCATGATTCCTATCCTTTGGTTGTTGTCGACTATTATAAATTACAGTTTTTGTTGTCTGTCAGTCAACAGCCTAAGTTGTTTTTATTGTAAAGATAAACCTCTACGTTAATATGAAGAGGGTGGTTTGTACATAGTTTAGAACATTATTCGGGCTTGGGTCACAACCCCTACGACCTCTAAATCATTAGCCACTTCAATGGGTCTGTAGTTTGAATTGAGTGGTGTTAGGTAAGTGCGACCTGCGTCTACAACAAATTTTTTAAAGGTTACGTCTTTGCTGTCTGCTAATTTCGCAACGATCAAATCACCACTATTTGCCGTTAAGGCAGGTTCAACAAGAATAAAATACCCTTCTGGGACACTAATGCCAGACGATGACATCATGTTATCGCCAATCACTTTTAGCCAAAATGCCGTTGCAGATACCGTATCTGGTACTTCTAGCTGTTTTAGTTCTAAAGATTCTAACTCGCCTATGTTTGGCCATTGTGCAGCTTGTTGGGCTGTGATGATGGGTCTTAGGTTATTTTTAAAGGGCTGTGAGGCTTGATCATCATTGATGTAGTGAGAGATGTTTTCTCTTACTTCATTTGTTGTGCCCAGTAACAGCCACTCTGCGTCGCAATCAAGCGCTTTGGCTAAATTGAGTAGCTTTCGCGGGTTTTGTGTTCTGCCATCTTCGATTTTTTGCAAAGACTGCTGTGAAATGCCAACGCACTTGGCTAGCTCTGATTGAGTTAGTCTAAGGTCGGTTCGTTTTTGTTTAACGCGTTCTGAGATGCTCATAAGGTGAATAATTACAACTTTATCTGTATTTGACAAACAATAAAAGCTGTTATCAAATACAGTAAAGGTTGTTAAGGAGGTTATATGTCAGCCATTGCAAAAGCAGTCGAAATTGTAGGAAGCCAAACTGCACTCGCGCACATCTTAGGAGTTAAGCAAGCTCACGTTTGGAACTGGTTACACATTCATAAACGTTCGCCAGCAAAATACATACGGCGAATTTCTTTGGCGACAAATGGACAAGTTAGTGAAAGTGATTTGCTTAAGGACCATGAACCTGACGTTTGTCGTGGTAGTTAATTTCCCATCTTTACAAAAATAGGCTAGTTTATTCGCATGCTTTAAAACATACTGTACGAATATACAGTTTGGATGTTTGTTTATGCGCGTTTCTTATCTTGGTACCTCCGAGTCTGCTGCTTTCATTGCGGCGAATAGTGTTCGAATTCCCCTTTATTCTGAATCTATGGCAATTTCTGATCTTAATGGACAGTCAGAAGAGAAGCCTGTGGATTTAAATACCTTGTGTATTCCTAACCCAGGGGCGACTTTTTTTGTGCGTGCTCAAGGTGAGTCTATGGTCAAGGAAGGCATTCATGCCGGTGATGTGCTGGTGGTGAACCGATCCTTGGCTGCGCGACATGGTGATATTGTGATTGCGTTTGAGCGTGGGAAAATGGCCGTAATGACGTTGCAATTGAAGCCCGATGTCTTGCTTCGCCCTAAGAATAAAGCGTATGCGGCGACCGTCACGCCCGTTGTAGAAAGTGAAGCGCCAAGCTTGGAAGTGTTTGGTGTTGTCACCAGTGTTGTGCGTCAACTAGAGCGCGGTTGATTTTTAATTTAATAAAAATACGCCTTTCATTATTTGATAATGAAAGGCGTGTTTGGCCATCCGGCCTAGTGGTTTACCGTCACCTCAGAGCCCTCTGAGGTGACAATCTGGTCACCCGTCACTCGGTTGTTCTCCCGGTGGTATTTGGGCTTTCTCGTTGCTTTGACTTTCTAGGTCTTGCTTGCCAGCCAAAGGGCGGATTTGTCCGTTGTCGCGGTAGAAACCAATGTCTTTTAAGTAATGGTCATCAAGCTGACGAAACAGCTGATTGGTGCGACGAGCTTCGAAGTATTCTTTAGCGGCGTTGAATAGGGCGATGATACTCATAAGTTTTCTCCAAAATATACATTTAATAGTGTGTTTTGGCGGAACTTACGGGGTGATTTCTTACAGAGGTGACCGCGTAAATTCCGCGGTCAATGGTGTATTACACAGGCATTGAACGCGTGGACAAAGTTTTAATTACTCGATTATTACAGCGAGTAGCCATGGAAGAAGTAGAATGATTTAGCGTGAATGTTGTCATTTTGCTTCTCCTTAACTTTGGGTTTTATTGATTGCGTAATGCATTGTGTAAAAATTGCTCGTTTGAGCTTCTTTATTGAGCCTTTTTTCGTGACTTATGTCAATTACTTATATTGAAATAACGGTTCTTTTTTTAAAAACTATAAATACACTCTTGAATGCAAAAAAACAGTTTGTTTATGTCGGTATTGTGGGTGTGTTTTGCTGTACAATCCTTCGCGATTTTCCTGTGCTCTTTTTATAGTTAACAAATGTAGTAAGTGACCTCATGGCGACGAAAGCAACAATTTACAAAGCATCGGTTCAAGTGTCCGATATGGATCGAAACCATTACCAAAGTTATGAATTGACCTTGGCATTACATCCTTCAGAAACCGAAGAGCGCATGATGGTGCGTTTGGCGGCGTTTGCCTTGTTGGCTGATGAGAAAGAAGGCGGAGAGCAATTGAGTTTCAGTAAAGGTATTAGTACTGAAGACGAGCCAGATCTTTGGCAGAAAAATTACTCAGACGAAATTTTGCTTTGGGTCGAGTTAGGTCAGCCAGACGAGAAGCGTTTGCGCAAAGCCTGTGGTCGCGCTCAAAATGTCGTTGTAGTGAATTACAACGATAAATCCGATATTTGGTGGGAACAAAACAAAGGCAAGAACAGCCGTTTTGATAACATGCGAGTATTGCGTTTCCCTGAGGCTCAAGTTGAAGCGTTAGCGAAGATCTGTACTCGTTCTATGCAATTGAATGTAACCATTCAAGACAGCGAAATGTGGATCTCTGGTGAGCTAGGCGAATGCCAGATGACACCTATGTGGCGAGGCGAGCAATAAGCTCACCTTCCACCACGATGTGCAGTTTACAGTGTTAAGCCTTGTGCAAAGTACGTTGGAACAGCGCAACGGCTTTGTTGTAACACTCTAAGGCTAGGGCCGGATCGTAACGATCGCCTTCGTCGCGCATGAAAGCATGCTGGCCGTTGAATTCATGCCAAGTGAATAAGCGGTCAGTATCGATCAATTGCTGGTAAATCTTCTGGCGTCCTTCCGTAGAAACATGCGGGTCTTGTTTTCCCCACACCATAGTGATTTCGCCTTGGATTTCTTTTGTGCGAGTGAAAGAGTCATTGCCTTCATCGCAAGGAATGGTATTCGAATGAATGTCTGTTGCGTACAAGCAAAAAGCCGCTTGGATGCGAGGGTTTAATGACGCACGATACGCCAAATGCCCACCCAAACAAACGCCCATGGTGCCAAATTGCCCCGTGCAATAATCTTGCTGTTCGAAATATTCCAGCATAGCTACTGTGTCACTGTCATGTGCTTCTAGGGGTTTGGTGAATTTGTCTGCGTTGCCTTTGTCCTTGCCTTCATCGTCATAGCCCAAGACTGTGCCGATTGGGTTAAGCTCATGAAACACTTCTGGCACAATGACCACAAAACCATGGCCAGCCATGATTGCAGCGGAGCGGGCAATGGGTGCGGTTTGTTGGAAAATCTCAGAGTAGAAAAAGATACAAGGAAAGCGACCTTCTGCTTGAGGGCGATAAACCGTGCAGCGCATGGTGCCGGTTGGCGTGTTAATATCTTGATCGTGACGTTGAATGATCATGGTAATCCTTAAAGCGATTTGTCATTTTCCTACATGATATTCGACCCAACTGGGATGAGCCAGCCGCAAAGCTTTCAAATAGACATAAAAGCTCTTAAATAGATAAAAAACCAAATTTAACCAACGAGTAGAAAGAAATCGTGCGAATTTTATTGATCAGTGCTTACGAAGCTAGCAGCCATAAAGCCTGGGCAAATACCTTGATGAATGGTTTAGATCAGCATGAATGGAGTTACTTGTCTCTGCCTGCTCGACATTTTGCGTGGCGGATTCGCGGTAACGCCATGAGTTTTGCGTTTGATCCGCAATTTAAACCTCAGATAGAGCAAGAGTACGATTTGGTCATTGCGACGTCGATGACAGACTGTGTCGGTTTAAAAGCCTTTTGCCCAAACTTACAGAACATTCCTTGGCTGCTGTATTTTCATGAAAATCAATTTGCCTATCCTGCCAGCGACAAACAGCAAGGCTTGGTGGAAATGCAGATGGTCACCTTGTACAGTGCCTTGGCCGCGGATCTGTGCGTGTTTAATAGCGCATTCAATAAAAATTCTTTCTTTGGTGGGGCGCGGGCTTTGTTAAAGAAACTGCCTGATTACGTCTCGCATGATTGGTTAAATGATATAGAAGCCAAAGCTCAAGTGCTTGCAGTGCCTTTGGATATGCCTACTTCTAAAGATGAGTTAGCAAAAAATGCTTTAATGGCAGAAGAGCTGGGCGTGAATAGCAAAGCATCAGAGCGAATTAAATTGGTTTGGTCGGCGCGTTGGGAATTTGACAAAGGGCCTGATCGATTGCTGGCTATTTTAGAAGAGCTAGAGCGTCGCAAGTTAGACTATGAAATTGCCATTCTTGGCGAACAGTTTCGTTCTACTCCAAAAGAATTTGATCAGATTCAAGCCAGTTTTTCACATCGAATCACACAGTTTGGCTTTGCGCCAAGTCGGGCGGATTATCTCGCTTTCCTTGCTTCGTCAGACATAGTTCTGTCGACGGCGTTACATGAATTCCAAGGTCTTGCTGTGTTGGAAGCGGTCGCGTTGGGTTGTGTGCCAGTGCTGCCAGACCGACAGGTTTATCCAGAGCTGTTTGGCAATCACCTGAACGAAAAGCTGTATCTTTATCAAAGCGATTTGAAGGATATTCAGAGCGAAGCCGAGCGAGCAGTGGACTTGATTCTGCGTGTTGTTAGGGATGATGTGAAAGCGCCAGATGTTAGCCATTACCAAGCCGAAAACTTACTAAAAAAATATGATGAGCTTATTGATCAGCACGGATGTCAAAATGATTATGTATAGACAACTTGGCTAATCTGTATTTTATCAAGCACTTATCGTTTCTGTTTTTCTCTACATTATTTATGAATCAAAATGGCGCGTAATGCTTTATATTGCGCCTATTTTGTGCGATATTCCTATGGTTGATGCCTTAAAAATAAAAACAAATTCACTTTAATCGTAAGAAAGAAGAGCAAATTCACGTCATTTTAATATGTATATACATGTTGGTATGTATGTTGCTTTTTAGCTTATGATTAATAACCTTCTCATAGGAAGTCTTCATATGAATGCTACAGATCCAAAGTCAGGAGCGGTGTCTCCACTGTCTCTTCTTAAACTCATTGCCTATAGCTGCATTGGCCTTTTTGTCTTTTTCATTCCGATCAATATCGGTGGGAAAGAAACCATCCCGCTTGATCATATTGTGTCTTGGCTCCGTAATGATTACGGTCAAATGGCTGAGGTTTACGCTATTTTAGTGGTGTTGGCTGGTGGTGCTTATCCTTTTATCTCGGGTAACTGGCGTGCCAGTAAAACTCAAACTGTCTTGTCTATTTTCAAAGTCTTGGGCGTAGTGACGGCTGTAATGGCGTTTTTCTCCGTTGGACCTGCCTTCTTGTTCGAAAAAGACATGTTGCCGTTCTTATTTAGCAAGTTGGTCGTGCCGGTTGGTTTGATCGTACCTATCGGTGCAGTATTTCTAGCCTTTCTGATTGGTTACGGTTTGCTTGAATTTGCCGGTGTGCTTTTACAGCCGATTATGAAGCCTCTGTTTAAGACGCCAGGTAAGTCAGCGATTGATGCGGTTGCGTCCTTTGTTGGTAGTTATTCTATTGGTCTGTTGATTACCAACCGCGTTTATAAATCTGGTCAATATTCCGCGAAAGAAGCAGCAATTATTGCCACTGGTTTCTCTACCGTCTCGGCTACTTTTATGGTGATTGTGGCGAAAACATTGGGGTTGATGGATGTTTGGAATGTCTTTTTCTGGGCCACTTTGTTGATCACTTTTGTAGTGACAGCCATTACAGTACGCATTTTTCCGCTTAGCAAAATGGACGACACGGCAGAAAGTCGTGAAGTCGAAAAGTTCGAACATTCGCGCTTCAAACAAGCTGCATTGGAAGGGTTGGATGTGGCGAAAAACGCCGCGCCTATCGGTCGTAATATCCTACAAAACATCAAAGAAGGCATGTTAATGGCAATGAGCATTTTGCCTTCTATTATGTCGGTTGGTTTGTGTGGCTTGTTATTGGCGAAGTACACGCCAGTATTTGAATGGATTGGTTACCTGTTTTACCCATTCGCATGGATCGCCCAGTTGCCAGATCCAATGATGGTGGCGACAGCGTCTGCAACGGGCTTGGCTGAAATGTTCTTACCAGCACTAATCGCAGCGAAAAGCGTATTCGTCGTGAAGTTCGTGGTTGGTGTGGTGTCTATTTCATCGATACTTTTCTTCTCTGCGTCGATTCCATGTATCTTGTCCACCGAGATTCCACTGAGCATTAAACAAATGCTGATCGTTTGGTATCAGCGTGTGGCTTTAACGATTCTCATCGCTTCACCTGTGGCGTTTTGGGCCGAGCAATTTGTTCAGTAATCAATAAATAGTCGCTTCACTGCTATTCAACTATGAGCAATAGATAGCGATAGAAAAATACACTAAAACACACCTAATTGGCGCTTCTACATCAATTTGGTGTGTTTTATCTTTCCTTTCAAAATGTCGAATTTCTTCAATTAATGCTGATCAGCTATCGCTAGGATTGGGCTTCAAATTTATTCTTTGGAGATCTCAATATGTTAAAACGTATCAACTATTATGCTGCTGCTCCACAAGTGTTCGAGTTGTTGTTCAAGCAAGAAGAAATTTTAAGCAAACAATTTGCGGATATACCAAGCTTAGGTAAAACTATTTTGGAGTTAGTGAAGCTTCGTGTCTCACAAATAAACCAATGTGCTTTTTGTTTGGATATGCATAGCACGCAAGCATTTGAAATGGGTGAGACGTACGAGAGAATGATAGCTTTGAATGCGTGGCAAGATTCACTGCTATTTTCTGAGCAAGAACGTCAGGCTTTGGCTTGGGTGGAGCATCTTATCGCAGGTCATTCTGTTGAGGACGATCATTATGAAGAAATGCTGGAAAATTTTGGTGAATCTGGATTAACTCATTTAACCCTTGCAATAAACGCTATTTCTAGTTGGAACAGAATGGTAAAAGTATTTAAACCTGAAGTAGGTAGCTTTCGCTGAACAAGCGGTTTGCGTACACCAGTAAATGAGAGGACTAACATGTTGTCGCCCTTGTTGTTTGATATTCACTTTCCCCAAGGGCGACTTTCTTTGTGGTTGCAGGCTATTTGGTCGGCACAGGTCGGGATAGATCAACAAGGCGTTACGCGTCGCTTGGTTGCTGATGCTGGTAGTGGAATATTGTTCAACCTTGGGGAGCCGATATTGGTTGATCAAGAGGCTTGGGATGAGCCAGTGATATTTCAATCAACCAATCGGCAGGCGCATATGATTCATTTACCTGCTGGTTCAAATTTAGTCGGTGTACGTTTTCAGCCCGGAATGGGGGGCTTGTTACAGACGGAGTTGGCGGCGCTTGAAGGCAATACTGGCGCATGGGAATCGTCTGAATTTATCCAATGTTTATTGGTTCAGTTAAGCGATGATTTGAGTAGCCAGCAGCGTGTTGGCTTACTAGATCGCGCGTTCGATCATCTAGTTTCTCACATGACTCCTAGTCATGATTCCGTTGTGAAGGCCATAGAATTGCTTCAACAATCTTCCCGAGTTGATTTGTTAGATAGCCTTCCGCTTAGTCAGCGTCAAATAGAACGTCAGTTTCAAGATCGTTTAAGTATGTCTCCAAAATACTTCCAACGCTTGAGAAGAGTTAGAGCGGTTTTGTTGGCTTTAAAAATGGAAGAAAATCATGTCAAACTGGCTGAACTCGCTGTTGAATACGGTTTTTCTGATCAAGCCCACATGACACGTGAATGTCAGTTAATCGCAGGTATTACGCCAAAACGTTTTATGAAAAGCAGGTTATTACGCTAACGGGTTTATTTTTGATGGTGCCTATAGTCAAGTTTGCTATGATTCCAGCATGAAATCAAAACTGCAATTTACCGCTATTTATCTGCCTGTTTTCCTTGTGTTATGGCTGGGGCTTTTTCTCGATAGCAAAGCATTGGCGGAGCACATTCCGTTTAATCAATGGATCACTAATTTCTTGGTATTGATCTGTTTTGCCTGGGTTTATTCTCGTGTCACGGCAAGAATCAAAAAGCTGATGTTGTATGGCATTGCTTTGGCTTTGCTGGGGGAGGTGGTGTTTTCTATCGTGCTGGGAATGTACGAATATCGGCTTGAGAATGTCCCTATTTATGTGCCTCTTGGGCACAGTCTTATCTACGCCGCTGTATTTTATATTCAAAAAGAAAAGATTATTCAGCGTAATAAGGCACGTATTATTTCGATTTTGTATTGGGCAATGATTGTCTATTCAAGTCTTTGGTTGCTGTTTGATAAGGATGTATTTGGCTTTCTTTGTATGTTGGTGGTTGTGCTGCTGTTAAGAATGAAAACGGGCAATGAGCTGTTTTTTCTTATCATGTTTTTCATGGTGGTGTATTTGGAGTTGCTGGGAACCTATTATCAATGCTGGGTTTGGCCAGACACTTGGTTCGGTAAAGTGCCTTTCATTGCAAGTAGTAATCCGCCGAGTGGTATTAGTGTGTTTTATTTTGGTTTCGATATTGGCTGTTTATGGATGTATAAAAAACTGAATAGACAAAAAAGGAACCGCATGAAGATATTTAGACAAATCAGATCATCATAGCCAAAAAAAAGAGTCACGTTATTGGCGTGACTCTTTTTTGTCTAAGCTTTGCTTTAACGCTTATAGATCGGCTTCAATCGATGCAACAAGTGCGTCGTCTTTTGGCGTTACATCGGGAGAGAAACGCTCAACCTTGCCATCTTTGGTGATCAAAAACTTCTCAAAGTTCCAAACTACTTCTGGTGCATTTGTCGCTTCGATTTTATGACCTGCCAACATGTTAACCATAGCATCGCGATTTGGTGTAACCGGTGCCGCTGTAATCAAGCCCTTGTATAAAGGGTGCTTGTCTTCGCCAGTGACAGCAATTTTGCTAAACATTGGGAAGGTGACATCGTAGGTAAGGCTGCAAAACTGTTGAATTTCTTCATCGCTACCTGGCTCTTGACCTGCAAAATCGTTGGCAGGGAAGCCTAGGATCTCTAAACCTTGTTCGTGGTATTTTTTGTACAAGGCTTCAAGACCTTCGTACTGTGGCGTTAGCCCACATTTAGACGCAACGTTAACCACCAAAACGGTTTTGCCTTGGTAAGTCGATAGATCAACACTTTTGCCTTGGATGTCATTAACTGTCAAATCTAATACGTGACTCATGGAAACCTCTTATAGATGATAAAAACTAATTTTAAAAATCCATTTAAGCATAGCGTTTAATGCTTGGTTGAAATGCGAAGCAATTGCATAAATTAATGTTATGCGTGTTGTTCGCTTTTTAAAGGGCCGCCTTGGTCTAACAATAATTCACGTAATTTGCAGAACACTTCTGGCGATTGACGAACTCCATCGTGTTCGTAGCTATTGGTAATCCACACCTGAGTATTAGCGACTTTTCTCGCCGTTTTTAGCGACAATTCACGGGGCACGTACATGTCGTTGTGATACACAGCAGCGACGACGGGCACCTTGTTCTTGGCAAGTTTTTCGAGATCATAAAGTGGCGCGTAGTCTTGGTATTCCGCTAGGGCGTTTGCTGCATCCGCAAAAGGGCGCAGTGAGGAAATTTGATCAAACATCCACGGATAGATCATTTCGCCAGTAAGCATCAAAGGCGAGTGTGATGCGTCAAATTCACTAAACTGATCTCGCAGCTGTTGTGCGGCCCAGCTAGTGCTTTCATTAGGTCGGCCATAAATACTTTCATGAATCGCCGAAAATAGCGGGCCTTCATGGTAGCTGGTAATGTTCATGACTTGTTCCAAAAATACATCGCTGAGTCGTGTTTTATCGCTGCCAGCAAAGGCTTCGTCCACCAACCAATGTACTTGATCAATCCCAGGGCCCATTCCCAACAAAATACCAATGCTTTGAAAGCGTTCTAACGTAAGTTGGTCGCCATCAGGCAGCCGTACCGTTTCGTTAGTAAGGCATTGAGCGATTTTTGCCATGGTATTGGCATCTTCTGGGTAACGCGCATAATAGTCTTGGTTTTTCTCAATTACTCGTTGATAGGTTAGCTGATAAACCTCTTGTGCTGACTCTTCTAACCCCGCCAATCCGCCCGTTACATAACATGCCGCCAGACCTTCTGGTGCTTGGGATAAGTACGCCAGCGTAATAAAGCCACCGTAGCTTTGTCCTAAGGTCTCAAATAAGCGACCACCATAGACCGTTTTACGTAAGTGTTCGCAGTCGGCCACTATGCTGTCGGCACGGAATTTAAGTAGGTAATCTCGGCCGTCCTCCGCAGACAATTTACTGATCAGGTTAGTATCAATTCGGCTGCTGCGACCTGTGCCACGTTGATCGATTAAAATAACCCTATGGGTTTTTAATGCTTCCGCCATCCATGGTGGGGAGCCTGGCATTGGGCGAGGGGATTTGCCACCAGGCCCACCTTGTAAAAATAATAACAAAGGCAGCTCATCATCGGCGCGGTTTATATCCACTACTTCGCGAGCAAACAGTGTGATCGTTGGGGTGTTGCCAGCAGAATGATTAACGGAGTCCTGATCACAGGAAGTCCAGTCCAGAGGGACGTCTAACTCGTATTCGGTAATCTGCATGCCTTTCATCTGGTACTGTTTCTGTACTGCGTTCATTCTTACCTCGTTGTTATGTATAACGATTTGACGGTTTAAATTGTTGGATACTTTGCACTTAGTAAATACGGGTGATGAAATGTTCGGTGGTTTTTTTGGGCAGGTCGCTGCCAGATAACAAAGTTGAAAGGCCTAGGTTGATCGAGTGAATTTGATCTGGGCTTAAATCGTCTTCAATCTGGAATTCTGTGGTAATACAATCTTTACCGTCATGGCTTTGTTCGATGTGACGTGAAATCTTGTAATGCTTGATACGTTGAGCAAGAAAATAATTACTCACAAGCGTGAAATATTCTTCGGTTTCTTCTGGCGTAATATCGTGCTTAATAAGAAACTCTTGCAATGCGTTTTCTTGAGGGACGTTGGATTTTAAATACGTCTCCATCAGTTTGCTGTCTTTCGCAAATGCCCCCATGCCTTTATAAAGATTGCTTAGCGTGACAATTGCGCTCATGGATGCCGGAGTGGATGCTAGGTAATCTTCTAGCACCTGAACCGCCATTTTTGGGAAACCCAGACAGTTAAGGTGAGAGGCATAGTTAGTGTAAATAGTGGCATTGTCTAAATAGTTCAGTGTTTCAAAAAACGCTTTGCTCAATTCTTTCTGGTTACCCAGAGCGACTTGCAAATACATCATTGCCACGTAACTGTAGCCTTTAGACAGCTCGCTTAGATGACTGATTTTTACTCGAATATCTCGTTCAATACTGGCTTTTTCGAACTCAGTTACTGCACTAAATGGCCCCATTTGATAATAAAATTGCTCACATTGAGTCATTACATCATTCATGAGGTCGTTTATTGAAAGCTCAGGCTGCGTCATCGTTTGTCCTACGTTCTCTATCATTTGGCCAATTCACCATGACTTGATCCTAGCAAATATGATCGAAGCACGACTATAGCCAATGACAAAAAGACCAAGCTCAACATGATTTGAATGTAGAAACCGACAGAAATAGTACAAAATTGCCTTTAAAGACGGGCCTTAGGCTTGTAATTGTTATTTTTAGTACTTATCTATTACTTTATGCATAATGATTGCGATATGGTTATCAGACACCGTCTACATTAGATTTATTACAAGAGAGAACTTCGGAGCGGCTTTATATGAAAAAACTTGATTTTTACCCAACAACTGACATCGACGAATTGGCTTGGCCTGAAGAAAACTACGATCTTACCATCGACTCCCCAGCACTGAGTTTTTTTACTGATTTTCAAAACAACAAACCTTTGATTGTTGAGTCCACTTGGTCTGTATTAAACGTTAAAGAGCTGATGCAAAAAGAGCACGTGCGCTTAAAATTTGTCATTGACGAGAATAAGCATTTTATTGGTGTTGTTAGTGCAGATGATCTGATCGAACGAAAAATTGTTCAAAAAGTATCGGAAGGTTTGGAGCGAGCTGAAATCGTCGTTGCTGATCTAATGACAGCTAAAAAGAATCTAAAAGCATTGGATTGGCAGGATATTTCCAAAGCCAGCATTTCTGATGTCATCACCGCGCTTAAAAATGATGGTGAACGTCACTGTCTTGTTATGGATCGTGAGAATCACAAGATTCGCGGTATTTTCTCAGCCAGTGATATTTCGCGCAGACTGCGTCTGAACATCGATATTCAAGAAAAAACAAGCTTCTCTAAAGTATTTACCGCAACACTTTAACATCCCAGACAGACATTTTTTGATTGTCTGATCTTCTATAGCCCTTATTGCGCAACGTTAATAGGCAATAAGGGCTACACAGTTTAAGCCATTTACCTAAGCAACAGCCCACAATCCGTTAAATTCCTGCTCAAACCAAACTACTCCATCTTCCGCACCCTTAAAAATCTCATTGGCTCAAGAGTCCGAGCCGACTGCATGTATCAATTCACAACAGCAAAACAGCTGAGCTGAACTATTTATGGTGCCGTTATGGCAACAAATTGACTGAATTGGGTTGATCGATGACCTCGTCACATTCTATCAGAATCGCGGCTTTATCTTCCTTCAGAAGGAAGAGCACACCTCCAAACTTTGGATGCCGATCGAATCCATTGCTAAATTCTTCAAAGACCGAAAATAATCGATTAAATCAGCAATCAAATGCTGATTTAATCTTCTCACCACAAGCAGCCAGACAAAATGAGATCGCTTAATTGACGCAGGTATACCATTTGGGTTGCTCCGAGCAGATATCAATGATTTGGCTTCTTAGCCACTGATGGGCTTGGGAGTGATGAGTTAGCTTATTCCAGTAAAGGCTAAGTTCAAACTTACTTTCAAACGGGCAATCTTTAACAACCATTGGACCACCAATAATACGAGCAAGTCGCTCTGGTAGCGTGGCGACTAGCCCATTGCCCGCCATTCTTGAAATAAAATTGGAAACACTTGGAAGGCGAAGCGCTATGGTGAGGTTCGCGCCTTGTAATTCTGGCATGCTCAGATAAAGCGGTTTCCAGCCACCTTCATAACTAATCTCTATGTGCTTTGCTGCGGTGTAGTCACTTAGCGTAATGTCTTTTTCAGCTAAATCGTGTTGCGGGGACATCAAGCATACATAACGATCTTTGTATAAAGATCGTTTGTAGAGCGTCTCGTAATCGTGGGTCACCGGAGACAATAATATATCGCACAATCCCTGCTGAAGTTGCTTATGACCATTTACATTCGATTGGATAAATATCAGATGGATATTGGGCGCGAGCGTGCTTAGTCTTTCAACTAAGGTGGGTATGATCACTTGTAGTTCGTAAAGATTGCACGAAATTGTAATGTTTAATTCTGCTTGGCTGGGCACAAAATCGGTTGGCTGAAACAGCTCTGTCATGCCTTTAAGTAGGTTTTCTATATTTGGCATGATTTGGTGACAGCGAGCGGTGGGTGCAACGCCTCGGCCGGAACGAACAAACAGCGGGTCTGCAAATGCTAAGCGCATCTGCTCCAATGTGTAGCTCACTGTGGGTTGATTTTGCTCTAACGCTGCGGCCGCCGCCGTTATCGAACCCAGCTCGTAAATGAGCTTGAGTGTCTTTAGGTTTTTAAGGCTCAGTGAGCCGGAATCAAAATTTTCCATAATGCATATCAAATTTATCAGGTTATTTGATGATATGGCTTAGGTTATATTTTGGTCAACAATAAAAACAAAGGAAAACATTATGAGCCATAGAAACCTTTCGAGTGCAGAGATTGCACAATACCAAAAAGACGGTGTGGTGTGTGTGCGTAACGCAGTAGATCCTATTTGGATTGAACAATTGGCGGCGTTTGGTCAATTCCAAATAGACAATCCAAGTCAACTGGCGAACGACGCTAACCCCGGTCAGAAAACCGGTCGTATGTTTACCGACCGTTATCTATGGCGCTCCAATGATCTTGTGTATCGCTACGCAAAAGATTCAGGCTGCGCTCGTCTTGCCGCCCAGGCGATGAAAAGTCACTCCAGCCGTTTTTATTTTGATCACCTTCTTATCAAAACCACACAATCAAACACGCCAACACCTTGGCACCAAGATGTGCCTTATTGGCCTTTTAGAGGCAAGCAGATTGCGTCTATTTGGTTGGCCTTAACGCCCGTTACTCTGGAAGGCAGCGGTTTAGAGTTTGTCAGGGGATCGAATAATGACAATGTGTTTTATCTGCCTGAGGCATTTGGAACGTCTGACAAAAATGCCAATGTTGGCTGGACGGGAAAAGGCGAGGGCGTTCCTTGCCCTGATATAGAAGCCGACCGCGATAGCTTCGACATCGTCAGTTATGAACTTCAGCCGGGCGATGCGTTGATCTTCTCAGCTTGGACGCTACATGGCGCACCGGGTAACAAATCGGCTACCCAAGACAGGTTGGCGTTTTCTACTCGCTGGTTAGGGGATGATGCCATTTGGGACCCAAGACCAGGTACAGACCCAAGCGTTAACGCCAGTGAAGTCCGAGTTGAACCAGGGCAGTACCCAAATGACAATGCCATCTTTCCTGAGTTCTATTACGAAGAATAAGAGGTGAATAGACAAAAGACGTCTTGAATTTCGGAATGTAAAACAACAATAAAAAAATGAGGAAAATCGAATGTCAAAAATTAAAACAACACTTTTGGGTTTGGCGCTAGGCTGCGTTGCGAGCAGTGCTGTTCTTGCTCAGAGTACGACAACATTGCGAGTGGCGACTTGGGCACCAAACAGTAATCCACAAAATGCGGTGGTTTGGCCGACATGGGCGAAATGGGTAAAAGAGGCAACGGAAGGACGAGTGGATGTAGAAATTATCAATTACACGGGCCATCCAAAATCTATTTTTTCCGGCGTTGAAGATGGCATTTACGACGTGGGATTTAGTGTGAATGCCTATCTTTCAGGGCGCTTTTTACTGACCAGTATTGCCGAGATTCCTGGCGAAACGATTGATGCGGCTTCCGCTTCCAGTGCCCTTTGGCGTGTTCAGCAAGAATACTTTAAATCTGCAAATGAATACGATGGCCTGACATTACTGGGTATGTTTGTTCACGCACCGGGGCAGATGCAAACCACTTTTCCTGTTAACAGTTTAGAGGATTTAAAGGGTAAGAAAATCAGGCTTGGTGGCGGTATGGTCAATGAGCTTGCTAAACGCTTAGATGTGACACCTGTTATCGCCCCAGCCAGTAAGTCTTATGAAATGCTGCAACAAGGCATAGTAGAAGGCACTTTTTTGCCAACGGGTGAGCAAAAATCTTATCGCCTAGCGGAAGTCACAAGTGATTTAACGCTGTTCCCGAATGGTCTTTATACCACTGTGTTTAGTATTGTGATGAATCCATATACTTTTGATCAGCTTAGTGAAAAGGATCAAAAAGCGATTATGAGCGTATCTGGAGAGAAGCTTTCGCGTATGGCGGGTAAAGCTTGGCAAGAAGATGCAACCAAGGGAATTACCTATGCGAAAGAAAACGGCGTAAACGTGGTTACCTTGGATAAAAATGATCCGCGTGTCATTGAGATGGGCAAGTTGACGAAAGGCATTGATCAAGTTTGGTTAGATTCGGTAGCGGATCGAAAGGTTGATGCAAAAGGCGCTTTGGCGGCCTTTCGACAATATGTAAAAGAGTAATCTGTTTAGAATTCCGAGCAGGCTGTTGCAATCAGCCTACTCGGAGGCCTTGAAAATGTTAGTTTTAAGTATTCATTAATCTGAAAACAGTTCTTTCAACATTGGATCAGGGTTGTTCAAGAAGGCTCTGGTTACTTCGTAATGTTCGGTGTCTTTGTATTTTACTGGTGAATTTTTCCTCACAAATACATCACAATGTATTGATATTGTTTTTTTATTCGTTGATGTTTTTTTTATTGTCTTGTCGGTGAGTGTATTCTCAGCCTCATCAGGAAGATGCGTGTCATTTCTATTAAGGTGATAATTTGAGTTTAGAAGGTATTAACCTTCAGCAGATACTCAGCTGTCAGTTAATACCAAAATGTTGATTGATAATTCAGTATATTATTTCTTTAAAATCTGGGATACATTTTTATTCATGCTTTCAATACCTTCTTTAATCGATATATTTTCAGTCATAATTTCATCATGAAACCGATTCAAGACTAATTCTATCTGCGCTGCCTTCAAATTAACTGGCATTTCTAAATAGGTTTGTACGGTTTTTAATGCTTCTCTGCTTTGTGGGTCTTTCGGGAAACCCTCTTTTGCCACAATAGTGTCAATAACTGTTTCAGTTCGTAAGGCTGGAAAAATACCTGACTGAGCTATGATTGCAGCTCCTTCTGGTCCAGAAACGAATTTAATAAAGTCCATTGAGGCTTGCTGATGTTTAGACTTAGAGTTAACCGCAAGGCTGGTGATGGTAGAAGCCGTTGTACCAGCTTGTACACCTTTAGGATGAGGGTATTTTACCAATCCCCAGTTTGATGCGCTTGATTCACCTGATTTAACTTTAGCAATTTGTGATCCTATAAACCAGCTTCCCATTGGCAACATGGCAAGGGTGCTATTAAAGAATGGGCCAGAGTAATGGGTTTTAGTTGTTTTTAAAAAGCCATATGAAGGAACAACTTTTTTATCTTGTAGTGTGACTGCTCGTTCATACGATGGGATTAAAAATTTATAATCACCATCAGCAAGAGTGTGTTTGCCATCTAAAATGCCATTTAACTGCACAGTTGAACGCCAAGTATGGAAGACAGATCCGTAGACTTTTTTAGCGCCAAATCCACTGGTCACTTTTGTTGCTAAGGCGTCATAAGCTTCTGTGGTCATATCGTTAGTTGGGTATTTAATACCAGCTTTGTCGAAAATGTCTTTGTTATAATAAACTAACCAAAAATCAGAACGATAGGGCATGGCGTATAAATTACCATCTACGGTAATCGAATCCACTAGGCCAGAATAGGCCTTGGTATCGATATTTTCTTTTTTTACAAAATCATTAAGGTTCGTCATTGATCCTTTACTAATCAATGTGGCGTATAAAGGCACATCTTTAATGGTGAGTATGTCGAGATCATCCGCGCCACCTGTTAATTGAGTGGTTAGCATTTGAGGGTAATCGGCCGAACCTAAATCAGTATATTTGATTTTTACATTAGGATGTTTAGCTTCATAGGCAGAGATAATTTGACTATAGTATGGCTCAGAATTGTAATTCCAAAGTGCCCAGTTTAATTCGATGTTTTCGGCATTAGCGGTTGATGATAAGAGTCCAGCCGCGCCCAAGACACCGACAGCGATGGCGAGTTTGGCTTTAGTGATCAGTTTTGATGCTTTCATATTTGCTTCCTCTTGTAATTATTATGGTTCACATATAAACGAAAACGCATTGAAGCTTTAGTTCTTTTCTAGTACAGCCAAAGCCTCATTCACACCTTTCAGAGTTGAAAAGGTAAGAATCAAAGTGCCGACAGAAAAGTTAAATAATATCGGCATAAAAACAGACACGGGATAAAAAATAAAATGGGTTAACCAAAGTAATATTAGAGCGATCAACCCTAAACAGGGGAAAACAGGTTTTAATAATATGGCTGTAGTAGCGACCTTCATTAATGCTACAAAGGTGAGTTTTTCATTGACTGCCAATGCAGTAACAAAACTTATGGCGACTAGAGTGATAAAGACGCTAACCGCAGCGGATGTTGTTCCTAGAAAGATAAACGTGAAATTAGCCTTTATGTTGGTAAGGTAAAATCGTGTCGTGATAATACCAATGGTTATCAAACATAAAAACACCATGGAGTAGGCCGAAGCGCGTATGAATTGTCGTCGCAGGCTACGGAAAAATTCTCGACCTAAATACACATTTTTATCGGCAATAAAAGACAGGTTTACTTTTACACTCGCCAAATAGGCCGCAGGAATGGTAACAATAGGTAGTGCTACTAATAAGAACAAGAGGTTGAGCTTAACAAGCTCTAACCACTCTCTTTTGACTATGCTTAACAGCAAAGGCAAGCCAACTTTGACTGGCTCATCTTTGGGGATTCCTGCACCTTCTTTGGTAAAATAGTTAGCAAACCATGACATGTCTTTACCCCTCGATTTTATGGCTTAAAACAGAGTTTTCAGTCATAGGATCAAAAAAGTGAGCGCTGGCCATATCGATGAATAAGGGTAAGTTATCCCCTTCTACAGAAGTGCAACGGGAAGATAATTTAGCCACTAGCTTATGGTCATGCACTATTAGATTAAAATGGATTTCAGCTCCCATTGGTTCGACTAAGTCGACGGTTGCAACCAATTGAGTAAGCTGATGATCTGGTACATCGAATGGTTTAGCGTCGTAAAAATTCTCAGGACGTATGCCCAACACTAATTCACTATCAATATAATTTGAGATGGGCGCAAAGCGATCTTCATTTGGAATGCTAAACTCAAAATTATGGAATTTCGCCACTAACCCTGAGGCATTTTTTTCGATTTTGACCTTAAACATGTTCATTTCTGGCGCACCAATAAAGCCAGCGACAAACATATTAACTGGGTGATCGTATAAATTTTGCGGTGTATCTACTTGTAAAATATCGCCATCTTTCATTACCACAATACGATCCGCCATGGTCATGGCTTCTACTTGGTCGTGGGTTACATAAATAAAGGTCGAATCTAACCGCTTATGCAGTTTGGTAATTTCAGCGCGCATAGTAGTACGAAGTTTGGCGTCCAAATTGGAAAGCGGCTCATCAAGCAGGAAAATATTAGGGTCACGAACCATAGCTCGGCCTAGTGCTACTCGCTGTCTTTGACCACCCGAAAGAGCTCTTGGCTTACGATTGAGTAAATGGGTGATATCGAGAGTTTCTGCAGCTTGATGGACTTTCTCTTCAATGATTTTTTCTGAGATTTTTCTTAGTTGTAATCCAAACGCCATATTTTTAAATACGGTCATATGTGGGTACAAGGCGTAATTTTGAAACACCATGGCAATGTCTCTATCTTTGGATTCCACTTCATTGACTATATTGTCATCTATCCAAAGCTCACCACCGGAGATTTCCTCTAAACCAGCAATCATTCGTAAAGTAGTGGATTTTCCACAACCAGAAGGCCCAACCAAAATTAGAAATTCTTTGTCTTTGATTTCTAAATTAATATTATTTACTACTGTCGTTTCGTTGAAAGTTTTATTGATATTTCTCAGTAGAATTCCAGGCACTATGGGCCTCCTAAAATTGAATAATGTCGACAAATTACTAACAAGTAGTATGGCATTACCAGTACGACTTCCAGTCAAATGACAGTCTAGTAAGGGCTTCTAGGTAGTAGTAATCTCCCCAAGATAAGCACTCATCAACCCCTTCTTCAAAACAAGTATTAAATGGACTGCCATTGGAGTAGGTGCCATGTAAAACTAAACCATTGGACATTTTGGGATCTTTTACGGCGTAATTATCAAACACACTTTTGATTATTTGTCGTGCTAGCTTTTTGTATTGCTGAGCAAGATCTTCTTCTACAAGAGATGCCATTTCTAATAAACCGCAAGCAACGATAGAGGCTGACGAAGAGTCTTTTGGCTCATTACCTTCCATAAAGGTTAAATCCCAGTAGGGTACAAGGTCGTCAGGTAAACGTTGTAAATAAAAGGCTAATACTCGTTCGAACGCGTCGCGGTAACCGTCATCTTTTTCATGCTTATAGCATAAGGCCATTCCATAAACGCTCCATGCTTGACCACGAGCCCAAGCTGAATCATTTTTATAGCCTTGCACAGTTGCGCCATACAAAGGTTCGCCCGTTTGACGGTCCATATAAAATGAATGGTAAGTTGAGCTATCAGGACGTATTGAATTATTCAGCGTTGTTTGAGCGTGCAACTTGGCGATGTCTTTATATTTTGAGTCTCCAGTTTCAGCGCTGGCCCAATACAGCAAGGGCAAGTTCATCAAGGCATCAATGATATAACGATAATTAGCTGGATCACTCATATTGCCCCAAGCTTGTATAAACTGGCCGATCGATTGGTATCTATCCAATAATTGGTCTGCTGCAAAAATAGCGGCCTGTCTGGCATCTGAATCACCAACCAACTTCCAAGCGGCCACACAGCTAGGTGTGTAAAGGAAGCCCATATCGTGATGATCGGTTTCAATGCGGTGCTGTATTCTATGCAAAAAACTCTGGGCTTGGATTTGTCCTGCAAATTGAAGGCGTTTATCACCTATGTGTTCATATGCTAGCCAGATCAAACCAGGCCAGAAACCTGATGTCCATTGCACATTGTCTACCTGAGGATAGAAATTGTTCACACTAGAATGATTCTGTGATGAATAGGTGAACTCAGGTAAATTACGGATAATCTGTTTTATCGCAATATCAATGGCTTGTGCCGTTTCATCATCATTGATCATAGCAAGATCAAATGTTTGTGCTTTATTAATCATAATTAACCCTTAAGTCCTTTGGAGGCGACGCCTTCTACGAAAAACCTCTGTAACGATAGGAATACAACCAGTACTGGAATAAGCGAAACAACAGACGCTGCCATGATGAGTCCGTATTCTGCCGAGAACTCCGAAATGAACATTCGTAAGCCAATTTGAATGGTTTTCAGTTCGGTGCGTGTTAAGTAAATCATGGGTCCTAAAAAGTCGTTCCAAGTGGTAACGAAGGTGAAAATAGTTAGGGTAGAAAGCGCAGGTAGTGATAGTGGCAACATAATTTGACGCCAAATTTGATATTCATTCATACCGTCAATTCGAGCCGCTTCACACAATTCATCAGGTATGCCGGAGTAAAATTGCTTCATCAAAAAGACACCGAAAGCGGTAAATGCTTGCAAACAAATTAAAGCTAAATGGGTGTTGTTTAGCCCCAGTTCCCGCATCAACAAAAATTGCGGCACCATATACACTTGCCATGGCATAGCGATAGTCGCGATATAAATCAAAAACAACGTATTACGATAAGGAAACTTAAGTTTTGCAAAAGCGTAAGCCGCAAAGCTCGATGTAAACAATTGCAGTATCGTAACTATGATGGTCAGTTTAGCCGTATTAAATACAAACAAGGCTAATGGGATTTTTTTCCAAATATCGATGTAGTTTTGCCATACAGGTTCTTTTGGAATCCATTCTATTGGAAAGGTAAAAACATCACTGGTTAACTTTAATGAAGCCGATAGCATCCATAAAAAAGGTAAAATCATTATGGCTGTTATGGCGATAGCAATCGCATAAAGTAAGAATCGATGAAGGTGTTTCTTTTTAATTATTAATTTCATCTTAGGTAGTCCTATACGGCAAGTTTAATCATCATTATTTGAATAACGGAATTGAACGATCGTAATGGTGAGCACAAGCAAGAAAAGCACTAGGGCAACCATACTGGAGTAACCTAAATCCCACGAAATAAAGGCTTCATTATAAATATGGTAAACAAGCACAAGTGTTGATGTGCCAGGTCCACCTTCGGTAAGCAACAGAATTTGATCGAATACTTTAAAGGATTGAATGGTGAGCATGACGGACACAAAAAAGGTTGTAGGTGCTAATTGTGGCAGAGTGATATTAATAAACTTCTGCCAAGCACCTGCGCCGTCCATTTCTGCCGCTTCATACAGATCGGTATTAATTCCTTGTAAGCCAGCTAAATAAATAACCATGTAATACCCCATACTTTTCCAAATACCGAAAAATATAACAGTAGCCATGGCCCAATGGCGGTCGGCCGCCCAGCCTGGTAGGTTTTCGGGATCAATGCCTATGGTGTAAAGAATCATGTTTACTGGTCCCATATCTGGGTTAAACAGCATATTCCAAACCACGGCAACAGCTACCAAGGAAGCGACATAGGGGAAAAACATGGCGGTTCTAAAGAAGTTTCTTCCAATTAATTTTTGATTGAGTAACAAGGCAAGACCTAATGCACAAGCCATCGTTAGCGGCACCGAGAATGCCGTGTAAACGATTGTATTCCAGAACGCATCAATAAAAGCACTATCACTAAAAAGCCTAAAGAAGTTGGTTAAGCCTGCAAATTGCATTGGATTAGAACCATCCCAATGCATAAAAGCTAAACCAAAAGAGAAAATAATGGGCCCCATGGTAAAGGCAAGAAAACCAATAAAATTAGGTGCAATAAAAGAGTATGCGACAAGTGCTTGTCGGATTTTTCGCTTACGTCTGTTTGAGGATAACTGAGCCTTTCTTGAGGCTTGATCAGTATTATCTAGCGTAGATTGTGCCGGCATAAATTTCTCCGTCAGATCTATACCCACACGCTAAATTGCATTTAGCTACAACTTTTGGGTGTTGAAACAGATCTGTTTATTAATGACTTGTTATATTTATTTTTGCATTTTTTAGAATATACAATTATGAATGCAAAAGATCAAATGAAAAATAATTTTCTTATTTATGCAAAAAAATAACAAATAAAATAAAATTTGCATAGAATTGACTTGTTACTTATTTTGCCTCAGTAGACAATGAAATATATGTTAGGGAAGGAAGGCGCAGTGGGATTGTGCTTTAGGTTTTAGAGCAAGTCGCACATTAAAGCGCCAAGCCCAAGACAACTTACTGGTATTTTCAAAAGTCATCGTTAGGCTGGTTTTAATTGCCGGACTTAGAAGTAGGGTAAAAATATGTTTTATGAACTATTAACAAATTTGCCAGAGACCTTAGGCGATTATTACGTTGCTCCACGTCAAGAAGATAGAGCCTATTGGACCCAATTGCCTGAATACATAAAAGCAGAACTGCGACAACAAGGTAAGGAGAGTAAAGCCCAAGTTTGGCCTTCTTTGCCCATGAGCTTGTACCTGCAATATACCCAGCAAGGCAATAGGATTAATTATGAACAGCCGTATTTCGCCCGTCGCAACCAGTTAAATGGCTTGGTTTTAGCACAATGTGTTGAGGATACGGATCTGTATATGAACGATATTCTAGATGCCGTGTTTTCTATTTGTGAAGAGAGTGGTTGGCAATTACCCGCTCACAATAGTTATGTGCGTGATCAAGCATGTGACCCCTTGCCTAAGAATAACAAACCTGTAGTTGATCTGTTTAGTGCGGAAACGGGCGCTCAATTAGCCTTGGTAGCAAGTTTATTGGAAGGTGGTTTTAGGGCTATCGACACAGAAATTACTGACCGTATACAACGAGAGCTAGATACTCGTATTATTCAACCTTATCTACAGCAGCATTTTTGGTGGATGGGAAAGGGGGGGGAGCGGATGAATAACTGGACAGTTTGGTGTACCCAAAATGTGTTAGTGACCGCCTTTAGTCGTCCTTTTAGTCAAGCCATTCGTAAAGCGGTAATCTGCAAAGCGGCCTTGAGTCTTGATGCCTTTATGAAAGATTATGGCGAAGATGGTGCCAGCGATGAAGGGGCTTATTATTACCATCATGCGGGGCTGTGTTTATTAAGTTGCTTGCATATTTTGTCTCGCGTTGCTCCCGCCGCTTATAAGGGCTTATGGGCTAAAAGCAAGATTAAAAATATTGCTGAATTTATTGCTTATTTGCAAATAACCCCAGGCCGCTACTTTAATTATTCCGACTGCCCCGCCGAGATAGAAGCGCTAGGTGCACGAGAATATATATTTGCAGAACAGCTTCAATCGGTAAGGCTTAAAGATTACGCCGCCGGTGTTTGGCAACAACAAATGCAGCATTGTTTACCTAAAGAAATCAGCTTATTACAACGACTACAGGCCATATTTGTAGCGGCGGATATTGATGCTTATCAACACAGGTCCGCAGATAAGAGTGGGAAAATTGAAGACAAGTTTTTTCCTAGTATTGGATTGCTTGTGACACGGGACGTCAATTTTAATTTAATGGTAAAAGCCGGTTCAAACGATAACAGTGGTCACAACCATAACGATGTGGGTAACCTTATTTTATACAAAAATGCCAAGCCTTTATTAATCGATGTGGGTTGCGAAAACTATACCTCGAAAACCTTTTCAGCTCAGCGCTATGATATTTGGACTATGCAGTCGGCTTATCATAACCTGCCAACCTTCAATGGTGTGATGCAATCGAACGGGGCGGAATACAAAGCGACTAATATTGATGTGATGCTGGACGAAAATAGTGCCTCAATGGTTATGGACTTAGCTTCTGCTTATCCTGTTGCTGCGCAAATTAACCGTTATCAAAGAAGAGTGACCCTTCTCAAAAATCAAGGTATTGAAATAGAGGATAATGTTGATTTTGCCGCAGCAATGCAAAATAAAGGTGAAGTCGTACTCTCGCTTATGTTTTCGGTTAAACCTAGGGTAAATATTGATGAAATAGTCTTACCTAATTTTGCTCATATTGCATTAACTGGGGTTGACAACATCAGGCTCGATATTCTCCCTATTCAAGACTCACGGTTATTGGCGTCGTGGCCAGATACCCTTTATCGGGTGCTTATTTCCACTAAGCAAACCAAGTTGACCATGAGCATTCAATAGGGCCAGATTTGCGAATCAGTTTTTTACTGGCCCTGTAGACGCGCGTTGTACTAATTTAACAGCGCATTCCGTATAGGTTTTGGCATCATCAGGGTTGCGCATTTGCTCCATCAATCGTTTCACTGATAATGCTCCTAATGCTTCTCGGCCTACATGAATGGTGGTTAATGGACTGGATGCCATTGAGGCGGTGGGTATATCATCAAAGCCGATAATGGAAATATCTTCCGGTATCCGAAAACCGCTTTCCAGTAGTGCTGTCATTGTGCCAAAGGCCACTGAGTCGTTACAGCATTGGACGGCGGTAAAATCGGCTCCGCCTTTTTCCTGTAAACGTTTTTTCATTGCCATATAGGCAATATCAGTGCGCATGGCTTCAAGGTCAATTACCAACTCAGGATCAAAAGTTAAATTCGCTTGTGCTAAACCTTCTTTAAAGCCATCCAGTCGCTGACAGATTGTCGATCTATCTGTGCTGGTCATATTCAAAATTTTACGATGACCATGATCAATCAAATGTTGTACCGCTAAACGGCCACCCAAACGGTTTGCGGGCGCCACAGCAACAATACGCATCAAAGGATCAAAACCGTTCACTAATACGGCAGGAATGTTTTTCTCTGTGAGTTGATTGAGTAAATCTTCATCTTGAAAGGACAATATCAGGTAGGCTTGTCGCTTGCCCTTATCTGTTGAACTCAATAACTCATGCTGGCCTTGATGCACCATTGAAAGGGTCGGCACAATCGCCAGCGCTTTACATTCGGCGTTTATGCCAGTCATTAATCCCTGAATAAATTCCACATGACCGACTTCCGTTTTATTCATGGTAGACAAAATATGCACCCTTACATCCGGTACTGAAATGCCAGAGTAACCAAGCTGGTCAGCCACATTTTGAATACGGTCATTGACGGATTTAGAAATACCTCTGCCACCTTTTAAAGCTCGAGACACAGTACTAATGGAAACATCTGCAGCCTTAGCGATTTCTTTAAGCGTGACCTTTCCTTGGTTTTGCAGGGGATTTGCCAATGAATCGGTTTCTTGGCTAATCAGTTTGGTTTTTTTATTCACGTTAAATTCCTTGGGTGCATTAATTAAGGTCAATATTATGCAGTTTGCATTTAGTAGCAAATGATTTTGAAATTTGTAGCTTGGGTATGTTCTTTGGCTGAGCTTCAGTTAATGCTCCCATGTTGTGCCCGTACACCGCTGTGGCCAACCACGTTGTACCTGCAGCTATGGTTCCAACCAGTCTTGGAAAAACAGAACGGGGGAAGAGTAAATGCGTATTAGGTGCCGATAAAATTATTTCTTCGGAGCGTTTGCCTACTAAGTTAATAATACCGGAAACCAAAGACGCTGAGCGAATGAAAGGCTGTTGCCCAAAACGTGATGTATCGAATGGATTTGGCAGAATGTCGTAACCAGCTCGACTCACTGAAAATCCGCCTTCGGCAAGTTGAATGTCAGTCCCAGTGGTAATTTTATGCAAACGCAGATGCCAGCCGTCATTGGCAAAATCAAGCCAACTGGTAATTTCTAAATTTTCGTCGGGTTGCCAGCGACCCCAAACCAAACCATCTTCATATCCAGCTTCAGTGATGCGACTACGAGACAGCCAAGATAGACCATCTCGGCTGATCATTAAACCATTATCAACGGCACTAAAATCGGGACGGTTTTTATATTGATGATCACTGGCAACCGAAAAAGCAAAGGCACTTGAGTAAGCGAAGCGCGCATATTTTGCATCATGGCAGCGGTGTTCAAAACCGTCTTGTCCACCAGTTAATGCCACCGTGTCTGCTAATGTTTTACGGACAATAAAGCCCGCTGCTGGGCTATCAATTCGACCTTGGGGCTGAGTTGAGGAGGCTTCTTCTTCTGCCAGCCAAAATGCATGAGTATCAGGTAAGGCCAATACCAACAGGGTTTTTAAGGCCCAATAAGGTGAGCCGGGCGCATTATAAGATTCAGATATTAACAAATTGGGGTAGCTGTATCCCACAGAAAGAACACCGTCTCGGTCGCACATGGGTTGCTTCGACCACCAACGTAAATGCTGTAGCAATATATGTTTTATACGTCCCCAAGGTAAAACTTCTTCATCGGCATAAGCACAGGCCGACCAAAATGCCGCTTGGGCAAAGCGATAGGTCATAGATCGTCCAAATGGAATGGCAGCGCCATTACTATCAAACCAATACTGAAAGTCAGCTGCAAATTTGCGCGCCCGATCTCGAAATCGTTTAGCTGCTTCTGGGTATATATCACCTGCCACTTTGGCAAAGATTAATCCATAAAAATGCAGCCCCATTGGCGAATAATAATCAAGTTGGTTGCATAACCCATCACGGTAATAGCCATCTTCAATATAGAATTCATCAATATGCTGTATGGATTCTATAATATGCGTTTCTGACCATGTTGCGCCCACATGACGTAGAGCTAAATTGGCCAGTATTCGAAAGAATAACCAGTTGTTATTGGGTATAGGTTGTTCATTTATTTGTAATACCCATGTGGCTAAATTTGATTTTTGTGTCTCGCTGAGAGGTTCCCAAAAATGCTCAGGGGTGAGGAGCAAGGCAAAAGCAATACCTGCAATTTCAACTAAGCGTTGATCATAACGGCCTGCGTTGCCCCAATATTCAGGGTGGGTGGGGTCGGTACCATTAATAAAACCCTCAACAAAAATAGTAGAATCTTCAAACTCATAACCTCCTGCTAGTAAGGGAACTATGCCCCATAACGGTCGTACAAAGGCTTCCATCTCAGCTGCAGTTTGATCGTAATGCGTTGCCCCAACCCCAAGCAATAAACGCGTATTACCTTCAGAAAACCAAGGTTTTAAAGGTTGGTAAAAGTCCAATACGGCTTGCTTTAAATCATCACGGCTGCTTAATTTGTTACCAAATAAAGGGTTCTGATGAATTAACTTTGTATTTGAAAGACTGTTTAGCTGCTTTGGACTTAGGGTTTGAATGGTGTTGGTCATACGCTATCTCGTTTTGCTCTAAATAATTGTTGTTATAAAAGGAGAAGGAAAACTTTTACCAGAATATAGAATTTGCACAAATATGCAAATTCTATATTCTGGTACATAACAAATTATGTAGTAATGATAGAGGAAGGTAGTTTTCTGAGGATTCGATATGATTTGGAATCCAATTTAAAAACAGCTTTCGCGAGGTGACAAACTAATCCTATGAAAACAGTTCTTTCAGCATTGGCTCAGGGTTGTTTAGGAAGGCCCTTGTCACTCCGTAATGTTCGGTGTCTTTGTATTTTACTGGGTAAATACCAGTTTTATCGATTTGGTAAATTTTCGCACCCGGATACGCCATCAGAATGGGTGAATGTGTTGCTATGATGAACTGAGATTGTTGGTTTATCAGTTGGTGCATTCGACTTAATACAGCAAGTTGTCTTGTTGGTGAAAGCGCGGCTTCTGGCTCGTCAAGGAGATAAAGCCCATTTCCACCAAAACGCTTCAACATAAGAGCTAGAAAAGATTCACCATGAGATTGATGATGTAGCGACTTTCCGCCATAGCTATCTTTAATAAATGGTCCTGGCGAGGGGTCTTCATCTAATTCATCAATATTGGTAGCCACGTTATAGAAACTTTCTGCTCTCAGAAAAAAACCATCTCGGTAGCGTTTAAAGGATTTCGAAAGGCGAAGGTAGCTATGTAGATCCGAATGAGTACTGCGTGTACCGAAGTTGAAGTTTTTGGTGCCGCCTTCTGCGTTGAAGCCAAGACTGACTGCAATGGCTTCGAGCAAGGTGGATTTACCACTGCCGTTTTCCCCAACAAAAATAGTCACAGCTTTATCGAACTCAATAAAATCCAGTTCCTTTACCGCAGGGATAGAGAAAGGGTAAACCTCAAAAGAGTCGATTAAATCTCTTTTAAGTTCGATGGTTTTCAAATATGGCAGCGGTTCCATGCTCATTACTCTTGTTACTTTTTTAAGGGTTGTTCACATACAAAAAGAGCCTCAAGGGAGGCTCTTTTACTGAGTGTTAAACATGATAGCAATATAGTGTTAAGCAATCCAAATCTGCTGTACGTTAACAAACTCCCGTATGCCTTGCGGGCCAAGTTCACGACCATAACCAGACTTACCAATCCCGCCAGATGGCAGTCTTGGGTCGCTTTTTACGATACCGTTCACAGCAATTTGGCCTGACTCTAGGGTCTCAATGGCTCTATCTATGGCCACTTGGTTGCTCGTCCAAATGCTGGCGCCTAAGCCATATTCTGTGTCGTTCGCCAATTCCAGCGCTTGATCTATCGTATCAATCGGCGTCACGCTGAGCACTGGGCCAAAGGTCTCTTCTTCAAATATTGTCATGCCAGGTTTTACATCAACCAATAACGTCGGCGGATAGAAAAAGCCCGAGCGCGAAGGTAAGTCGCCGCCAGTTAAACAGCGTGCACCCGCGTCGATGCTTGCAGATACTTGGCGATGTAATTGATCTCGCAAATCTTCTCTCGCCAATGGCCCTAGATTATTACTTTCGTCTCTTGGATCACCACATTTAAGTTTGCTAAAGCGTTCACGCAGTGCTTCACAGACTTCGTTATAAATCGATTTTTCGACAAACAGGCGTTTTACGGCGATACAAGATTGCCCCGCATTAATCATCCGTGACAGCGTAATAATATCGAGGGCTTTTTCCAAATCTGCATCAGCCATCAGAATGCAAGGATCAGAACCGCCAAGCTCTAAGACGGCTGGTTTTAATCCCGCTGCCGCTTGTGAAGCAATGGATTGTCCCGCCTTACTTGAGCCGGTAAAAGACACGGCTTTTACTTGCGGATGGTCGATCATTTTACTCGCCACCGAGTTGTCGACGGCTAAGTTTGCGACGACGTTTTCGGGTACGCCAGCTTGATAAAAACATTCCACCAATTTTTTGGCTGTGGCAGGCACATTTGGATCGGCTTTTAGCACGCAAGTATTACCCGCCATCAAGGCAGGTGCCAAAAAGCGTAATGCCAACCAAACCGGTGCGTTCCAAGGCAAGATGCCCAACACCGTACCAAGAGGAGGGTATTGCACATAGCTGTGGCTCGCGTCCGACTCTAAGCTTTCAGGTGTTAGAAACGCTTCACCGTTGTCGGCATAATATTCTGCACACCACGCACTTTTCTCGACTTCAGCAACGCCTTCTTTTATTGGCTTACCCATTTCTAGAGCCATTAAATCGGCCAGCTCGTGTTTGTTTTCTCGCATTGACGCTGCAACGGCTTTTAATATAGCCGCTCGCTTTGGAAAGCTTTTCGCCTTCCATTCCGAGAAGCCTGCCGCCACCTTATCGATGGCGGAGCGTGCTTCATCAAGTGACAACGCGGCACATGAAGGTAAGGCTTGCCCTGTTGTAGGGTTAATGCTTTCAAGGGCTGCAGTTTCTAGTTTGGCTGCTGTTAACATAGTCACCTCCTAATTAGCTCGCCGCTTTCTCGGTTTGCTTGGTGTTCGATTTGGACTTTTTGACTTCCTCTTTTGTTGGCAAGGTGCTGGACAGGTCAATAGCTTTCTTTTCCTGAGGCACTGCCACGCCGGATTTCACCGTAAAGTCACGATCCATGTTAAAGAAAGAGCGACAGCCATCTTCGGTAATTTCAATAGTATCGGAAATACCGCAGGTTTTATCGCCTTCAATGCCCCACATCCATGGAATCATATGGAAAGTCATACCCGGTTTTAGTACCGCTGAATTACCTTGTTTCAAGCTGATGATATAGCCTTCATCCCAGCTTGGTGGGAAGGCGATGCCGATGGAGTAGCCAGAGCGAGTGATCAAACTGGCGCCGACTTGGTTGTCCATAATGATGTTTCGTACCATGTTATCCACGTCCGACACTGTCATACCCGGCTGCACCACGCGATGTATTTCATTGAGCGCGCGCTTCATGATTTCTTGGGATTGATACATGGCATCGGATAATTCGCCAAGAATCACAGTACGCATCATGGCGGTGTGATAACGACGATAACAGCCACCGACTTCCAAAAAGACGTGTTCATTCGGTTGAACCGTTCGACCTTCGAAAGTAGCATGACCTATCATGCTTCGTGGCCCAGAAGTCACGTAGGGCATGACTGCAGGCGTTTCACCACCCGCACGGAACATGGCCGCCGCGATTTCTGCACCAATTTCGTTTTCCGTAATGCCTGGGCGACAGATCTCAATACCGGCTTTCATACCGGCTTCTGTCGCCAATGCAGCACGGCGCATTACCATGATTTCTTCTTGAGACTTACAGATTCGGCCTTCTTCGACGATGCCGAAACAGTCCATTAACTTGGCGTTTTTCAATGTCGTGTGAATGCAATCTTGCTGGTAAGCTGGGAAGAAGTAGCTATTGCGTTCATAACCAATGCGTTTGTCTGCCAAACCAAATTCTCGAAGCGCATCCACTAGCATTTGAATTGCATCGCCTGTATCTGGATAAGGTCGAGTGAGTTCAACCCATGTGCGAGCAAATATATTAGATTCTTCCAACGCTCGGGTGATCATGAAAGGCTCTTTTTCGAGCGGAATCACTAACGCCTGAAAGAAGGAGTAGCCAGTAGTCTGATAATCCGTTAAATACGCGATGTTCTCAGGGTCTGTGATCACAATCGCATCCAAGCGGCGCTCGGCAATGCGAGCGCGTAATTCACCCAGGCGGCGTTGGTACTCAGCAAAGGTAAAAGTCATATCATCACGTTCAATCATGCGGCTTCCTCCATTACAAAACGGACAGCGTCTTTTAAAATATCTAAGCCTTCTATCAAGTCAGCATCAGGGATGGTTAATGGTGGAATAATCTTCAAGACGCGACCGCCGCTGCCACAGGCCCCGAGCATCAAACCTTGCTTGAAGCAACGTTGCACAACTTTGGCGGCCACTTCACCGCTGCCCATATCCAAACCTAGAATCAGGCCTTTGCCGCGTAGTTCTTTGGCGCTGTTCTCGCTTACTAAGGGTTCTAGTGCGCTACGAACGGTTTTGACTTTATCGACGACTTCTTTCATCAGTTTATCGTCTTCAAAGTAGCTTAATGCGACCTCACCGGCGACGAAGGACAAGTTCTGACCGCGGAAGGTGCCAGTGTGTTCGCCCGGCGACCAATGTTTGTCCAAATCAGGATGCACCAAGTTCATTGCCATCGGTGTACCTGCGCCACCAATGCCTTTGGCCAAGGTAATGATGTCTGGGCTGATGCCCATGTCATCAAAACTGAAATAGGATCCCGTACGGCCGCAACCGACTTGAATATCATCAACGATCAGCACTGAACCAAACTCTTTGGCGAGTTTTTCCAACTTTTGCATCCACGTTTTACTAGCAACATTGACGCCGCCTTCCGCTTGGATGGTTTCTACCATGAAGGCCGCTGGTGGTTTAATACCACTAGATGGATCACGGTATTGGCTCGCTAGTGCGTCTAACGCCGCAAGTGACGTTTCTTGATCGTGTTCTTGATCGAATAATTCATGGCTGACATGCAGCAAAGGCACGCCGGAAGCTTGACGGAAATATTCGTTGGCGGTCGCTGCTAACGCACCCAAGGTCATGCCGTGAAAGCCTTGGCTAAAGGCGACAATATTGTGGCGTCCAGTTGCATTACGCGCCAGCTTCATCGCGGCTTCTACTGCGTTAGTGCCTGTTGGCCCCATGAATTGCATGCGATGAGGCATATTTCTTGGAGTAAGAATAACGTCGGTAAACTTCTGCATAAATTGGGCTTTGGCTTGGGTTTGCATATCCAAACTGTGAAGCACGCCATCTTTTTGCATGTAATCGATCATGGCTTCTTTCATGTGTGGATTATTGTGACCAAAGTTCAGTACCCCAGCGCCGGCGAAAAAGTCGATGTATTCCTTGCCGTCTTCGTCAATTTGGCGAGCGTTTTTTGCCGTAACAAAAACCGTTGGGTACGTGCGAGCGTAAGCTCTAATATTGGATTCTCGTTGTTCGAAAATAGTCATAACGTCTCCTCAAAAGGTCTTATCTCTATGACCTTTGGTTCGGGTTTTTGGGTTGTTACTGTTGCAGTCAGTGCTTTGGTAGTGATTGATCGGTAAGGCCGGCAAGTTGGCAAAACCAACGGCAGACATCAGCAATCAAGCGATCATTGAAATCGTAATGTGGGCTGTGGCAAGACACGTTATGGCCTTCGCCATCGTCGCTGCCAATCAGAGCAAACGCACCGGGAATAGCTTGTAGGTAATAGCTAAAATCTTCCGACGCCATGATAGGCAAGGCTTGTCCATGATTAAGTGTTTGCTCGCCATAAAGGGATTGCCAAATTTCTCTCGCGTATGTCGCTTGGACTTTATGGTTAATCGTTGCCTGGTAGCGCATGTCATGCTCGATCGTGCTTTTCACACCGTAGGCCGCTGCGGTGTAGGTGGCTACTTCAGAAATTTGCTGGTTGATCTTTTGCCGAGTGTCTTCGTCGGGAACACGAATGCTACCGCTTAATGTCGCTGTTTCTGGAATCACCGTTGGCGCGGTTCCACCGTGTATTTGCGTGACACTGATCACCGCTGTGGCTTGCGGAGCAATGCGTCGACTGACGATTTGTTGCAATGCAACGTTTACAGCGCTTGCTGCCAATAATGGATCAGCGCACAGTTCTGGTTGGCTAGCGTGCCCGCCGCGGCCTTTGAATTCCATGCTGAAAGTACCATTACCGCACATGACAATATCGTCAGGACAAGCGATTGTGCCGTAAGGCAGAGCAGGCCAGTTGTGCCAACCGTAAATCTCTCCAACATTTTCCAGCGCGCCGTCTTTGATCATTTCACGCGCGCCGTGAAAACCTTCTTCGGCTGGCTGAAAGATGAGTACCACGGGCTGAGGTAACTCATCTTCAAATTGTTTTAACCAACGTGCCGTTGCTAGCAGTGTTGCGGTATGGCCATCGTGACCACAAGCGTGCATGCAGCCTTGATTGACAGATTGCCATTCCTTGCCTGTCTGTTCGTCAATGGGTAAGGCATCCATATCTCCACGCAAAGCAATCGCTTTGCCTTCGGCGTTTTTGTTCAACCAAGCGACAGTACCTGTATCGGCACAAGCACGCCAAGGAATGCCTAACTCATCAAGCTGGCTGCGAACCAAAGACGCGGTGTTATTTTCTTGCCAACTAAGTTCTGGATGAGCGTGTAACTGCTTCCGCAATTTTTCAGCGAAGAGAATATTGTCTTGCCATTGTTGTTTCATAAACGCCTCCCTGAAAGCCCGTTAAATTTTGTAAGATTTGAAAAACTTCATACAGTAGTAATTAAATATTTGATGGGTTGCAATAGAGGAAAATAGAAAAAACATCAATAAAAAGCACAAAAGGCGAATAATAAAAGATAAGAACATCAAAAAAAGTGCTCAAAACAAACACATAGAGAAATATGTAAAAAATTCAAAAAAATATAAAAATTCACATTTTAATCAATAGATTGAACGTTTTTAAGTGCTCCAAAAATGCGCGTTAACGCCCTAAAAATAAGCGTTTAGCGGTAATTTTATAATTTCAAATTATTGTTATGTCTAATGATTAGTTATGTAAGGTTTTTGGTGGTGAAAGGTTATATATCTAATGGTTAGTGTTGTAGCGTTATTTCTTTATTGTTTTACCGCGTTATAAAATAAAAGGGAGCGTTGAATTAAATAGAAGCCGTGGAAAGCTGATAATATAAAGTTGCTAAGGTGGAAGAGTTTTTAGTTTAATCTCTAGCGAACAGTCGACTCATTGACATACCAAGTACCATCTTTGCTGTGTATACCAATAATGATTAGGGCTTCACGCTTTTCATAAATGCCTTTCCAAACGAATCGATAGCAAGCGTCACGTTTGCCATCGTGATAGCCCTTCAAAACACCAAAGTATTCGTAACCCATGTTCCTGCCATTTCTGGCCTGCATCTGCTTAATGTCATCCTCAAAACGTTCTGGAGAGAAGTCGACCAGATCTTGCTCTTCGTAATGTTTAACAAACAAATCATAGTTGCCTGTGTCATCTGCTTTGAGCATTTCCTTGAGAAACTTTTCCGCGATGGTTCTTTCTGCTTTGAGTTCTGGCATGTTGGCTTCCTTCTTTAGTGATAGTCAGCAAGGTTTAGGCCTTCTTTTTGACAGACTCTAATGATCGCTTTATGTTGAGCCAATTGGCGTAGATATCGAGAAAGGTTCTTGAAGGATAGAGGTGGTTTTTTTAGTTCGTCTGCCCACACGGCCAGCATAAAAAGAAAGTAATCACAGACACTGATTGTTTCTCCTACCAGGAAGCTTTTGCTTTCCAACTCATGGTCAAGCAGCGTTAGTATTTCAGTGATTCTTGTTTCTTGTGCGGCGAGAATGCCGCTGACGCTATTAATCTCTGTTGTGTATTTCTCTGGGTAGCAATAGATCATCAGCTCTGCTTGTAAGGTGTTGGTTAAATACATCAGCCATTGAAAAAATAATGCCCTGTTTTTATCGCCTATTGGCGGCATCAAATTAGATGTTGGGTGTGATTCAGCTAAATGTATGCAGATTGCTGCACTTTCAAAAATGGCGAAGCCATCATCTATTAAAGTAGGAATGCGTCCAGCGGGGTTTAGTGCTAAATAACTAGGAGACTTTTGGGCTTTGCTATTTCTATCGACAAGGGTCAACTCGAAATCAACTTGTAAGGCTTCAAGTATGAAATGAGGAGCCATACTGGCGTTTAACGGGTGATAATATAACTGGTACAAGTGCGGCGATCCTTCTGAAATTGTTTATTCTTTTGTATAAGAGATTTTAGTCATTAGTAAACAAACTTATCGTCCGAACGCGAGCCAGTGCATTACGAACAATCAAAACGTGAAAGGGCAGAATGGTTTTAAGGTAAATTTTTCCGCCAAGATTATGGGGATGAACCCAAGTCGATAAAAATACTCGCCCGTCTTTAGACATGACAGAGATTCTAAAGTCTAAATGTTTATCATTAAACCCAGCGATCAATTCTTGATCGGTTTCAGACTCAATAGGGAAGAAGCCTGTTTTGTCAGTCCCTTCTGATGTATCGCTTGATAAACCAAATTTAGAAACGACAGAGTTTCGTATGCTGACTAGAAAACGCGCCCATCCGGGAAAGTCGGTAATAATTTCAGCTGCTTCGCGAGGTGATAAATTGGATTGAACAGCGTAGCAATCGATGAAATCAGATTGCTGGATACGATCACTAAGAAGGCTGTTGCTAGGAAGTTCCGTTTCTACGACTTTGCTCATTGTTAATCATCCTGTTGATTTTGGTATTTGCTAACAGTTTATCTGTGTTTTTGTTTTATTCAAAAGGGCTTTTTACCCCCAACTCCAAACATTCTCCTTCCATGGCTTTGGCATCTTCAGGGTCGTGGGTGACAAGCAGTGCAGGTATATTCGCACTGCGTATTTCGTTTAATACAAAAGCTCGTACGTCGCGTCTTAGGGCTGGGTCGAGTTTGCTGAAGGGTTCGTCGAGCAGTAAGAAGTCGGGTTGGGAAAGCAGTGTGCGAAGCAGGGCGACGCGGGCTTGTTGTCCACCGGAAAGATCTTTTGGTAGGGCGTTGGCTTTGTCGGGAATGCCGAGTTTTTCCAAGGCGTTTTGCGCCATGTCGATGCGTGCAGATTTTTTGATATCGGCAGGGATGGCAAAGAGTAGATTTTCTATGATGCTCATGTGAGGGAACAACAAGGGCATTTGTTGTAACAAGCCGACCTTTCTATCTTGGGTAGACTTTGTGTGCAAGGCTTGGTTGTTTAAAAAGGCTTCGCCAGTAGTGGTTAAGTTAGGTGATAAAGAACCACTGAGAAAATGCAGTAAGCTGGATTTACCAATGCCGCTTGGCCCCATGATGGACAAGACTTGACCATCGGCGATCTCGAAGCTCAAATCTTTGATAAGTGTCTTGCCGTCCAATGTCAAAGAAAACGCATTTACACTGAGCACTATGTATTCCTTCTGCTAAACAAATTTTTCAATACCAATCGCCACCTAGTCCAACGTGGTGGGATGAATTGTGCGAGCCAAAATACCATGATGGGGAAAAAGGCTTGCAGCATTGCCATGCTGCCCACTTGTTTTCTGTCGCCCGATGCGGCTTGTGCCACGGCTTCTGTCGTCAACGTACTGTAACGGCCTTCACCGGCGATAAGAGTTGGTAAATATTGGGCGATGCTGACGGAAAAACCAATTGCAAAAGCCGTCAATATTGCTGGTTTTAACATGGCGATTTTCACTAAGACGTAATTACGCCAAGGGCGATGATTAAGTCGATTAGCTTGCAGTAAGTATTCTTCTTGGTAGGCCAAATAGGGGCCTTTTAAGGTTAGATAAACATAAGGCAAAACATACATTAGGTGCAGGGCAATAATGGCGCACAAGTCGCCATTTAGGTTCGAGTAAATCAGCAGCACATGCAAACCAAACAAAAAACCAATTTGTGGTAATAAAATCGGCACATAAATGAGCCAATCGAACACATGCGGTTTACTTGAGTTTGCACCTGTCATGTTGTGACGTTTGGTTTCCAGCATCACAAGGCTAATCGCGCACGCCAAGAGAGTTGCGACTAAGGCAATGGTCAGCGTATTTGAGGTGAGTTCCATCAGCAGCGGTGTGGCGCGGTCGATATTATCCCATGTCCATTGGCTTGGTAATGCATCGGGAAAACGCCAGCGTCGAGTAAGCGACCAAATCGGTAGCAAAGCCAGAGCCACAAAGGCATTCAGTAAGGCGAACATACCCAAAAAAACACCCAATTTGAGCACACTGTCGGTTAAGCCAAAGCGCTTGCCATTGCTGCGTTCGGCACGAGTTAAGCGGCTAAACAACAAGTGCGAGAGTTCCCAGCCAGCCAATACAACAACAATGACGAGCATAAGAGTGACTGCGCCCGCGCTGGCCATTAATCGCATGGATAAATCTGGGTCGTTAAACCAGCGCAACAAAGTGACCGCCAGTGTCGACGGTGTGTTAGGGCCGATGACCAAGGCCAAATCTACCACCGTCAAACTAAAGGCAATGACGATAAAAATAGGCAGGCGAATGATCGGATAGAGTTGAGGGATTAACACCTTGCGCCATAAGGTGAAACGGCTGTAACCAAGAGCTTGGCCAACTTGTAAGCTTTCTCGCGCCTTGATGCTTTTCATGGTGGCGAGCATAACAAACAGCAGGTAGGGCATTTCTTTTATCACAAGGGCGAGAATCAGGGAAACGCCATAAGGATCTTGTACAGTAATCCAGTTGGGCGGTCGATCAAACCCTGTCAGCCAAGGGCTAAACAGCCGAATCAACCAACCAGATGGACTCAATAAAAATAACAAGCCAATGGCAATGGCCGCGTGGGGAATCGCCAAAATCGGTGATAACAGTGCTTCGACTTTACGGAAAAACGGACGCTGATAACCCCAAGCCAACAGCGACAGAGCGAACCAAAGGGCGAGCAGAGGCGCGGCAATTCCCGTCACGAGAGTGAGTTTTAAACTGGCGTAAAATTCCCCTTGGGTAAACAAGTCACGCCAAGGAGAGAAGGAAAGGTCGTATTCACCAAGGGGAGGGAAATACGCAAACGCAGGAAGCAAGGTGCCGATCAAACCAATGGCAATGGGAAATACCAATAACAGACTAATTATCCCAGTGATCCATTTCGCGTGTTTTAACGGCATCTTGCTTCTTATTCAGCTAATTATAGAGTTTTAACGACGTCAATGTGGAACTTAGCACTACGTCACGAGCGATGCCAAGACGAGGCAAAAATAGACGAAAAGGCGGAGTTTATAAGCTATAAATGAGCACTTTGAGTCTATTTTTAACAAAGTATTGGCAAGCGCAGTAGTTGTGTGATTATTGTGCGTAACGCTTACGCCACTCAGACTCTAACGCTCCCACCCAACTACTGTGTGGTTCCGGTAGCGTTTGGCCTAACTCTTCAATGCTCAAGGTCGCGATGCCGCGAGGTAAAGCGTCAAATTTGGCTTGTTCAGCCGCTGGCAATTTTGCGTAAGATAAAACACTCAAATCGCCCCAAATGGTTGGCGTTTGTTTTTTAATTTGAGCTTCTGGTGACAACATAAAGTTCGCCACGACTTGTGCTCCCGCTGTTGCGCCGCTGTTGTAGGGAATCGCTAGAAAGTGTGTATTACCAATGGTGCCGTTCGTGAAAACGTAAGAGCGCACCGTGTCTGGCAAATTGCCTTTGTCGATTTGAACCGATGCCGCGGAAATGTCGAAGCTTAACGCCACGTCAATTTCTTGGTCATCTAGCAGGCGCATCATTTCTTCTGAGCTTGATGGGAAGGTTTGACCATTGCGCCATGCGACTTTATGTAATTCATCTAAATAGGCCCACAAAGGTGCGGTGATTTTATCGAAATCCACACTGTCTGCGGGTTGTGAAAGCGCTTTACGGTAAGGTGTTAATTCGTACAAGGCTTGCTTTAAAAAGGTTGAACCAAGGAATTGTGGTGGCTCTGGGTAGGTGATTCGTCCTGGGTTGGCTTTCGCGTAGGAGAGTAAATCGGCAATGGATTTTGGCGGATTGCTCAGGGTTGCTGTGTCGTGCATAAAGATGACTTGCGCCATGCCCCAAGGGGATTCCATACCATCGACGGGCGTACCGAAATCTTGCGTTAAGCTTTGGCGCGCGTTTTCGTCCACGTACGTAATGTAATTTGGCAGTGACTGGCTAAATGGGCCAAATAATAGGTTGTTGTCTTTCATGGCGCGGAAATTTTCGCCATTTAACCAGATGAGGTCGATTGAACCATTCGTGTTTTTGCCTGCGGCTTTTTCAGCTAAGACACGATTGACCGCATCAGAAGTATCGGTCAGTTTCACTTGTTTTAGCGTCACATCGTATTCTTCTTTAATACGATCGGCGGCCCATTGAATGTAATCGTTAATATTGTCGGCACCGCCCCAAGCATTGAAATACACGGTTTGGCCTTTGGCTTGTTGGAGCGTGTCCTGCCAAGTCTCAGTTGTGCTGGCTTGAGTGGATAAGCTGGTAAACGCAAACGTGGCAGCGATGGAGGCTGCGAGTAACGATTTTTTCATTCCTTTCTCCTGATGTTTTTAATCTGTACGAAAGCTTAGACGTAAATAGATCTTTGTTTCTTACAACTTTTATATTTAAGGAATTGTTTTTTATTAAGAATCGGTTTTAGCGTACCATGTTGCAGGCTCAAATTGGTCGAATGTTTTACTGCTTTTTTCGAGGTGTTATGTCTTACCAAATTTACTCTCATGTATTGCCGAGCGCGACACCGGGCACTCAACGTGTGTTAAAAGCCCATCACTTTGGTGAAGCGGGTGCGCGACCTAAAGTCTATTTTCAGGCGGGATTGCATGCCGATGAATGGCCGGGATTTTTGGTGCTTAACACCTTGCTGAGAAAATTAAAGAAAGCTGACGACGCAGGATTGATTCAAGGGGAGATAGTGATTGTGCCTGTGGCGAACCCGATTGGTCTGGCGCAGAACTTTCACGGCTATATTCCTGGACGTTTTGCGTTTTCTGACGGTGGCGGTAATTTTAACCGCAACTGGCCTCAGCTAGGTGCGAAAGTAGAAAAACGCATCAAGGGCGATATAACTGGTGATATAGAAAGCAATATAGACATTGTTCGTCAGGCGATTCACGATGAGTTGGTGTTGTTGCCAGAAACCACCGAACTGCAAGGCATGAAGAAAACTTTGTTGGCTCTATCTATGGAGGCAGACGAAGTGCTCGACCTACATTGTTCGGGTGAAGCCAGTATGCACGCCTATGTGGCACAAGAATTTGAAAGTCACTTTAAACCGTTATTGGCGCTGTTGGGTGCAAAAGTCGGTTTGTCTGAATTAGAAACCGGTGCCGCCTCGTTTGACGAAACCAATGTCAGCGTGTGGCGCGATTTAAAAGCCCATTATGCCCATTTGATTCCTTGGGGAAGTCGCTCTTTAACGGTAGAATTACGCGGCGAGAACGATATATCCAATGAGTTTGCTCAGCAAGATGCGCAAGCCTTGTTCGATTACCTTGTGCTGCGAGAAGTGATTGCAGGCAAACCACCTGTGATTGATGACAGCCAAGTCGAATATTATCCATTGGATGCCATGGATTTAGTCAAAGCACCGTGTGCTGGCATTGTTTGTTATCACAAAGCCATTGGCGAAGAAGTGGAAGCCGGCGAGGTGATTGGCGAAGTGGTAAACCTAATGGACGATGACGTGGAAACCTCCAGTTATCCTCTTGTTGCGCGAACCAATGGTGTCTTTTTTGCCCGAGTACAACGACGTTTGGTGGTGTGTGGCGAATCTATTGCCAAGATCGCCGGTAGAGAACACCTTGCGTTTCGTGAAATTGGCCATCTATTTGAAGACTAGCGCTTTGAAGATTTACAAGGCAAAACTATTTTGATTCAAGCTCAACCTAATACTGACGTGACGTCCTCGTTAACCGATGAGCAGCAAAGCGTTGTTCATCACGATCTTTCGTTGCCAGCAAAAGTCATCGCCGTAGCGGGCGCGGGTAAAACCACCACCTTAATTTCTCGTATCGAGCATCTGTTGGCTCAGGGTGTGGATCCGTCGCACATTGGCGTGTTTATGTTTAACAAAAGCGCGCAAGAGGAATTTTCCGAGCGTTTGAGCAAGCGACTCATGAGTGCTGGGCATTTGCGTTCACCAAGCGTGATGACCTTTCATGCCTTTGGTATGAAGTTTTGCCGCCGCTTAGAACAGCAAGGTTGGCTAGCGAGTGCCAAGTTAATTACCGACGATTTTAGTTTGGTAAAAATGTTACGCGAGGCGTTACAGCGTTTGGTTCGCAATGGTGAGAAAATCGCTATTTTAGACGAGAAAGATTGGCTAGAAGATGTCTTGTTGTTTGTCGATCAAGTGAAAGCTTCTGACCAACCCGCGCAGATCGTTTTTGAAGCTTTGGGCTGGTCTAACGAACGTAAGTTTTTCCCAGCGTTATATGATGAATTAGAGAAGCTACGCAAACGTAATAACATACGCTTTTTTGCCGATTTACTCAGCGACCCTTATGATTTAATCAGTCAATTAGACGAAGCTGAACGTGTGAGAGTGCGTGGCTTGGTGCCAGATTTCCGCTACTTGTTAATTGACGAGTTTCAAGACATCAACCCTTGCCAATACGAGCTACTAAAATTGCTTTATCCTGCGCCTTGCCAATGGATGATTGTCGGCGATGTTCAGCAGTGTATTTATGAATGGCGTGGTGCTAGTCCAGAGATTATGGCGAGTCAGTTTGATCAAGACTTTTCAAACGTAGCGACTTATCCGTTAAGTACCAGTTTTCGTTTTGGCCATGCCGTCGGTTTAATGGCATCGAGCGTGATCAGTGAAAACGATCCTGATGCCTTGGTGATTGGCGCTGGCGAACGTACGCGAGTGTCTTTTGCTCGCGCTCCGAAGACAGGTAAAGCTCTGTTGGGCGAGCTAAAATCTTGGGTTGATGAAGGTCGTGCATTAAGCGACACCGCGGTGTTGGTGCGCTTGTACAGCGACATGGTTCCAGTGCAATTAGCCTTGATGCACAAAGGCGTGCCGTATCAATTGCATGGTGATTCGCCATTGTTGGAAAATCGCCAAATTCGCATGCTAATGGCGTATCTGGCGGTGATTGCTGGTGGTTTGGAAACTTCGAACACCTTTTTTCATCCGGATGATATCGAATACTTGCTGACGGTGCCGAGCCTTGGTGGCTCCATGGCGCAGCGCAAAACCTTGATCCAACAAGCCAAACAAGCGCCGCATTTGTTGCCGCAGATTATCGAGTCCGTAGCCGATGCCACGGATGGCTGGCGTGCTAAAAAACTATACGAACGTGCTGATTGGTTGCGCAGCTTAGGCATTTATCGCACCGATCCGGGGCAAGGCTTAGCGCATACCTTGGAGAAGTTGGGCATTTATCGTTATTTCGAAAGCACCAGCAGCAAAGATATTCAGACCCAAGAAAAGATCGCCACCTGCGATGCCTTTATGGCCTATGTGCGAGGCGTAGGCGGTGATGCCAAGTCGATCTTAGAGCAACTTGCCACCCTGAATGAAAAGCAAACGGACGATGTTCACGGCGTGCATTTGATGACGATTCATAAGTCGAAAGGCTTAGAGTTCGATCAGGTGTTATTGTCTGGCTTACAAGAAGGGCGCTTCCCGTATTATGACGAGGATTTGAGCGCCATTGATAAGCAAGCGGCCAGTGATTTGGCGTCTGAACGTCGTTTGTTTTATGTGGCGATCACCCGCGCCAAACAGAAGCTAGTATTGCTTGAATCCCCAAGTGCCGACGATCATAAACGCATGAAGCAGGGCGATATCCCTCGCGCCGCATTGAAGAGTTTGTCCTTGTCACGTTTTGTGTTTGAAGCGCAGCCTTATGCGGTGAGTCGTATTTGCGAAGCTTGGTATGTTGAAAATGTTGGCACGCCAATTGATACGGAAAAAGGTTCGATTTTTCAGCGCTACTTGAACGCGGTTGATCCTTCTCCGTCGCTGACCTTTCGTCATCGAGTAGAAGGGAAAAGTCTGCTGCAACCTGGCGACAAAGTCCGCCATGATCAGTTCGGTCAAGGTGTTGTTGTACGACAAGAGCGCGACGACAAACAAATGATTTTTGTGGATTTTGGCGAAGTGGGTCTAAAACGCTTTAATCCCAAGCACACGCAACTTATTAAAGTATCTTCCAGAGCTTAAGGAACATGTAATGTCTATACCGTTAATTGATCTGTCGAAGCTGATTCATGAAAGCGAATCTGTTCGTCAGAGCGAAATTAAAGCCTTAGATAAGGCATGTCGTGAAATTGGTTTCTTTTACCTAACCAACACAGGCATTCCAAAAGAATTGATGGCCGCGCTGATGCGCGAAGCCAAGCGTTTTTTCAATCAGCCACAAGACGTAAAAAACGCCATCGACATAAAAAAAAGCATTAACCATCGTGGTTACGGCAATATTGGCGAAGAGCAGCTCGACGAAGTGAGCCAAGGGGATTGGAAAGAAACCTTTGATATGGCGTTGGACTTTCCTAAAGATCATCCTTTGGCGATTAAATATCCGACGGCTTACGGCCCTAATCAAAATCCAAGCAATCCTACTACGCTGGAAGTGCTGCAAGAATACTATATAGAGGCTTTCCAGGTGGCGCAGAAGCTGCTGACTGCCATGGCGCAAGCTTTGTCTTTGGAAGACGACTTCTTTGTTCGTGGTTTTAAAGATCACGTGACGGTTTTGCGTATGATTCATTATCCACCGCGTCCAGCGAACGATCATGACAATGGCGCTGGCGCGCATACAGATTACGGCTGTGTCACCTTGTTGTTGCAAGATCAGATTGGTGGCTTGCAGGTAAAAAATCGCCAAGGTGAATGGGTGGATGCAACGCCAATAGACAATGCTTTGGTGGTGAATATTGGCGATTTGATGCAGCGTTGGACTAACGACGAATACGTTTCCACCGCACACCGAGTGCGTGCGTCTTTGCCAGATGTACATCGCTATTCGTTTCCGTTCTTTGTAGAGCCAGACTACGAAACGAACGTCGAGTGTGTGCCAAGCTGTGCGACCGCTGACAAACCTGCGAAATACGATGGGATTTTGAGTGGCGACTGGATTCAGTCACGCTTTGATGCGACTTACGCCTATCGAGAGAAAGAAAAAGCGTAAGACGAGTTTCATATGTTCCAATATATTCGGTTCAAATAAAAAGTCCCTTCGCGACACGGCTAACAAAGAGTGTTGCGAAGGGACTTTTTTACAGCCTTGCGAATACTTTTACACTGAATGCCTAATGAAAAAACATTACTGTGCTAGGTAACCGCCATCGACTGGGTAGTAAGACGCTGTGACAAAAGATGCACCGTCACTGGCTAACCAAGCGACAAGGTGAGCAACTTCTTCGGGTGTGCCTAGGCGTTTTAGTGCGTGTTTTTCTGCGAGCATATTTAGTGTGTCGGCATCTAAATGTTCATCGACCAAAGGTGTGTGAATAAAGCCGGGGCCGACTGCGTTTACACGAATGTTTTCGTCGGCGTGTTCAACCGCTGCAGATTTCGACATGCCGACAACACCGTGTTTGGCGCTGACATACGCTGGAGAATTTGGGAAGGCAACTTGGCCGAGAATAGAGGCCATATTAATGATGCTGCCGGAACCGTTTTTACGCATGGCTGCAATGGCTTCGCGCTGACAATAAAAAACGCCATTGAAGTTCACATCGACCACTTTCAACCAATCTTCTGTGGTGTAATCTCCAGATTTACAAGCAGGGCCACCAATGCCAGCGTTGTTGACGGCGATGTCTAAACTGCCCAATTGCTTGACCGTTTCATCCATTGCTGCCTTTACCGATTCTGGGTCGCTGACGTCGACTTTTATGGTGATGCATTTGACATCGTATTTGCTGACAGACTGCTTAGCTTTTTCGAGTGCGTCTTCGTGTAGATCCCAAATGGCTACGTCGGCACCAGAATAGGCGAGTAATTCAACACAGGCTAAACCAATCCCTGATGCGCCGCCTGTTACTATGGCCTTTTTGTTGTCTAATTGGTAGTTGATCATGTTAGCTCCCTTTAGTTGAATCAATGCAATTGAATAACTTACCTTTGTAGGTTAACAGTCAAGCGATTAAGTTACATGATGTAGGTCAAGTGTAGGTCAAGGATGGGAAGAAAGTGTGCTAATGATATAAAAGATAAAATACTTATCAAATATTAAAAATGACCGCTAGGCGGTCATTTTTAATAAACCAGACAAAGGTTGAATTTGATAATTTTGATCTTTGATTTTGGCAATATGACCAGCTGGGACCTGAGCCCAACTGGCGCTCGAGTGATCGAGTGGTTCTGAGCCAATGACGATGTGCTTTTCAAATTGTTTGTAGTACAGGCTGGGTGCTTGTTCATCACTAGAAAAGCGAATCGCGGTGATTTCTTCTCCGTCTGAAAAAACGGCGGTAAAGCGCAACGGGTCTTGTATATTCTTTGCTTTCATCATGTCGATAATTTGCGCTAGGGTTGTCTCAATCGCATGCTCTGGATTCGTTTCTAAGCCGTTGGCGATCATTAATAAGAAGATCACTTCTGAATCGGTTGCACCGTGGCGATGGCTGTAAAGATGCTCTGGAATCAAACGATCCAGCTGCCAGCGCAACGATTCGTAGCCGCCAATTTGTCCGTTGTGCATGAATAACCAGTTTTTGTAACTGAACGGATGGCAGTTTGAGCGGTTGGTTTCCGTGCCTGTGGAAGAGCGGACATGAGCGAAGAATAGTCCGCTTTTTATGTGTCTCGCTAAGCTTTTTAAATTGCTGTCACTCCAAGCTGGTAGTACTTCATGGTAAAGGCCTGGTTCTTCGCGTTCATCGTACCAACCAAGACCAAACCCATCCGCATTTACTGTGACTTCCGACTTTCTGGCGCTTAAACTTTGATGAATTAAAGAATGTTCTTGTTTAAAAAGTAATGACTCAAGGTAAACGGCATCACCTTGATACGCCATCCAACGACACATGGTCTTCTCCTAGGAATGAAGGGGAAGTGAGTAACTTCCCCTGAGGTATTAATCTAAAAAAGTATACCCCTGTAGCGCTATACTTTGAAATAGCTGATTTTTGTCGACAACTGCGTGGCCAATGAAGCTAATTGCTCTGCAGAGTTGCTAATTGAGTGAATCGATTTCGTCGTACGTGAGGCAATCTCGGTAATGTTTTCAACATTGCGACTGACTTCAGCGGTTACTGACGCTTGCTCTTCGGCTGTCGCTGAGATTCTGTCGTTCATATCGCGAATCTTGGACACGGATTGGTTGATGTGACGCAGTGAGTCTTCTTCGTGTTTCACTTGGTTTACCGCATCCGTAGAACGTTGATGGCTGGATGTCATGGCTTTCACTGCCGAGCTGGTGCCGCTTTGTAATAGGGCGATCATTTTCTCGATTTCTTGTGTGGCGTTTTGCGTGTTCTGTGCCAGGTGACGCACTTCGTCGGCTACCACGGCAAAGCCTCGGCCTTGCTCACCTGCTCGCGCTGCTTCAATTGCCGCGTTTAGTGCAAGTAGGTTAGTTTGTTCGGCAATGCCTAGGATAGTATTCAGAATGGTGCTGATTTCTTGAGTATTAGACTGTAGTTCATTAATAGTATCGGCAGAACTGGCAATTTCGCTCGCTAGCTCCTGAATGCTGGCAATGGTTTTTGTCACAATCGCTGTGCCTTCATTGGCCGCTGTTTCAGCATTGTGGGCGGCTTGGCTCGCGTCTGTAGTTGACTCAGAAACATGAACTGCCGTGGATTGTATTTCTTGTATTGCCTGAGAAATGAAGTTGGTTTCTTCTTGTTGACGATCCACCATTTCTGAGGACTCATCGGTAATTCGATTTAGGTCATTGGCCGCACTTGTCAGCATGGAACTGGATTCCGCCACATCGTGCAAAATACTACTAAGCTGAATGACCAATTTGTCCATGGAAGTTTCTAGCATGCCGATTTCGTCTTTGCGTGTACTGGCTATTTTAGACTGCGCTAAATTACCTGAGGCAATGTCTTCTGCTCGTCTAACGGCTTTAATCAGCGGTCTACAAATGCCATTCACAATGATGATGCTAACGATGATACCGATCGCAATAAGTACTGCTGCCAGTATACCGCTAGCATAAATTGTTTGGTCTAGCTTGCGGTTTTGGTTATCGGCAATGGCACTGCTGTATTCGTTGATGGCCGCTATGATTTGTTCCATGTGCTTGTTCACCTCTATGAGACTTGCATCAGCGGCGCGGCGTGATTTGTTTGCCTTCATAGTGTTTAGCTTTACCCACCAGCTGTAAGTTTCTGTGCTGGCTTCTAGAAAAACGGCTTGCTCTTCTTCAAGTACATGTATTTCTTTTAATAGATCGTTCAGGCCATCGTTTGCTGGCATGGTAGCTAGGATGTTTTTGACGTTTTCGATACTGGTGACTAACTCGCCAGTGTAGGTTTTGAATTTATCTGCTGATTCTTCTATTAACTCTGTTCCGTAGCCACCAATTGTTTTTGCAATAGAGACTTGGAAGTAACCCCGCTCAAATTCGACTGATTGTTGTAGTAAAAGCTGGCGGCTTTTTTCTAAATTTTTGACCAGCAAAAGGCTTTTAGAGGAAAGGCTTTGTAGTTCGGAAGAGACTGATTTACTGGTTAAAGCGGAGCTGATACTAACTCCTACAATAACCAGTGAGAACAATACAATAAGCGACAATATTTTTGTGCGCACGGACAGTTTTATCATAGCGAATCCAATATTAAGAGTGGAAGAGAATGGCAATTAATGAGCAATAGTCATGCCATTACATTACTTTACAGAAATAACGCCTGCTTATAGCTTTCTATGTATTGGTACGTATTTTTCTGCTTTTGGTACTAATTTAAGAAAGTAGGGCGTGGTGATACAGATTGGGTCATTTCTGTGTCATGTATTGGCTCATTTTTCTTGTCTTAAATGTGCAAGAAAAGCGGCCGACTCTTAAGATAGCGTGAAATGGGAGCAAAGGTACAGAAGTAATTTGAATTTACGCACCGAGATGGTGCGCAAATTGCGAGAAAGAGTGAGCTATTGTGGTGCGGATTTTATAACCACTTCATTTCCTTCGACGGTGAAGAAAAAGCAGTCACGACGGTTAGTATGGCAAGCTGGCCCTTTTTGATCCACTTGGATAAGTATGGCATCGCCATCGCAATCAAACGACATAGACACCAACGTTTGACGATGACCAGAACTTTCGCCTTTACGCCAATAGGTTTGACGAGAGCGAGACCAATAGCACACTTGGCCTGTTTCTAACGTCTCACGAATGGATTTTTCATTCATGTAGGCCAGCATTAAGACTTCGCCAGTATCGTGTTGTTGCGCGATAGCAGCGACCAAACCATGTTCGTCTGTTTTTAGGTTGGCTAATACCGTGTCTAAAGAGAGTGTTTCGCCTTTGGCGAGGTTCTCGTATTCTTTTAAGCTCATATTCTTGCCTTAAGTTTTTCTGAAATCGCACCTTTGCCAATGCCTTCAAAGCCGTGGGCTTCAATGTGTGTGCCTGGATTTTCTTCTGCCAAAACATCAGCAATGTGTGCGGAAAGGGATTCGACCGTCGTATCACAATCCAGCATGTAAACTTGATTGCTGTCGATTTTTAGCTCAAACAAACCTTGCTGACTGGTATAGCTGAAAAAATGATAGTTCACGCCATTTTCCGTGACTTCATTCTGCAAGTCTTCTTGAGTGCCTAAATAAATGTCTTCCCAACGTGTTGCCCAATCGTGCTCCATAGCATCGTTACGCACGCCATCGGCATAAATCTCAACCGTAGATCGGTGACCATGAGCAATACGCTGACAATTGCCTGCGTGTTTCTTCAAGCCATGGCTGTATTGATACTGCGCACCAGTGATGTGCTCTGGTGTAAAACGCACGCTTACGGCTTCTAATTCCGCTGGCAGCAGATTGAGAATTTGTGACTCAACCCATTTAGCAACCGCTTCTGGTGTAATTTCTGTCATTGGCAAAACGCAAATTGCTTGAGTCGGTGCATCGCACTGAAATACACGTTTGTCGCCAGCGATTTCTTTATTGTGATCAAAATGAAACGACACGCGGTCATTAGCTAATGGCGTGAGTGTTGAGCCACTGTGCTCAGCAGGAATCGCCAGCATGTGGTCAATGTTGTCATCGAGCCATTTCTTGATTTGTTTTTTAACGATACTGAAATCACAAATCATGCTTTCGTCGTTTAACTTGCCAGTCAGTACAATGTCTGTCTGCCAGCTTTCACCCAACAATCCGCGTGTGGCATCAAAGTAGGAAAAATCCACGTGGGTCAGGTTTTTTACAAATAGCTTCAACTCGCGACTCCTATGATTCTTAATGGCGCGTATCTTACCGTAAATAGAAGCAGCGTTATAGCGTGATACGAAAAAGCAAAAGCATAGGGAAATAGTAGGAAAGGGCACCAGATAAGCAAAAAGATTTAAGTATTTGAAAATACATAAGAAAGGCGGTTGATATTTCGAATTGGCTGCGTATAATTGCGCCCCAAGGTCAACAGGCCTCCTTTATGGTGTCTCTGCTGGTCCCCTCGCAACGATAAACCGTTAATCTGGTCAGGTCCGGAAGGAAGCAGCCACAGCGGTGGACTTGTGTGCCGAGGTGCGGCTGGTAGAGATGCCACCTTAATCTCCCCAAAGTTCTAAACTCTCCTTTTTTACATCATTTTTATCTCATTTTTTAATGCCTTTATAAATCTCTTCACGATGTACCGTCACGTCTTTTGGTGTTGTCGCACCGACTCGAAATTGTCCATCTTTACGACTGATATTTAATTTCACCACGGCAAAACAGACCAACCCGCACCCGCTAATATTGCAGCCCAAAGCCAACAGCTACAAAACAAAAACAAAAGCATCACCTTCGCGCCCGTACTCCACCTAACACCAACAGGCAACCCAAGTTACGACCAACAACTCAGCGACCAAGTAATAGAAAGACTCAAAGCCGAATTTGCACAGGGAATGATGGGCAACATGGACGTGGCCACAAGGGCCGATGGGTGCATGACGGGTAAGAGGGGGAGTTAGGTTTGAGAGTTGTCAGTGGTTTGTAATGTATTTCTGGTGTTACAACAGAGAGAGCTTTAGTATAAATTCAGATTTTTCACTACAAAAGTGGTGGCTATAAGCAGATTATATTGATGAGGATAAAATGGATATAAATTTAATCGTTACAGATCTTATCAAAGATTTTACCTCCACAGTTGTAAGGAAAGGTGCGGATATAGGAAATGCTCAGTATGAGAAAGCTAGAGTGGGATTTGAACTTTGTTTTAAACGATATTTAATGAGATCTCATGAACGGTACTCAAAAATAAAGACATTACTATATAGAGATAGGCCTGTAAGTTTAACAAAACATTATGTATGCACTGATTTTTCTTTAGATCGAAATAAAATATCTGGTGATATTTTGCTTGATAAAATCCGAGACAATAAAAAAAATATTGTTATGGGTACTGCGGGTTCTGGAAAATCTGTTTTGCTTAGAAAAATGTTTTTAGAATCTTTGGAAAATAAAAAGGGATTTATACCGATATTAATTGAATTAAGGCTTTTGATTAATCCTAGTGGTGGTATATCAATATATGATTATATCTACAAATCACTTTCTGATTTAGAGAAAAAATTCACTAAAGATCAGTTCGAATACGCCCTTGAAAAAGGGAAGTTTATTTTATTCCTTGATGGATTTGATGAAATTGATTATGACAAAAAAGAAATCTACGAGAGTGAGATACTTGGATTATCAAACAAATATTTCGAGTCAATTTTTGTAATATCTAGTAGGCCGGATGAATGTTTTTCCTCTTGGGATGAGTTTTTTGTTTATAAAACACTACCTTTAAATAAAGAGCAGTCAGTAGATTTGATTGGTCGGATTGAATACGATGACGAGGTTAAACTAAAGTTTATAGATGAACTTAATAATGGTTTGTATGATAAGCATAGAGACTTCTTATCGAATCCTCTTCTTCTAACAATGATGCTTTTGACGTATGAACAATTAGCAGAAATACCGGAGAAAATTCATATTTTTTATGAACAAGCCTTTGATACCCTTTTTCATAAACATGATGCTATAAAAGCCCTGTATAAGAGAAGGTCATACTCAGGCCTTCCAATAGATGAATTCAAAAAAATATTTTCTACCTTTTGTATAATTACATATTCTGATAGTAAGATGAGTTTCACGAAACATGAAATTATATCATATATTGATAAAGCTTTGACAATTGAAACAAATGAAGCGGATTCAGTTAGTATATTCAAAGATCTTGTCGAGTCTGTATGTATAATACAAAAGGATGGGAATTTATATACTTTCTCACATAGATCATTTCAAGAATATTTTACTGCATATTATATTTCAATATCACAATTTATAGATGTAAAAAATATTTTGGATTGCATTTCGATTTCTCATCCTAAAGATAATGTTATGTCAATGATTTTTGAATTGAATATTGAAAAAGTGGAAACTAAATGGGTGATACCAAAAATAGAAGAATTTTTGTCAATTGGTAAAATTTATCTTGATAGAAAAGATTTTTTAAGTTTTATTGGTCTGTTTCATGAAGGTATTTATTTTAAAGATGGAGCGCGAGGTTACTATTCTGGAGGTAATTTTTTAAGTGAAAATGGAAGGTTCTTAAGTGTCGTTAGGAGATTATATTTAAAAAAAATGAAGTCCTTAGCTCATTTCGAGAATAATGGTTTTGGCTCTAATGATTTAAGATCTGATTTTTTGAATTACGCTGATGAGGTGATTGGTAGTAATGTTGTAAAAGCTCTTAATTTCAAAGAATTTCCTACTGACTCAAGTTGGTTTAATGAAACTTCATTTCCAAAAGCATGTGAAAGTGAATATGCATTTTATAGTGAAATTTTAAAAAATCTCGTAGATAAATATGAAAGAAAAGATAAAAGCTTGAGTTCTTTGCTTTTAGGATTTAATAAAAAATAGGATGTTTAGATTATGTAGTTTGGGGTCAGATGAAAAATAGCATCTAGTTTTTATCTACTCCAAACAGCTCCACTAGCAAAAACAATCACAGACAATCTAGCGCTAGCGGAAAAAGACAGCTATTTCCTCCAAGGAAGGCAACTGCTCAACAACATCGTCAAATCCATGCAGATACAAAGCAGAATTTGGGGTCAGATGAAAAATTGATTGTAAACGACGTCGCCAAATCCTTTGAGAATTTGGAGTCAGATAAAAAGTTGATTGTAAACGATGCTGCTAAATACTTTTATTTAACAGAAAGCATCTCTACTGTCCTCGTCTACACCATGAACATGATTCAACCTATCCGAAACTACCAGCAGAAAAACTGTATTAGTCTAATAAAACCGTACATCATTTTAGGTGGTAACATTGCCAAATTAGATCTAATGCAGTTCTAAAATACGTTCAGCTTTTGGGAAAACCCTTGTGATATTTTTAGGTGTAGGGCTTTCAAGCTCATTTATTTCTTTATAAACGTTTACTTCTCTGGCTGCGGAGGCTATCTCGAAAAGTGTTCCGTCAAAAGTGTGCTTTTGTGTATGCGCATTACTCCAGTTTAGGATCTTTATTAAATGCCAAATTTGGGTTGTTCCGGAGTGTACAGGTGCAGGAAATGTATCTGAAAAGGTTTTAACCATTTTTTGAATGGCTTGGCGGCTCACTTTAAAAATAGATGCAATTCCGCTTATGCCCACAAGGTCTGGGCCACACTCTATTAACGTTGCTCTTGGAATGGCTTTTTGTACATCACTAATCGCAGTAAGAATTGCTTCAATAGCACTTTCTGCCTCTCTGCTGAAATCTAAAGCGATTCGGCCCTTTGTACCTAGGCCAATTAAAGCGTCATCACATCCTGCTTCCATTAAAGTATCTATGTAAATTTGTGGATCTGCATCAATATTGGGTAATGCAAATTTCAAAGTGAATTCATAGTCTTTCATGGCTTAATTCCCGCTTTCTTTGTCTATATAAATACAGTTGTCGACAACCCGAATAATTTGCTTTGCATGATTTTTAGGGTTTTTTGGTGTGCTCCAAATACTGGAAATGCAGAACTCTCAACACCGACAATCTTTTTTATTTTTGTGGCATTTTAATAGTCCCCATGCATGAGCGCTTTTTCCTGTTTCCTTGAATGTCCACTTTTTACTTTCAGCGTATGCAACGGCTGCTTCAATATCCTTATCAGGGTGTTTCTTGCGCTTGCTCATTGAGTCTCCATCAATGGGTTGCGGTTTAGTTCGTGAAATGGAAGGTTGTCAATTGACAACCTGTAAAGTATTAATAATAAATACTCCTTTAACTATACCGTCTTTATTGAATTTTTTACCAATATGCCACCCGATAGGCTTATTCATTCATGACGTGTCTTTTGTATCTAAGGCATAATCATGCGCCAAAAGATGCTGCTTGGTGGCTTTGTCTTGTCGCTTAGCGAGGGCGCGTCTTACGAAAGGCTGCAATTTTTGAGTTAGCTGAAAAATAGCGCCTAAGCTTCCTCTGCTCCCAGCTATTCAGCGAGCAAAAAAACACCTTCCCACGCACTGCCATAGCCGCTATTTCCTTCAAGGCTTTTAGCTGCATAACAACACTATCAAATCCATATAAATTGATCCTGTCGTCGCTTTGTTTGAGTGTCATTTCAAAGCGATATACCGATTTCACACCTTAAGAATGTCACAATGATGGCGGGCTATTTTGGTGCGAGCTACTGACTGAGTGACCCATTGGTTTGCATTTTTTATTACAGCTCTATATATCATTGTTTTAGGACGGTGTTCTTTAAAGAAAGCTTCGTGCGTGTTTTTTGGTCATTTTTGCATGTATTTGAGCAAATAAAACGCAAATAATAGGTGTTTTCTGATTGCTATATGGGGTGCGCTTAGCGTTGGCAAGGTTATTGAATATTAAATAAACCGTAAACATTTAGACTTGTAAACAATAAAGATAGTCTCTATGCTAAATAAACGTTAAGTCGTTCTTTGATAACGATTTACGCATTATGTTTCACAACAGAGAGCCGCTATGGTTACAAAACTCGAAGTTAAGAACCTATATAAGATTTTTGGCGAGCATCCGAAAAAAGCATTGAAGATGCTAGACAAAGGTATAAACAAAGACGAAATTTTTAAAAAGACGGGTCAGACTGTTGGTGTGAAGAATGCCAGTTTGGCGATTAAAGAGGGTGAAATATTTGTTGTAATGGGGCTCTCTGGTTCAGGTAAATCCACACTTGTTCGCTTATTAAACCGTCTTATTGAACCTACCCAAGGCCAAGTGTTAATTGATGGCCATGACATTACAAAAGTGGATGACAAGGCATTACGCGATATTCGACGCAGCAAAATTAGTATGGTCTTCCAGTCCTTTGCGTTAATGCCTCACATGAATGTGCTTGATAATACAGCTTTTGGTTTAGAGCTTTCTGGTGTCGACGTAAAAGAACGTCACGAAAAAGCACGTGACGCATTGGCTCAAGTTGGTTTGGAATCGCACGCAAACAGTTATCCTGATGAATTGTCTGGCGGCATGCAGCAGCGTGTTGGTTTGGCCAGAGCGTTAACCAATGACCCTGATATTCTACTTATGGATGAGGCATTTTCAGCCCTCGATCCTCTTATTCGAACAGAAATGCAGGATGAATTAGTCCGTTTGCAGTCTGAGCAACAGCGCACGGTGGTGTTTATTTCCCATGACCTTGATGAAGCCATGCGAATAGGCGATCGAATCGCCATCATGCAGGGCGGTGAAGTTGTTCAGGTCGGCACTCCAGATGATATTTTGCATAACCCAGCCAATGATTATGTCCGTTCTTTCTTTAAAGGCGTTGATGTTAGTAATGTTTTCTGCGCTAGAGATATTGCTTCTAGATCTAGCCTCACTCTCATTAAGAAAGATTCTAGTGAGGGGCTTATAACTGGTTTGAAATTATTAAATGAAAATGAGCGTGACTATGGTTATGTGATTGATAAAAGCCAGCGCTTCTTAGGAGTGGTATCTGCTATTTCACTGCAAGATGTGATTAAGAATAAGCAGACGCTTGCTGAGGCTATTATTAATGATGTGGAGGCTATTTCGGCTGATACGTCGATCAGGGACATTATTTCGATCGTTGCTCACTCCCCCTGTGCTGTACCAGTTGTTGACGACCAGCAAAAGTACGTAGGTGTTGTCAGTAAAGCGCGTTTACTAGAAACATTGGATAGGGAGGCTACCGCATGAGTACTGAATCAAATCCATGGGCAACCGCGCCAGATGATACTGGGGCCGCGGAATCAACGGCGAGTAATCCTTGGGGTGGGGCTGCGTCAACGCAAGGTTCAGATGCTGCATCCATGTCTGCCAGTGGTACACCCGTTGAGCAAACTGACTTTAGTTTACTTCATCCTTTCCAAGATGTTTGGATTCCGCTTGATCACTGGATCGAAAGTGGCGTTGGTTGGGTGGTGACGAACTTTCGTCCCTTTTTTACCGCTGTCAAAGCCCCTGTAGACGCGACGTTGACTGCGGTCGATAGTGCATTTAACGCCGCTCCGCCGCTTTTTGTTATTGCTTTGTTTGGTTTAATTGCTTGGCAATTATCTGGGAAGCGCCTAGCAATAGGTTCTGTTATAGGCTTGTTTGTGCTTGGTGCTATTGGTGCTTGGCAAGAGTCCATGACGACCTTAGCTTTGGTTGTAACGTCCGTGTTGTTTTGTATTGTATTGGGTATTCCTACGGGGATTGCTATGGCGCGTAGTGATCGTGCTGCAAAAGTGATTCGCCCGATCTTGGATATTATGCAAACGACACCCGCTTTCGTGTATTTGGTCCCAATCGTTATGCTCTTTGGTATTGGTAATGTGCCTGGGGTTATTGTGACCATTATTTTTGCGGTCGCGCCGGTTATTCGTTTAACAAACCTTGGTATTCGACAAGTACCCAGTGACTTAATAGAGGCGGCGAACTCGTTTGGTGCGGATAAGAAACAGATGTTGTTCAAGGTTCAATTACCACTTGCTATGCCGACTATTATGGCTGGCGTTAACCAAACGTTAATGTTGGGCTTATCCATGGTGGTTATTGCATCAATGATTTCCGTTGGTGGATTAGGTTTGATGGTACTGCGAGGGATCGGTCGATTAGACATTGGTCTCGCGACTATTGGTGGTATCGGTATTGTCATTCTCGCGGTTATTTTAGATCGCATGACGCAGTCGCTTGGTCAAGATGCTCGTCAGCGTGGTACGCGCCATTGGTATGAAACCGGACCAATTGGCTTATTACTTGCGTTTAAAAAATGAAAATCAAAACGGTTACAAAAAACTCATTCAAAGGAGATGTTCCAATGAAAAAGGTAATTACACTAACTTCACTTGCCACACTGTTTAGCGGTGCTGTCTTAGCCGATGGTCACTTGCCAGGCGAGGGTGTAAAAGTCACAGCAGTACAAAGCCCAATCGCAGAAGAAACGTTTCAGACTGTTGTTGTTAACAAAGCGCTAGAAAAATTAGGCTACGATGTGCAGCCAATTAAAGAAGTAGACTACAGTGCTGGCTATACGTCTGTTGCTAATGGCGATACGCAGTTTCTTGCAGTGAACTGGTACCCACTTCATAACTCTATGTACAAAAACGCGGGTGGAGATGACAAATTTTTTCGCGGCGGTAATTACATAGATGGAGCGGCACAAGGTTATTTGATTGATAAAAAAACCGCTGATAAATATGATATTACTAATATCGACGATTTCAAAGATCCGAAAATTGCCGCTTTATTTGATACTAATGGAGACGGTACCGCTGACTTAACTGGTTGTCAGGCTGGTTGGGGTTGTGAGGGTGTTATTGAACATCAGCTAGATGCGTTCGGATTGCGTGATAAAATCACTCATAATCAGGGTCAATACGCGGCCATTATTTCTGACACCATTGCTCGTTTCAATGAAGGTGAGTCGATCTTTTATTACACTTGGACGCCATACTGGGTATCTGGCAAGCTTGTTCCCGGTCGTGACGTTGTATGGTTAGAAGTGCCTTATTCTTCTAATCCAAATGGTACTGATACGGCTCTACCGAATGGCAAAAACTACGGTTTTGATATCAATAGTGAACGAATTGTCGCGAATAAAGCGTTTGTTGAAGCAAACCCAGCGGCTAAAAAATTATTCGAGATCATGAAACTACCGATTAATGCAGTGAGTGCCGAGAATATGCTGATTGCTGATGGTGAAGATTCTCAGCGTGATATTGCTATTCATGCGGATAATTGGATTAGTGCCAATCAATCGACGTTTGATGGCTGGATTTCAGCTGCCAAGAAAGCGGCGAAATAAAGACACTTAGCTAGTCAGGTTTTGACTCTTCTAAACCATAGAAGATTCGTATCTTAATGCTAGTTACTTAAAAAGGATGCTGTATTTATACAGTGTCCTTTTTTATTTTTTAAAATTGGTAAAGGTAGACAGCTTTTCTTGCTTGTAACAAAAATTCACTTGGTCATTTGTGCTGCTTAAAACTATACTGTATATCCATACAGTATTTTGGTGTTTATCATGCGTGTGACTTATCTTGGTGTGTCTGAGTCGGCGGCGTTTATCGCGGCCAATAGTGTGCGAATCCCGCTTTATGTGGATTCTGTGTCGGCGGGTTTTCCTTCTCCCGCTCAGGACTTTGTTGAAAAATCCTTAGATTTAAATGAGTTCTGCGTGGCGCATCCGAATGCCACGTTCTACGTTCGTGCTCAGGGCGATTCGATGGTAGAGGCGGGCATCCATTCGGGCGATGTCTTGGTGGTGGATCGTTCGTTAACGGCTCGTCATGGAGACATCGTCATCGCCTGCATTCATGGGGAAATGACGGTGAAGACGTTGGAACTAAAGCCCAATGTGCTGCTTCGCCCGAAGAATAAAGCTTATAAAGCCATTCATATTACCGAAGAGTCTGAACTGGAAATTTTTGGTGTCGTCACGGGCGTGGTTCGTAAGTACGAGCGTCATTAATGCAAACGGTCTTTGCCTTGGTCGATTGCAATAACTTTTACGCCAGTTGCGAGAAGCTGTTTCGGCCAGATTTAAAGCATACGCCTGTTGCTGTGTTGTCGAATAATGACGGCTGTATTGTGGCGCGTTCCAAAGAGGTAAAGGCGCTGGGTATTAAGATGGGCGTGCCGATGTTTCAGGTGCAGGACGAGATAAGAAAGTTCGGCATTGTGTGCTTTTCGTCTAACTATGCACTGTATGCGGATATGTCTAATCGGGTGATGTCGATCTTAGAAGAGGAAGCGCCACGGTTGGAAGTGTATTCCATCGATGAAGCCTTTATGGACTTAACGGGCATTGATCATGTGACGGATTTACTGGCGTTTGGCAAACAAGTAAAAGCCAAGGTCGATAAGTGGACGGGCATTACGGTAGGTGTTGGCATCGCGCCAACCAAGACGCTGGCGAAGTTGGCCAACCATGCGGCGAAGAAATATCCAGCGACTGGCTCGGTGGTGGATTTAATGGACCCAGAGCGACAAAGGCGCTTGTTGGCTTTGTTGGATGTAAGTGATGTTTGGGGTGTTGGTCGTCGTACTACGACAAAGCTAAAGGCGAGGGGGATCAGCACAGCGTTGGATCTGGCGAATGCCGATCCTAAATCCATTCGTAGTGAGTTTTCTGTGGTGTTGGAGCGAACCATTCGAGAATTGAATGGGGTATCCTGCTTGGATTTAGAGTTAGTCAGGCCAACAAAGCAGCAGATTATTTGCAGTCGGTCATTTGGTCATAAAGTGACAGAAAAGCGTGAACTACGGGAGGCTATTGCTAAGTACACGACCAGAGCTGCCGAGAAACTACGTGGCGAAAAACGCCTTTGCCGTGTGGTTAGTATGTTTATTCGTACCAGTCCTTTTATTCCTAACGAACCGCAGTACGCGAAAACCCTTTCCGCTGAACTCCCCAACCCAAGCGACGACACTCGAGACTTATTGGAAGTGGCGGAGGTGTTGTTTCACCGACTTTGGCGTGACGGTTTTCGTTATATGAAAGCGGGTGTGATGCTTGCCGATTTTTACGAGCATAACGCCTTTCAGCAAGATTTGCTTCGAGCGGATAGTACGAAAGTAAACTCCAAAGCGCTTATGAGTGTAGTTGATCAAATAAACCACAGCGGCCTCGGTAATGTGTTTTTTGCCTCGCAAGGCGTCTCACCTCAATGGTCAATGAAACGCGAACACTTATCGCCAGGGTACACGACTAGGTGGGATGAACTACCCAAGGTTTGGTGAGGCTTTTTGTTCGCTGCTTCACGATAACACCTGATTTAGAAATAAAAAAACCGCCCAGAAGACGGTTTTATTGTTTAGTGCTTTGGACTCAGTAATCAGTCTTTGCTGACGAACTTCATAGAGATGGAGTTGACGCAGTGGCGGATGTTGTTTTCAGTGAGTCTTTCACCTTCAAATACATGCCCTAGGTGGCCTTCGCAGTTGGCGCAGACGATTTCTACGCGTCGACCGTCCGCATCAGGAACACGTTTTACTGCATTAGGGATCTCATCGTCAAAGCTTGGCCAGCCGCAATGAGAAATGAATTTGTGTTCTGAAGTATAAAGGGGGGCGTCACATTGGCGACAAACATAGAGGCCGCCTTCCATTTTGTCTGTGTATTCTCCGGTAAAGGGACGCTCTGTGCCTTTATCAAGAATGACACTGGCTTCTGCAGGGGTCAGCTTGTTGTAGGGTTTACTCATAAGACTTGTTCTCCTGTCACTATGATGGACGTTGTCGATATAAAGTATGTCATGTCTTATCGTTGCAGAGTATGACAATAAATTGCACGGTGAGTTCGGTTTTTTGTGAGAGACGTTTTTTTAGAGTTAATAACAAAAAGCCCATCTCATTAAAGATGGGCTTTTGAAGGTTTGATGCGTTATTAAGGCGTAGCTGGTCTTGGTGTTTACTCTGTTAGACCAAGACGCTTTTCTTCAGCCTCGCGCAAGAAGCGGAAAAGCTTTTTACGGTTTGTAGTGTTGCCTTCTTGAGACACTTCTTTTTGAGATTGACGAATGAGCTGTCTAAGAAGTTGGATGTCTTCAATTTGAGGGTTTTCCTCTAAGTATTGAGACAGCTCTTCTTTGCTGTTTTCACCGATTAGCGCATCTCGTTTGATCTCAAGCTGATGAAATAGCTTGTTGTAAGCGGCAGAGGTGGAATCAAACAATGCTACGCGATGCGCTATGGCTTCGTGGTCTTCTGTGCGCATTACCTTGCCGATGTATTGAAGGTGTCTTCTCATGGCTTCGTGTTTTTTGATTCGGCCAGCTTCAACGAATGCTTCGCGCAATGTGTCAGACATTTCTACTTTTTTAAGTTGGTTTTTGCTTAAGGCAAGTAGTTTTTTACCAAGATCTTGCAGGGCTTCCATTTCACGCTTGATCTGGGTTTTGCTCTTAGGGATTTCGTCTTCGTTTTCATATTGATCAAAGTCTGTCATGGGAACCTATATTAGAAAAATAGTAGCGAGACCAAGGAAGGATAAGAATCCAACCACGTCGGTCACGGTAGTCAAAATTACGCTGCCTGCAAGGGCAGGGTCGATGCCAATTTTTTTCAGCAAAATCGGCAGAAGTGTACCAGTGGTGGCTGCAAATAGCAGATTTATTATGATAGCTCCCGCAATGATATAGGCAATCTTGATGTTGTCAAACCAAAGTGCGGTGAGCGCGGCAATAACGGTTGCCCAAAGTAGGCCGTTAATGAGCCCAACAATAAGTTCTCTGTTGAGTAGCCAACGGGTGTTGGTGGAACCAATTTGGTTGAGTGCGATACCACGAATGACCAGAGTGAGTACTTGTGATCCGGCAATGCCGCCCATGCTGGCAACAATGGGCATGAGTATGGCGAGTGCGACAACTTGGTCCAGAGTGTCTTGGAATAAACCTATTACATACGATGCGGTGAAGGCTGTTATTAGGTTTATACCAAGCCACACTGCACGTCGCTTGGTGGTTTTCATGATAGGGGCGAAAGTATCTTCGTCGTCATCAAGACCCGCCATGCTTAACATGGAGTGTTCGGCTTCATCACGGATAACGTCAACAACGTCATCGATGGTAATACGGCCAAGTAATTTTTTGGTTTTTCCATCAATGACGGGAGCGGAAACCAAGTCCATCTTTTCAAAAAGTTGTGCTACTTCGCTGGCTTGGGTTTCTGCGTCAATAACAGTAAATTCGGTCTCCATGATATCGCGCACTGTGGCGTTGATGTCAGAGACTAATAGTGTGGTCAGGGGCAAGGTGCCTAGCAAGCGATCAGAGCGGCTGACAACAAGTAGGCTGTCTGTCATGTCTGGTAGAGAGTTGTGTCTGCGTAGGTAGCGAAACACCAGGTCGACGGTGATATTCGGACGTATGGTGATGGTGTCCGTGTTCATCAAGCCGCCGGCAGAATCTTCCGAGTAGCTTAATAGTGCTTCAACTCTTGTTCTGTCTTGCGTCGTCATGGACGCAAGCACTTCTTTTACTATTTTTTCTGGTAGATGTTGTAGTAAATCGGCAAGGTCATCGCTTTCAAAATGTTCGGATACGGCGATTAATCGCTCTGTATCCATGTTTTTCATGAATTGTACGCCAATATCTTCGCTCAGATATTGCAGTACTTCGCCTTCATTTTTGGCTTCAATTAGCTCCCAAAGAAGCTTACGTTCTTTGGGAGGGGAGGACTCTAATAGGCGAGCAACGTCCTGAGCTGGCAAAGCGCCGTTAAGTAAATAACGGATTTGCATGGTGGCACCAGATTCGAGCGATTCGGTGACCGTTTGCAGGTGGTTAAGCGTGTTTTGCTCTGACATTGATTCCTTACTCGTCTTCACCAAAACGATTGTTAATTAATTCTATCACCGCTTTAATTGCGTCGTTTTCATCTTCACCGTTGGTTTTGACACGAATTTCAGTGCCTTTGCCAGCGGCCAGCATCATCATGGCCATAATGCTTTTTCCATCAACATTGCGGCCTTCTTTTTCTATGGTGATGTCGCAAGAGAAACGAGAGGTTGTTTCAACCAGCTTGCCCGCTGCGCGAGCATGCAAGCCCAGTTTGTTTATGATTGTGACGGACTCTTCCTGCATGCTTATTACCTATATTAATGAGTCAAATATATTGAATAGTTCTTCACTGCTTTGTGCCGCACGTAATTTATCCAGTGATTCTGGAGATTGTGCTAACTCAGCGATTTGAGCCAATGTAGAAAGGTGTTGATCGCATTCTTGAGGTGGCACAATCAGCGCAAATATTAGGTCGACCGCTCGTTTATCGATAGAGTCAAAATCAATTGGAGTTTGCAGTGACATGACAACGATAGCTGTGTGGTTTGCCGACTCTAGACGACAATGCGGAATGGCAATGCCATTACCAATGCCTGTACTGCCTAGTTTTTCTCGGCCAAGTAGTGCGTCATAGATTTCTTCGTTGTTGCAATGAAGGCGGTTGGAAGCGACTTCAGCAAGGCTCTCAAGGACGCGTTTCTTACTAACAATGTCTTGTTTTGCGAGAACAAGTTCTGCTTTTAATAATGATTTCAAGGACATGATAAAATGGTATCCGTTTAGATCAGTCGTTTTCGTTCATTGGAAGGAGGGATGTTCATCGCCTCTCGATATTTGGCTACAGTACGTCGCGCAACCTGTATGCCTTGGTCTGCTAAAATAGCCGCTAGCTTGTTATCACTTAATGGCTTTTTCGCTGGTTCATCTGACACAAGCTTCTTAATCATAGCTCGTATTGCGGTAGAAGAACATTCTCCTCCAGAGGCGGTATTCACGTGGCTGGAGAAAAAATATTTAAGCTCAAAAATACCTTTTGGTGTGTGCATGTATTTTTGCGTCGTCACCCGTGAAATGGTTGACTCATGCATACCCACTTCTTCTGCAACATCATGAAGCACCATGGGTTTCATGGCTTCTTCACCGAGTTCGAAAAAATCAATTTGTCGACTTACAATGCAGCTGGCCACTTTCAATAATGTTTCGTTGCGGCTCTGCAAGCTCTTCATGAACCATTTTGCTTCTTGAAGAGAGGTTTTGATGTAAGTGGCGTCTTCTGTAGTTGCCGCTGTGCTCGCCATCGCAGAATAGGTTTCATTGATTTTGATTGGCGGTAGGGCGTCGTTGTTTAGCTCAACTTGCCATACACCATGACGCTTTTTCACTGAAACATCAGGAATGACGTAATCTGTATCATCTGCGTCGATCACTGAACCTGGGCGCGGGTTAAGCTGTTGAATCAAGTTGACGACTTCTTTTAGCGCTTCGTCTTTTAGTTTTGTCTTGCGGCTCAGTTGTGCGAAATCTCTATTACCTAATAGTGGCAGGTAATGGTCAATAAGGTTGTACGTGCTTTTGTAAAGTGGATGACTCTGGAAGGCTTCTAGTTGTACTAGAAGGCAGTCGCGTAGGTCGATTGAGCATACGCCAACAGGGTCGAAGCGTTGCAGTCTATGTTGCACAGCAATGACTTCTTCTATTTCTAGGTCTTCTAATTCGATGCCAAGGGACTCACAAATGTCATCGGTAGAAATGCTTAAGTAGCCATCAGGTTGAACGCATTCAATAATGGCATAAGCAATTTCAATGTCACGGTCTGACATGTGAGTTAAGTTCAATTGCCAAATTAGATGGTCTTGGATACTTTCAGCTGGAGCGTTGCGACTTTCGAAGTCTCCGTCACCTTCATAACTATTGTGATCACTGACAGCAGCAGAACTTTGATAGGTGTCATCCCAGTTACTATCGATAGATAGTTCTTCGGGGATGCTTTCAGTCCACTCTGATTCAACGCGTGCTTCTTCGTTGTTATCGACGGTTGTCTCAGGGGCACTTTTGGATTCTATGCTGGCTGGTATTTCGTTATGCAGTTGTTCGTCGTCGTCTAGCTCAAGCAGCGGGTTAGATTCAAGGAATTCGTGTATTTCTTGTTTTAAATCCAACGTAGAAAGCTGCAGCAAGCGAATAGCCTGTTGCAGTTGAGGCGTCATTGTCAGCTGTTGGCCGAGCTTTAATTGTAAAGACTGCTTCATAGAGCAACTCTTTCTTCTAATTGAATGAATTGGAATGAGTTGTGCATACTACTCCCTTTCTACAGCAATGATAAGGGGTTACAGACGGAAGTCGTCACCTAAATAGACCTTTTTGACTTGTTCATTGTTAATGACGGTATTGGCGTCACCGGATGCAATAATGTAACCATTGCCAACAATGTAAGCTTTGTCACAGATGTCTAGAGTCTCTCTGACATTATGGTCGGTAATTAGAACGCCGATTCCACTCTCTTGGAGGTGTTTAATAATGTGCTTTATATCTCCGACCGAAATCGGGTCTACGCCAGCAAAGGGTTCATCAAGTAAGATGAATTTTGGGTTCATCGCAACGGCTCTGGCTATTTCTACTCTGCGTCTTTCTCCGCCTGATAATGCCATGCCTAGGTTGGTGCGAATATGAGTAATGTGAAACTCTTCAAGAAGTTCTTCCAGTCGCTCATTTTGTTGTGCTTTTGTTAGTTCTTTGCGTGTTTCTAAGATGGCTAGAATGTTGTCTTCAACGGTCATCTTACGAAAAATTGATGCTTCTTGTGGAAGGTAGCCGATGCCTTTTTGCGCACGTGTATGCATAGCATCGCCAGTCACATCGACACCGTCAATAAAAACGCCACCCGCATCATTTGTCACCATGCCTACGATCATATAAAAACATGTTGTTTTGCCTGCGCCATTTGGGCCTAGTAACCCAACAGCTTCGCCAGATTCAACCGAGATAGATACATCCTTTACGACTTGGCGTTTTTTGTAGCTTTTTGCAAGGTGTTTTGCTTCTAATAGTGCCATCTATTTTTTCGTCTCAGGTGCTGGTTCGTTTTGTGGCGCTTGTGGTTGTAGTGTCATTGATACGCGCCCTGAATCTTTTTTCTCGGCACTGAAGGTGCCATCTTGGATCATATAGAGTATGTAGTCTGCCGTGATGGAGTTTTGCATTCGACTTAGGTAGCCATTCCCCATGATTTCTAGCTTTGATTCGCTGGTTAAATAACGAATTTCATTGCCTTTACTGATGACAATGTTCCCGCTCCAATCTACTTGCTGACTGAATTTTGCTGGACTGCCACTCGCTTCTAGGCTGTTGAATTTTCGTGTTTGAGGGTCTGTCGATACTTTAAGGTATTGTGCTTGTATCTCAATAGAGCCTTGTTTGACGAAAACGTTGCCTTTGTAAATTGCTTCACCCGAATTTTGATCGAATGACGCTTCGTTGGCTTGTATTTCTAATGGCTTATTAAGGTCATCAGGTAGGGCATATGCGTATTGGCCAATAAGGGCTGAAGTTAGCAACGCACCGATGTTAATGAATTGTTTCATATTTTCCTCGTACAGACCCTGTCATCACGACTTCTTCTGAATTTATATAGGTTGTGATTTCGCCAGCAGAGGTCTCTCCTTGTGTGGAGATGAGTGTCGCATTTCCATAGCTGGTTAATGATTTGTCATTGTCTAAGTAATGTATGTTATCTGCACTGAGCTTTATATCTTCCGACTGGAGGTATTTTTTAGTCGCTCTAGCATTTTCTGTTAATAGAATATCATTACTTCCATCTTCAATAACCCCTTTATCTGCTTTTGCGTTCCAATGACCTGATTTTGAGTAGCGTTCGACACTAGGGGTTTCTAAAAGTGTTCTGGATTTTGCAATGTAATGAAGGGTTTGTTCAGCATCCAGTGTTTCAATAAGTGTTCCGTCATTATCAAACTCTTTTACTTTGACCTTGGTGATGAAATAGTCAGGTGAGCTACTGAGTGAACCGGTTTCCACTAAGTATGCTTTTGGCGCTGTTCCATACCAGCCTATTGCGGCGGCTATTAAAATAGCGGCCCCAATGATTAGTAGGCTTTTAGGTTGCGTGAGTTTCTTAAGTGAAAGCATTAGATCGAACCACTTGTACTGACAATAAATAAGTAAAGACCATAAGAGGCTATAAGTGGAATACCAACCCATCGTGGGATGCTGTTACCTGTTGTTTTCTTAAAGATGAAGATAGCCAAGGCGAGCGCAGCTGTTAGGCCTAATACCCAAGGGAAATCTCTGTGTATAACGCTTTGATCTACCAGTCCTGGTGCAATAAGAGCGGGTAGCGGTAATACTGTGGCCAAATTGAAGATGTTTGACCCCAAAATGTTACCAATTGCTATGTCATGATGGCCTTTTCTTACACTGCTTACTGATGCGGCCAGTTCAGGTAAGCTGGTGCCCACAGCAACAATCGTAAGGCCTATTACCAGCTCGCTGACACCAAGTGCTGTCGCAATACCAATTGCTCCCCATACCAGCAACTTAGAGCTTCCTATTAATACAGTGAGTCCGATTAGCGCAATAATCAGAGATTTCGTGACTGAGGTGCCATCGTCCTCAGGTAGGCCTTCTTTTAAATCTTTTTCTAAGTCTTTACTGCCTCTTAACAATATTGTCAGGATAATAATAAAGGCAGCAATTAGTATCACACCATCCCATACGCTAAGTGTCTGATCAAATAGCAAAAAGCCTGCTAAAAGTGTGATACCTAATACAAGAGGGACTTCTTTGGTAGATAAGCCAGAGGCTATTGGAATAGCCGAAAAAAGCAATGTGATACCAAAGACAAGGGCGATGTTGGCAATGTTAGAGCCAAGTACGTTACCCACGGCAATTTCAGGGGCATTATCAAGTGCTGCTATGGCTGAGACGACCATTTCTGGTGCGGACGTGCCAAAGGCAACCAGCGTTATCCCTATGATCATAGGGTTTACGTTGAGTTTTTCTGCCACAAGGGCAGAGTGCTCGATGAATTTGTCGGAGCTCATAACCAGTAAAACTAGCCCTACAATTAGGGCGATAGAAAACAATAGCATGGTATTGATATTACTCATTGATACAGGAGGTACCATTTAATGAGGTTTGACGTTTAAATTCAAGGCTTGATCTTACAAACAAAGTGTATTTGGCCGCTCTGTGATTTTATTTATCTAGGGGCGATGGTAGTATCGGTCGATATTCGATAGGGATTAAAAAGGTGTGTCAGTGGTAGATGCTTATATAACAGTCCAAGACGTTAGTTTTTTTAGGGGAGGGCGGGCAATTTACGAAAATGTATCCCTCACCATTCCTCGAGGTAAAATTACGGCAGTAATGGGGCCTAGTGGAACAGGTAAAACAACCTTGCTGCGTTTGATTGCCGCACAACTTGCACCTAATTCAGGCACTATTTTAGTTGATGGACAGGATGTTCACGCTTTATCACGGTCTGAACTTTATAGAGTGCGGAAAAAAATGGGGATGCTTTTTCAGAGTGGCGCTTTGTTTAGTGATATGTCTGTTGCTGAGAATATTGCTTTTCCCATGGAGGAACATACTAAGTTAGATGCTAAGGCAATAGCGGACATTGTTGCAAAGAAACTTCACAGTGTTGGTTTGCGGGGAGCCGCTAGTTTAATGCCATCTGAGTTATCGGGCGGTATGGCGAGACGTGTTGCATTGGCTAGGGCTATTGCTTTAGATCCTGAACTTGTCATGTACGATGAGCCTTTTACTGGGCAAGATCCTATTTCTAAAGGGGTGCTTGTGAAGCTAATACGTCAGCTGAATGATTCAGCAAATATGACGTCTGTGCTTGTCTCTCATGATGTTGAAGAATCACTTTCTATTGCTGATCACGTTTGTATTTTGGCTGGTGGGCGAGTTATTGCTGAAGGTTCTGCTGATGAAATCCGGGCTTCAAATGATCCTGAAGTGAAGCAGTTTCTAAACGGTGAGCCTGATGGGCCAGTTCCTTTCCATTATCCAGAAGAAGATATCTCCGCTAAGGTGGCACTATGAAAGCTATTGGGTTGTTAGGGGCGTCCTTGTTGGATTGGCTTGAGGCTGTTGGGCGAGCTGGGATCTTTTTGGTGCAAAGCATATTTAGATTGCCTGTGCGCTTTAAAGAGTCTGTGAATTTGCTGGTGAAACAGCTTTATTCTGTTGGGGTATTGTCACTCGTAATTATCATTGTTTCGGGTGCATTTATTGGTATGGTGCTGTCGCTGCAAGGTTACAGTATTTTGGCTAAATTTGGGTCTGAAGAGGCGGTGGGGCAATTACTGGCGCTTTCGCTGTTGAGAGAGTTGTCACCCGTTGTCACGGCGCTGCTTTTTGCTGGACGCGCAGGTTCGTCGTTGACGGCTGAAATAGGCTTGATGAAGGCGACAGAGCAATTGTCTAGTTTTGAGATGATGGGTGTTGATCCGCTAAGACGAGTCATTGCGCCTCGTTTCATTGCTGGCGTCATTTGTCTACCGATCTTAAGTCTAATTTTTTCTGCTTCGGGGATTCTTGGTGGACATCTTGTATCGGTCGAATGGTTGGGTGTTTATGATGGCGCATTTTGGTCATCCATGCAGCAGTCTGTGTATTTCGATACCGATATCGTTAATGGTTTGATTAAGGCGTTGTGTTTTTCAGTGGTTGTAACTTGGATTGCCGTTTATCAAGGCTATGAATGTGTTCCCACTTCTGAAGGAATCGGTAAAGCAACCACTCGTACGGTGGTGCTGGGTTCATTGGCTATTTTGGCTTTAGATTTTGTATTAACCGCTGCTATGTTTGGGGATTTTTAGGATGAGAAGTAAACGTTCAGAATTATTGGTCGGATGTTTTATCGTGTTGGGCGTCGCTGCTCTTGTTTATTTGGCTGTACAGGTGAGTGGGCTGGCTTTTTCTAGCAAAAAGGATACTTATCAAGTCGTAGCTAGGTTTGATGATATTGCAGGTCTAACAAGTCGAGCTAAGGTTTCTATTGCGGGTGTGGCTGTGGGTAATGTTGAATCCATCACCTTTGATAAAGAGCTGTATATGGCTTTAGTAACAATGAATATTGATTCAGATGTTAATAATATTCCTACTGATAGCTCTATTGCGGTTTTAACTAGTGGTCTATTGGGTGAAAAATACTTAGGTATTTCTATTGGTGCCGATGATGAGGTGCTGAAAAATGGTAGCGAAATTTACGATACTCAGTCTGCTTTGGTTTTAGAGACTTTGATCAGTCAGTTTTTGTTTAAATCTGGCGATTCGGAGAAGTAGTTATGACTAAGATTTTATCTGGTGTTTTTTTTGTTTTTGCTTTACTCGGTTCAAGTTTAACTTGGTCAAATGAGGAAGGAGCAAGAGATACTGTTGTTAAAGTGGTAGAGGCTTTTCGTAATGATATTGTTGCGGATAAAGCGGTGCTGGCTAAAGATCCTGCTCTATTAGAAGAGCGAGTTAACAGTATTTTGACTGGTGTGGTTGATTTTGATGATTTTTCCAAAAAAGTAATGGGGAAATATTATCGAAGAGCGTCGCCTGAACAACGTGCTCGTTTTGCCAACGTTACTAAGGATACACTGTTAAAAACTTACGGTACGTCTTTGCTAGAGCTTGATGCTGATCGCATTAATGTCTTACCTCTAGGTCCTCAGGGAAGGGGGAGAGAAACAAAAGTTGATGTGGATTTCCAAATGGAAGCTGGTGGGATGTTAAACATCAGTTTTTATATGGAAGAAACCAAGGCTGGTAATTGGATGTTGAGCAATGTGGTGATTAATAATATCAACTTTGGCTTAACTTTCCGTAAGCAATTTGGTGTCATGATGCAACAAAACAAAAATGACATAGAGTTGGCGATTTCTGCTTGGCGAGAGTCTTTGGCTAAGAAGTCTTAACTGAGTAAGATCTGTGTTTTGTGAATAATAGAATCCGAGCTCATTTTATGAGTTCGGATTTTTTATTTTTGGTAGAGAGTGGTAGTGAGTATTGTCAGTCTTGAATAAAATCTTGGAAAACAAGTGGTTTTTTATTCAGAGTTGGGCTTAGAGGTGTTAAGTAGTTGGCTGTACTCATGTAGAATAAAGCAATCAAGAATTTTTATCTTTTTGGAGCGACTGTGAACGCAGGTGAAGTTAAAGCACTTTTAGAATCCTCTATCAACAACTGCGAAGTGGTTGCTGAAGGAGAAGGTTGTAATTTTCAAGTAGTTGTAGTGACAAGCGAATTTGAGGGTCTGTCGACAGTTAAGAGACAGCAGCTTGTCTACTCGCATCTTCAAGAAGCTATTTCCAGTGGCGCGATTCATGCCGTTACAATGAAAACCTACACGCCCGAACAATTAAGCAAGCTATAAAAGCGATTATAAGAGATTAAACATATGGATAAGCTTCTGATTACCGGTGGTACTCGGCTTAATGGCGTTGTTCGTGCTTCTGGCGCGAAAAATGCTGCGTTGCCTATTTTAGCGGCAACTTTGTTAACAAAAGAATTGATCACAATTAAGAATTTACCTCATCTACATGACATTACCACCATGCTTGAACTGCTTGGCTCTATGGGTTGTGGTGTTGTGGTTGACGAAAAGATGAGCGTTCAGTTAGACGTGTCGACGCTTAATAACTGTGAAGCACCTTATGACCTTGTTAAAACCATGCGAGCTTCTATTTTGGTGCTTGGCCCATTGGTAAGTCATTTTGGTAAAGCGGTTGTTTCTCTTCCTGGTGGGTGTGCTATTGGTAGCCGTCCAGTGGATTTGCATTTACGTGGTTTGGAAGCCATGGGTGCGACAATCTCTGTGGAAGGTGGCGATATCGTTGCCAGTGTTGATGGTCGACTTAAAGGTGCGCGTATCTTCTTTGACAAGGTAACGGTTACTGGCACTGAAAACTTGCTAATGGCGGCAACTTTGGCGGACGGTCAAACCATTTTAGAAAATGCAGCGCGTGAACCAGAAGTGGTTGATTTGGCTGAGTGTCTTATTGCTATGGGCGCTAAAATTACCGGGCATGGCACTGATACTATTGTTGTTGATGGCGTTGAAACATTGCATGGTACAAGCTACCCAGTTATGCCTGATCGTATTGAAACGGGTACTTTCTTGGTTGCTGCTGCCATTACTGGCGGAAAAGTACGCGTGATTGATACCAACGTTAAATCACTTGAAGCTGTTTTGTCTAAGCTGGAAGAAGCTGGGGCAAAGGTAACTTGTGGTGAAGACTGGATTGAAGTCGATATGGAAGGACGTCGTCCAGAGGCTGTTAATATTAGTACAGCACCATATCCTGCATTCCCAACCGATATGCAAGCCCAGTTTGTTGCTTTGAACTCGGTTGCAAATGGTGTTGGCCGAGTGATTGAAAATATCTTTGAAAACCGCTTTATGCATGTTGATGAAATGCTTCGCATGGGCGCAGATATTGAAGTGAATGGTAATACTGCAATCGTTCGTGGTTGTGAGCGTTTGAAGGGTGCGCCAGTCATGGCGACAGATTTACGAGCTTCAGCAAGTTTAGTGCTTTCTGCTCTAGTAGCAGACGGTGATACAAAGATTGATCGCATTTACCATATTGACCGTGGTTATGAGTGTATTGAAGAAAAATTCGGTTCATTGGGTGCGAAAATTTCACGGGTCTTAAATTAATATGAGTAAAACATTAACGATTGCGCTGTCGAAAGGGCGCATCCTTGGTGAAACTTTACCGCTTTTAGAAAAAGCGAATATAGTTCCAGTTGAAGATATTAGTAAAAGCCGAAAATTAATATTTGATACCAATCATGAGCACATCAAGCTAGTTATCTTGCGTGCGACTGACGTTCCTACTTATGTTGATCATGGTGTGGCTGACTTTGGTGTTGCTGGTAAAGATGTATTGATGGAAGCATCAACAAAAAATCTTTACGAGCTGCTGGACCTTAAAATTGCGAAATGTCGTTTGATGACGGCTGGCGTTGTTGGCCAGCCTTTGCCGAATAGGCGTTTGAAAGTTGCTTCGAAGTTTATTAAAACGGCGAAAGCGTATTTTGCTGAGCAAGGTGTTCAGGCGGATGTGGTTAAGCTATATGGCGCGATGGAATTGGCGCCTATTATGGGCTTGGCCGATCTTATTGTGGATATCGTTGATACTGGGAATACGCTAAAGGCAAATGGTCTTGAGGCTCGTGAGTTGATTGCACCAATCAGTACGCGCTTGGTAGTAAATAAAGCCGCTTATAAAACTAAATACTCTGAAATAGAGCCTATCTTAGAAATGATAAGACGCGCGGTTGAAGATAACGAGGGTAAGTAATTGAACCTGAATATTCGAGAATTTTCTTCTAGCTCTGATGGCTTTCGCACTGAGTTAGATGCTTTGCTTGCATGGGACTCAGTGTCTGATGCGGGCGTACAAAAGGCCGTCGCTGATATTGTTGAGCAAGTTCGCCTTAACGGTGATGCTGCAGTCATTGAATTTACAAACCGATTTGACCGTCGACAAGTTACTTCTTCTAAAGAGCTTGAGATCTCTCGTGAAGAGTTGGCTTTGGCGAAAGGCCGAGTTAGCGCGGAGCTGGTTGCTAGTTTAGAGGCGGCTGCAAAGCGTGTACATGATTATCATGAACGTCAAAAACAGCCTTCTTGGCAATATCAAGAAAATGACGGCACAGTGCTTGGTCAAAAAGTTACGCCTTTGGATCGTGTTGGTGTTTATGTGCCAGGTGGTAAAGCGGCTTACCCTTCATCGGTATTAATGAATGTAATGCCTGCTAAAGTGGCCGGTGTTGGCGAAATTATCATGGTTGTTCCAACTCCTGATGGTTTGGTTAACGATATCGTTTTGGCTGCCGCTTACATTGCTGGCGTTGATCGTGTGTTCACTATTGGTGGTGCTCAGGCTGTTGCTGCTTTGGCTTATGGCACAGAGTCCATTCCAAAAGTCGATAAGATTGTCGGTCCTGGTAATATTTACGTAGCGACTGCTAAGAAGATGGTGTTCGGTGTTGTCGGTATCGATATGATTGCTGGGCCTTCTGAGATTCTAGTTGTGTGTGATGGTAAGACCGATCCAGATTGGATTGCCATGGATTTATTTTCCCAAGCAGAACACGATGAGGATGCTCAGTCTATTTTGATCTCTCCTGATTTGGCGTTTATTAAAGATGTCAAAGCTTCGATGGAACGCTTGGTTGAGACGCAAAGTCGAAAAGATATTATTAAAGCTTCGTTAGAGGGGCGTGGGGCCTTTATCCATGTTGAAAATATGGATGAAGCTATGGATATCGCGAACATCGTGGCTGCTGAGCATCTTGAGTTGTCAATTGATGAGCCTGAAAAGTGGGCGGAAAAGATCCGTCATGCTGGTGCGATTTTTATGGGGCGTCATACGCCAGAGGCATTGGGTGATTATTGTGCTGGGCCAAATCATGTTTTGCCTACGTCTGGTACGGCTAGATTTTCCTCTCCTTTGGGGGTCTATGATTTCCAAAAGCGTAGTTCATTAATTTACTGTTCCCCAGAAGGAGCAAGTGAGTTAGCGAAGATTGCGGCACCTTTGGCTCGTGGAGAGTCTTTAGAGGCGCATGCAATGTCGGCAGAATATCGTATTCTGAAGGGATCTTGATGGCGAGTCAGTCATCGCATCCAGCTGCCCTTTATAAGTTGCGAAAGGTAACGCGCATTTCTGCAATCGTTATCTTGTTTTTGGTTATCGTTGGTTTTTTCATGCCGACAGACTATCGTGTGGAGCGTAGTGTAATGATTAACGCTCCTCGCGATCAGGTTTATCAGGATATGCTGCAAGGCGATCGTTTGCCAAATTGGATGTTTATTCAGGATGGTAAAGTTGCTACATCAGAAGGTGTTTTGAATAAGGGCGATTCCGTTGCTTTGTTTTACGACAAAACCGCCGAACAGGGCGTTTTGTCGGTGATTGAGTCGTCCGAAGATGTTGTGCGTTTTGATGTGCGTCCTAAGCCGAAGGTCAATCTTGTTCATAATCAAATTGAATTGCAGGAAGTCAATGGCGGCACTTTGGTTAAATGGACGATCGACGGTAGTCTTAGTGCGGGTTTGTTGAGTCCTTACCTTGCTATGTTTGCAAATGATATTGCAGGCAGCAATTTTGAACGCAGTTTGCAGAAACTGAAAGAACTGGTAGAGCTCCAGCGCTAACATTTTCTTTAATAGGTTATGCGCTGCATTGTGGGTTGCTTTTCTAGCATGACATTTGTCTGATAGGATTGCTGCCCACGAATACCTACCAATGAAATGCGTGTCCCAGGTTTTAACGAAGCTATTAGATGTCTTATTTGAAATGGGTCTTCGCTGGGTGTGTTGTTAATTTCAAGTATTATATCTCCTACTTCTATTCCTGCTTTTTCCGCCGGACTTTCTTTTGTTATGTCGCTTACCAGTAGTCCATGATTTGAAGGTAAGAGTAAATTTTTTGCTAGCGATTGTGTGATTTTTTGCGCATCCATTCCTAGATAGCCTCGTACGACTTCACCATGTTTTATTATATCGCTCATGACATCCAGGGCATCATCAATGGGAGTGGCGAAGCCTATTCCTTGAGAGCCACCAGTGCTTGAGTATATGGCAGAACTAATGCCAATGAGTTCACCTTTTAGATTAACTAAAGCGCCACCGGAATTGCCTGGGTTTATAGCAGCGTCGGTCTGTAGGAAATTTTCGTAAGTATTCAATCCTATGCTGTTGCGACCTTTTGCACTAATGATGCCGGCTGTCACTGTTTGTCCTATTCCAAATGGGTTGCCTATGGCTAGGATTTTGTCGCCAACGGAAACTTTGTCACTGTTGCCCATTTTTATATTGGGGAGGTTCAGTAGATCTATTTTTAAAACAGCGAGATCGGTGGATGGGTCTGAGCCGATGAGTTTTGCTTCAACACGCCTATCATCATGAAGGGCGATAACAATACTTTGTGCATTTTGAATAACGTGATGATTAGTGAGGATGAAGCCATCTTCTGTTGCTATGACGCCGGAACCGAGGTTAATGCTGTGTTTTGCTTTGCTCGAGTCGTTCAGACCTTTTTGTTGAATGACCTGAGTGTAAATATTAACAACCGACGGTGTGGCTATTTTCACAGATGTTGAGTAGCTGGAGTCGGCCACCTTTTGCTTCTCTTGTATAAGTAGTACAGCTAGACCTATACAAGTGCCTGCTAGAATGGAGATAATGATGGGCATCCAGTAGTATTTTTTATTCATAAAGTATAAGGAGTTGTTTTGCTACGCAGTGAATTTGAGTTATTGCTTAATAAGACATTGAGTCCAAGTCGATTTAAGGATTATGCGCCCAATGGTTTACAGGTGGAAGGAAAAAAAGAGATTAACCGTGTTGTAACGGGCGTAACTGCGAGTCAGGCGTTAATTGACGCTGCTATTGAATATAAAGCAGACGCTATCTTTGTTCATCATGGCTATTTTTGGAAAAATGAAGATCCCCGTATTGTTGGTATGAAGTATCGACGTATTGCTGCTTTGATTAAGAATGACATTAATTTGTATGGATACCACTTGCCGTTGGATGCGCATCCAACTCTGGGTAATAATGCGGGATTGGCTGACGCCTTGGGGCTTTTGAATCGATCGGGTTTGCAGGTCGGTGTTCCCATTGAGGAGTCAATCGGTGTCGTTGGGGAGTTAAGTAAGCCAGTATCCTCCAGCGAGTTTCAAAAAATGGTCGAGACGGCCGTGGATCGCAACGTACTGTTTGAAAGTGTTAACGATCAACCGATTCAGCGTGTGGCGTTATGCACTGGTGGTGCGCAAGGTTATATAGAGCGAGCTGTAGCCGTTGGAGCGGATGTGTTTATTACTGGTGAGGTTTCAGAGCAAACCATTCATATTGCCCGCGAGATGGGGATTCACTTTGTTGCGGCAGGTCATCATGCTACTGAGCGTTTTGGAGCGAGATCTGTAGCAGAGTATCTTGCAGATGAGTGTGGCTTGGATGCGGTATTTATTGATGTGGATAATCCTGCTTAGCGCAGGTGATTGCAGATGTGTAAAAAAAACGGGCTTTTAAAAGCCCGTTTTTTTGTTTTCTTTTTAGTTTGTATTGATGCTATTGGTATTAGATAGTGCGCTTGGGCTCAATATCCATATTTTTATCATCAAACCCAAATGTCTCACTGAGCATGCCTGGCTCTTTGTCTTTTTTCAAAGCGTAATCTCTTGGTGGCTCGAAAGATGAAGATTCCTCTGTGTCTGGAGTGTTAGCGGCTACTCCGCTTCTTTCAATTTTAACGTTGCTTAACTGGCTTGCGTTATCAGCCAGTGCGTTTCTAAGGTCAGCTAAACGTTTTTCTGCAGATGCTAGATGTTCGTTGCTGTCGGTGAAGAAGTTGTCAATGATCACTTGTTTATTATCAAGTTCTTGTTGCAGAGACTTCATGGTGATGATGTTGGAGCTGGTGTTTACTTTCTTGCTGTTATTTTTTGCGTTGTAGCTTTTAAGAGCAAGTGTTGCGACACAGCCAATAATAATGCCGGTAATAAAGATGATAATGTTGAATTCTTCCAAGTTCATGACTTTCTCCAAAAAACAGATAACACATTATAGCGAAACAGCCTCTACGATAACAGCTTGATAGGTGTTGTTTAAGATGCAATTTGTTAGAATATACGTAATTTACTAATTTAACGAAAGAGCGGCGATGACACCCATTACACGTTACAAGCAAGATTTAACTAGAGCTGACTTTAATTATGATCCAGCGCAGGAGGAGGCTGTTGAGGCGCTTCAGGATTTATTTGACCGATTGGTTGCTAATCAAGCTGATAAACCCTCAGGAGGCCTTCTGGGGCGTTTTCTAAAAAAGAAGGCACCGACAGTTGAGCAGGGTTTGTATTTTTGGGGTGGAGTAGGTCGAGGTAAGACCTATTTGATGGATACTTTTTTTGACTGCTTACCGACAGAAAAGAAAATGCGTCTGCATTTTCATCGTTTTATGCAGATGGTGCATCAAGAGCTTCGTAAGTTGCATGATGTTAAAAATCCATTAGAGATTGTTGGAAAGCAAATTTCATCTAAAGCGCAAGTGTTGTGCTTTGATGAGTTTTTTGTGACAGATATTACTGATGCCATGATCTTGGCGGGGTTACTTGACGTGTTGTTTGAAAACGGCACAACTTTAGTAGCGACTTCTAATATAGAACCAGACGGTTTGTATAAGAATGGTTTGCAGCGTGCGCGTTTCTTGCCAGCTATCGATCTCGTCAAGAAACACACTAAAGTGATGAATGTAGATGGTGGTGTAGATTACCGATTACGCACATTGAAACAAGCTAAGCTTTATCACTTTCCGTTAAATGATGAAGCAGATGAAGCCTTGGATGAACGTTTTAAGAGTCTCATCTCAGACGCCTCTCATATTGTTGAGGGTGGTGCGGCAGAAATTGAAGGTCGAGATATTCCTTTGATTCGAAGCTGTGAAGGTCTTGCTTGGTTTGATATTAAAGCATTGTGTGATGGGCCAAGAAGTCAGGTCGATTACATTGAGTTGGCTCGCCTTTACAGTACGGTAATTATTTCTAATTTACCTCAAATGGATGCGTCGCGTGATGATTTAGCGAGACGTTTTATTAACTTGGTGGATGAGTTTTATGATCGTCATGTTAAGGTAATTTTCTCTGCTGAAGTGGCTATTCCAGATATCTACACTGGTACGCGATTGGCCTTTGAATACGATCGTACCGTGAGTCGATTGTTAGAGATGCAATCTGAAGAATATTTGTCTTTAGAGCACCGTCCTTAAGAGTATTTCGACTTTCATATTTTGTTAGGTTGGTATATACTTCGCTCGCCTTTTTAAAGGTAAGTGTACGTTGATCGAAAGCTTTGCTTTCGGCCAACCAATAATAATAGGTATAGCGTGTCATTGAACACGCATATTGATAGGGTTTTTTCATGAAAACTTTTACAGCTAAACCTGCTGAAGTTCGCCGCGACTGGTTCGTGGTTGATGCTGAAGGCAAAACTCTAGGTCGCTTGGCTACTGAAATTGCTCGCCGTCTTCGCGGTAAGCATAAAGCGGAATACACTCCTCATGTTGACACTGGTGATTACATCGTTGTTATCAATGCTGAGAAAGTTCACGTTACAGGTAACAAAGCAGCTGCTAAACAATACTACCGCCATACTGGTTACCCAGGCGGCTTGCGTTCTATGAATTTCGAGAAGTTGATTGATCACGCTCCTGAGCGCGTTCTTGAAATCGCCGTAAAAGGTATGTTGCCAAAAGGTCCTTTGGGCCGTGCAATGCACAAGAAAATGAAAGTGTACGCTGGTACTGAGCATCCACATGCTGCTCAACAGCCTCAAGCCCTTAACATTTAATACGGAAGATCATTATGTCAGCTACTCAATACTACGGTACAGGTCGTCGTAAAACGTCTACCGCTCGTGTGTTCCTTAAAGCGGGTTCTGGTAACCTAGTTATCAATAACCGTACTCTTTCTCAGTACTTCGGTCGTGAAACGGCTCAAATGGTTGTTCGTCAGCCTCTTGAACTTGTTAACGCTACTGAAAAATTTGACGTTTACATCACTGTTAAAGGTGGTGGTATCTCTGGTCAAGCTGGTGCGATCCGTCACGGTATCACACGCGCATTGATGCAATACGATGAGACTCTACGTCGTACTCTACGTTCTGCAGGATTCGTTACACGCGACTCTCGTGAAGTTGAACGTAAGAAAGTTGGTCTACGCAAAGCACGTCGTCGTCCTCAGTTCTCTAAGCGTTAATTTTCGCTTTGGAATTATTATCAAAACGCTTGGTGTTTTCGCCAAGCGTTTTTTTTGCTTGAAATAAAGCAGGTTGTAGAATTCTTGCAACAAAATGATTTTTCTAAGAAAAATTGTTTAGAAATAATGTTACAATAGATGAACTCTGAAATTCATGGTTTAGAGTTGTGTTTTTAGTTTACTGCGTATTGCTTGATAGTTGGGTTTGAAGGTTTTTCTGTATAGACCGCCAAGCGATAAGTTAAAGCCTTGTTTGATGAAAGGTACGTAAGTAAATATTCCATGAACGATTTTCTGTGTTGGCGATATCGTGTAATATTTTTGTTACTTCGTCATCATAATATAGTTTGTCCCCTCCTTTGAAGGGGATGTAGATATTTTCAATATAGGGGTTAGACATGGGTGTTATTGCAAAGCGCTCCTCAATGACGTTCTTCTCTGATGGAGAAGATCATTACAGCCATCGAGTTCGTATTGTATTGGCTGAGAAAGCCGTCACAGTGGACATCATAGATGTAGACCCGTTTAATAAGCCAGACGAGTTGGCGGATGTTAATCCATATAATGAACTACCAGCGTTAGTCGATCGTGACTTGGTTCTTTATGAGCCAAATGTGATGATGGAATATTTGGATGAGCGTTTTCCACATCCACCGTTGCTGCCTGTATATCCTGTTGCTCGTGCTGAAAGCCGTTTGTTTATGTATCGTATTCAGCGTGACTGGGCGAAACTAGTTGACTTGATTCTTACAAGTAAAGACAAAGAAGCTGTAGCTAAAGCGCAGAAAGAATTGCGTGAAGGTTTATTGAATGTTGCGCCAATTTTCGAAGAAAAACCTTATTTCATGAGCGATGAGTTTACTATCGTAGATTGTTGTTTGGCTCCGATCTTGTGGCGTTTGCCTGCTTTAGGTGTTGAGATTCCTAAAGATCAAGCAAGAGCTTTATACAAATATATGGATCTGGTTTTTGCTCGTGAGTCTTTCCAAGAAAGTCTTTCCGAAGCAGAACAAGAAATGCGTTTAGACTAAGCTGAGGCTTTATCTCGGTTTGGTTAAGTAGTAAAAGAGGAGCTTATAGCTCCTTTTTTTTACAAAATATTTATTGGGTAGGAGATAAAATGTTACCGAAGAGATCTTATTTATTAAATGCGGCTTATTCTTGGGTTGCTGATAATGATATGACACCTTATTTGTTGGTTGATGCTGAGCAGAAAGATGTCGTGGTGCCTACCGAATTCGTTAAAGATGGTCAGATAGTATTAAACATTGGTATGACTGCTGTCCGTCATTTGATCATGGATAAAGAGGCGGTTTCATTTGAGGCGCGTTTCAGTGGTCGGCCCATGCAGGTTTATGTTCCTATGCGAGCGGCCCTTGCTTTGTACGCAAAAGAGAATGGTGATGGTTTTGTGTTTCCGGATGAGGAGTTTCTTGATGAGCCCACTCCGACGCCACCAGAGCCTAAAAAAGGTTTCCAACTAAAAGTTGTGAAATAAAGCATAGCTAAACATCTTGCTATTGCTTTTCCAGAAGAAAAAAGCCGCTCTCGAGCGGCTTTTTTGTCTTAAGTTTTTGTATTGGATTAAACCTAGTCTTCGTAGCCAAATAGTTGGCGCTCAAGTAGGTCAACTAAAATATGAATGACGCTAAGTTGGCATTCGTGAACTCTGGCGGTACCGAGTAGATTGATTTTTATCTCTGTGTCGTCTTGTGAGGTCAGTGAAGAGACGTTTTTAGCTTCTGGGCTAGTCAGCGCGACTATGCTCATTTTTCGCTCGTGGGCTGCTTGTATCGCTTGTATTATGGGAGAGGTGTTGCCTCTGTTTGCAATGACGAACAATATGTCACCTTGATTGCCAAGTGCCGTGATCTGCTTTGAGAAGACGTCGTGGTAGCTATCGTTGTGGGTAATGGCTAATAGTGCGGAGCCTTCACCACTTAAATTAATAGCGGGTAGGCCAGGGCGCTCTCTGTCCATTCTGTCCAGCATCAATGTACTGAAATACTGAGATAGGTGAGAGCCAGTACTGTTGCCGATGCAAATGACTTTCCCGCCAGACGCAATGCTTGAAAAAATCACTTTTGCAGCATGTTCAATGTAAGGCGGTAAGCTTTCCAGAGCTTGTTGTTGTGCTTCAAAACTCTGGGCAAATTGTGTGTAGATTGCTTCTTGAAAATCCATAGTGGTTAAAATACTGCTTTAAGCCAAGTTAAATGTTGAGAGTCTATTTTTTCGTCAAATAATATCGCATCGAAGCGACTTGCATTGTTTACTTTATTGTTCTTTTGTAGCCATAAAGCAGCGCTATTGCGAACTTTTTTAAGCTTTGATTGCCCGAGGCTTTCAGCGGCACTTCCATGGGCATTGTTTGCTCGGAAGCGAACCTCTACAAAAACATAGGTGTTTTGATCTTTAAAGATTAAATCAATTTCCCCGATACGGCAGAAGTAGTTTCTTTCTACAAACCGAAGCCCTTGCTCTAATAGAAAGGCTTCGGCTGCTTGTTCTGCTTTCTCGCCGTTATTTTTCGGCTTTTTCCTTTTGTTCAAAAAACTGCTGACTGCTCGCATATACCAAATTTCCTTTTCGGTAAGTCATGATTTCAGGTCTTTTATGAAATATGCCATTTTCATCCATGGTGATAATGCCAGTATTTGCTGAAATTTTAGTGCTTGGAAGCAATGTGAACAGCTGGTATTTATTTGCCAATAAGTACGAGTCAGCTCCTAGCGCTTGTAGTCTGCGTAAAATATTTGAACTCTGATTTTTAGGCAAAACTTCAAGTGAAGTGTTCTTTGGTGTAAGGGCCGGTGCTTCAGTGAATAGTATGCGTTCTATGTCTTCTGGTTTTGTTGATCTTTCGGGTGCGCTGTCATTCAAAGTGCTGCTGGCTAACATAGGTATTTTGTCAGCGAAATAGAAATCTAAAAGCGGTCTAATTTGTTTGGCATCATTGAGTTTGCCAATGTAATAGACATAATCTAAATCTTCACGAGACCTTGCTATGCTGTCTACGTTGGTTCCAATCCATTTTTCGATAGATCTCTTGCGAGCATAGCTTTCGGTGACCAATAGTAATTTTTGAATCGCATCTTGTCTGCCTCGTGGGGTGTTCGCGTAAGACTGATTGGATGTGATAGTGACATTTTCTTTGGCGGCTTCAGCACGAAATTCATCGCTTTGTTTTAGAGCCCAAGTATCTTGTGTGCTTAAAATGGCGGCTTTGGTTGCCCCTTCTTGTTTGGCAAAGGCGATGAGTTCATGTATTTCATCTTCAGCATTTAAAGAGAAATGATACAGATTTTTAGGATGCTGATTAATATCGAGCTGATTAAGCGCGATAACAGGGTAAGGTAACTCTAGGCGACTTACTTGAGCAACGTTGTTTTTTTGCAAAGGTCCAATAATGACGTCAGGCTGTTGCTCGTTGGCTGCGTTGAGTGCTTCTTGGATAGTCGCATAGTCATCAACGTTGACGACATGAATTTCTGGCCTAGCTTGATTTTGCTTGTAGAAAGAGGCAAAGAAGCCATCAACAATAGCTTGGGATGCGCGTTCTAACTTCCCGCTCATTGGTAACATCAAGACGATCTTTTTAGGCGCCATCTGTTCAACGGAAGCCATTATTTCAAAATCTTGTGGTGGCGAAAGGGCGGCTGGGTGATTTGGATTTTCAGCTTGCCACTTTTTGAACATCTTAAGTTGTTGTTCAATGGACAGGGTTTGATTTCTTAATATGCTGCTGATTGTAAGCCAGCCATTAAGTAGAGGCTTTTGCTGCTGAAATAATTCGTCCACTTCATTTTGAGTCAGGTTTTGGATCGCCATCCATAATTTTGCTTGATTTTCTTCGCCTTCGTTAAGAGGAAGGTTGTAGGTTAAATCCATGCGAAGGTCGACGACTTCTAGCCAATTTCCAAAATGTTCAAGGATGGATGCTCTTGTTTCTTTAAGTTTATTTTGATTGTCCGGATGGCGCGCAGCAATAAGCTGATTCGCTTGCTCTAGATAGCTTTTAGATTCAATTGAATCATCTAGGTAAGACGCAGACAAAGCAGCTAATAAATAGGCTTCAAATTGAATAGAAGAAGGCGTTGTTAAAAGCTTGTCTTCTAAAATATCAATGGCCTGTTGAAACTCACCTTGCTCATACAGATTTTTGGCAGAGAGGTAAGCATCGGCCAGCGCTTTGGAAACATCGGTTGTTTTTTTTGGGTGATAAATACTAGGCGGCAAAGTTCTTTCTTGTGAACCGCTATTTTTTGCTTGGACCCTGTTTTGTGGCTGCTCCATATTTAAATTCATGGAATTACAGGCGCTTAGCAGAAAAGTACAAAGAGTTAATGATATGATGCGGTAATTAATTAGGCTCATAAGCTTATAAAATGACAAATAAAAGAGGCAACATGGTACCACATAGTTCTGATGATGCGAGAGGGTCGCTGTACATAGTTGCCACTCCAATTGGCAATCTAGATGATTTCAGTAAGAGAGCAGAGCAAACTTTACGCGATGTAGACTATATAGCCGCAGAAGACACTCGACACACTCGCCGCTTGCTCAATCATTTTGCGATTGAAGCTAAGCTATTTTCAATTCACGATCACAATGAAAAAGATAAAGCTAACTACGTTGCCAGCTTACTAGAGGAAGGCAAAAATGTTGCCCTAGTCTCTGATGCGGGTACGCCACTTATTTCAGATCCTGGCTATCACGTGGTGCATGCATTACGAGAGCAAGGTCATAAAGTCGTGCCGATCCCTGGTGCTTGCGCGTTGATTTCAGCATTGTGTGCTTCTGGTTTGCCTACCGATCAGTTCTTTTTTGCTGGCTTTGTTCCTGCTAAATCCAAAGGTCGTTGTGACTTGTTTGAATCTTGGAAGAAGCAAACTGGCACCGTGGTTTTTTATGAATCTACTCACCGAGTTTATGACTCCATTGCGGATGTACAAAAAGTCTATGGTGAGGATGCTCAGCTGGTTTTAGCACGGGAAGTAACGAAAACATTTGAGACATTTTTATCCGGAACGGCCTCTGAAATACTTGCCAAGTTCGATGCAGATGCTAACCAAATGCGTGGTGAGTTTGTCGTTATGCTGAGTTTTACGCAAGAGAGCGGTAATGAAGCCGAATTAGAAGCGAAGCGTATTCTGACGATTTTGCTAGAAGATTTACCGGTTAAGCAAGCGGCAGCTATGGCGGCGAAATTAACGGGTGAGAAGAAAAATTACCTCTATAAAATGGCGCTGGAAATGCAAGCCGAGTAGTTTTTCGTTGATTGGTTCCTCAAACACTTGCTGAAAATGTGGGTGTTTACATTCCGATAAGACTGGGTATACTCAGCCCTACTTGTCGGAGTGCCATTTGGCTGAGATCGCATAATTAAATGCGGGATCCGCAGAACCTGATCGGGCTAATACCCGCGTAGGAAACAAGAAAGTCTCTATTTTTCTTTTCTGCATCGAATGAACTCCTGATTTTTATGGAATCGATGCGGTCATATGTCTACAGCATCCTTTCCTAATAAAATTCAGGGTTCATGTTTTGCAAATTAACGCCAGTAGTGCGTTTGCCTGTAAAACAGCACCCCAGACAAGCAATTCTCCATTTTTTAAATAAGGGAAGTGCTATGTCGACTACGAATAAACCTCAAAAAAAACCAAGCAAATTGTCTAAAAAACAGACTCGAGAAGAAACGCGCCAAGCCGCCAAGTCTTTTATCGAATCATTACAAGCCAAGCCTTTTCCAGCGTCTGAGCGCATATATTTGAGCGGATCAGACGATTCGATTCGCGTTCCTATGCGTAAGATCAACTTAACCGATACACCGATTGGTTCTGATCCAGATAACCTGACTTTCGAACCCAATGAAGCCATCTATGTTTACGATTGTTCTGGTCCATATGCGGATCCGCACGAAAATATCGATGTGTATCGTGGTTTGGCGCCAATGCGTGCTTCTTGGATCGACAAGCGCAATGACTCCGAGGTGTTGCCCAGTGTGTCGTCAGAATTTGCGCAATCACGTTTAGAAAACTCGGCTCTGGATGAATTGCGTTTTAAAGAGTTACCTAAAGTACGCAAAGCGCGCCAAGGCAAGTGTGTGACGCAAATGCATTACGCTCGACAAGGTATTGTTACGCCAGAAATGGAATACATCGCTTTACGTGAAAATCAAAATATTGATGCAATCAAGAGCGAATTATTATTGAAGCAGCACCCAGGTCAAAGCTTTGGGGCGAATCTACAAACACGCATTACGCCAGAGTTTGTTCGTGATGAAGTGGCAAGAGGTCGCGCCATCATTCCAAACAACATTAATCATCCAGAATCTGAGCCCATGATCATTGGTCGTAATTTTTTAGTGAAGGTGAACGCCAACATTGGTAACTCTGCCGTGACGTCTTCCATTGAAGAAGAAGTAGAAAAACTGGTGTGGTCAACTCGTTGGGGCGCAGACACTGTGATGGATCTATCGACCGGTAAAAACATTCATGAAACGCGTGAATGGATCTTGCGTAACTCGCCCGTGCCAATTGGCACCGTACCTATTTATCAAGCTTTGGAAAAAGTCGATGGCGTGGCCGAAAATCTTAACTGGGACGTGTTTCGCGATACCTTGATCGAGCAAGCGGAGCAGGGCGTGGATTACTTTACTATTCATGCCGGCGTTTTGCTGCGCTATGTGCCCATGACGGCGAAACGCCTGACGGGCATCGTGTCTCGCGGTGGTTCTATCATGGCGAAATGGTGTTTGGCGCACCATACAGAAAGCTTCTTGTACGAGCGCTTCCGCGAGATTTGTGAGTTGTGCGCGCAATACGATGTGGCCTTGTCGCTTGGTGATGGCTTGCGTCCGGGGTCTATCATGGATGCCAATGACGAAGCACAAATGTCGGAACTTCGCACCTTGGGCGAGTTGACAAAAATCGCTTGGGAGTACGATGTGCAAGTGATGATCGAAGGGCCGGGGCACGTGCCAATGCAGCTTATCGAAGAGAATATGACCGAGCAGCTGAAGCATTGTCACGAAGCACCCTTTTACACGTTAGGGCCATTAACACAAGACATTGCTCCGGGTTACGATCACATCACGTCTGGTATTGGGGCAGCGCAAATCGGTTGGTATGGCTGTGCCATGTTGTGCTACGTGACGCCAAAAGAGCATCTTGGGTTGCCAAACAAAGAAGACGTTAAGCAAGGCTTAATTACCTATAAAATCGCAGCTCATGCAGCGGATTTGGCCAAGGGTCATCCTGGGGCGCAAATTCGAGACAACGCCTTATCGAAAGCACGGTTTGAGTTTCGTTGGGAAGATCAGTTCAACCTGTCGTTAGACCCTGAAACCGCCCGTTCTTATCACGATGAAACATTGCCGCAGGCCTCTGGTAAAGTTGCGCATTTCTGTTCCATGTGCGGGCCAAAATTCTGTTCGATGAAAATCACCCAAGAAGTTCGCGACTATGCAAAAGGGCTAGAGAGTGCAAAAGAGTTAGAAGGCACACAGGCAATCGATGTGAGTGCTTTAGAAGCGAACACCGGTATGCAGCAAATGTCTGAGCATTTTCGTGAACTAGGCAGTGATGTCTACTTAGCCACAGATAAGTTAACCACAGATAAATTAACGTCAAATAAATCAAAAGAAGAATCGCTGTAAGCGAAAGGAGGATATATGTCTATAAAACCTCCTGTGGTCTGGTGCGTGGGCGAGTCGGACTCGTCCGCCCACACTGGACTTCAAGTGGATTTACACACAGGGCAAGATTTAGGTTGCCACGTGCAAACCATCGTCACTTGCATCACAGCGCAAAACTCCAAAGAAGTGCGCATCGTCGAGCCTGTTTCTTTGTCCATGTTCGATGAGCAGTGGCAAACCTTGCTCGACGACGTACCGCCAGATGCTATTAAAGTGAGCTTGCTACCATCCATTGAGATAGTAAAAGCCTGCTCGATTTGGTTGAAGCGTATTAAAGCAGACTTTCCTACTGTGTTGGTTGTCTTTGATCCCGTAATAGCGGCGAGCTGCGAGTCGGGAAACCTGTTGCAGCAAGACTCAGTCGCAGCGTCTTTATTGGAATCAGTGCTGCCTTATGTGGATGTCATTACACCCAATTTGATGGAGTTTGAACGGCTGACAGGTTTATCAGCTCAACAGTCAGTGGTTGATATACAAGGTCAGTTGGCTGCGTATTTATCGTCGTCCAAGTGTGCTTGGTTGCTGAAATCAGGTCAATTAGATTCAGAGAAGGCAACAGGCTGGCTAGTGAACCGGGATTCTATCATTGGTTTCGCATGCGAAAGACTGGTTGTACAAAACACCCGTGGCACAGGCAACGCCTTGTCGATAGCGCTGGCTGGCTTTATCGCTCATGGCTACGATCTTTTAGATGCGATGACTATGGCGCAAGCTTATATCACTGGAGCCTTGAAAACAGGCGTGCAAATAGGCAAAGGAACTGGTTCATTGGGTCGACCTGGTTGGCCGCTTCAGATTGAAAACCTTCCAGCGATTGTTTCACCAAACATGAACACAAAGGCTTCAACAACGCTGCCTTTTGCCAAGATGGACCTCAAAAAAATGGGCTTGTATCCCGTTGTTGATTCTGTGGATTGGTTGGAACGAGTGTTAAAGCAAGGCGTGAAAATCGCTCAGTTGCGCATCAAAGACCCTGACGACGCAGATCTAGAAAGTAAAATCCAACAGGCGATTGCCTTGGGTAAAGAGTACGACGCGCAAGTCTTTATTAATGACTATTGGCAGCAGGCCATCGCTTTTGGCGCTTATGGCATTCATCTCGGTCAGGAAGATTTGGAGATGGCGGATTTAGCGAAAATCCAAGCTGCAGGGCTGCGACTCGGCATCAGTACCCATGGCTACTATGAAATTGCTCGAGCTCAATCTATCCAACCAAGCTACATTGCTTTGGGTCATATTTTTCCAACACAAACCAAAGATATGCCATCTCAGCCACAAGGCTTAAGTCGACTGGTCCATTACGCAACTTTATTAAAAGGCGCGTTTCCGACTGTGGCCATTGGTGGTATCAATGCCGAGAGATTGCCGAGCGTTACGCATACGGGCGTCGATAGTGTTGCCTTGGTGACAGCCATCACTAAAGCGATTGATCCAGAAGCAGCGACACAATTACTCATTAGGTCGTTTGAACAGCACTCGAACACTCAAAGAAATAAAGGAGGCGAGCAATGAAGATTATGTTGAACGATGCGTCTCATGAGTTTGTTGGAGAGACGCTCCAAGATTTGCTTACTCAATTAGGCAAAAGCGAGCAGTGTATTGCCATTGCGATTAACCAGCAAGTGGTGCCAAAAAGCTTGTGGTCTAGTACGGAGCTGAATGAGCAGAGTCAGGTATTTATTTTTGAATCGATTGCAGGAGGCTAATATGTCGTCTTTATTTATTGCTGGACACGAATTTCATTCTCGGCTTTTTACCGGAACTGGCAAGTACGCCAGTGCCGATGCCATGATGGATTCTTTAAACGCTAGTGAGAGTGAGTTAGTCACGTTATCGTTACGTCGTATGGATTTAAAAAATCAGACGGACAACATTCTTCAGCCTTTGCTGCAACAGGGGATGAAATTATTGCCTAATACGTCTGGTGCGCGCACCGCGAAAGAAGCGGTATTTGCCGCTGAACTTGCTCGTGAGGCATTAGAAACCAATTGGGTGAAGTTGGAGATTCATCCTGATCCGCGTTATTTGATGCCAGATGGTATGGAAACCCTATTGGCCGCTGAAGAGTTGATCAAAAAAGGCTTTGTGGTGATGCCTTATGTTCATGCCGACCCTGTGCTTTGTAAGCGATTAGAAGAAGTAGGCTGTCAATGTGTCATGCCGCTGGGGTCGCCTATTGGTTCCAATATGGGGTTGGCGAGTCGTCCTTTTCTGGAAATTATCATTGAGCAAAGTAGGGTGCCAGTGATTGTGGATGCAGGGATTGGTGCGCCATCTGATGCTGCTTTAGCGATGGAAATTGGTGCCGATGCGGTGTTGGTAAATACGGCCATGGCCGTCGCTAAGCAACCGGCTCAAATGGGCAAGGCCTTCAGGCTTGCTGTGGAAGCAGGGCGAATGGCTTATGAATCGGGCTTGGGTGAAAAGCGAGTTCAGGCGAATGCCACCAGTCCTTTGACGGACTTCATTGGGGCTCTGTCATGATGGAAGAAGTCAGTCAAAAAATTCGCATGCTTGAACAAAGCCCTGCTACGAAAGGTCAATTCAGCGAGTTTGTTGAAAATGCCGATTGGCAGGAAGTAACACGGTCGCATCAAGAAAAAACAGAGCCAGATGTGTTGCGGGCCTTGAGCAAAAGCAAATTGGATGTGGAAGATTTTTCAGCCTTGATTTCCCCTGTCGCAGAGCCGTATTTGCTGGAAATGGTGGCGAAAAGCGAACAGCTTACTTTGCAGCGCTTTGGCAATACGGTGAGTTTGTTTGCACCTTTGTATTTGTCTAATACGTGCGCGAATGAATGTACCTATTGTGGTTTTTCTATGAGCAATGCGATTAAGCGTCTCACTTTAAATGAAGCTCAGCTAGAAAAAGAAGTCGCGGCGATTAAAGATAAAGGCTTTGATCATATTCTCCTGGTGACAGGAGAAACCAATAAAGTCTCTATGCCTTACTTTGAGCGCATGATTCCGCTTATCAAACCGCATTTTAGTCAGCTCTCGATGGAAGTGCAGCCATTGGATGCTAGCGAATATAAGCGACTGCAGGATATTGGCTTAGATGGCGTGCTGGTTTATCAAGAAACTTATCGACGTAAAACCTATCTTGAACATCATTTACGTGGCAATAAATCCAACTTTAATTATCGTCTCGACGCGCCAGATCGAATCGGGCAAGCGGGTATTCATAAAATTGGCTTGGGTGTGTTACTTGGCTTGGAGGATTGGCGCACGGACTCCGTGATGATGGCGCATCATCTTCGGCATTTGCAAAAGCGTTACTGGAGCAGCCGATTTAGCGTGGCGTTTCCGCGTATTCGCCCTTGTGAAGGCGGTATTGTTCCTAAATCTGTCATCTCGGATCGTCAGTTGGTTCAACTTGTTGCGGCGTGGCGCTTGTTTGATCGGGACTTAGAGATGAGCTTGTCTACCCGCGAATCCCCTGAATTTCGCCATCATGCTGTGCGTATGGGCTTTACTACTATGAGTGCGGAATCTAAAACGCAACCTGGCGGTTATGCGGACGATTCTCAAGAGGCTCTGGAACAATTTGAGATCAGTGATGATCGCCCAGTTACGGAAATTATGGCGATGATTCGTCAGCAGGGGCGCGAAGTGGTTTGGAAAGACTGGGACCCTGCGCTTTCAAATGGGTAAAAAGTGGATGAAGCGTCAAGCAATTCATTACTACTTCTAAGAATATGTTCGGGCTTACTCGGTTAATAGGCAAAATTCGTGAATGCGCACTTTCCCTTACGCTCTCATGACAAGTTGTGCATCTCGATTCACTCTCTTTGACACTGTTTGACATAGAAATAGACATAATAGATTTCATCCAAACAGGAAATAGAGCTTAAGGAGCCAACTATGTTTAATCGTAAAAAAGCAGGAATGATGGGTGTTATCGGTTTGAGTGCCGCGATTATAACCGGTGTAGCCGTTAGTGCTTATGCTGAAACAAAATCACCCGAAGGTGATGTTGCTAAAGGCCAAGCCGCTCAGGAAGCTCCAATTAATGCCGTTCCAAGTCATGAGCAACTTGCTAGCCGCATGGCTCAGCAGCTTGGTTTAGATGAGAAAACGCAAGCAAAAGTGTCTGACCTTTTTGAAAAAGACGGTAAGGCGATCCGTAAAATTCAAGAGCAGCTACATAGTACTCAAGTTGAGTTAAGCAGCTTGTCCCCAAGTTCAAAAAGCTACATGGATAAAGTTGATGACCTCGCTGAGGAAAGCGGTGAGCTTACAGAAGATTTAACCATTACTTATGCAAAAAACCGTGCAGGTTTGTATGCACTGTTAACCCCACAACAGATCGAAAAACTTGAAACACCAGCACAACCACAGTCTTAAGATTTCATTGATACGTTTCCCTTTGTATTGAGAGCCTTGCCCCAGCAGTGAAATGCTGGGGCTTTTTTTTGACCAAAAAAAGCCAAATCCTTGATAGGGATTTGGCTTTTACTATTTTTGTTCAATCAAGTGGATTTTAAGAAGGTTTGTGCCTTTTAAAAACTTAGCTCGCAACGGTGTTGAACAGTTCAAAATAGGTTGGGAAGGTTTTTGATGTACAGCCCGGATCGTTGATAGTCACTGGCGTATCTGAAAAGGCAACCAACGAGAAACACATAGCAATGCGGTGATCGTTATACGTGTCAATAGCAGCATGCTGTAGTTTCTCTACTGGCGTGACTGTGATGAAGTCTTCGCCCTCAATCACGTCTGCTCCGAGTTTTTTAAGCTCGGTCGCCATTGCATACAAACGGTCGGTTTCTTTCACACGCCAGTTATAAATGTTGCGAATGGTCGTTGGGCCTTTGGCAAATAGGGCTGTTGTTGCTATGGTCATTGCCGCATCTGGGATGTGGTTCATGTCCATATCAATGCCGTTAAGTTCGTTGTGTTCGGCTTCTATCCAAGTCGGGCCGTAAGTGATGTTCGCCCCCATTTTCGCTAATACATCGGCGAATTTTACGTCGCCTTGTACGCTGTCTGTGCCTACACCGTGGACTTTAATTTTTCCACCTGCAATAGCGGCCGCTGCCAAGAAGTAAGACGCAGAAGAGGCATCACCTTCGACCATGATTTCACCTGGGCTTTGGTAAGTTTGCTGACCTTTTACCACAAATGCTTGGTAATTCAGGTTTTCTACTTCGACACCAAACTGCTTCATAGTGTGCAAAGTGATATCGATGTATGGCTTGGAAACCAGCTCGCCATCGACTTTGATGGTGAGATCGCCTTCTGCTAATGGCGCGCTCATTAGAATAGCTGTTAGGAATTGGCTTGAGATGTTGCCTTTAATAGACACTTCGCCGCCAGATAGTCCGTTGGCTTTAATGCGCAGTGGAGGGTAATTTTTTTCGCCTTCGTAAGCGATGTCGACACCCAATGCTTGCAATGCATCGACAAGATCGCCAATTGGGCGTTCGTGCATGCGTGGCTCACCATGCAGATGAAACTCACCTTTTCCTAGGCAAAGTGCTGCAGCCAAAGGGCGCATTGCAGTACCTGCGTTACCAAGGAATAAGTCACCGAAATCTGCTTGAATCGGGCCAGCAAGGCCTTCCAGTACACAGGTTGTGCCGTTATCTTCTAGAGAATAGTTGACGCCTAATTTAGTTAGGCTTTCTAGCATGCGGCGAATGTCGTCGCTGTCTAGTAGATTGGTGATTTTTGTGGTGCCTTTTGCTAGCGTTGCTAACAATAAAATGCGGTTTGAAAGGCTTTTGGAACCCGGAATTTGGATCTCTCCATTGGCTTTGGAAAGAGGGCCTAGCGTCATTGAATTCATTATTAAGTCCATCACAGTGGTGTTGTGTTTATTGTTTCGCTTTTGTGCTTACTGATGTGTCGCTGCGTGTAAATTATAAGTGTTCCATATTGTCCGCAATTTGTCCGTTGTAGGTGGTCGCGTCGCTCTTGCTTAGAGGTCAGTCTTGAATGTGTAATAGTATACCTTCGATGATGTTTCCTGTCAGTTATGCGTGTTCACTGAGTTTGCTGTTTTTTTATTAAAAGGTCTCCATTAGAATGATTGGCAATAAAATAATGACGCAGAGGAAATCTCCATGAGACATCAGTATCATCCCCTTGGTTTTGAAGGGTCACGTATCGCTCAAGGCTTTTGGCGGCTAGAAGAATGGAATATGAATTCTTCAGAAACACTAGGCTTTATAGAAGCGTGTTTAGATCTTGGTGTAACGACGTTTGATCATGCGGATATTTATGGTGGTTATCAGTGTGAAGCTTTGTTTGGCGAGGCACTAAAGCTTAAACCCGCTTTGCGAGATAAGATGGAAATCATCACTAAGTGCGGAATCTTGCTGCCTTCGGATAATCGTCCTAATATTCAGGTGCATCGATATGATTATCGCGCTGAACACATATTGGCGAGTGTCGATCAATCTTTGGCAAATTTGCAGTGTGAATATATCGATACTTTGTTATTACACCGTCCAAGCCCTTTGATGGATGCGGATGAGGTCGCACAGGCGTTTGATTTGTTATTTACACTCGGTAAAGTTAAACACTTTGGCGTGTCCAATTTTACTTCTCGTCAATTTGACTTGTTGCAGTCTCGGCTTGATGCGCCTTTGATCATCAATCAGGTGGAATTGTCACCACTTGCGTTGCAGCACTTTGAAGATGGCACATTAGATCATGTGCAACAGCATGCGGTAACGCCTATGGCATGGTCGCCTTTTGCTGGTGGCGAGCTGTTTTCTGGAACCAGTGAGAAAGCTAAACGTGTTCAAGCTGTGTTGGGTGAGTTAGCTCAAGATAAAAACTGTACTGCTGATCAAATTGTAGTTGCTTGGTTATTGCGTCATCCGGCTGGCATTTGTCCTGTAATGGGGTCTGGAAAGATTGATCGTTTAGCTGTCGCAGTAGACGCAATGTCAACACAGCTTAGTGATGATGATTGGTTTAGGATTTGGATTGCTTCTCAAGGTCACCCCGTACCTTAATTGATTGTTAGTAATAAGTTTTTACTACAAAAAAAGCTGCATTTGCAGCTTTTTTTGTATCTATTGTGCTGCCTTTGTTTTTCTAGGTGTAGAAAGCGTGTCGTTTCGTAAATGACCAGCGAATATCGCTAATCCTTTTACTATACTGCACTGATATTAATCCATCTTGAGGTGTTTGGAATGAAGTCGTATTTCGTCATTGGAATGGTGTTATTTGGAGTGTTTGGATTTACTAATTTGCAAGCGGATGATTTATCTAAACCAACGGGAACGGTAATTCTTACGATTACTGGAAATATCACCAACACTAATGCTGATGGAAATAAAGCAGAATTTGACCGCGATATGCTGATGAACTTAGAAGTGATGAATCAGCGTACTATGACACCTTGGAGTGAGGGCGTTGATTTGTATCGTGGGCCTTTATTGCGTTCTGTAATGGCCGCGGTGGGCGCAAAGACAGATGAGCTATCAGTAACCGCATTAAATGATTACAGTGCTGAAGTGCCAAGGAAAGATGGTGAAGAGTACGATGTGATTCTCGCGATGGAAATGAATGGTAAGGTGATGAGTGTAAGGGATAAAGGCCCCATCTTTCTGCTTTATCCATTCAGTGATGAGCCTAACTTAAATAACGAAGTGATTCACAATCGGTCTGTATGGCAAATAAAGTCGATAAACGTTGAGTAAGTTTTATTATGCGCTTGCCTAAATCTTCTATTGTGAACCGCCAACAAAAGAAATCATCACCCTTTCTTTTGTTGGCGGTTGCTGCGTTCATTTTTATGGGGGCCGCTATATTGATTTTTACCGAATTGGTCGACCGTCAAAAAATCATGCTGTCTGCTGTAGAAGAAGATGCACTCTGGGCTGCTTACCAATTAGATAGAGAAACGCTAAAACTCAGAAATTCACTGAAGTTACTCGAAGATGATTTTAGTGATGATCGCCTTAATGAAGCGAGAATGCGCTTCGACATTCTCTATAGTCGCGTAAATATTTTAGAAAAAGGTCAGCTAAGAGTTTTGTTTGATCGACTGGATAATTCTGATCAATTGATGAAGACTCTTAAGAGTGAAGTGACGGAGATTGACCGCCTCCTTTTTGTTGAGAAATCATTAATAAATATTGAGAATTTGTTGGATAGAAGCAATTTCTTATTAAAAGAAACAGAAGGTGTTGTATTAAGTACATTGACATCTAGGTCAAAGAATAAGGTAGAGCAGAGAGGTGACAGTCTAGCACTTTTCCTTTATTTAGGTTCGTTAATTGCTTTATTAACCATCACTATGTTTTTTATCATAGTAATGCTTTTTAATCAGTTGAAAATTGCTAAAAAATCTTTTGAAAAATCTCAAAAATTAGCTAAAGAGCTAGAGAACGCCGTTTTTTCAGCGGAAGAAGCTCTAAAAGTAAAATCGGAATTTTTAGCAACGATGAGCCATGAGATTCGTACACCAATGAATGCTATTGTTGGTTTCAGTTATTTATTATTAGATGCTGATTTAGCTGATGAACATCGAGAGAAAGTTGTTAAAATTCAGCAGTCGGCTGATGGTTTGTTGTTAATTATTAATAGCGTTTTAGATTATTCAAAAATTGAATCAGGCAAAGTAGACTTAGAAAATAGATCGTTCAGTTTAGATGATGTACTTGAGTATGTTTACCAGACTGGGGAAAATCTTGCCCAATCTAAAAAGTTAGATTTTATGATTTGTCGTGATTTTAGCCTCAATGATAAATTGATTGGTGATAAAACAAGGCTTCAGCAAATCTTAGTGAATGTGGTTGGTAATGCCATTAAGTTTACGGATCTGGGTTCAGTCAGAGTAAAAGTATATCTGTCAAAAACGCAAGAGATTGTCATTGAGGTTCAGGATACAGGGAGTGGCATACCTGACGGTGTTGATGTATTTGATGTATTCAAACAAGCGGACAGTAGTACAACAAGATTGTATGGTGGTACAGGCTTGGGATTAAGTATTACCCAAAAACTTGTTGGCTTGCTTGGTGGTCATATTTCTTTCAAAAGTGTGTTAAATGAGGGGTGTATTTTTACGATTAAGCTTCCTTACCATCCAGATTCGGAAACGGATTTATTGCATTCAGAACATGTGACTATTCTTGAAGATGATGCTGAAATAGCCTCATTGCTTTCAGACCTAAATGTTAATCATATCACTTCATTAAAACTATCTGACCTAGGTGAATCGCAACTGTCAATCATTGCTGGAGGTCATTGGTTGGCCGATACTGGCACGGTTTCTGAGCAACTAAAAGGTTTTGAAAATCGTATTCTATTCTTAGAGGGTCGTGATTTAGGTGTGTCCAATTTTTTAATGACAGGGCTTGTTACACCGTCGAATATACATAAAAAAATAGTCGCTTTAAGCTCAGGTGAAGAAGGGGCAAAGAATAGAAAGTCTTTTGACGTTGCTTCGGATAATAAGAATTTTTTCAAAAGTAAAACGATTTTGTTAGCTGAAGATAATAAAATCAACGCCAATATAGTGAAAGCGATTATTGAAAAGCTAGGGGCGTCTGTAGATTGGGTTGAAAATGGAAAAGAGGCGTATGAAAAATCTCTGGCAGGGACTTATGATTTAATTCTAATGGATATTAGAATGCCTATAATGGATGGCTATGAAGCGAGCGAAAAAATTTATAGCTCCTTATGTGGTAAAAAACCACCTATTCTTTTTTTAACAGCGGATACATTAAGTTTAAAGTTAGAGAGTTTAAGTCAGATAGGCATCGATGATGTTTTGTTTAAGCCATTAGATCCATATCTTTTGATTGAGAAACTTGAATTCTGGATCGTGAAGTATCGCTTTAATGCATTATCTAAAGAGCCATCTTGCCAAAATGGCAATGATTTGACGCCGCTTTGGCCTGTCATTGAGAGGTTAGAGTCTTTATTGGAAAATGGAGATTCAGCATCTGAAATGTTGATTCGAAACATTATTGAGGATGCTTTAGATAATGACGGTGTGCATTTTTTAAAGTCCGCCTTGGAAGACATTTCGTCTTATGACTACCAAGACGCAATAAGGAAAGTGAAGGCTTTTAAACGTAGCCTTGTATCAGTGAGTTTAGAGGGAGAAGCAATTGATCAATGAGCATAAAGTAAAAAGCCAAACAGTCTCAAAAAACAAGCGTGTGCTGATTGTTGATGATGTGCCTAGAAATATTGATTTACTAAAAAATATATTATCTGAGCATTACCAAGTTCAAGTGGCTAAATGCGGAATGTTGGCGCTAGATATTGTGGACCGATCCTTACCAGATATCATATTACTAGACATTATGATGCCTGACATGAATGGTTTTGAAGTGTGTGAACGATTGAAATCGAATCCAAGAACACAAGATATTCCGGTCATCTTTTTAACGGCGATGACCGATCCTCAGCAAGAGCAGAAGGGGTTTGATGTTGGGTGTGTGGACTTCATTACTAAACCAATAACACCACTGACAACGCTTGCTCGAGTGTCTACTCATTTAAAATTGGCGGCCGAGAACCTAAGAAACAAGCAAATTATCGATGATAGAACCAGAGAGCTTGATGAGGCGCTGGAATCTGCCATTGGTATGCTTGGTGCGGTAAGTGAGCTTAATGACACCGATACTGGTGTGCATATGTGGCGAATGGCAGATTACTGTGCGGCATTGGCTAGGGCGGTAGGCTGGGAAGAATCACAGGTTGAGTTACTAAAGCTTGCGGCCCCTATGCATGATACAGGTAAGGTTGGTATCCCTCACAGTATTTTGAAATCACCAAATAAGTTAACGGATGATGAATGGGTGGTAATGCGTCAACATACGGTTATTGGGTATGAGATATTAATAAGAGGGGAGGCCCCATTATTTAAGTTGGCCGCCGAAGTCGCACTAGGTCACCACGAAAAGTGGGATGGCGAAGGATACCCATCAAAATTAAAGGGTGAAGAGATACCTCAATCCGCTCGAATTGTTGCCTTGGCCGATGTATTTGATGCATTAACTATGAAACGTCCTTACAAAAAAAGTTGGACGATAGAAGAGTCGTTTGCGCATATCCAACAAGTGGCTGGTACGCACTTTGATCCAGAGCTAGTGCGTACTTTCTTATCGATTGAAGATGAGCTGAGAGAGATAAAAGAAAAATGGGACGCTGTCGACTAGATTAAGCTACAGCGCAGCATTTCTTGAATTTTTTACCAGACCCACACAAACATGGGTCATTTCTGCCTATTTTCATCGCGTCAGAGTTAACCAATGGGGTGTTTTTCTCAACATCGTGCTCGCCAGAGATATAAAACCATTGGCCTTTCACTTTCTTAAATATAGAGCGTTCGCTCAAACGGCCAATGTGTTTGCCTTCTTTGAAGTGTGCAGAGAAGGCAACAACGCCTGTTTTGTCTTTCTCTAAGCCATCTTCTGTGGCGTTGATTTCGAGCTTTATCCATTTGGTATGTTCATTACTGTCTTGGATATCAGCGGTGTTTTGATAAGGCTCGTCTTTTAATTTTTGCGTGGCAGCAATGTATTCAAATTCACCGATAGCAAAAGCGGTATAACGTGAACGCATTAGTGTTTCTGCAGTAGGGGCGGTGCCAGGATTGTTGTGATACATGCCACAACACATCTCATATGGGCTTCCGGTTCCGCATGGACAAATTACTGGGACTGGCATAGATATACTCCTCTCATCGCCAAATACACGCCAAGGTGCGTATAATACCTTTTTATTTAACGGCTTACAGGAATTATTTGTGACTTCATCGGGCCCCACTTCATTTTTTTGGTTTGATTTTGAGACAACCGGAACGGACCCAGCGCGAGATCGTCCCATGCAGTTTGCGGGGATTAGAACCGATCTTGATTTTAACCCCATTGGCGAGCCTATCATGTTTTACTGCCGCCTAGCGGAAGATGTGCTTCCTCAACCAGAAGCGTGTTTGCTGACAGGAATTAGCCCTCAAGATGCGAATAGAGAAGGCTTGTGTGAAGCTGAATTTATGCAAGCAGTAGAAGCTGAGCTTTCGCAACCTGGTACTTGCGCTCTGGGATACAATACCATTCGTTTTGATGACGAAGTGGTTCGTTATGGCTTTTATCGTAACTTTATTGACCCTTATGCCAGAGAGTGGCAGAACAATTGTTCTCGCTGGGACATGATTGATCTAGTGCGCATGACATACGCAATGCGTCCAGAAGGAATTGTTTGGCCGAAGAACGAAGAGGGTCAAGTTTCAATGAAGCTGGAAGCGCTCACAAAGGCAAACGACATTGCTCACGAGCAAGCTCATGATGCGCTATCTGATGTATATGGAACCATTGAAATTGCTAAGCTGATTCGCGATAAGCAGCCTAAATTGTTCGCTTATTATTTTAAAATGCGCCAAAAACATGAGCTACAGCAGTTTATTGATATCGCACGATTAAAGCCTTTTCTGCATATCTCGGGCATGTTTGGGCAGGCGAAAAACTACGCGGCTTTTGTTGTGCCCATTGCACCGCATCCAACCAATAAAAATGGCGTGATTGTATATGACCTTATGGCAAATGCTCAGCCTCTGATTGATTTAAGTGTGGAAGAGATTCGTCATCGAGTCTTTACTCGTCAAGATGAGCTTGGCGATCTAGAAAGATTGCCTTTAAAGGTAATTCATTATAATAAGTCTCCTGCGGTTGCGCCTGCGACTTTTTTGAAAGATGCTGATGTCGTCAAACGACTCCAGTTGGATGGTTCAATGTGCCGTCATAATCTTGCCATCATCAAAGGGCATGCTGGTTTAGCGGCTAAGCTAAGCGATGTCTTCATTCAGGAAGATCGACCAATACATAAAGACCCAGATGTTATGTTGTATTCTGGAGGCTTTTTCTCAAGAGAAGATAAGGTCAGAATGGAAAAGATTCGTTCTACTCCGGCTGATCAGTTATCAGAGCTGGCCATGTCGTTTGATGATCGTCGTTTACCTGAAATGTTAATGCGTTATATTGGGCGGAATTACCCCGATCAACTAACGGAACAGCAGCAATTCGAATGGGAAGAATATAGGCAGGTTCGTTTGCTTGAAAAAGACGGTGGAGGCTCTATCAACATGGAGCAGTATTTTGAACGGTTAAATCACATCGCTCAAACCCCTGACTTGCCACCAGCAAAACAAATTATGCTTCAGGACTTGGCAGATTATGCGCAAAGTATTTATCCAATCCCTTTGTAAGGAATTAATATGAGTGAACAGCATAAGGGCATCCATTGGTTAGTGGGTTTTGCCGCCTTTGTGATCATCATCGCCGCGCTAAAAGAAGCCTCTCAAATAGTGGTGCCTTTTATGCTGGCTGTTTTTATTGCCATCATTTGTGCCCCAGCGATGTCCAGTCTGCGGCGCCGAAACTTACCAACTTGGCTTTCAATCTTGGTGGTTGTTTTCGTTATATTAGTAGGAATCAGTTCTATTGCGGTATTGGTTGGCGCCTCGTTGGATAATTTTTCCAATGAGTTACCGACATACAAAAAACGCTTTGGCGAAGAGGTCTCCAATTTAATACAAGTGATTAATCAATTGGGGCTGCACATATCTTATGATCAAGTGAAAGGTTATGTGGATCCTTCCGCATTAATGCAAATGGTAGCGAATGCGTTGAGAGGGCTTGGAAGTGCACTGACTAACCTGGTTTTAGTGGTGATGATTGTTATCTTCATTTTATTTGAAGCAGTTGAGTTGCCTAAAAAGCTGTCTTTAGCCTTTAGCGATACCTCAAAATCGATGGGTAAGTTTGATTCCTTTATTCAATCGGTCAATCGTTACTTGGTGATAAAAACCTTACTTAGTATGTTAACGGGTGTCTTAATCACTTTTTTCATGTGGGTGTTGGGTGTTGATTTTCCTATTTTATGGGGCGTATGTGCGTTTCTTTTAAATTTCGTGCCGAATATTGGCTCTATTATCGCGGCGGTTCCGGCGGTTTTGCTCGCGTTTGTTCAGCTTGGTAGTTTATCGGCTGGCTTGGTTGCCGGTGTGTTTTTAATTGTGAATTTGATCGTTGGTAATGTGATTGAACCACGCTATATGGGCCGCGGACTCGGGCTTTCTACCTTAGTGGTATTTTTATCTTTACTGCTTTGGGGGTGGGTGTTTGGTCCTGTTGGTATGCTACTTTCGATTCCTTTGACCATCATTATGAAGTTGGCTTTTGAGGCAAACCCGAAAATGCACTGGTTGGCTGTGATGATTGACTCCAAAGTGGACAGCGATACAAAGGACTAATAAATAATTGGCGTCGCAAGGACGCCAATCTTATTTTCAATCTGGCCTAGCTTATTTTCGTTTTATTGTATATACTTCGCCATCAGTTTTTCCTCCGAGAATTTCTAGAGAATTTCATTAAGGCATGTAAATGATTACAGGCCTTATCCTCACCAAAAAAAGGTACTAATTTACATGTCTGATGCTGATACTCAGCCTACATTTGATTCGTTGGGTCTAATCGCCCCTGTTCTTAAAGCGGTTGCTGACTTAGGTTACGAGCAACCATCTGCTATCCAAGCGCAAAGTATTCCATATCTATTAGAAGGTCGTGACCTTTTGGGGCAAGCGCAGACGGGTACTGGTAAGACAGCGGCGTTCGCGCTTCCGTTACTGTCTCGCATTGATGTTACAGATAAAACGACACAATTACTTGTACTGGCTCCAACTCGTGAACTTGCTATTCAGGTTTCTGAAGCATTTCAAAGTTACGCTCGTAACCTTCCAGATTTTCATGTTTTGCCAATTTACGGCGGCATGTCATACGACACACAACTTCGTCAGCTAAAGCGTGGCGTTCAGGTTGTTGTTGGTACGCCTGGTCGTGTTATGGACCACATTCGCCGTAAAACATTGAAACTAGATGGCCTTAAAGCCCTAGTTCTTGATGAAGCGGATGAGATGTTACGCATGGGATTCATCGACGATGTCGAATGGATTCTTGAGCAAACACCACCAACTCGTCAAATCGCTTTGTTCTCTGCGACTATGCCTCCAGTGATTCGTCAAGTGGCTAACCGTCATTTGAACAATCCTAAAGAAGTTAAAATTGTTACAAAAACTTCTACGGCGATGACGATTACTCAAAAATACTGGCCAGTGAGCGGTCTGCATAAGCTAGACGCTTTGACTCGTATTCTTGAAATGAACGAACACGATGGCATGATCATCTTTGTTCGTACAAAAGCGGCTACCGTCGAATTGGCTGAGAAGCTAACGGCTCGTGGTCACGCTTGTGAAGCCTTAAATGGTGACATTAGCCAGAATTTGCGTGAACGTACGGTTGATCGTATCAAGAAAGGTCAAATTGACATTCTTGTAGCGACTGACGTTGTTGCGCGTGGTTTGGACGTAGAGCGTGTAAGTCACGTTGTTAACTATGACATTCCATACGACACTGAATCTTATGTTCACCGTATCGGTCGTACTGGTCGTGCTGGTCGTTCAGGTACAGCGATTTTATTCGTTGCTCACCGTGAGCGTCGTATGTTGCAAGCCATTGAGCGTGCGACTCGTCAGCCAATCGAAAGTATGACATTGCCAACGGCTTCAGATATTAATGCGCATCGCGTTAATCGTTTCAAGCAGAGCATTACTGATGCGATGGATAACGAAAACCTTGATTTCTTCCTTGAGCTTGTTCAAAGCTACCAGAAAGAAAACGAAGTTGATCCACTAAAAATGGCGGCCGCTTTGGCTCATATGGCTCAAGGCAAAACGCCTTTGTTGTTGTCTGAGATGGAAGTTCGTCAAGAGCGCAGAGAGCGTCGTGAAGATCGTGGCGATCGTCCAGATCGTGGTGATCGTGGAGACCGAGCTCCTCGTGAACGTAAAGTTCGCCCGGTGACAGCTGAAGCTATGCCGCTGAAAGACGATCCTGATACCTCTATGACACGTTATGTTGTTCAAGTTGGTTACAGTGATGGTGTTAAGCCAGGCAATATCGTTGGTGCGATTGCTAACGAAGCTGATATTGAAAGCCGCTACATTGGCCATATCGAAATTTATGAAGATTTCGCGACAGTGGATCTACCTTCAAACCTAAGCTCTGATGCACTAGGTAAATTAGGTAAGACTCGTATCTGTGGTCAACGTACTGACATTGCTAAGCTAGACAATGCAGAAGAGTTAAATAAGCGTGCAGCAGCACCTTCAACTCGTAAGCGTCCAGCTGGTGGCGGTGATCGTCGTCCATCTAATGGTGGTGAGCGTCGTCGTCCAAGTGGTGGTTCTGGTGGCGGTCGTGATCGTGATGCAAATCGCGGTGGTGAGCGTCGTCCAAGAGCACCGCGCAAAAACGCGTAATACGTTTTGCTTGTAGTTACTTTTAAAAACCGAATCTAGCAATAGATTCGGTTTTTTTATGTATAAATGTTGGCTACTGTCGATTAACCACTTCTGTTAACATTATTTTATTATTCCCCTTTCTAAAACGTTGCATAAAAAGGCCGCTAATGAACGAAATTACTATTATTAAGCCAGATGATTGGCACTTACATTTTCGTGATCAAGACATGTTACTTGAAACGGTGCCAGCTACCGCGCGTTGTTTTGAGCGCGCTGTGGTCATGCCAAATTTAGTGCCGCCGGTTACGACGGCAGAGTTAGCGTTAAGCTATAAAGAGCGTATTTTAGCGGCTCGTCCTGCAGGTAGTACTTTTACGCCTATCATGACCATCTATCTAACGGATAAAACCAGCGTTCAAGATATTCAAGATGCGAAAAAAGCGGGTGTATTAGCGGCTAAAATGTATCCAGCTGGTGCGACAACGAACTCTGATTCCGGTGTAAATTCTCTAGAGTCATTGTATCCAGTGTTTGAAGCCTTGGCAGAAAACGATATGTTATTGCTGATCCATGGTGAAGTGACGCAAAAGCATATTGATATTTTTGATCGTGAAAAAGAATTTATCGATCAGCATATGGTAAACATCGTAGAGCGCGTGCCGAATTTAAAAGTAGTGTTTGAGCACATCACTACGAAAGATGCCGCGGATTTTGTTTTGGCTGCCCGTGAAGGTGTGGCTGCGACTATTACGCCTCAGCACTTATTGTTGAATCGAAATGACATGCTTGATGGCGGTATGCGTCCACATAACTATTGTTTGCCTGTACTTAAGCGCAGTACGCATCAACAGGCGTTGCGTGACGTTGTTAAATCTGGATCGCCTAAGTTTTTCCTAGGGACGGATTCAGCACCACATGCTAAGCATCGCAAAGAATCTGATTGTGGTTGTGCGGGCTGTTACAGCGCTTGGTCTGCTCTTGAGCTGTACGCACAGGTATTTGATGAGCTGGGTGCGCTTGATAAGTTAGAAGGCTTTGCTAGCATCTACGGTGCTGATTTTTATGGTTTGCCACGTAATACAGAAACCGTGACCTTGGTGCGCGAGTCTTGGGAGGTGCCAAGCAGTATCACTTTGCCAAGCGGTGAACCAATCGTGCCTTTCTTCGCCGGTAAACAAGTGTCTTGGAAATTGAAATAAAGAGGCCTAGTTTAAGACTGAGTCGCTTCATAAAGCCGAATTCTTTTATGGGTTCGGTTTTTTTATGGCAAAAAATTTTGATTGCATAAAGGCGATTTAAAAAAGTGTACGGGATAATAATTTTGTGAGTGTAGCTGGGAGAAGATAAATAAGATGGTGCGGATGGAGAGACTCGAACTCTCACGCCGTGAAGCACTGGAACCTAAATCCAGCGTGTCTACCAATTCCACCACATCCGCATGTCGTGTTGACGTGCGAGATCTTACCGATATTTTCTGGCGATGCAAGTGTTTTTTCAATGAAGTGTTTAGATTTATTTTCTTGGCGCGGCTTGCAGAATTTTCTATGAGGAAACTAGGACATACAAAGTGAAAAGTGGTCTAATATTACCATCCTAGAATGTTCCTACAGTAGAGTTAAAATATGGAAAAGCACTCGGTGTCATTACTGTTAAATCCTCTTGATATCGCGACATTTTTTGTCTTTTTTGCATGTTGGTGGGGTTATGCTTTTTATGCCCAGTATAATTCGAAACGTCGTTCATGTTTGGTTAGTGTATTACATCAGTTTCGGCTGGCTTGGATGTCGCGCTTGCTTAGGCGAGATAATCGCATTGCCGACGCATCCGTCATGGCAAATTTAGAAAGAAGCAGTTTGTTTTTTGCTTCCAGTAGTTTGTTGATTATTGCGGGCCTTTTCACAGCGTTTAATTACTCTGAAAAAGCGCTGGGTATTTTGTCGGACTTTTACCTTTTGTCTCCGATGAGTCAGCAAGAATGGGAATTAAAGATCATCGTATTGGTGGCAATTTTTTCTTATGCATTTTTTACCTTCACGTGGTCTGTTAGACAATATAACTTTTGTTCTGTCCTTGTAGGTAGTGCGCCGCTTGCAACAGAACGTGGTATTGAAGACAGTGAGCGAGAGCTATATGCCATGTATATGGCGCAAATTTGTAGCTTAGCTGCGAACCAATTTAACTATGGGTTACGTGCATTCTATTTTGCGATGGCCTTTTGTGGTTGGTTCCTTGGCCCTTATTTCTGTATGGCGGCGAGCGTCATGGTCGTTGCAGTGCTTTACCGTCGTGAATTTCGATCTAAAACATTCAAAACATTGAGCCGCGGACTCGTTATGAAATCTCATGCTTCCTAATTTCCCCAAACCTTTACCGGAAGACGATAAGCCTGTTAATCGTACTGTGAAAGTTGATGATAGGCTTTACCAGTACTTAGTCGATGTTTCCGTACGTGAAGATGACTTATTAAGAACTTTGCGCCGTGAGACGGCTCAGTATCATATGGCGCGTATGCAGTTGTCGCCAGAAGTGGGTCAGTTATTGGCCTTGTTGGTTAAACTGCAGGCACCAAAAAAGCTTCTCGAAATTGGTGTTTTTACGGGTTACAGCACCTTGTCGATGGCGATGGCAATGCCAAAAGAATCAAGGCTCATTGCGATCGAAAAGAAGCAAATGTGGCTAGATATTGCGACTCGCTATTTAGACCAAGCGGGCGTTAAGGATCGTGTAACGACTTATTGCGATAAAGCCTTGCCCGTCATGGAGTCTTTTTTAGAAGCTGAGCGTGAAACGTTCGACTTTATCTTTATTGATGCGGATAAACAAAACCTCTTAGCTTATTATCTTTTGGCCAAGCAATTATTACGCCCAGGTGGCTGCTTGTTGATTGATAATACCTTGTGGTGGGGGAACGTCGCGGATGAAGCCTTTACCGATAAAGACACTAGAATAGTGCGTGAGTTAAATAAAACCATTCACGAAGATACGGAAGTTGAGCTATCGCTCATTCCCATAGGTGATGGTTTAACCCTAGTTCGAAAAGTAACTAAAGCCTGATCGTAAATTGATCAGGCGTCTTCGCTATTTCTTCCTGAATACCTTTAGCTTGTTTATATCCATAAACTTATTGTGACTTTTTTACTTCTTTTAGTGAGTTAGCCTCTTGAAATTGCTCCAAGAGCCTTTATCTATGAGGCACAAGTGAAACGAAATACGCCTTTGGCTTTGTCCGAAGGTTCATTCAAATAGGAGCAAGTTACAACATGGCAACTGATACTCAAAAAGAAACGTTAGGGTTTCAAACGGAAGTTAAACAACTACTTCATTTGATGATCCACTCTTTGTACTCCAACAAAGAGATCTTTCTACGAGAGCTTATTTCGAACGCATCCGATGCGGTAGATAAGCTTCGCTTTGAGTCTGTCGCTAACGCAGACCTTCTAGCAGAAGACCCAAACCTACGTGTTCGTATTGAATTTGATAAAGAGACGAATACGGTTGTTATCGATGATAACGGCGTAGGTATGTCTCGTGAAGAGGCGATTGCCAATCTTGGTACGATTGCAAAATCCGGTACGTCTTCTTTCCTAGAGCAATTGAGCGGCGACCAGAAAAAAGACAGCCAACTTATTGGTCAGTTTGGTGTGGGCTTTTATTCAGCCTTCATCGTTGCTGATAAAGTAACAGTTGAAACTCGCCGTGCCGGTGTTGCAGCGGATGATGCTGTACGTTGGGTATCTGATGGTTCTGGTGAATTTACTATCGAGAACATCGAAAAAGACACTCGCGGTACTCGCATCATTCTTCATCTTAAAGCAGATGAAAACGAGTTCGCAGATAACCATCGTCTTCGTCACTTGGTTACTAAATACTCTGACCATATTTCTATCCCTGTTGAAATGGAAAAGCCGGTTTATCCAGAAATGGACGAAGAGGGCAATCCTAAGCCAGTGGAAGAAAACAAAGCGCCAGAATATGAAGCAGTTAACTCTGCAAAAGCACTTTGGACTCGTCCTCGCAACGAAGTAACTGATGAAGAATACCAAGAATTCTACAAGCACATTTCTCACGATTACCAAGAGCCTTTGAAGTGGTCTCACAACAAAGTTGAAGGTAAGTTGGAATACTCAAGCTTGTTGTACATTCCATCCAAAGCACCTTACGATCTTTGGAATCGCGACATGCAACGCGGCCTGAAATTATACGTTCAGCGCGTATTTATCATGGATGAAGCAGAAGCATTTCTACCTCCTTACATGCGTTTTGTGAAAGGTGTAGTGGACTCAAATGATTTGTCATTGAACGTATCTCGTGAAATTTTGCAAAACGACCATGCGGTTGATTCTATGCGTTCAGCGTTGACTAAACGTGTATTGGACATGTTAGGCAAAATGGCGAAGAACGAGCCAGAAGATTACCAAAAATTCTGGGACGAGTTCGGTAGCGTTATCAAAGAAGGCCCTGCAGATGACATGGGCAATAAAGATAAAATTGCTGGTTTGTTGCGTTTCAGCTCTACAAACACGGATGCCCCAGCGCAAACTGTGTCTTTAGCTGAGTACATCGAACGCATGAGTGAAGGTCAGGATAAGATCTACTACATTTATGCTGAGAGCCACAATACTGCGAAAAACAGCCCGCACTTAGAAATTTTGCGTAAGAAAGGTTTCGAAGTCTTGTTGTTGAGTGATCGTATTGATGAATGGATGATGTCGTCTCTGCAAGAGTTTGAAGGTAAGCAATTCCAAGATGTCACTAAAGGCAAACTGGATCTAGCGGATTCTGAAAACGAAGAAGAGAAAAAAGAAAAAGAAGAAAAGGCTGAACAAATCAAGCCGCTTCTTGATCGCATGAAGTCTGTTCTTGAGTCTAAAGTCACAGCGGTTAACAGCACAGACCGTCTGACTAACTCACCAGCTTGCCTAGTTGTTGGTGAGTATGACATGGGTCTACAAATGCGCCGCTTGCTTGAGCAGGCAGGTCAGCAGCTGCCAGAGTCTAAGCCTAGCCTTGAGGTGAACCCAGATCACCCTATCGTGGCAAAAATGGACGCTGAAACGGACGAAGAACGTTTTGCAGATATGGCGTGGTTGTTGTTTGAACAAGCTACTTTGTCTGAAGGTGGTCAGTTGGAAGATCCAGCAACTTTCGTTAGCCGCATGAACAAACTAATCGTGCAGCTTAGCAAATAATTAAATGACGCTATATTGTAAGTAGGTCAGTAAAAGCCCATATTTGGTGACAAGTATGGGCTTTTTTGTAGCTTATCGTAGAGTAGAAGCGCTTACGGTTTGATTCCAGAAACAAAATCGTTTAGCGTAAACAGGTGCTATGGAAAGGCACTTTTAATATCAAAGGAGTGAATCATGTCTAAACTAAAATGTTTGGCCGTCTGGCTATTCTTATCCCCCTTATTTCTTTTTGCACAGCCTGATGTGCAGCTTGCCACCGTGTTTCCTGAAGGTGCTCATGTAGAAGAGTATCTTGTTAGTGAGAAATACGATGGAATTCGTGCTATTTGGACGGGAGAAAAGCTCATCACGCGGCAGGGGAATCCTATTTTTGCCCCTAAATGGTTTACCGATACGCTGCCAAATGTTTGGTTGGATGGGGAGCTATGGTCTAAGCATAATGATTTTCAGTTTATTATGTCGACGGTTAGAAAACAGACTCCGGTCAACAGTGAGTGGCGTAAGATATATTATATGGTGTTTGATGCACCCGACAGAGAAAGAAATATGACGTTTGAAGAAAGATACAAACGTTATATGCGCCTTCTTACTATCTTGGATTTGCCACATGTAAAGCCAGTTGAGCAGTTCTCTGTGAGCAGTAATGAGGCGCTGCATAGCATTTTGACTGCCTATGTGGAGAAAGGCGCAGAGGGTCTTATGCTGCACCGTAGGCTTGCACGTTTTTCGAATGGCCGATCAGATAACTTACTAAAGCTAAAACCCTACATGGAAGCAGATGCTAAGGTCATAGATATCTTAAATGGCACAGGAAAATATGATGGCATGATGGGGTCCGTTCTGGTGGAAATGCCATCTGGCTTACGTTTTAAAATTGGCAGTGGCTTTTCGGACAATGAACGCAGCACACCTCCCAATATTGGTGACTATGTTATTTATAAATATCACGGTTTCACTGAGCGTGGTATTCCACGGTTTGCTAGCTTCGTACGTTTACGCAATACTCAGTTTTAATTTTTAGATTCAGAGGCCATGTTTTGTTAACAAAAGTGTACTGCTTGCCCGGCACTATGTGTGATGAGCGTCTTTGGGAGCTTACCCAGCAAGAGTTGGGAGGATCGCTCAGCTTGCAGCATGTTGCCATTCCAATGAAAGATACCATTGAATCGATCGTTGATGCTTTGGCAGTCGTCTTGCCTGCTGAGCCAATGAATCTACTTGGTTTTTCAATGGGTGGGTATTTGGCTTGCGCCTTTGCCGTAAAATATCCTGAGCGCGTCAAGCGACTGATGGTCTTATCTAATACAGCAAGTGGTTTGCTAGACACAGAACGCCAACAGCGTGAGGTCGCACTTAACTGGGTGACAAAGCAGGGCTATAACGGCATACCAAAGAAAAAGGCCATCGCTATGCTAGGGCCGTCGAATAAAGACAGAGCTGACCTGCTTGATGTTATTGTTGCAATGGATAGAGCGTTGGGGGAAGTGGTCTTCATTCAACAATTGAAGAGTAGTTTAGTTCGTCCAGATCTTTTATTAATGCTTAAAAAAGCAGGCCTTTCCCTGTGTTTCGTGGTGGGAGAAGAGGATGCGTTATTGTCGAAAGCGGTGTTAGAAGATATGCAAAACGTCAAGCAATTGAAGGTTAAAACGCTCAATGATTGCGGACACATGTTGCCTTTGGAGCAACCAACTTTACTCGCTGACTTGGTGAAAGATTTTTACCTGTAAAGACCTTTCGGTTTTAACGTGATTGGCAAAATAAACCGTGTAGCGTTTTGATCAATTCTTTTACTCTTGTATCGCCAATACTATAAAAAATAGTTTGAGACTCACGACGAGTGCTAACGAGTCCGTCTTTTCTTAATACCGCTAGATGTTGAGAAAGAGCGGATTGACTTAAAGGTAGCTTTTCGTTCAAGGCTGTCACAGACAATTCTTGATCTAGGATATGGCATAAAATCATCAGGCGGTTTTCGTTGCTCAGCGCTTTTAAGAAAACAGCGGCTTGGGTTGATTGCTGAAGCATGTCTTCCATTGTTGGTGTTTCGTTGGTCATCATTTTTTCTCGTTTCTATGCGGCAAATTACACGCTAAGCTTTATGTTTTAAATAAAACCATCCACATTGTCTGTGGATAAGACTGGGACTATTGGTGTTTAGTAGTGGTTCTTATCAAGTAAGACGGTCATTATATGATTTTGTATGAAAATTGCACAATGACCGTCTTGATCCGTTCTATTTTTCTAGATTAAAGCTAGTCCAAATGGGAGCGTGGTCTGAAGGCTTTTCTAAGGCGCGCAAATCATAATCCACGTCGGAGTCTTCTAAGTAGGGTGTTAGGCCATTTGACGACATAATGACATCGATTCTTAAACCGCGCTTAGGTGTATCATCAAAGCCCTTTGAACGATAGTCAAACCAGCTGAAGCGATCATTCTTAGTTGGGTTAAGCTGGCGATAAGTATCAGTTAAGCCCCAGTTTGACAATGTTTTAAACCATTCTCTTTCTTCTGGTAAAAAGCTGCATTTGCCGGTTCTTAACCAGCGCTTTGCATTTGGCTCGCCAATACCGATGTCCAGATCCGTTGGGGAAATATTAATATCACCCATCACAATGATCTTTTCATCAGGCGAGTGCGCAGCAAGGTATTCCATTAAGTCCGCATAAAATTTCCGTTTTGCGGGAAACTTAGTTTCATGGTCGCGGCTTTCACCTTGAGGGAAATAACCGTTCAATACTTTCACTGGGCCTTGCGGCGTATCAAAAGTCGCAATGATCATGCGACGTTGTGCCTCTTCATCATCACCTGGAAAGCCGTACTCTACTTTAGTCGCTTCTTGTTTGCTGAAGATTGCCACACCGTAGTGTGATTTTTGACCGTAATAATAAGCGTGATAGCCAACAGACTGAGGGATTTCGTGTGGGAAAGCGTCGTCGTGAACCTTAATTTCTTGTAAGCCAATGACATCTGGCGCGTGTTTCTCAACTAAGGCTTCGATTTGATGTGGGCGAGCACGCAAACCATTGATATTAAAAGAGACAAATTTCATGTGAATGATTCCATAGCGAATTTTCTTAATGATACCCAGTTGCGTAGAAGTCATAAAGGGATTTACCTATCCATTGCTATAGATTGTCTTGTCTCTTATGACGCTGAGCCGATGATCCGTTGATGACGACACTGATAATTTAAAAAAATGCGACCATGATTCCCTTTATAAGAAAGCTTCCAGGAATGGCGCTTAGCGTGGTGTAGGCAAAAAGGAAACGTTGTTCTGGGTTTATTTTTCTGATTAGAGCGAGTAAAAACAATATGGCAAATAAGCCTAAACTTAATGCCATGCCATAGAGGAATGAACCGCAAAAGTGTGGCAGAGCGGCAAAGGCAAAGGCAGAAATATGGATGTGTGTTAACTCTAAACTTTCTTTGTTGCTTCGGAAAATAGTCAGGAGACAAAGAAGAGCTGTGAGCCCGTATAAAGCAATCACATAAGTTGGCCACTCATAACTCAGTGGATTATTTAAATGAAAACTCGAAAAGCTGAAGTCCGAAAGGAATGCCCATGCTGTTTTAATGGCGATACTAACGCCAAAGGCACCGACAGAGAAAAAGAAAAAAGCAACCACAGCACCGCCAGCAGTCGGACCTGCCTTGTACCCCTCAATAATTAAGAGCAGCACACTTAACGCCGCACTTAATGGTAGCCAAAGCCAATAATCGTCACTAAAGAGCGGGATAAATGGTAACGCCATTATAATGAAGAATGACTTACCATCGTCTTTTTGAAAAAAGTAAAACGCCATGATGGCGATGTAAACTAGGATAATGAAATCGGGCATGTAACTTCCTTGTAGTATGATCTTTTGCTGAGATTTGTTGGTAAGGTTATCGTTTGTTTAATGGTACCGTAGTAGCCTTTAACGATACATTTTTTATGTTCATTATGTGTATCTAAAGAGAAATGAATATCTACAGTATCGCTATTTTTGGTTCTGCCTTCTTCTCAGAGGGTAGGGCTGTTAAACTGCTCTCATATTACATCATGAATGATTTTGGAGACTAAGAATGTCTTATCAGTACGATTTATTTGTTATTGGCGCCGGTTCTGGTGGTGTGCGTGCTAGCCGTGTTGCGGCATCCAAAGGCTATAAAGTGGCGGTTGCCGAAGGCAGTGCTTTAGGTGGAACTTGTGTGAACATTGGCTGTGTACCGAAAAAATTATTTGTTTATGGTTCAGAATACGGTCATGGCTTTGATGAAGCGGCTGGCTTTGGTTGGTCTCATAAAGGTTTAGAGTTTAACTGGTCTGTTTTACGTGATAACAAAACCAAAGAAATTCAGCGTCTAAACGGCATTTATGGGAATTTGCTTGGTAATGCTGGTGTTGAACTTATTACGGGTTATGCGAGCTTTGTCGATGAACACACCGTCATGGTGGATGGTAAAACTTACACCGCAGAGCGAATTCTGATTGCCGTTGGTGCTAAGCCATTTATTCCTGAATTCCAAGGCAGTGATTTGGTGGTTAGCTCTAACGAAATGTTTTTCTTGGAAGAGCTACCTAAAAAAGCCCTTGTTGTGGGCGGTGGTTACATTGCGGTTGAATTTGCTGGCATCTTGAATGGTTTGGGTGTTGAAACCAGCCTTGCTTATCGCGGTGATCAACTACTTCGTGGTTTTGATGAAGACGTTCGTGGGTTTGCCAGCGAAGAGTACGCAAAGTCTGGTATCGATGTTCGCTTGAATACGGATGTTGAAAGTATTGAACTTACTGATGCTGCCAACCCAAATGGTGCTCGTACCGTGCATTTCAAAGACGGCCATACAGAAGAGTTCGGTTTGATTCTATATGCAACGGGTCGTGTGCCGAATGTTGAATCTTTAGCACTTGATAAAGCGGGTATTAAAACTGGCAAAAATGGTGCCGTGATCATTGATAATAACTTCACCACCTCAGCGAAAAGTGTATTTGCCCTTGGGGATGTGACAGACAATATTCAGCTAACTCCAGTAGCGATTAAAGAAGCCATGGCGTTGATCGCTTATTGGTTTGAAGGCAAAGAAGTCAATTTTGATTACGACAACATTCCAACGGCTGTCTTCAGCCAGCCAGCGATTGGCACTGTTGGTTTAACCGAGCAAGAAGCAGAAAAGCGGGGCCTAGACTTCCGTGTTTATCAAACCGACTTCCGTCCAATGAAACACACGTTAAGTGGTGGTACTTCACGTTCCCTCATGAAGTTATTAGTGAATAATGCCGACGACAAAGTGATTGGTGCCCACATGGTAGGCGATTACTCAGGCGAGATTATCCAAGGCTTGGGTATTGCTATTAAAGCAGGCGCTACCAAAGCGGACTTTGATGACACTGTGGGTGTTCACCCAACCAGTGCTGAAGAATTTGTTACTTTCTCGGCGGGTTCGCTTAAGAAAAAATAAACTCAGCATTGCTTGCAGAGTAAGTAAATGAAAAGAGACGCCTTGGTAAATTTTATCAGGCGTCTTTTTTATAAGCGTCTATTTCACATACGTTTTCTCTATCGGCATAGTCTTAATTTCGATTGCCACGATAGGTTGTCTTCTTTAGTGTTGCTAGCACTAGTAACACGCACTTTAAAGATAAGAGATTACGATGAACGAAGTACTCACGACGTTACAACCAACAGCCATTTGGCGACATTTCCAAACACTATGTAATACTCCTCGACCTTCTTTCCACGAAGCCGAACTAAGAGAACACCTAATCAAATGGGCGACTGAGTTAGGTCATGAAACCTATGTGGACCCAGTTGGGAACCTATTAATTCGCAAAGCCGCTACCAAAGGCATGGAAGACAGAGAAACCGTTGTCTTACAAGGTCACCTAGACATGGTGGCGCAGAAAAACGCCGACATTGATCACGACTTCACCAAAGACCCCATTGTCACGCAAGTGATCGATGGTTGGGTTCATGCAACAGGAACCACACTTGGTGCCGATAATGGCATAGGCGTCGCGGCCGCTATGGCTGTTTTAGAATCCACTGACTTAGCCCATGGGCCAATCGAAGCCTTGTTTACCATCGAAGAAGAAACCAGCTTACGTGGCGCATTACAGCTAGAAGAGGGGGTTTTAAAAGGAAAAATTCTGCTGAACTTAGATTCTGAAGACCGAGGCGATGTCTACATCGGCTGTGCTGGTGGCATGGATATTAACGTTGAAAAAGAATATTCCGCTATTGCAGTAGACAGTAACAAAAAAGCCTTCAAAATTACTGTCTCAGGTTTGCGCGGTGGGCATTCAGGCCTGGATATTCATAAAGGCCGTGCCAGCGCCAACGTACTGATTGTTCGTTTGTTGAATCTACTTAAAGAACGTTGTGACTTTGGATTAAGCGCCTTTACGGGCGGCACACTTCGCAATGCGATTTCTCGTGACGCTGAAGCAATTATCAACGTAAACGACAAAGAGCAAGCGACGTTATTTGCTTTTATCGAAGAATTCGAACAAGCCACCAAAACAGAATTTAGCGCTACGGAAACGAATCTTACTGTGACATTAGAAACCGCTGAACTAGATTCGGAACTGAAAGAAACGGACAAAGACGCCTTGTTAAACGCTATGTACTGTGCACCTCATGGCGTCCATCGCATGAGTGCGGACCTAGACGGTGTAACAGAAACCTCCTGCAACTTTGGCGTGATCAACCTGCGTGACACAGCAGATGGCACAAAAGCCTTTGATGCCTGTTTGTTAGTGCGCTCTCTTGTGGATTTCGCCGTAGAGCACCTTGCTTATGTGGCAAAATCTGCCTTCTCTTTGATCCAAGCAGACGTCAAACTAGAAAACGGCTACCCAGGCTGGCGTCCAGATCCAAACGCAGGTTTGCTCAAGCACTTCTTAACGGTTCACACCGAGGTGATGGGTCACGAAGCGAATGTGAAAGTCATCCACGCCGGACTAGAATGCGGCATTATCGGCGCGAAGTACCCAGGCATGGAAATGGTCTCATTCGGCCCCAACATCCGTGGCGCCCATTCACCGACGGAACGCATGGAGATAGACTCCGTTGGGGATTTTTGGCTACTACTTGTTGCTCTATTGGAATCTGTTCCAAAAGTCTAAGTTTTTGGGTTTTTGTACATAACTCGAACCGAGTGACATTCTCTTCGAAACTATCGCCTACCTCAGGTGAATGTCACTCTCATCCTCGTTAATCAGAATCCCTATGCGCTTCTGGGTCGACTCTTTTTATTACCAAATAGACTGCTGACATTAAAAGCGCTTTTACAAAGGGTTTTGGCCCTGAGGTATCCAAATCCTTCCATTTATCAGCTCAAAGTAGCAGCATCTGAAAAACTAGGTTATGTGAAGTAATGCTATTTAATATAACTAAAAAGCAGGAACGATTTCGTTATTTGCTTTTTTTACGACTATAAATATAAATGAAACAGCTTTTCAAAAAATATTGAATAATGTTTTATCGCTGCTATAGTAGAGAAGTCTAAAACAATAATGCAAAGAGTTATCCTATGTTTGTTTACAATAATGAAGTCCCTCTGGAAGATCTTGGTGCGGGCGTTTCACGCAAAATCATGGCCTATTCAGATAACATCATGGCAGTAGAAGTGCATTTTGAAAAAGATGCCATCGGACCACTGCATAATCACCCACATGAACAGTTAACCTACGTACTGTCTGGTAAGTTTGAGTTCACCATAGGGGATGAAACCAAAACTGTAGGCCCTGGGGACACGCTTTATAAAGAGCCAAATGTTATGCATGGCTGTCGCTGTTTAGAGCCGGGCGTCTTGCTGGACAACTTCACTCCAGTACGAAAAGACTTTCTATAAACTGCTTTCTTGTTCAATCATATTAATAATGGCAACGTCATTGCCATGGCGTTTGCCAAAGGTTTTGCTTGCGCCTGTTTGGAATATGACTCTGCACACACAACTCGAATCGAGTGACATTCCCTTCGAAACTACCGCCTACCTCAGGTGAATGTCACTCTTATTCTCGTTAATCAGAGTCGTCATGTCGTACTGACTTCTTCTTAGCTAACCCTAGTTGCTTACGCCAATGCTGCGTAATATAAATCACCTTGATATTACTTTTTCTTGCGCTTGTTTCGCAGGCTCAACGCGTCAACGCAAAACCAAACCAAGGTGATTGGTTTATATAGGTTTTTACAAGTTATGCCTTTAGCCCGACGCTGAATTTAGCTTTCATACTTAGGCTTTTAATCCGTAGCCACCTTATCATCTCCCAAACAAACCACGGCAAATTTATAGAGTCTGAGCGGATATAGAGTTTATTTTCAAAATAACTGATTGTTGGCACGGTTTGCCTAAAAAATAATCACTGTATTGCTCGTTTGTACTGGCGGGGAGTCGGAAAGTCTTTTAGTATCAATGAGTAATAATATCGACCGCCGAAATAACGCGCTGTGGATAAATGAAATAACACGCATGCTCGTTTTTCCAGATCTCCCTTCTGTAGGTATCTGTATTAATGTCATTTAGGTCAGAGACTTACGGGTAAATAAAGAGAGTTGTGAAATTGTCTAAACACGCATGCGCACTATTAAGCTGTTAAGTGTGGCGCGAGTAGACGCATTTCGAATTTATTCTTCGCTGAACCTCTTTAATAGAGTATCACCTTGTTCTGAATTCAGAGTGACCATTGTCATTCTAAAATTAAAATTCGACTTGGTTGTATCTTTACAGCCCTTGGCCGTTAGAGGTGTTTTCAAGCGCACAAAATCATTTAGCTTTCGTACATACCACTCATCTTTGTTGCCGTTATGATCACGGATTTGTAGGTCTTTATTTGCTTTACCGTAACCTACAATGCCAACGCCGCTTTGATATAAAAATACGATGTCGCCTCCATTTAAATAAGCTATATTTTCCTTCCAGCCTTTATAAAAGGCGGATGCTTCGCCATTTTCCAGCATCGTGTAGTGATCTTCATGTGAGTTGTTGTAGTTCGTATTTAGAAGAAAATAGCGCGTTTCATCAGACGCTGGTTTCTGGTCTTGAGCACCTAGCTCTTCACCTTTTTGTTCGTTAAGCTGTAACTCCAGCTCAACTAGGCCCCCTTCGATAAAGGTTGTTATAAGGTCAGTGCGAGTTTTGTCTAATATTTGAGCCAGCTCTTCAAGCTGGTTTACGGTTGTTGTAGGCAGTCGAATTGACAATAATTGAGAATCCGAAGGGGTACTTATCATATTCTTAATGTGTGTAGCTAAAGACATACTGAGGCCCTGTATTTCATTTTGTATTACGGAGTGTGTATTTCAAAATGTAGTGCATGGCGCTTTGTATGTCAATATGTAATTCAAAATGTAATACATGGCTATTGGTACACTTAACAAGGCGCTGCTGTCGGATTGCTTTTCCGCTGCGCTCCAAAGCAACCGCAGAGCATAGCGTTTAGCTCTCTAGGATAACTATGAGTTTTTTAGAATCATCAATGAGTATCTATTTTAGGATACTAAAAGGCGTCCTATTCTTACTCTGGTAGTAACTATTGTTTACGCAATAGTTTTGGCGACTTTCATATATATCACTGAGCAAGAGAAGAATAAGGTGCCAGATGATAAGTTTCGGGAAATGGTTGTGTCAGAAATAGTAAAATCAATTGAGCCTGAGCAAGCTATTGATCTAGCTTCAGAGAGAGTTAAAGTAATCTTTAATTCATATAACCGTAAATCCAATGGGATGTTGACTGAGTATGGCCTTGTTGCTCTTCTCGAAGATGCATACGCATTAAATGTAAACAATCCTGAGTCAAAAGATAAGCTCATCACGCTGCTAAAGCTGCTGGAAAAGCAAAAAGAAAAAGATCCCTACTATGGCCTTAAGTTTGATCAAGAAGTTATCATAAAGAGTCTTGAGAAAGAGCTTTACAATAAGGTTGAGACCAATACAGATCCAGCATTTATAGAGCAAATTAAAGAGGTCGTTAGGCGACAAAATAATGAAATAGAAGAGTTGAAGAAGAATAACTCACTTGGTATACCTGTTGGTATTGCTGGGCTTATAGCTACAATACTGTTTGGATTGTTCAGCCTTGTTTATCCACTCTTAAGTCGTAACAAGAGCTAACAAGCGCATGTTGACGGACTGGTTTTCCGCTGCGCTCCAAACCAGCCGCAAATGCGGGCGTTGTGCGCGGCGTTAGGTATCTTACGGATGAATCGAAAATTTGTAGCATTATTAATCATTGCAAGTATCGGCGGAGGCTTCATGGGAGTTTCTATTGTACTTGCAGAGTTGTTAAAAGTTTCCTATTTCACGCTTGGACATTTTTTGGTTTTTGGATCTGCGTTAACCCTGTTTGGCTACTTTATTTATGCAGGTTTGGTTTTCGCCTCAGACAATGAAAATAATAAACACCTTAGAATTACCTTTTTACTCCAAATACCTTGGGTGTCCTCACCAATATTGGTTTATAAAATTGCTGCTGGTTTCTCTTTATCAGGTCTATTTCATGAGGGTGGTTTTGATTTTCTATACAACATGGGTAGTGACTTTAATATTGGTATCTTTAATGGTCAATCGTGGGGGCTGGGTTTAAATGTTGCTGCGGTTGGATTATATTATTTAGCGTCTCACCAAGTAGCAACGGTACCTAACAATAACGCGTAACAGTTGGCTACGTTTCGCTTCGTTACACAATTTTAGCTAACAATTACTTTACCTGTTATTTGGGTGTTACACCTCTTAAAGGAATTATCATGATCGTTGTATATGGAATAAAAGAAAAACTAAACCCAATAAAGTCAAAGTTGTCGGATGTCATTCACGGTTGCATGCAATCAGTCCTTGGTATGCCGGAGGATAAACGTGCCCATCGGTTCGTACCTTTAGAGCGCGATGACTTCTATTATCCGGGAGGTAGAAGTGATGCTTACACTGTGATCGAAATAAATATGATGGCAGGGCGTAAGCCGGAAACTCAGAAGGATCTTATAAAGGCTCTATTTATAGAAATTGAAAGTCAGCTCGGAGTCGCGCCGGTTGATGTCGAAATCACAATCAAGGAACAGCAACCCTATCAGTGGGGGTTCAGAGGTATTACGGGTGATGAGGCCAATGATCTTAAATACAAAGTCAATGTGTAACAAGACCATTAAATTCGTTCCCTGCGGCCGCCAAACACAGGAAAGTTGTTGACGTTCGGCACAAAAATCACAGGAATGAGTAATCAATGACCCACATGCTGACAATTATCCTTCAACTTGCCTCATGGGCTTGTACTGGATTAGCTTGGACTAATGGCGCTATTCTTTTGTGGGATGGCTTTGCTAATGCAGAGTCTCGGGTCATAACTTTCGCGGTCGCACTGCTTTTTTGTGTAATCGGTGGTATTGCTTTTGGGGTGGAAAGAAGTTTGAGTCAAATTTACCTGTGTTCCGACAAAATTTCCGGAGGACTTGTGAAATCAAAACCTTCCCGTGCTTGGACAATACTCTACGTGTGTCTTATTTTCGGAGTACTTCTTACGGGTGTAGTAATGGGAGCTGGTTTAGTCGCGATCATCGGAAGGTTGCAAAATGGATTGCATATCTTCGGATGAGCACTAATGCAGATGTACTCGTTGCCCGAAATAGTCCAACAAGGAAAATGCCGAGCGAATCGCTACTGTCGGACAAATTTTCCGTTATACTTAAAATTTACCGCAGTGCGCGGCGTTATTCCTAACTGAGTCTATTGTGATGCCTGAACCAAATCCCTTAAAAATCATTTCATTTGAAACACCGGGCGATCTCGATGAGTGGCTTAGAGTGAATCACGCTATTGAAAGTGAGTTGTGGGTAAAGATATTTAAGAAAAACTCTGGGATTCAAAGTGTTTCTTGGAATAATGTTGTGGTAGAGGTTTTATGTTGGGGCTGGATTGATGGTGTGAAAAAATCACTTGATGATCAATCCTATCTTCAACGAATAACACCACGATCAGCACGAAGTATTTGGTCTAAAAGAAACACGGAGCATGTTGAGCGTTTGATAAGCGAAGGCCGAATGAAGGAGTCTGGATTTGTGCATGTGCGAGCAGCGAAAGCTGACGGTCGTTGGGAAAACGCCTATGTAGTGAGTCAAATGGAAGTGCCTGCAGACTTTTTAGCGGCACTGGAAGGTCAGCCGAGGGTAAAACTCTTTTTTGATACGCTTAATAAATCGAGTCGTGATGTGATCGCTTACGGCTTAACGAGTGCGAAGAAACCTGAAACTAGGCAGCGGCGATTTGAAAAGTTCTTAGACATGCTTATCAGAGAAGAAAAACCGACTTAGTCTCTATGACATTAAAAAGATCTTAGTGAGGCGCTCAAACTCTTCTAATTGGTAACGGGTGAGGTAAGTAATAGAAAAAGGGCGCATGCCCCTTTTCTATAAATTGAATAAAAATAAGTGTCTGCGAGCCAATGTTAAAGCTTAGGCCCTTTGCCTCTGATTGCTCTGGATACAAGTGAAATCACCAATAATACTACGAAAATAAAGAAGATGATTTTTGCAATTCCCGCCGCGGCACCAGCAATACCTGTAAAGCCTAGCACCCCTGCAATAAGGGCGATGATTAACAATAATACAGTCCAGCCTAACATTTCGTTCTCCTTGTCTTAGTAAATGATACTTATCGAAAGTTGACGATATTTTCAAAGCTCATAACTCATAATCAACGGTTAAAAACATAGCAAGCTTGGAGTTATAAAGCCAACCAACTGGTCAGGATTGGATCAATAAGTCACAAAGTTGATACTTTGCTAACATAATCGAGTTAAGTGATTGGCTTTAAGGGGGCAGAGAGTTGCATAAAATACTTAAGCCTTTTTGGCATGATGCGGGAAGTCCCGTTTTGCGCAGTTAAGAATGACCTATTATAGAATCGAAAGGCTAATGAGCTTGTTCTTATCGTAACTAAATGGGATTTTTCTACGATTGAGTGTCACACAAGAGAGGTAGTTAGGCAGAATATGTCATAATAGCCAGATCAAAGATGAGGTTGGATGATGGATTCACAGGCGCTGACGATAGAATTGGATGATGAGCAGTTTGAGGCAGTTTTGGGTGACAACTTATTGTCGTCGTTACTATCTCAGGGGGCGGATGTTCGTTACGGTTGTCGCGCTGGCGCTTGTGGTGCGTGTCGTCTTTATGATGCGAGCAATTGCGAGTCGATTCTTTCCTGCCAAACTACTGTTGCTTCGTCTATGTCATTAACCCAGCAAACACCGGCTGAGTCTTCTACTTTTTCTGTTCTAAGTAATGTTTCCCTTAATGATGATTCTATTGAGCTTGTGTTGTTAGGGCCAAGTGATGATTCTTTTGGCGACCGTGTTTTTGTGTCCTTACCATTTAAAGAAACAGGTGAAGAAGCGAATTTTGAGCACGCTCATTTTTATGAGTGTATGGCTTTAAATCCTGCGGGTGCGCCTTTGAAACTGGTGTTGCAAAAAGCGGAGTTAAACGAAAAGGATTGGTTGCGAGCCTTGGCGCTTTCAGCTGAGGATAAGGTAGCGGTTCAATTATCCACAGGGGTTAGGAAAGGACGTTTGTTGTTTGAAATGGACATTGCAGACGCGCCTGTTGTGGTGATTTCTTCTCCTGGAAATGCCATGTTCGAATCTTATTGGCGTGAGGCTTTGTTGGACTTTACGCCAAACTTTGTTGGGCATTTTACTCTGTTTGATAATACTGACCTGACACTTAGCTTAGCCGACGATGCGCTGATTGTTTTTCTGCAAGAGGCACTGAGGAGCTCTGGCGGTACTTCTTTACAACTTATTTATCATGGACAAAGCGTGTCGGCGAAAGATTGGGCGATGTTATTACGTCCGTTAAGGATCCATCCGAATCAGTTGCATTTTGTTCGGTAACTTGGCCTTTTTATTTTTATGCTTATTTTTATATTCAACGGATTCAATAAATGAAAATTCTACACACTTCTGACTGGCATCTTGGTCAGCATTTTATGGGGAAATCCCGCCGTGATGAGCACAAAGCCTTTATCGATTGGTTATTGGCGCTGGTGGATAAAGAATCTATCGATGCGGTGATTATTGCTGGTGATGTATTCGATACGGGTTCACCACCAAGCTACGCGCGCGAAATGTATCATCAGTTGGTATTAGACATGAAGGCGCGCCAATGTCAGTTGGTGATCGTCGCGGGGAATCACGATTCGGTCAGTATGCTAAATGAATCCAAGAGCTTGTTGACCTATCTCGATACTCAAGTGTCGAGCCAAGCTAACCTAGAAGATATCGATTCTCATGTTATTCCGCTAAAAGACAAAACGGGTGATATTGCCGCCTGGGTATGTGCTGTGCCGTATTTACGCCCGAAAGACGTAATGCAAAGCGTCGCTGGACAATCTGAACAAGACAAGAAGCTCGGCTTGTTGCAAATGATAGGTGATTTTTACCAGCGAGTGTTTGACGCTGCGTGCGAGAAAAACAAAGCATTGAAAACGGCGGTGCCGATTATTGGCACTGGGCATTTAACGGCAGTAGGTGGCCAAGTAAGCGAGTCGGTTCGTGATCTTTATGTGGGCACTTTGGAGGCCTTACCGACGTCGGTGTTCCCAGCGTTTGATTATTTAGCCCTTGGGCATATTCATCGTGCTCAACCGATCAGTAAAAGTGGTCGGTTCCGTTACAGCGGTTCACCGATTCCGTTGAGCTTTGATGAGTTAGGGCGTGACAAAACTGTGGTGATAGTCGATACCAATTTATTAGGTGAAGATACCTTTGTTGAAGATTTGTTTGCCGAGCCTGTGGACCCTGTTCAGTTGGTAACGATTCCGAATTTTCAGCCTATGGCGAGTTTGAAGGGCAACTTGAAAGAAGTGATTAAACAGATCACGGCTTTGGAATTAGCAGAAGACAAAACCCTTTGGTTGGAAGTCACTGTGATTGCTGATGAGTATTTAAGTGATGTGCATAAGCGCTTGCTGGAAGTTATTGAAGGCAAACCGATTGAGTTACTGCGAGTGATGCGTCGCAGTGCGATAGAGAAAAAGAACGAAGGTTTTGAGGCGCGCAAAACCTTGTCGGAATTAACGGTTGGTGATGTATTCGAGCAGAGTCTTAAATCCAATTTAGAACTGGATGAAGATGAGTCTAAAACTCTGACCAAGCTTTTTAATACTTGCTTGGTAGAGCTGGAAGAGCATCAGCAAGATGGCGAGGAGAAGCAATCATGAAAATTTGCAAACTGCGCCTGAAGAATTTGAATTCCCTAAAGGGCGAATGGGAAATTGATTTTACTAAAGCGCCATTTGACGACGCTGGTGTGTTTGCCATTGTTGGGCCGACGGGCGCGGGTAAGTCGACATTGTTGGATGCGATTTGTTTGGCTTTGTATCACGAAACGCCGCGCCTGAAAGTGTCACCAAGTCAGAACGATGTGATGACGCGTCATACGTCGGAATGTTTGGCTGAAGTTGAGTTTGAAATAAAAGGCAAAGGCTATCGCGCTTTCTGGGGGCAGCGACGAGCTCGAGGTCAGAGCGATGGTAAGTTGCAGCCGATGACCTGTGAGCTGTGCGAACGTGACGGCACCATCATTACCACTAAGATAAATGAAAAAATCGATAAGATAGCCGACATCACTGGTTTGGATTTTTCGCGTTTTACCAAGTCTATGTTGCTGGCTCAAGGTGGCTTTTCGGCGTTTTTGAATGCGTCAGCCAATGACAGGGCTGAGTTATTAGAAGAGCTAACCGGCACAGAAATTTATGGTGACGTGTCGAAGTGGGTGTTTGATAAACACAAGCTTGAGAAGCAAGCCATAGCGTCGCTTGAGAAGTTTAATGAGCAGACTCAGTTATTATCAGATGACGCTTTTGCTGAGCTAAAGCTGACCGAGTCGAGTTTTGAGTCTAATGAAAAAGCCAATGCCGACGCGTTAAAGCAACATCAAGCGGTATTGGAGTGGCGACGTACTGAGAAGAAACTGCAAGAGCAAGTGGCTCAATATCAGCAACAATTCGATGATGCGACGCAAGCGCTAGCGGATTTTGCACCTCAGCAACGACAGCTTGAACAAGCTCTCACAGCGCAGGTTTTACAGCCAGATTATGACAAACAGCAAGGTTTACAATCACGTTTGGATCAGAATCAGGCGGATGTTAGTCAATACTCTGAAATGCATCAAGCACAGCTTAAGCAAAGCCAGATATTGACTGATTCCGTTGAGCAAGCGAAAGAAAAGTTAGCCCGTGCGCGAGCTGATTTGGAAACCTTGAATAACAAAATCAATGATGAAATTCAGCCTATCTTGTCCCGCCAAGAAAGTGTGAAGGCTCAGCATCAGGATAGCCTTGCTCGACTTAAGCAAGCGACAGAAAAAGTCGATAATCAGCAGGCGCAACTAAAAGACGTGTCTGAAAAACAGGCGGGTATTGATAAAGCCTGTGACGAAAGCAAAGCCATTTTAAGCCGCTGGACATCGCCAGAAAAAATTGAAAACCAGTTGGCCAGTTGGCAGCATCAGGCACAAAGCATAGAGGCAAATACTCACGCTATTGCTGAACTTGAGATCAGTATCGATCAGGGGACAAAAAGTTATGATGCTGCTCGCTCTGCTCATGGAAACAATCAAGCTAAGTTAGAGCATGAACAAGCCAGCATAGAAGAGCGTCAGCAAGCATTGCAGAGCACGGTTCATGATTACATGGCGTTATCATCGCAACGTGAATATGCCGATTGGCAGAAAGGTTATCATCAAACTGAACGTGCTCAGTATAATGCGCAATCACTCTGGAAACAGTTTCATCAATATCAAGATCAACAGTTGCAATTGTCCGAGCTGGACGAGAATCTGAATACAATGGCAAGCCGTATTCAGCAACAGCAAAGCCAGCTAGAGCAACAAAGGCAAACCTACAAAAACAAGCTTCGTCATCAAAAATCGATTGAAAAACTTGCCGAGGCGGAGCGTCATATTGTGGCGTTAACCCATTTGCGTAATGAGTTAGGTGAACATGATGATTGTCCGTTGTGTGGTTCAGCAGAGCACAATCTTGCTAATGCTTTGTACCAAGCAGATTCTGGTAGCCAAGAAGAGTTTCTTCTATTAGGCAAAGAATTAGACGGTCTGAAAGGCCAGGGTATGCAGTTGGCGGCAGACTTGGAAGCCATGCAGCGTGAATTAACATCTGCTCAAACGCGACGTCAGCAATTGATCGATGGCTTACTGGCAACCGAAAATGATCTGAAAGAATGGCTGACGTCGTTGAATCAGGATCAAGGTTTTAACCTGTCTGATAAAGAACAAGTCTCTGCTCTGGTTCAACATGTAGAGCAAGATTGGCTGGCGCTGCAAAACATAGCACCTAAACTTGAAGCCTTGCACCAGTCTCGTTTGGCTTTAGAGACTGAGTTGCAGAACCTAGTTGTTCAGCACCAAACAACACAGCAGCAGGTTTCGCAAGATCAGAATCAATGTCAATTATTGTGGCAAACCTTAGAGACTCATCAAAAAAATCTTGTTAGTAAGAAGGATGAGCAAGAAAAAATCACTGCGAATTTACGCCATGATATGCAGCAATCGGGTGTGCCAGACAGCTATTTTGATTTGTCTTTGGTTGATGCGTTGACCCAGTTACAAGAGGCCATGAAGCAATGGCGCGACAGCAAAGCCGGTTACGATGCTTTGTTGCAGCAGCGTGAGCAGTTTAGTTATGAAAGTAAAAATTTAGAAAATACGCTAAAAGAGAGTCAGCAACTACGCGATGATGCGCAGGCCAAAGTGTATGAGTTAGATGCGGGCTTAGCTGACATTACTAAACAGCTGTATAACTTGCTAGGTGATAAGAGTGTTGGTGAGCTTCGTCAAGAAGCGCAATCTTTAGCTGATCGTGCTCATCAAGAGCTAGAAAAAGTTGAAGCGGAGCGGCAGCAGCTTGCTCAAGCTTTGGCGTCCAGCAAGGCGTCGCTAGATGCACTTAATAAGACGCGTCTAGTTTTGGCAGAAGAATATGATGCTGCGCTTGCTCATTGGCAACAATCACTGACAGAGAAAGGCTTTGAGGGTGAAGCTGCTTGGCTGCAAGCAAGCTTATCCGCAGAAGAAATGGCTCAGCACCAAGCAACACTTAAGCATCTTCAAGAGGCTGTTTCTAAGCTACAAACATTATTTAATCAATCTCAAGAATCTTTAGCTCAGCATATTGAAAGAAAGTCTGAACTTGTCGCTCTTGAAGGGAAGGAATCAAGTAATGCGGAGTTTGACGCTATTTCACTTGAGGCACTAGAAGAAAAATACACTCAGCTCGATACAGAGCGCCAAGCGTTGCATCGCCAGTGGGGCGTTATTAGTCAACAGATTCAAGAAGAAACACAGCGCAGGGAGCAAGTGGCGAAATCTAAGGAAGCACTAGAGGCGCGTCGAGAGGCTTTCATACATTTGGAGCGTTTGAATCATCTGATCGGTTCGGCAGATGGTGCCAAGTTCCGCCGCTTTGCGCAAAGTTTAACCTTGGATCATTTGGTCTATTTGGCTAATCAGCATTTGGACATTTTGCATCGTCGTTATCAATTAATGCGTAACGAAGATGCTTTGTCTTTGCTTGTGGTGGATACTTGGCAAGCAAATGCCTCGCGAGATACTAAGACGCTGTCTGGCGGTGAATCTTTCTTAGTGAGTTTGGCATTGGCATTGGCATTGTCTGATTTGGTTTCCCATAAAACCAGTATTGATTCTTTGTTCTTGGATGAAGGCTTTGGCACCTTGGATAGCGAGACATTGGAATCTGCTCTTGATGCTTTGGATAATTTGCATTCTTCCGGTAAGACCATTGGTATCATCAGTCATATTAGTGCGTTAAAAGAGCGTATTCCGGTTCAGATTAAGCTCACTAAACAAAGCGGTTTGGGTGTTAGTCGACTTTCTTCTGAATTTGCTGTGCATTCGCCGGAGGAGTGAGGTGAATGTCGGGTTATTTTCTGGGCTTTCATGGTGCAAAAGTTTTCCCCAGATTTATGGGAACAAGTATGTAAGTAAGTTGTAAAATATTAATTAAATCAAATGCTTAATCTTACGTTCATTATTGTTCATTTTGCGTTATTCTTAGCACTACAAGAGACCAGCGGGAACCATTGAGCGAATGTAAAGACATTGTAGAGGTGTCTTTCTTTAATCATCCAGCTTGATAGAATAGATTTTTAACGCTGATGGTGAAATTTCAGTGCGGCTTTTTAGTGTTTTGAGCCATTTAAGTTTTTAAAAAAGGAAAGTTTGCATGACAGACTCAGGCTTCCGGCTAAAAGGAAGCGTTGTTACGACGGTTTTATTAGAAATTCAAACTTTTTCACTAGATGACATTGTGTTTCATTTAAAAGAGAAGATTGATCAGGTTCCGCATTTTTTTAATCAGGCGCCGATCATTATCGATATTTCGAAGATGAAGCGTGGTATCAGGTTAGAAGAATTTGAAGAGCTGATTCAGTCGGTCAGTGCCCTTGGGCTTGGTGTGATTGGTTGGCGATGTGATCCTGAAGAATTGCCTGTCTGGAATGCTTCGGTAACCATTCCTTTATTACCTGCCAGCAAAGCAAGACCAATCAATGCATCTCCAGTCATTAAGGATGATACTAGCCCAGATGTAGTAGTGAAGACTGTTGTTGAAGAGCGCTTAGTGCCTCAGTCGACCAAAGTTATTAGCAAGCCAATTCGTTCTGGTCAGCAAGTGTACTCTGAAGGTGACTTGATTATTCTCAATCAGGTTAGTGCTGGTGCTGAGGTATTAGCAGATGGCAATATTCATGTCTATGGTGCTTTGCGGGGGCGTGCGTTGGCTGGCGTGAAAGGTGATGTAGACGCTAGAATTTTTTGTAAAAGCATGGAGGCGGAATTGGTTTCCATTGCTGGTAATTTTATGTTGAGTGATGCGCTGCAAAATATCGTTTGGAAAGACAGCGCGCAAGTGTTATTAGTTGACGATAGCTTAGAAATCGTACCGCTTTAAAATTTATTATTCATTTGATTTGTTAGATAAGCTTAATTTGAGTTTATCGGGGGATATAGCATTGGCAAAAATTATAGTAGTCACCTCAGGCAAGGGTGGTGTCGGTAAGACAACATCCAGTGCTGCTATTGGGACTGGTATTGCGTTAAAAGGTCATAAAACGGTTATTATTGATTTCGATGTTGGCTTACGTAATCTAGACTTGATTATGGGTTGTGAGCGTCGCGTGGTTTATGATTTTGTAAATGTCATTAATAAAGAGGCTTCTTTGTCTCAGGCTTTGATTAAAGACAAGCGCACAAAAGAGTTATTCATTTTGCCAGCATCTCAAACTCGTGACAAAGATGCGCTGACGATTGAAGGTGTTCAAGAAGTTCTTGAAGAGCTGGCGAAAGAGTTTGAATATATTATTTGCGATTCACCAGCCGGTATTGAAAAGGGCGCTCAGATGGCCCTTTATTTTGCTGATGCGGCTATTGTAGTAACTAACCCTGAAGTATCTTCGGTACGAGATTCTGATCGTATTTTAGGGATCTTGCAAAGTAAGTCTAAGCGAGCTGAGGAAGGTAAAGCGCCGATTGAGGAGCATCTTCTTTTAACTCGTTATCACCCTGGACGTGTTGCGTCTGGTGAGATGTTAAGTGTCTCTGATGTTGAGGATATCTTGGCGATTCCTCTGCTTGGGGTAATTCCTGAGTCTGAGGCGGTGTTGAAAGCATCGAACCAAGGTACTCCCGTGATTCTGGATACGGAATCTGAGGCTGGTTTGGCTTACATGGATGCCGTTGATCGTTTGATGGGTGAGGAGCGTCCATTGCGCTTCTTAGAGATTCAGAAGAAAGGCTTTATCAAGCGTTTGTTAGGGGGTTAGAGTGGGAATTTTCGATTATTTTAAAAGTAAAAGTGCTCCTAGCTCAGCTTCTGTAGCAAAGGATCGTTTGCAGATTATTGTTGCTCATGAGCGTAGTAAACGCCATCAACCTGATTATTTGCCGCAGATGCAGCAAGAAATTATTGATGTGATTCGTAAGTATGTGAATATTGGCAGCGAAGATGTGCAGATACAGTTGGATAATACGGATGACTGTTCTGTGTTGGAGTTGAATGTTACTTTACCAGAGCAAAATTAGTGTAAAGATAACTGCTGCTAATTTTGGTTATTGATTAAACGCCAAACAAGATCGTAAATTTTTCTTGTTTGGCGTTTTTTTATGCTTAATTCAATCAGTTTGCTCAGTGTTGTTTTACTCAAGTTTTCGTGGGTGTATTATTTATGTCACTTCTTTTTTGATTAAACATTTTCCATAAGAGTAAAGTTGATGCTGCGTTTTTCCCTTGGTCTGGTGGCTATTTCAGTTCTGCTTTGTGCCTGTAGCGAACCTAAACAGGTCGTTTCTCAAGCTAAGCCTACACATTCCACTGCTGAGCTTCCGATTGCGATGACAGACCCTAAGGCAATGTTAGGTGCACAGCTTTTTTTTGATACTAACCTGTCTAAAGAGCGTAATCAGTCTTGTGGTACTTGCCATGATATAGCGAACGGCTTTGTTGATAAAAGGCGAGATGCGCTATTTGGCGCCGTGTCATTGGGCAGTGACCGTTTATCTATGGGAAGTCGCAATACGCCGACAGCCGCCTACGCGGCATTCTCACCCGCATTTCATCGTATGTCTAATGGCGAGTATCGCGGTGGTCAGTTTTTGGATGGCCGTGCATCGGGGTTAGCCCAACAGGCAGAAGGGCCATTCTTAAATCCTTTGGAAATGGCTTTGCCTAGCGGTGCGGCAGTTGTGAATCGAGTTAGAGAAAACGAGCGTTATGAAAGCTTGTTTAATTCAATATATGGACAAGATGTTTTAAATGATCCTATGAAGGGTTATGCGGCTATTACTGACTCTATTGCCTCGTTCGAGAAAACGGCTATGTTTATGCCATTTGATTCCAAATATGATCGAGCTCTGCGTGGCGAGATAGCGTTAACGCCACAAGAGGAGTTGGGCAAAACTTTGTTCTTTTCACAACAATTTACTAATTGTAATGCTTGCCATCAGTTAAGTTCGTCTCCGCTAAACGACCAAGAAACCTTTACGAATTACGAATACCGTAATATTGGTGTTCCTGCTAATCCTGATGTTTTGCATCAAAATGGAAGAAGGGATCTGGGCTTGTTGGACAACCCAACTATTGATGATGAGAAACAAGCTGGCAAGTTTAAAGTGCCTTCTTTACGTAATGTTGCTGTGACAGGACCGTATATGCACAACGGCGTGTTTACTGATCTTCGTACCGTGGTGCTTTTTTACGATAAATACAATAACCCTAGTCGTACGGAGAATCCTGAAACAGGTAAGCCTTGGGCGGAACCTGAGGTGTCAGAAAATATAGATTTGGAGAATCTGCAAAAAGGTCCTGCTTTACCAGATCGAAGAGTGGATGCCATTGTTGCTTTTTTGAAAACTCTAACGGATCAGCGCTATGAATACTTGTTGGAGGAATAAGTTAGATTGTTGATATATTTGTTATAAGTCGGTCGTTGTATTTTGTTTGGTCTTTCTGGGATGGTCAATGTCAGGTCATTGAATTACTATAGAATATGGTTTTTTTAAATGCTCCTATCTTAATCTTGGGCTGCAAATGTTTTGTGCATAGGGATGTTATGAAGAGAAATGCATTTTTGACTAGAAGCTTTTTTGGTGGTTTGTATCTGCTTCTATTCGGCGCGGCTGACATCTTGTATGGCAAAGATATATTTACGGCTGAGGAACGGCTCTGGTTGGATCAACATCCTGTTATTCGCTTTGCGCCCGCGCCAAATTACCCTCCAGTTGAGTTTTTTGATGAGAATAATGAATACCAAGGTATTACCGCTGATTTTATTAAAATAATCGATCAGCAATCTGACTTGGGGTTGAAGCTTGAAATTGTACAGCTTGCCAGTTGGGATAAAGTGGTATCTGAAGGGCGCTCCCGAGGAGTGGATATGTGGGGAGCCGCTGAAAAAACCGTAGAACGTAGTAAGTTTATGCTGTTTACTCGACCTTATATTCGCTTGCCGGAGATAATTATTGTTCGTAATGAGTTTGCCGGAGAGGGAATGGAGGCACTCAAAGGCAAGAAAGTAATTGGTATAAAAAATTACGCATCCTATGAGTATTTGTTAGAAAATTTCCCAGAATTAAATACGTTAGCAGTCTCGGATATAGAAGTCGGGCTGCGGATGGTATCTTATGGGTCGGCGGATGCTATTGTCGCAACCAACGCGGCTGCTATTTACTACATTGAAAAAAATGGTCTTACTAACCTTAAGGTAGTGGGTGAGTCAGGCTTTGAATGGAATTTACGTTTCGCAGTAAGGGATGATTGGGCTCCGTTGTTGTCTATTATGCAAAAAAGCTTAGACAGTATTACAGCGCAGCAGAAACGGGATATATATCGTTATTGGATAAATTTAGATTCATCAGAAGGCTGGAGTTTCGCTAAGGACTACATGTTTATCGCCACTGGTGGCGGTGTGCTAGTCGTTGTGTTGATCCTATTTGGTTGGGGTTTTCGAAAAAGAGCTGAAATCAAAATGCAGCGATTAACACAACGAATTGAAGAGCAAAAAAAATTAGAAGAAGAACTAAGAAATCTGGCTACTACCGATGAGTTGACTGGTACCTATAATCGTCGTGCTATTTTGGATATGGCGCAAAATGCGTATCAAAAGTGTATTGATGAAGGGCAGCCTTTTAGTGTGTTGTTGATTGATATTGATCATTTTAAGCAAGTAAATGATCAATATGGTCATGAAGTAGGCGACAGGGTGATCAAGGCGATTGTAAATGTCTGTAGCGATATATTGAGGGTTAAGAATGTCGGGCATATCGGTCGTATAGGAGGTGAAGAGTTTGTGGTTATCCTTCCTATGATCGATAAAATAGAAGCGCACGCTGTGGCTGAGAAGTTACGGAAGTACGTCGAGAAAGAGCCTATCCAATGTGTAGAAAATACTTTGTACTGTGCAACTGTTAGTGTCGGTTTGGCTTCTCTAGACCGCACTGAAAAATTTGATGAGTTGTTAAATAGGGCCGATATGGCTATGTATCAGGCTAAGAACACGGGTCGTAATCGTGTTTCCATTTGTCGAGAAATTATTGCTGGCTAATCATTGTTTGGCTAGTTAGGTTTGGTGAATTGTATTTATCTAATATCGCTCGATATTGGTTCTTTGGTTGCCGCTTTAATGTATCGTCTAGTGATTATCTTGTTAGTAAATATGGAGAGTTTTGAATGAAATATAGTAAGTTGGGGCGAACTGGTTTGTCTGTTTCGCGAGTATGTTTAGGTACTATGACTTGGGGCACTCAAAACAATCAAGCCGATGCTGATGTACAAATTGAGTACGCTTTAGCAAATGGCGTGAATTTCATTGATACGGCAGAAATGTATTCTGTACCACCGACACCAGAGTCTTACGGTAAAACAGAGACTATCATTGGTGATTGGCTTTCTCGTAACCCAGAACGACGTAAAGAATTTGTTCTTGCGACTAAAATTGCAGGTCCAGGTCTAAAATATGTGCGTGATGGTAGTAATATTTCAGGTAAAACCGTGATTGAGGCGGTTGATGCTTCTCTGAAGCGTTTGCAAACCGATTATATTGACCTTTACCAGCTTCATTGGCCTAACCGTTCAACACCTCACTTTGCGAAGCATTTCCCAGGTGTTATTAGTTTTACGAATGTTGACCGTGATGATCAGTCTGCTCAGATTTTAGATATTCTTAAGGGCTTAGATGCTTGCATTAAAGCGGGTAAGATTCGTCACTTTGGTTTGTCGGATGATACGACCTGGGGAATTAATGAGTTTATTCGCCTTAGTGAAAAGCATGGTTTACCGCGCGTTGCTTCTATTCAAAACGAATTTAGTTTGCTGCATACAAAAGATTGGCCATATTTGGTTGAGAATTGCGTGCATGAAGATGTTGCGTACTTACCATGGTCGCCTTTGGCAGCGGGTGCTTTAACGGGAAAATATCTCGGTGGTGCTCGCCCCGAAGGGAGTCGTTGGACTTATTCTCAGCGTAACGGTATTTTCCGCGATACGCCTTTGGTTGAAAAAGCTGTTGCTGCTTATATGGAAGTTGCCAAGAAGTATGGCTTTACACCGGCTCAGCTTGCGTTAGCGTGGTGTGATCAAGTGGACGGTGTTAGCTCAACTATTATTGGTGCAACGTCTCTTGAACAGCTTAAAGAAGATATGGCGGCATTTTATATGACGCTGTCTGAAGAGGCGTTGAAAGATACCATGGCAGTATTCAAAGAGTATCCAGTGCCGTTCTAATTGCACTAATAAACGTGGTTTGGTACTAAAAAAGCGCTTAGGCGCTTTTTTTATTTCTTTAGGTCTAGGTTTTAGGAAAAGTTGTGGGCTTTATTTTGGCCAATAAAAAACCCGATACACATTGTGTATCGGGTTTTTTTAGAGATTAGAAAAAACTATGAATTAGTTCTTTTCTCTTTCACGCTTGTCTTTAACGGCAGCGATAACAGTTTCAGCTACGTTAGAAGGACATGGTAGGTAGTGAGAGAACTCCATAGAGAACTGACCACGACCAGAAGTCATTGTACGTAGAGTACTGATGTAACCAAACATTTCAGATAGAGGAACGTCTGCTTTGATGCGAACACCAGTCAAACCTTTCTCTTGGTCTTTGATCATGCCGCGACGACGGTTCAAGTCACCGATAACATCACCAACGTGGTCATCTGGAGTGAACACGTCAACTTTCATGATTGGTTCGATCAATTGTGGACCAGCTTTTGGAATTGACTGACGGAAAGCGCCTTTAGCAGCGATTTCGAAGGCAATTGCAGAAGAGTCAACTGCGTGGAACCCACCGTCGAACAATTCAATTTCAACGTCTAGTACTGGGAAGCCAGCTAGAACGCCTTGCTCCATCATAGACTTGAAGCCTTTTTCTACAGCTGGGAAGAACTCTTTTGGTACGTTACCACCCACAACAGAAGAGGAGAATTTGAAGCCAGAGCCCACTTCACCTGGTTTGATGCGGTAGTCGATTTTACCGAACTGACCAGAACCACCAGATTGTTTCTTGTGCGTGTAAGTGTCTTCAACAGGCTTAGTGATCGTTTCACGGTAAGCAACCTGTGGTTGACCAACAATCAGATCTACACCGTAAGTACGCTTCAAGATATCAACTTTGATGTCTAGGTGAAGCTCACCCATACCTTTAAGGATAGTTTCACCAGAGTCTACGTCAGTTTCAACGCGGAAAGTTGGATCTTCTGCAACCATTTTACCAATAGCGATACCCATTTTCTCGTTACCACCTTTATCTTTTGGTGTAACAGAGATAGAGATAACTGGCTCAGGGAAAACCATTGCTTCAAGAGTACAAGGGTGCTTAGGATCACAAAGAGTGTGACCAGTTTGTACGTTTTTCATACCAACGATTGCTAGGATATCACCTGCTTGCGCTGTGCTGATTTCTTTACGGTCGTCAGCTTGCATTTCTACCATGCGGCCTACACGTTCAGTTTTGCCCGTGAAGCTGTTAAGGATAGTGTCGCCTTTGTTTAGTACGCCAGAGTAGATACGTACGAAAGTAAGAGCGCCGAAACGGTCATCCATGATTTTAAATGCAAGTGCTTTTAATGGCTCTTTAGCATCAACGATTGCTTTCTCGCCATTTGGATTACCTTCTTCATCTGTAAGATCCTGAGGGATTACGTCAGTTGGGCTTGGTAGGTAATCAACAACAGCATCAAGAAGAAGCTGCATGCCTTTGTTTTTAAAAGCAGAACCACAGTATGTTGGGAAGAACGCAAGATCACGAGTACCTTTACGGATACAAGTTTTTAGGTCGTCAATAGATGGCTCTTCGCCGTCCATGTACGCCATCATTAGGTCGTCATCTTGTTCAACTGCTGTTTCGATTAGTTTTTCACGGTATTCTTCAACTTGATCAACCATGTCAGCAGGAACATCTTCAATGCTGTAGTTTTCAGGTAAACCAGTATCATCCCAAACGTAAGCTTTACGAGTAAGAAGATCTACAACACCAGAGAACTCGTCTTCAGTACCGATAGGTAGAACCATGATTAATGGAGTCGCGCCTAGTACTTTTTTAACTTGTTCAGTTACACGGTAGAAGCTTGCACCTAGACGGTCTAGCTTGTTTACGAAGATCAAACGTGCAACTTCAGATTCGTTCGCATAACGCCAGTTAGTTTCTGATTGTGGTTCAACACCACCAGAACCACAGAATACACCAATGCCACCGTCAAGAACTTTAAGAGAACGATATACTTCTACTGTGAAGTCAACGTGTCCAGGTGTGTCGATAACGTTAAAACGGTGATCTTTCCAGAAACAAGTTACAGCCGCAGACTGGATAGTAATACCGCGCTCAGCTTCCTGTTCCATGAAGTCTGTTGTAGATTCACCTTCGTGAACTTCACCAAGCTTGTGGATCATACCGGTAAGTTTAAGAATACGTTCTGTAGTAGTAGTTTTGCCCGCGTCAACGTGAGCAAAAATACCGATGTTTCTGTATTTTGATAAGTCAGCCATTACATTACTCTAAATAAGTGAGGACGAAATTTGCGCGTTAGTATACAAGACTTTTTGCATTTGTAGTCAGGTATTTCGCGCTATTCTATTATATTTTATACACTTAAAGAAAGAGGCAAGATAAAAGCATTTTATAAATGTAGTAGAAGTTCTTTTGTTAGCCTGTAAAAACAGTCAAATTCTTCTAGTCTCGACGCAATTTATCTGAAATAGCAATAGGGTTTGGGAAGTTCAAAATGACAATATAAGTGGATAACGCAAAGCTCAAGATAGCCGTTGCCTGTATTACATGGGAAGCTTCTTCGCCAATTAGGCCTATGTTGGCAGCTAGATAAGCAATCAAGAGCGAAAATTCACTTACTTGGCCCAAGCGAAAGCCAACTTCCCAAGATGTGCTCGCGTCTTCTTTTATGCCTTTCAGTAAGTAGCGAAAAACAACGGGTTTGATGAGCATTGAGCTGATGGCCAGAAGTAAAGCGGGAATAATTACGATGCCAAGTAGGTCAAGATTAAAGCTGGCGCCAATAGTAAAGAAAAATAGAATTAAGAAAAAATCTCGCAGAGGTTTTAGGTGGGTTGCTATGTATTGGGAGATGGGGCTAGTTGCTAATGCAACGCCGGCTATAAAAGCACCCATTTCAGCAGATAGACCTGCAGTCTCAGCAAGCACCGCCATCGATAGGCACCAACCTATCGATACTAGGAAAATGTATTCATGGAAGCGATCAAATCGAGTGATGAGTTTTAATAGAATATATTTTACGAATAAAAAGGCCCCAGCGACCAAAAGAGGCAGGCCGACTAGCGGTTTTAGGTATTGCATGGCGCCATTATCTTCAGTCCCAGACATGCTATACAAAACCAGTAACACGCCGATTGCAATCATATCTTGTAATAGAAGCAAGCCAACCACAAGTTCACCTGTGTGCTTGTGATGCAATACCGTAGTTGGAAGTAATTTAATACAAACGATCGTGCTTGAAAACATCATAGCAATACCGATGATTAAACTTTCAATGCTGCTATAGCCGCATAATATGGCAACGCCATAACCTAGTGCTGCAAATACAGCAGAGCTGAGTAGGGCAATCCAAGAGGCTTTTTTGAGCATGTTTATTAAATGGCTTGGCTGCATGTCCAAGCCAAGCAAGAAAAGTAAGAAGATGATGCCTATGTGACTCATCTCATCCATCAGTTTGGGTTCATTGATTAGAGATAGAGCGGAAGGGCCAAATAATACACCAAGGGCAATATAGGCGATAATCATTGGTTGCTTAGTGTATAACGCAATGGAAGCAACGACTGCGGCTCCTGCAAATATTAGAAAGAAGGAGTGTACTATCGATGCTTCCATTAATTATCCCTTATACATTTACAAACTCATGTAAATCGAAGCCCTCTGCTTAAGACCAAGAACCTGTGCCGCTTTTTTTGCGTCGTAACATGGGTAGTAGTATGCCAAGTAGTAAGCCACCTAAAAGGGTTGCTCCTCCGATCATAAACCATTTTTGCTCTGTGGTGTCTTGAAGTTTTTCTGCTTGCGCGATAGCTGTGCTTGCTTGTTTTTTAAGGGTTGCTATCTGATAGCTGACATCTTCATTTTGAGACACGATTGCTTGTGCTTTTTCTGATAACTCAGCCGCATCTTGAAGTTGCTGCTTTAGTGAATCATTTTCATCTTGAAGATTGGAGTTTGTTCCGTTTAATTCTTGGATTTTTTGTTGGCTAATTTTTAAGGTGTTTGCAAGTTCTGTTCTGCTCTCTGTATTTCTACTAAGGCGAGTTTGCAATACCTCTAACTGATCTCTTGTTACCATGTCTTCACTGAGAAAATAATCTGCAACCCAGCCTTCGTTACCGCTAGGAGTACGAACCTTGGTATAGCCATCATTTTGATCAATCACTTCAAGTGGAGTTCCGCTTTTTAAGCCTCTTTCTACTGCTCTAGTGCTGTTATCGAGTCCTTCTCGAATGGCGACAAATTGGATGTCAGAAATGTACACTGTCGCAGAATGCGCAGTGGCAGAAAGTAGTGCGCCAACAATTAGGCCTGTAATGCGTTTTTTAGACACGTTTAGTTCCTTTAACAATCAATCACTTTATCTGTTTAGTACGATAATCATGAGACGTCCAATACGCAATAGAAAAGGCCATCGTAATGGCCTTTTCTTGTTAGTTTATTGAAAATGTTTTGTTTAGCGACGCAAGAATAGAGGTCTAGGGTCTGCTACGTCACCTTGGTAAGCGATTGAGAAAGGCTTGTGTAAGTCTAGCGCTTTTTCTAGATCGACTTCCTCACCGAATTGGAAACTGTTGAATCCAACGCGCAAAAGATAGCCTAATTGGTCTGGAATAAAGTGACCAAGTGCTCGTATTTCGCCTTGGTAATTTAATCTTTCTCTTAATAGGCGAGCGTAGGAAAAACCTCTGCCATCAGTGAATGCTGGAAAATGCACACCAATAACATCAAACTGACTTAAGTCCACATCTTGCAGGAACTCAACGCCATCACCAGCTTCAAGCCAAATACCAGCAACATTGCCAATGGTCTCTTTTTCGGATAACCATTTTTGGGCTGCCACAATACTGTCTTGCGTAACGGTTTGTTCAGCATCTTGTAGCCAGTTATAAGTATTGTCGACTATTTCGCCGTTTTTAATTAGCTTTGGCATAAGCGGCCTCTTTAAATGGTGTGATGCCAACGCGGCGGTAAGTGTCTATAAAACGTTCTTCTTCTGTACGATTCGCAACATAAACATCCATCAGCTTTTGAATAACGCTGCTGATTTCTTCTTGAGCAAATGATGGGCCGAGAATCTTACCAATGCTCGCATCGTGGCCTGAGGCGCCACCGATAGAGATTTGATAGAACTCTTCTCCTTTTTTGTCTACACCTAGAATACCGATATTACCAACATGGTGATGACCGCACGCGTTCATGCAGCCTGAAATATTTAAATCAATATTTCCAAGGTCATAGAGGTAGTCAAGATCATTAAATGTTTCTTGAATTTGTGCGGCAATCGGAATGGATTTTGCGTTAGCTAACGCACAGAAATCTCCACCAGGGCAGCAAATCATGTCAGTCAATAAGCCAAGAGTTGGTGTGGCAAAGCCCGCTTCTTTTGCAGCTTCCCATAAATTAACTAGTTCCTCTTGACGAACATCAGCAAGTACTAGATTTTGTTCGTGGCTTACACGTAATTCGCCAAAACTAAATTGGTCGGCTAGGTCAGCGGCTTTATGCATTTGTTCAGCAGTAGCGTCGCCAGGTGCTTGACCGGCTTTTTTAAGTGTTAGCGTTACAATGCGGTAGCCCGCTTTTTTGTGCTCGAACGTGTTACGTTCAAACCAGCGAGCAAATCCTGCACTTTCAGCTAGCTTGCTAGTTAAGTTCGCTGGGTTGTTTTCTAACGCGTCATAATTAGGTTCGCTAAAGAAGCCTTGTAAACGTTCGAATTCACTCATTGGAACTGTGCTTTCTTTGCCTTTCAAGTGAGCCCATTCCGCGTCAACTCGGCTACGAAACTCTTCTATACCCAGTGCTTTAACCAGTATTTTAATTCGAGCTTTGTATTTATTGTCGCGACGACCTTGCTGGTTGTACACGCGAATAATCGCATCTAAGTAGGTAAGTAGGTCTACTCGTGGAATGAATTCGCTAATGGTTACGCCCACCATTGGGGTACGGCCTAGACCACCACCAACAATGACTTTAAAACCAATTTCGCCAGCTTCGTTCTTTTTGATGTGCAAGCCAATATCGTGTACTTGGGTCGCAGCACGGTCAGAAGACTCGGTGGCATTAACCGCAATCTTAAATTTGCGTGGCAAGAATGCAAACTCAGGATGGAAAGTGGACCATTGGCGAATCAGTTCACAGTATGGGCGCGGATCGACTGTCTCGTCTGATATAACGCCAGCGTACTGGTCGGTTGTCGTATTGCGAATACAATTGCCGCTTGTTTGAACCGCGTGCATTTGAACTTCCGCGAGTTCTGCCAAAATATCTGGCACATCTTCTATTTTAGGCCAATTCAATTGTAGATTCTGGCGAGTGCTGAAGTGTCCGTATGATCTGTCATAACGGCAGCTGATGTCGGCCAGTTTGCGCAATTGAGCGCTAGAAAGCATTCCGTATGGGATCGCAATTCGCAACATTGGTGCGTAGCGTTGTACGTAAAGGCCGTTTTGGAGGCGCAATGGTAGAAATTCTTGTTCGCTCAATTCTTGATTTAAATAGCGGCGTGTTTGATCGCGAAATTGTGCTACACGCTCTTCAACAAGCTGTTGGTCAATGGCGTCATATTGATACATAGTGAAATGAACCGTGGTTAAGAAATTTTAGTTGAGCCATGTTAGCAAATATCCTTTATTCTAAAAATGAATATTTACCTATATCTTTAGTGGTTTTCATAATAAGGCTTATTCGGAATTTATTTAATCTTAAAAGCAGCAAAAAGAAAGAGGAAAAATACCCTACTTTTTTACTTGGTCTTTGGCTTTGTTCGTCATCTGCTGTAATATAAACACCATTAATCGTTGTGTAGATTTTGAAAGGGTTATTATGAATATTACAATTACTGATGGTGCCCAAGAATATCTTTCTTCTTTGCTAGAAAAACAAGGTGTAGAAGGTATTGCTGTGCGAATTTTTATCCAGCAGCCAGGTACGCCCTATGCTGAAACTTGTCTTGCTTATTGTCGTCCAGACGAGGTAAATGAGACAGATGAGATTTTGAATCTCCCAAAATTAAAAGTTTACATTGAAAAAATGTCAGTAAACTTTTTAGATGAGGCTTTTGTTGATTACGCTACCGAAAAAATGGGCGGCCAGCTGACCATTAAAGCGCCTAATGCAAAAATGCCGAAAGTCACGGCTGATAGTTCAATTGAAGATCAAATCAATTATGTTTTGTATTCTGACATCAACCCTGGCTTAGCCGCTCATGGTGGTGAAGTTAGCTTGCTTGAAGTAATTGATGGGCAAATTGCTGTGCTGAAGTTTGGCGGTGGTTGCCAAGGCTGTAGCGCTGTTGATTTGACTCTTAAAGAAGGTGTGGAAAAAACGTTGATTGAAAAAGTTCCTGCGCTTACTGGTGTGAAAGATTCAACAGATCATACTGTGACAGACAACGCTTTTATGTAGGTTTGTCTTGTAAGAAGTTTTTGTATGAAAAAAGGGGGAGTCGCTAAATTGCGACTCCCCCTTTTTTTATATAGTTTCTTGTTTAATAAAGAACTATTTATACACGCTGGCGTTTTGGAAGTACGGCACGCAAGCTGTTGGCCATTTCTGTCAACGCTTTTTCTGTCGTTTCCCAGTCAATACAAGCATCCGTAATAGATACGCCGTATTCTAGATCACTTAAGTTGGCGGGTACTTTTTGGTTGCCCCAGCCAATATTGCTTTCAATCATCAGACCCATAATAGATTGGTTGCCATCAAGGATTTGTTGAGTCGCATTTTCAGAAACGGTAATTTGGCGTTCAGGTTTCTTGCTGGAGTTTTCATGGGAGGTATCTACCATGATGTTCATTTTAAGCTTGGCTTTTGTTAGCTCTTGTTCAGCTTCGGCAACAAATTCCGCTTCGTAGTTTGGTTTTCCACCACCGCCACGTAGAACGACATGACCATAATCGTTGCCTTTGGTGTTTACAACGGTAACCTGACCTTCTTCATTAATTCCTAAGAAAGAATGTGGATGAGAGACAGATTGCATGGCGTTGATAGCAACCGTTAACCCGCCGTCTGTACCATTTTTAAAGCCAACTGGTCCAGATAGGCCTGATGCCATTTCACGGTGTGTTTGTGACTCGGTTGTGCGTGCACCAATAGCTGACCAGCTAATCAAGTCTTGGATATACTGCGGTGAAATCGGGTCCAGTGCTTCGGTTGCTAGTGGTAGGCCTAGCTCAGCAAGATCAATCAGAAGTTTTCTGCCTATACGCAGGCCTTTATTTATATCAAAAGAGCCATCTAGATTTGGGTCGTTAATAAGGCCTTTCCAGCCCACGGTTGTGCGTGGTTTTTCAAAGTATGCGCGCATAATGATATATAAGGTGTCATCTAATTTTTCAGCAAGCGCTTTTAGGCGTGTTGCATAATCTAATGCGGCTTTTGGATCATGTATTGAGCATGGCCCAATTACGATAGCTAGGCGGTGATCTTTGCCATCCATGATGTTTTTTATAATATCGCGGGACTCCGCTATATGGCTGCTAACATTTTCGCTAACTGGCAGCTCTTTCTTTAATTGACTCGGCGTTACCAGAGGGGTAAAGGAGGCAATATTTAAGTCTTCAAGACGTTTGTTACTCATTGCGGGGTTTCCTGCTTTTTTGCTTTTAGTTATAGCTGTTTACAATATCGTGTTTTTCTCTTTGAATGAACCGCTTAACTGTGATTTTTCGATTTTTTAGAAGAAAAGATACTTCACGCCGAATGAGAGTAAAGCGGTTGCTAGTATCGGTTGTAAAACATGATTGGGTACATGGGTTGCGATGCGAGTACCAACATAGATTGTTGGGATCGAGCCAATCAATAGGGCGGCGAGTAATGAATAGTCAACGTTGCCTAAGAAGATGTGCCCTGTGCCTGCAACGAGCGTAAGGGGGACGGCATGAGCCAGATCCGTACCTACAATGTTTTTTGCTCTCATGGCTGGAAATAATATCATCATGATGGCCGTTCCTAATGCGCCAGCGCCGACGGAAGTAAGGGTAACTAATGTTCCTAAAATAAATCCACATAAAAAAATAATTCTAGTGCTTTGATTTTCGGATATATCGAAGCTTATTGCCTTGGTCAATTTCGCTCTGAATAGTATAACTATAGCGGTGAGAACAAGCATTATGCCTAATGTGCTGGTTAAGATTTCTTGATAATGATCGGGCTTTTCAAATTGTGACAATGCCCAAACGGTTATAAGAGACGCGGGAATGCTACCTGCAGCCATGGCGAAAACTATTTTCCAATTTACATTGCCACGTTTAGCATGCATAACAACGCCGGTACTTTTTGCAATGCCAGCGTACATAAGGTCAGTGCCGATAGCGATGTGAGGAGGGAAGCCAAACATTAATAAAAGTGGAGTCATTAATGAGCCACCACCAACGCCTGTGATGCCCACGGCCAAACCAACCGCTGCACCAGCACAAATGTACCAAAGAAAATCCATCAGAAAGCCATATTGAAGTTATTTAAGCTGGCAACACTAGAGGTTTTTTACTATTCTATAAAGTAATATTTTATTATGTTTTTAACTCTTTTTCGAATAAGGCCGACGATGAAATTACAGCAGCTTAGGTATATATGGGAAGTGGCACGTCATGACTTAAACGTGTCGGCCACTGCACAAAGTTTGTATACGTCACAACCAGGCGTTAGTAAGCAGATTCGTCTTTTGGAAGATGAGCTTGGTGTTGAGGTTTTCGCGAGAAGTGGGAAGCATTTAACACATGTGACGCCTGCGGGTGAGAAAATCATTGCTTTAGCAGGTGAAGTGCTGAGCCAGACGCAAAATATTAAGCGTGTGGCGAAGGAGTTTAGTGATGAGCGTAAGGGGTCGCTGGATATAGCAACGACGCATACACAAGCTCGATATGCTTTGCCTAAAGTGATTAATCAATTTATTGAGGGTTATCCTGAAGTGAGTTTGCATATGCATCAAGGAACACCCATGCAAATTGCGGAAATGGCAAACGACGGTGTGGTGGATTTTGCTATTGCCACAGAAGCGTTGGAGTTGTTTGGTAATTTGGTGATGTTGCCTTGTTATACGTGGAACCGCTCAGTGGTTGTGCCAAAAGACCATCCATTGGCACAAGTGAAAAAACTCACTCTGCAAGCATTGGCTGAATACCCTATAGTCACTTATGTGTTTGGCTTTACAGGTCGATCTCAATTGGATCAGGCATTTCAAGATGCTGAATTGCAGCCAAATGTTGTTTTCACTGCGGCTGATTCTGATGTCATTAAGACTTACGTTCGATTGGGGCTCGGTGTTGGTATTGTTGCTTCAATGGCGCATGATGAAATGCAGGATGCCGATTTGGTTGCCCTTGATGCATCGCACTTGTTTGCGGATAGCTGTACAAAAATCGGTATTCGCAGTAATACATTTATTCGTGGCTATATGTATAAATTTATTGAATCTTTTGCGCCTCATTTAACCAAAGATGTTGTTATGGCTGCAATGGAGGCGGGTAATCGACAAGATGTTGAGGCGCTGTTTAAAGACGTTGAGTTGCCGAGGCATTAATCTCAGATTGAGGTTGGCAGCGCTTTGATAATTACAGGGCAGCGGTCAATAGAAAGTTGATAAAAAGCCGCAGCATAATGTTTATGTTGCGGCTTTTTGGTTTTGTCTGGTTTGTTTTGAGTGATGCTTGGTAAAGCTTATTTTTTTAGCTTTAGGGCCATTTCGGCAAGGCGTTTACCCTGTGCTTCGCATAGGGCTCTTTCGTCATCTGTTAGTGCGGTCTCATGCGTGTTGTCCGCTAGGTGGCTTGCACCATAAGGTGTTCCGCCAGCCTGTGTGCTGATGAGTTCTTTATTTTTATACGGCAATCCAAGCCAGACCATGCCGTGATGAATTAATGGTGTCATCATGCTATAGATGCACTGTTCTTGGCCACCATGCATGGTGCTAGCGCTGGTGAAACCACAAGCGGGTTTGTCGATCAGTTGACCAGTCAACCAGAGTGTGGATGTTTGATCGATGAAGTGCTTTAGAGGCGCAGCCATGCTACCAAAATAGGATGGTGAGCCTATAGCAAGCCCTGAGCAGTCTGCCAACTCTTCTAGGGTGCAATAAGGGGCGCCATCATCCGGTAATGCAGGTGCGGCGACTTTTGTTGTGTCGGACACTTCTGGCACTTGGCGAATTTTTGCCTCCATGCCGCTCACTTTGTTGATGCCACGGGCTATATGCTTCGCCATCGTTGAAACTGAGCCGTGGCGACTATAAAACAAAACTAATACGTAAGCTGATTGAGTCATTCAGTGCTTCCTGTTTTGTGGCTCTCATTCATTTGAATAAGGCTAAGACATCTTCCGGCGGGCGACCAATCTTTGCTTTATTGTTGTGTATGACGATAGGGCGCTCAATTAGGCTTGGGTTTGCATGCATGGCTTGCAAGCGCTCTTCATCTGTAGAATCTTTGTTTAAACCAAGTTCTTTGTAGGTGGCTTCTTTTGTGCGCATGAGTTCCAGTGGTGTTACGGATAGCTGTGCAAGCAATGTTTTTATTTCTTCGATGCTAGGATTGTCTTGCAAATATAAGCGAATATCAGGCTGGATGTTGTGCTCTTCTAAAAGCTGTAAGGTTTGGCGAGATTTTGAGCAGCGAGGGTTGTGGTAAATAGTTGTCATGTCTACTTTCCTGGTCGTTGTTCGCATGAAAAAGCCTAACGGAAGTGGTAGCTTCCGTTAGGCTTGACGATTTTACTTTTTGCTTAGAATAAACTCGACTGCATCAGCGATAGCGATGTCTTCGTTTTCACCTGCTTTGCGATATTTATATTCTAGTGTGCCCTTTTCTAGGCCTTTATCACCCACAACTAAACGATGCGGAATACCTAGAAGTTCGCAATCTGCAAATTTAACCCCTGGGCGTTCTTTGCGGTCGTCTAGCAATACGTCCAAGCCTTTAGCTTTTAGTTCTGTATATAGGCGATCGCATTCTGTACGTACCGCTTCGGATTTGTCGTAGTTCATCGCAACAATAGCAATATCGAATGGCGCGATGCTTTCCGGCCATAAAATGCCTTGTTCATCGAAGTTTTGTTCGATTGCAGCAGCGACAATACGAGAAACACCAATACCATAACAGCCCATGTGCATGACTTGCGCTTTACCATTTTCATCTAGAACGGTTGCTTTAAGCGCTTCGGCATATTGTTGACCAAGCTGGAAAATGTGGCCCACTTCGATACCACGCTTAATAACGATAGTGCCTTGTCCGTCAGGAGATGGATCGCCTTCAACAACATTGCGGATGTCGGCAACTTCGAATGCCGCGCAGTCGCGCTCCCAATTTAGACCGGTAACGTGGTAGTCATCTTTGTTGGCGCCAGCGCAGAAGTCAGACATAACAGCCGCTGAGCGATCAGCGATAACACGAATGCCTTTTTCGACTAAACCTTGTGGACCAATGGAGCCTGGAGCGCAGCCTGTTTTAGCTACGATATCGGCTTCGTCGGCGAATTCAAATGGCGTAACGATACCTGCTAGTTTTTCTACTTTGATTTCATTGATGTTGTGGTCACCACGTAGGACGAGAGCAACAATGCTTGGCTGCTCATTTTCATCTATGGCTTTCACAAGCATGGTTTTTACCGTGCTTGTCACATCTAGTTTCAAGAACTCCGCTACTTTCGCGATAGTTTTGCAATCAGGCGTAAATACTTCAACGAGTTCTTGGGTTGGTGCATCGGCTTTTTCTTTTAAACAAATAGCTTCTGCAAGCTCAATATTTGCCGCAAAATCTGACGAATCACTGAACGCAATGTCATCTTCACCTGAATCTGCTAAAACGTGGAATTCATGTGAGAAAGCGCCGCCAATACTGCCAGTATCTGCACGAACCGGGCGATAATCAAGGCCGATACGGTCGAATACATTGCAGTATGCTTTATGCATTACGTCATAAGTTTCTTGTAATGACTCTGCGCCAACATGAAATGAGTAAGCGTCTTTCATGCAAAATTCGCGAGAACGCATCACACCAAAGCGAGGGCGTACTTCGTCACGAAACTTGGTTTGAATTTGAAAGAAATTCATCGGTAGCTGTTTGTAACTAGTTAATTCGTTGCGCGCAAGTTCGGTAATAACTTCTTCATGGGTCGGACCAAGACAATAATCGCGACCGTGGCGATCTTGCATGCGAAGTAATTCTGGCCCATATTTCTGCCAACGTCCGGTTTCTTGCCATAATTCTGCGGGTTGTACGCCCGGCATCATTACTTCAAGAGATCCTGCCTTTTCCATTTCATCACGAACAATGCTCTCGACTTTGCGAAAAACTTTTAATCCTGTTGGTAGCCAAGTGTATAGACCTTTAGAGATTTGGCGGATCATACCGGCACGAACCATTAGTTGGTGGCTGGTGACAACGGCATCTGTTGGTGCATCACGTAGGGTAGAAAATAAATAGTTGCTTGCGCGCATAATAGTATCGGTACTTTAAAGTTAGGTGATTAAAGTTTAATTGTAAGATTTATAAATTACAAAAAAGCGTTTAGCCTGCAAAACGAGGCTCTATTTGGCCTTTTGTGTTTGTTTCAAGAGCGAAGATTCCGCCTGCTTGGGGGAATTGCTTTAGCTCTTCTTCTGTTTGTGCGCCACGGCAAGTGGTCACAAATAATGTTTTCATTTCCGGCCCGCCAAACGCAACCATAGTTGGGTAAGTTGCAGGAACGGGATATTCTTCTAGAATTTCACCTTGAGGGCTAATTTTGACTACGCGTTGTCCCTGGTAAAGGGCAGACCAGTAATTGCCTTCACAATCAACTGCTGCGCCGTCTGGGCGGCCGTTTCCGTGTGGAAATTGAACAAAAACGCGTTTATTGGTTGCTGAGCCTGTCTCTAAGTCATAGTCGAACTGATAAACCACATGGTTGGGTGTATCTGAGTAATACATAATGGTGTTATCTGGAGAAAAGGCCAAACCGTTTGACGTCCAAGCTGCTTGATCTATCAGGTTTTCTTTACCTTGTGAGAACTGGTGTAAAGCACCATTAAAGGCATCTTTCGGTGAATACATAGTACCAGCGAGGAAACGACCTTTGGCGTCACAGCGTCCATCATTAAAACGTGTTGTTTTTTGATCGTAAGTGGCAAGCCAGTAGGGTGTTAAGTCGGCAGTGAAGTGTTCGAATGTATAAACGCCTGTGCGGAAAGCGGCAATGAATCCGCCATTTTCTGCTAGGGAAAAACAGCCGATTTCTTCATCAAATTCACGTTTTTCTAGTTCTTTTGATTTTGTGTCGTAAGCGTATAGTATGAAAGAATCAATATCGACAAAATAGAGCGTCTGAGTGCGCTCGTCCCAACGAGGACATTCGGCTAATTTTGCTTGTGCATTTATGGCACATTGCATATCAGTCATGCGGGCTCCAAGTCTCTGAGAGTTTTAAAAATAGGGTGCTATAGTGCTTTCGAAAGCCATTTTTGTAAATAGGAAGATGTAAAGATGTTTGAGTTAAATCCAGTGTTAGGTCGTGATTCTATTCTTGTTGGGCACTTCTCATTGTGTCAGTTGCGTCTTATGAATGATGCACAATTTCCTTGGTTTATACTTGTACCTCAAAGAAATGATATCGGTGAAATATATCAATTGGTAGAAGAAGACCGTCAGCAATTAATGGTGGAGAGCTGTTTGTTAGCGGAGACCTTGCATGATGCCTTTTCTGCGGACAAGCTAAATGTTGCCGCTTTGGGCAATCAGGTGCCGCAATTGCACGTACATCATATTGTTCGTTATAAGACTGATTCATGCTGGCCTAGCCCAGTTTGGGGTAAGTTTGATGCTGTTGCGTATTCAAAGGAAGAGTTGGCTGGAATTTTGCAAAAGGTTCATTCATTGCTTAGTGATGATTTGACATTGCCTAGTGATGATGGGGCTGAACTTTACTATTGAGAAAATGCCCTGATTTTGTATTCTATACTGAGTAAAAAATAGCCAACTTGGAAAGTATGTTTTATGAGCATCAGCAAAAGGAAGAAGGCCATACAGAAAGTTGTTAAATTACTGAATTTAGCAACTTCCTCTAATTCAAGTGAGTCCGTTATGGCGTTGCGTCATGCTGAATCTTTGATTAGGCAATATCAGGTGGCTCAAAGAGAGCTTCCTATTTTGCAGTTGTGTGATCGCTCTATGCTTTACCGTGTTAGTTGGGGAGGAACGGCTCCGCGTTATCAAAAAGAGCCCGCTGTAAAATCATCCTCCGAAGGGTCCGTCTATCAGCGTCGTTTCAGTGAAAAGGATAACGACCCAAGTCGAGCTTATGAGTCAGCTCGCACTATTCTTGATGATATGGATCTTTCTGGTTTTTATAATGTTGATGCGTCTTTTGGTGATCAGACTTTGTCTGAGTCCGAAGGCGCTGTTAGTAAAAATAAGATGGCTGATCATAGTGATCATGTTGCTGATGATATGGAGGCTCAATGTGAAGATGTTGAGCCATTCTTTGGGGTTGATGATGGTTTCGGTGAAGATAGCATGACGGCTGAAAGTGTATTGGATGATATGGATGTTGCAGCGGACTCTCTTGTTGATGGGGGTGAGCATGATCGCTCTGCGAGCTTTGCGTCAAGCGATAATGTTATTGATGCAGCTAAAGCTTTCCGTCCAGACAATCATGAATTCACTGAAACATTAAAAACACAATACGCTACCAGTGATCCTAATGTGCCATTTGTTGAAGATGATTATTGGTCAAAAATATATGAAAAGCTTGCGGATTTCGATGAAGCTAAAATTCAAACTGATATCGAAGCATTAGATAAACAGCTTTTATTGGCTCAAGAGAATTTGCAGCTTAAAAAACAGAAGCGTTACGAGCATGAGCAAGGTGAGGTGCAGGAGCGCGCCGAGAGGGCTCGAATTGAGCAGAGTTTTGAAGAGGCCATTGAACGAGCGTTTCAAGCGAGAGCGAAATCTTATGAGGCTTGGGAAGATAGCTGTACTAAGATACGAATGGCTCGATTGAGAGATGAGCAAGAGGCGGTTCAAGGTTATGATGTAATTAGTCATGCTCTGGCGAAAAACAAAGAAACGTTTAAACAGCATTTGCAGCGAAAAGAAGACTATCGAGCAGCTAAAATTATGCATGAGCTTCGTAGACATCTGGTTCTTGCGGTGTCTATTGGTGAGGATGCTACAGCTTCGTATGAAAAAGTTATTGATATAATGTCTGAAAATGGTTTGTCTCTTAAGGATTTGGAGTTCTCTGATATTAAGAATAAAAGTTTATTTATTCGTTTGTTGGAGCGTGAATCTGCGTTGATTTCAGATGTGCATGCGAGAGAAGCACACACTGAAGAAATGTTGGATAAGTTTTTAACTTCTAGTTTAGCAAAAAAAGAGTCGCGTACTTCTGAAAACCCAATTCAGCATATTCAGCGTTTGCTTGTCGCGGCGAGTGAGGGTGGTCAATTTGAAACGCAGAAGAATCTAGAGCAAGTGATTTACCTAATGGAGGCGAATGATGTCGGTGTTAGGGATATCGGTTATGGGTTCATTAAAAAATACTCCGTCTTTATTCGCCTGATCAATTGGGAGGCAGAGCGCATTTCCTCCCTACCTGAGCGAGAAAAATTCACCGCTCAAATTTTAGAAGAATATATTCAGCATTCTGTTCAAAAACCAAAGACTGATAGAGAGCAGAAAGCTAACCGCTAAATTTCTTAGCCAGCAAATTTACTAACCGCCCAAGCTTATACCCCTCATTCATTTGATTGATGAGGGGTATATTTCTTTAAAACACACCTTAGTGCTTTCTTTGCAGGGCTGCATCTTTTACCATTTCGTTTTCGATTTAATCGTAATACTCAGCAGGAGAGAAGCATGAGCATTATTAAAGAAGATGATCTGATTGATAGCGTTGCAGACGCATTGCAGTTTATCTCTTATTACCACCCTCTGGATTTCGTAAAAGCGGTACATGAAGCATACGAGCGAGAAGAAAGTAAGGCTGCGAAAGATTCGATGGCGCAAATCCTTATTAATTCGCGCATGTGTGCTGAGGGTAAACGTCCAATTTGTCAGGATACTGGTATCGTTACCGTGTTTGTTAAAATTGGTATGAATGTTCAGTGGGAAAGTACTAGAAGCGTTACTGATATGATTAATGAAGGTGTGCGTCGTGCTTATCTTCACCCTGACAATGTTTTACGTGCTTCTATTCTTGCTGATCCTGCTGGTGCTCGTAAAAACACCAAAGACAATACTCCTGCTGTTATTCATATGGAAGTAGTGCCTGGTGATACTGTTGAGGTTCATGTTGCTGCTAAAGGCGGTGGCTCCGAAAACAAATCTAAATTGGCTATGCTTAATCCGTCGGATGATATTGTTGAATGGGTTAAGAAGACGGTTCCTACAATGGGAGCAGGCTGGTGTCCTCCAGGTATGTTGGGTATAGGTATTGGTGGTACGGCAGAGAAAGCCATGGTTATGGCGAAGGAATCTCTGATGGAGCCAATCGATATTCATGAATTGAAAGAGCGTGGTCCGCAAACTCGTGTCGAAGAGCTTCGTCTTGCTATCTTTGATGCTGTTAATAATTTAGGTATTGGTGCGCAGGGACTTGGTGGTTTAACGACAGTTCTTGATGTGAAAATTATGGATTATCCAACTCACGCCGCTTCGCTACCTGTTGCTATGATTCCTAATTGTGCTGCAACGCGTCATGCACACTTTGTATTGGATGGTTCTGGTCCTGCAGATTTGGTTCCGCCATCACTGGATGACTGGCCAGAAATAACTTGGGAAGTAGGTGAAAGTGTTCGTCGAGTCGATCTGAATACTATTACGCCTGAACAGGTTAAGGAATGGCAACCTGGTGAAACAGTATTGTTGAACGGCAAGATGTTAACGGGTCGTGATGCAGCTCATAAGAAAATGGTTGAGATGATCGCTAACGGCGAGGAGCTCCCTGTTGATCTTAAAGGGCGCTTTATTTATTACGTCGGACCTGTTGATCCAGTAAGAGATGAGGCGGTTGGGCCAGCTGGGCCAACTACGGCCACTAGAATGGATAAATTTACTCGCACGATTCTAGATAAGACAGGTCTGCTTGGAATGATAGGTAAATCTGAGCGCGGTCCAGTTGCTATTGAAGCAATCAAGGAATTTGGCGCTGTCTATTTAATGGCAGTGGGTGGTGCGGCTTATTTGGTATCTAAAGCAATCAAAAAAGCAGATGTTGTTGCCTTTCCTGAATTAGGCATGGAAGCAATCTATGAATTTGATGTTGTCGATATGCCTGTAACTGTCGCGGTTGACACCTTGGGGACATCTGTTCATTTAACAGGGCCTGCTGAGTGGAAAGCTAAAATTGAAGCGCAAACGCTTGAAATTAAATAGCTGAGCGTTGGTTGTATGAAAAAAGCCACTGTATTTTTTTGGATGCAGTGGCTTTTTTATTTAAAAATGGTTGCATAGGTAAAAATAGTCTGTATTATACACGACCTCAGCCACACAGCATGTGTGGCGACGCTCTTTAAAATAGATAATCAGATAATTTGTGTGGGCGCTCGCTGGAGGCTTCAGAAGATTGTCCGGATTGGTTTTTAACCGATTCGA
>NZ_JBXUKU010000010.1:0-148668 GCF_057180105.1 Marinomonas sp. ATLA20
GTTCTTTTTTGTTCATTTGCATCTACCTATCCTTAATTCTCAATAGAATATGTTGTGATAGGCAGTTACACAAAATTAGTTACAGTCTCTACACGCGCGCTATTTTGCGTTTTATTTTATAGCTCCGCGATGATCTTTCTTTATGCTGCGCATCAGCCAAGTTAGCATTGCGCTGTCGTCTCTTCTGGCGGTGTTTTCTATTTTTCCTAGTCGATGTGCTCGAGTCTTTCCCTGACATTATCCGGATCTCTTTTCTAAGTTATTTTGCAGACAAACAACAATGATAAACAGCATTTTTAAGGTATTGCACAATATTCATTGCTCACAAGTCTTTACTGACGAAGGAAGAGGTAAACCAAGTGTTAGTGAAACCTTATGTCAGAAGTACTAAGCCAAAAAAAGAGTAAGACGTGAAGTTCACGTCTTACTCTAAATAAATCGCCTGGGCACGATTCAATTCTATATTTCAGTTCCAATAGTCTATTTAGCAAACAATGGTATTAGCCAGTTGGCGTGGTTCAATAAGGCGTCGTCTTCGCGCACTTTGCCGATGAGCTGTAACCCCAGCGGTACGCCGTTTTCATCTGTCATGCCTGGTACGTTGATGACGGGCAACCCCATGGCTTGCCAAGGGCGGCTCATGTGCGGTGCGCCGGTGGCAGTGTGGCCTAGCGGGGCGATATCAGGTGCGGCTGGCGCTAAGATAGCATCGGCTTCTGGCGCATAACTCCATAGCCAATCTCGGCAAGCTTGTGTTGCATCCAAAGATGCAATGTAAGCTGCACGATCCATGCCGAGGCCTTGTCCCATCAGGGCCGCTAATGGATCGCTTAGTTGATTTTGATGAAAGGATTCAATTGCTAAGTTGCGGCACACTTCCCACGCCATGATATTAATGTGGTGGTTCACCATGTCTCTTATACGATTGCCAGCGTCCAGTTCGATCACGCTGACTCCTTGCGCTTTAAGTATTTCTATAGCGTTTTGCGTGGCTTCTTCCATCGCCGGAGAGGTATCTCCGACCAAGCTCCCGTGACAAACCAATACGCATTTAGGTGCTGTTGATGCGCTTGATTTAATAGAAGCTGGTTGACGCAACAAGATGGCGCGCAATAGCTGAATATCTTCGACATTACGAGCAAACAAACCTAATGAATCAAGCGATTGCGCCAATGGCTGTCCACCACGCAATGAGAATTCACCACGACTTCCTACGTAACCAATAGCACCACAATAAGCAGCAGGACGAATCACCGAGGCTGCCGTTTGAGAACCCAGCGCCATTGGCACCATGTTGTCGGCAATCGCCGCCGCTGAACCACTAGAAGAACCACCTGGTGTACGTGTTAAGTCAGCAGGATTTTTGGTTTTACCCGGTTTAAAATAAGCAAATTCCGTGGTGACGGTTTTACCCAGCACTATGCCACCCGCAGCACGAATTAAAGCAACACAAGTGGCGTCTTCGACCGGTTGTCGTCCGGCATGAATAGACGAGCCCATTTCCGTCGGCATTTCCTGCGTATCGATGATGTCTTTCACGCCCAATGGCAGACCTTTTAACAAACTGGCATCAAAGAAAGCTTTATCAGCTTGGTAATAAGCGAGATATTCGTCGCGAGAACGTTTTACTTGCCAAGCACCCACGTCTGGTTCTCGAGCTTCAATACAATCAAAACAAGCATGAATAAGTGCTTCGGTGGTGTAAGCTCCCTCTTCTATGGCGCGCAGCATTTGGCACAAGCCCATTTCATTTGAATCATTTTTTGTGTTCATAAACAAACTGCCTACTTGTGTTATAAAAAGAATTAAAACGTCTTATTAGGGGGTAAATAAAGGTGCTCTGAAGTCAGTTCATCGAGTCGCTGAACGCCCATTAAATTTAGACTACGAGACAGCTCTTCTTGCAAAATATCAAGTACTCGTGAGGCACCTATCTGACCGCCCGCAGCCACACCAAATAAAGTTGCTCGTCCAAGCATCACCCCCTGCGCGCCTAGAGCTGTGGCTTTTACTACATCACTGCCGCGACGAATGCCGCTGTCTAGCAATATGTCTATTTCACCACCCACGGCTTCGACAATCGCGGGTAAAGCGTCGATGGAAGACAAAGCGCCATCCAACTGACGACCACCATGATTGCTGACCACTATGCCATCGAATCCCAACTTCACTGCTTGTCTTGCATCATCAGGATGCAATACACCTTTTAGAATCAGTTTGCCGTGCCATTGATCCCTAATCTTGGCGGCTTTTTCCCAATCAAATAAGGTATCAAGCTGATCTTGGATAAATTTCATCGCCCCCAAGGCGCTTTGTTCCTGGGTAGGTAAATAAGGTTTTAAATTACCCATTGTCGGCAAGCCGTAGGGAAACATAACTCGACAAATCCAGTTGGGATGCATCATCACGTTGGCTTTATTGCGCCAGGTTAGCTGACGAGGTCGGGCAAAATTACGTCGATCCCATTCACGATTCCCCACCACGGAGGCATCGGAAGTAATAACTAAGGTACTCACTCCGACCGCTTTGGCACGCGCCAACAAATCATCATTGAACCGCGCATGCTTTAAGCCATAAAGCTGAAACCATAAATCGAGATCCTGAGCGGCTTCACGCACTTGTTTCATGGCAGCGTTCGACACAGTACTTAAACAAAAAGGTATTTTTTTCGCATTAGCGGCTTTCGCCAAGGCAAGATCGGCCTGTGGCCAAAGCATGCCATTAAACCCGGTTGGGCCGATCATCATAGGTAAGGCGCTTGCTGAGCCGACCAAGGAACGAGATAACACTGGAGGATGATTGGCCACCAAGGTATGAGAGGTCAGTCGAGTCTTAGCAAAGTCACTCTCATTACAGAACAAGGTCTGCTCATTTTCGGCTCCACCGGACAAATACTCCCACGCAAAGTCCGGTAATCGATAGCGAGCAAGTGCAGCCATTTCAGCCACACTTTGCACTCTGGAAAGATCTGATCCTTTATAAAACCTACGCATCCTCTCTCCTAAGAAAACAGCTGAGCTTTATAGCGCATGCAATATAGATTGCCTTATATAGATTACTTAGTTAGCGCCACAGACTGCTCATTCAAGCAGTGGTAAGCTCGATTGAAATACACCAAGCCTTGACCATCTACGCCGACTTTTGCGTCTTTCACCCGACAATAAAAAACAGTGTGCGAACCAATTTCATGACTTTCATGGATTTCGCAATCAAAGCTAACCAAGGCTTCATCCAATGCTGGTGCACCCGTTTTTAGCGTTGCCCATTGATGTTTAGCAAAGCGCTCTTCGCTGCTCAAATCACGGCTAGCAAAATCCCAAGAAACGCCTTGGTGATGGCTTTGTAGTACGTTCACACACAACACAGCGTTCTTTTTAAAATGAGGATTAGCAAACGAGTTGCGATTCATACACACCAACAAAGTCGGTGGCTCATCTGTTACGCTGGTAACAGCGGTTGCAGTAAAACCAAAACGTCCTGCTTCACCATCAGTGGTGATCACGGAAACGGCTCCACCCAGCATAGACATGCCATCGCGGAATAATTTTGTATCTATCATGGTATTCTCCTTCCCATGTACGGGAACATTAAATATCGAGGACAAGACGTGGCGACAGTGAACGAGAACAACACAGGGTAATCTGGTCGTTGTCTTCTTTCTCTTCTTCCGTCAAGTAAACATCGCGATGCTCTGGCGTACCTTCAAGGACATCACAAAGACAGGTTCCACATGTGCCCTGTTCACAGGAAACTTTCACTTTTACGCCGGCGGCTTTTAGTGCGTCGGCAATGCTTTCGTTTTCGCCAACTTGCACCGTGACGCCACTTTGCTCGGCGAACACCTCAAAACTCGCACCGCCAGTTTCAATTTCCACATTAAAAAACTCTTTGTGTACGTTGCTATCAGGCATACCGAGATTTTTTGCAGTGCTGATCACCCAATCCATAAATCCGTTTGGACCACAAACATAAAGATGAGTGTCTGCATCAACGCCTTTCAAAACGGCTTCTAAATCCAAACGTTGGTCTTCAGAATCAAAATGCATGTCAACATGCTTGGTAAAAGAGCAAGCCGCTAATTCATCAAGGAAGCCACTTGTTTCACGAGAGCGACTGCAATAATGCAACTCAAACGCTTTGTTTTCCGCCTTTAAGGAATACGCCATGGCAATCATTGGCGTGATCCCGATGCCACCGCCGATCAAGATAGAACGCTTAGCGCTCGCTTCTAATGGAAAATGGTTACGCGGAACACCAATGGTTAGCTCTGTGCCTTCTTGCAAATTAAGATGAGCAGCAATAGACCCGCCACGTGAGTTAGGATCTTTTAAGATGCCTAAGCGATAAGCACTGGTGTCTGCCGGGTCACTACACAGCGAATATTGACGAATCAAGTCATCAGTTAAATGCACATCAACATGCGCGCCGGCTTCAAACGCTGGCAATGCCTCACCATTGAGACTCGCAAGCTCTAAAGCAATCACACCGTCAGTGTGGTTTTCTCGTTTACGAACAACTACTTTCAATAATGTTTCAGACATTCAACTCTCCTCCCGACCCAAGCCTAAGTCGGGGCCTTAGTTCACAGATACAATGGTTCACAAATACAATGGCTCACAGACATAACTCAAATAAAACTCGATAAGCAGACTACGCGGCTTAACGCATAAACAAACCGCCATTGACATCCCACGTTGTTCCTGTGGTGAAGTAGGCTTCTGGACGAGCAAATTGCACGACCACATCGCCAATAAAGTCGGCATCACCTAATCGGCCAACTGGAATAGCACCCAGCAGGGTTGGCAAACGATCTTCTGGCACCAAAGCGGTCACCATTGGCGAATCAATCGGGCCAGGTGCAATGGCATTCACCGTCACCCCTTTGCTAGCAAGCTCTTTGGCAAAGACTTTTGTTACCGTCAAAATACCGCCTTTCGAAGCGGCATAATGAGCACCTGTTGAAGTGCCGCCATTTTGCCCAGCCAAAGATGCCATATTGATGATGCGGCCATAACCTTGTTCAGCCATGTATTTGCCCATCACCTGACAGCCAACAAACACGCCACCAAGATTGATATTCACCACCTCATTAAACTCTTCTGGGGAAATATCCATAACTGGCGTCGCTTTCGTTACCGCGGCGTTATTAACCAACACATGCAATGCACCAAACTCAGCCACGGCAAATTTCAATGCGTCTTCGAAATCCGTTTTCTTTGCGACATTTAACCCGCAAGCAATGGCGTTTTTCCCCTCAGGATCAAGAGAAAGCGCGGCTTTTGTAGCCGCTTCGGCATTTGCATCGGTCAATACCACACGAAAACCCGCCGCAAATAAGCGCGATGCGATATGAAACCCTAGCCCTTGCGCAGCACCGGTTACCAGTGCCACGTTTGATTGTGTAGATTGAGACATTTTTTCGCCCTCTTTTTGAGTCATGAAAGACCGTTAAAAGATGAAACTTACCGTACGTAAGAAGCCATCAGCATGCATAAGCTTGACCACCTTACGATCGATCACAAAGCCGTCAGCCGTTGGCTTTAAGCGATACTCTAAGTCTGCTGGATACGTCACTAAGTTGCCGTGACGCAATTCGTTCAATGTCATGGCACAGCGCACAACAAGGTAGTCGGCAGTTTCTTCCAAGATACGCACACGCGATACCATACGAACGGTGCCACTGACTGAACCCGCCGACACAGACTCACCACTTTCCAAGCGTGCCACTCGCATACGACGCATACCCGCATCATCTAATGCTAGGTTCAGCGTATTTTCGTAGTCTGTTTCATTGTTATCAGTCGGCACAATGTATAAGCCTTTTGTATCCCAAAGTGACAACCATGTTTGATATTCTTGGTGATCTAGCAAATCAGCTTCATACCAAATAAATGCCGTTGCCTTGTTAAGCAAATCCATGTTTATCGTCATCTTATTTCTCCCCTTCGGCGGCCATCATTTGCTTGTATTTCTGATAAGCACCACGCATTCCTGTTTCTGAACACACCGCTCCAGCTACATTGCCATCTTTTGATGTATGCAAGTTACCCATTCCGCGGTTAACCAAAATCCAGCCATCTTTACCAGCCATCGATCCTTTTTGAACTCGCTCCCACGCCTCACCATCATCTGGCGTTCCGAAGCCCATTGGCCCTTGGAAGTGTTCGTGCAGACGCATGCGTTTGCGGTTAAATGATACTGGTGCACCTTCACCACCAATGGCGACGTGTTGAATCTCCGTTAAGCTCACACTCACTGGACGCAAAACCCGGAAAAACGCCATCGAACAAGATACATTCGGGAATAAATTCAAGTTAAAACCAGTACCATGCGCAGCACGAACAAGACGTTTAACCTGCTCTTCATCTTGACCTTCATCACGTAATGCCTGAGCAAGTTCTTCAAAGCGCTCAGGAATCGGTTGATCCAAATCCGCTTCTAAATCTACTAAGTCAGGAATCATCACCATCACGCTATGGCCATGACCTAAATCTTCTACAAAACCGTCACCATCGAGGAAGTCAAAAATATCAGCAGTGGCATCGTCCAACGAACTAATGAATGACTTATGAATGATGGGGAAATGGTAGGCATCTGTGGTGTTTTCGAGCTGAATTTTCCAGTTGCCCGGGAAGTTAAAACGATGCTCGCCCAAGACTTTCAATGGATAACCACCACCTTGCTTAATAAACAAGTCGATCCATTTTTTCGCGCCGCCCAAGAAATCTTCTAGTGGCTCAATGTCGCTCTTAAAGGTCGCAAAAACCAAGCCTTGATACGATTCATGGCGTAGGCTTTCTAATGGCAAGTCATTTTTATCGATAACACCTTCGTATTCTTCAGGTTTTGGTATTGCACGCAAACCACCATCTAAACCATAACCCCAGCCGTGATACGGACAAGTGAAGGCTTTCGTTTTGCCTTTACGACCTTCACACACGGTTGCACCACGGTGACGACAGCGGTTAAGCAAAACATGCAGATTCATTTTACGGTCACGGCTTAAAATAACCGGATGACGACCAACGAAGGCGGTTTTGAAGCTGCCCGCTTCTGGCACTTCGCTTTCATGACCAATGAAAATCCAGGTGTTTTGGAATACTTTGTCTAATTCTTCTTCAAAGATTTCTGGGTCTGAATATAACGCTTTGTGAACGCGACCCTCTTCGACCATATCCGCCGCTTTTAGACTGATATTTTGCAACTCAATTAATTCACTCATCTTTTTTCTCTCTTTAATCTTTTAGACATCGACCCTTTCGCTTTCGTGTCAGCTTGTTTATTTAGGAACGGGCAATGTCGCATCATCATTCCAATCGGATACTGGGCGACTAAACAGATTCTCGGTTTCAAAATGTGCCATTCGCCACACACCGCCATCACGTCGAAACGACACACTCAAACGCGCACTGTTCAGATGAGAGCCACCAGCGCTAAAGCTCGAAACTTGAATCATGTTCCAACTGCCGGATGCCTTGTCGCCATCCACACGAATCACTTCGGATGACAGGTAATGCACGTTCAACGAAAAGTGCGCAGGCTCAACGGTGTATTTCGCTAGCATTGAAACAATGGCATCACGGCCTTGATAACCACCAAAGCTTTTCGCATAACGAGCGCCTTTGCCTTCCCACTTAGCATCTTCGGTAAATAGATCACCCAATTCATCTAATGGTGTCGCTGGATTCAGGTGATCACACAGATCCATGTAGCGATTGATACAAGCACGAATCGCTCGGTCACTTTCTAAAGTATCAATTCGCGCCAATATAGTTTCTAGCTCGCTCGTGTCCTTCATACTTGTGTCCTTCATATTCATCGTCAGGTCTTAGGCGCGCTGAACAATCAGCTCACGACCAATACGCGATTCGATTTTCACATAGCGCCAAAGTTTGTATGGCGTATCGCCAACCGCTGTCGTACGCAACAAATTGCAGCACGCAACTACTGTGTCGTAATCCTTCACATCAGCCAAAAGATAGGTTGTCCAAGGGTAGCCAGCAGAAGGACCAACCATGCTTTGGTCGTCATCCATATTGCCGATTACTTCAACGCCATCCATGTCATGAATACCATTCCACATTGCGCCAAATGCCGCCCAAACATCCAATTGCTCTTCGCGCGCTGCGTCCATAAAGTTTTGGTTAATTCCCATGCAAAACAGTACGCGTAATGGTTTTTTATCGCTCATAATTCATTTCTCCAATAATCAAAAATTCGTCTAAAAATAGGCTAAATCAAGCTAATTTCTTATAAATAACCTGGTAATGGTTTTTGTCCAAAAAATATGGCACCGGCATTTTGCCAAGTAATGTCACCCATAAAAGCGTGCTGAGTAACAACTTGCGCATCGTTAACAAAACGCGACAACGGGCTGGCTTTGTAAACGCCCGTCATGCCAGATAACATTTGAACCTTACGCGCGACTTCAGCGGATACACGAGAAGCATGCGTCGATGAAAGGCGTAATAAATTGATTTGTTGAACAGACAAAGATTCGTTCTTTTCTAACGTCTGCCAAGCATCATTAATGGATTCGTAGAAGAAGCAACGCGCAGCGCGTAAATCGGCGTCGGCTTTGGCAACTTCCGCTTGAGTAAGGGGACGCTCGCCAATATTTGGAGCGCCAGTGATCGAAGCCCGGCCTGCAGCCATGGCCTGAAGTTCATCAAGCGCCGCTCGTGCTACACCTAAACCAACCACAGAAAGAACTTGAGTCGCAAAAGAAAGAGAAGGATAACGGAACATTGTCTCGTCTAGGTTAGAAGCACCTCCGCGAACAAAGGTCCACTTTTCTGCCACATCCACATTATTAACAACTAAGTCATGGCTGCCTGTTCCAGCAAGGCCAACTACGTCCCAGTTTTTCTTCACTTCTGCTTTACTTGCTGGCATCACCGCCATACGAGGAAGCTCTAATTTTTCACCTTCTTTTGGTGCGATACCAACGCCGACCACATCAGCGCCCATGCAACCACTAGAAAAACTCCAACGACCTTTTACACAAAAACCATCGGCTATTTTTTCAGCAGGCTGAGGCGGAAAAATGCCACCAGCAAACACCACATCTGGTGATTTGGCATATACCATTTTTAGCGTATCTATTGGCAAGGCTGATAAGTACACAACACCCATACCAAAGCTGGCTACCCAACCGGCAGAACCATCTGCTTTAGAGATCTCTTCAATCACTTCACAAAACTGAGCCGCGGTTATTTCATCGCCACCAAGACGCTTTGGAACCAGCGCGCGGTAAATACCTAAACTGCGAAATTGCTCGATGATGTCCTGACTAATAAATTGCTGATCATCGAATTCGCTATTGCGAGCACGAGTTCTAATGTCGCTCATCAATTTTCCAAACGCCTCACTTCCTAAAGCATCAAAAACAGATGCCGAGGCTTTTTCTTGGTAAGACGTAACCGTGTTCTTCAGACTCATAATTAGCTCCTCTAATGCAGATTTAGTTACCGACTCACTAGGGATGAGTGAACTGTTCAAATGAAGATTTTTCAGCGTTTTTACTGCATTAATAAAAAGACTAAAAATTTTCGCTCCCACCATCGAACAACATCAAAAACACATCGCCTAACGTCTTGGTTTGCATCACTCAAAAACATTAAATAAATGTATAAAGAATGCTAATAAGGTCGTACTAATTACTTTACTTGTCAACTAAATTTTCAAGTTAAGGATCAATAAAAAAATAGATCGAAAAACAAACAATAAGGATTGTTTATATTTCAAATAAAAACAAAAAACTATATAACACATTGTTTAATATGAATTAATTATAAAAACCAACTACATAAAAACCACCTATAAAACACATTAAAAATGCCAAATAAAATTCAAGAAAAAAATAAATATGCACAAAAGGCATTTTTTTAAATCTTTTTTATTTGTTTTTTTATATTGTTTTTTTCAAAAAACAATGGCAGGCTAACTTCGAATTAAGGTATATAAATGCATAAAACCAATAAAAACAAATGGAAGAATAAAACCTGCCTAAGAGATGCCAAACGATCTCTAAGCGATAGAAAGCGCTGTAAAAAATTACATAGTGTTAACTACATACAGGAAAATCTTATGACACCTAAAAGAGTAATATCTGCTTTATTTCTAAGTTCTTCGCTACTCGCACCGTTAGCAAATGCTGACATTAAAATTGGCGTAGTCACTTCCAGCACTGGGCCTATCGCCTTAGTGGGCATCCCTCAAAAAAATACCGTTGCACTACTCCCCACCTCCGCCGGAGGCGAAAAAATCTCCTATATTTCACTCGATGACGGAAGCGACCCAACCGCCACAGTTAAAGCATTCAAAAAGCTAATTGACGAAGAACATGTCGATGCAATCATAGGGCCAAGCGGTTCAGGCAACGCAATGGGCGTTATTCAATTCGCGGCAGAATCAGGCACTCCAATGCTGGCTCCAGTTGGAACCGCAGCCGTTGTATTGCCAATGACAGAAAAAAAGAAATGGGTTTTTAAAACCACACAGAATGACGATCTAATTGCCGAAGCATTAGTCGAACAAATGAAATCAACCGGCATTAAAACCATTGGCCTCATCGGGACTGCAGATCCATACGGTGAAAACTGGGCCAAGGTAATGAAAGACCTTACCCAAAAAGCCGGCATTCAAATTGTGGCGAGCGAGCAATTTCAACGGCAAGACACCTCCATGACAGGCCAAAGCTTAAAAATACTCATGGCCAGCCCAGATGCCGTTTTAATTGCCGCACCTGGAAGCTCTTCAGTAATGCCGCAAACCACTCTTAAAGACCAAGGCTACAGCGGCAAAATCTACCAAACTCATGGCGCAGCACTAGATGCTTTTCTTCGACTTGGCGGCAAAACGGTTGAAGGCACCATCTTAGCAGCAAGCTCCATGCTGGTTTTAGATGAAGTACCTAACAGCCCTTCCAAAGAAATAGCCACAAAGTACATCACAGACTACAAAAAACTCTACAGCGAAACACCTGCCACCTTTGGTGGTAACGTTCTAGATGCCGGATTACTCCTTCAAAACGCCATCCCAAGCGCACTAAAATCAGGCAAACCAGGCTCAGCAGAATTCCGCAGTGCACTCCGCGACGCACTGGAAAAGACCAAAGAAATGCCAGCAACACAAGGCGTTTACAACATGACAGCCGAAGACCACAGCGGCTTTGACGAACGCGGCCGCGTGCTGATCACAGTCAAAAATGGCAAGTGGGTACTACTAAAATAATACCTCTCAACTTGGGGTGGGCACACACACAACCTTCACCCACCCCAACGAGAACATAATTATAAATTTTGCGGCCACGAAGTCACAAAATCGATGAGAACAAAAGGAATCACACTAAATGAACTTTCAGATCGCCACACTTCTTGGACAGGATGGCCTAACCAATGGGGCTATTTATGCCCTATTGGCCCTGTCTATTTTGCTGGTTTTTACGGTCACCCGAATCCTGCTTATTCCACTAGGCGAGTTCGTGACCTTTGGCGCCCTAACGATGGCCGCCATGCAAATGGGTAAAGCCCCAAAATTAGAATGGCTCCTACTCGGTCTTGTTTTAATCGATTGCGCCTTAGATTTGTATCAACAAATCAAACATCGCATCGATCGAAACAAGATGAAAAAAATAGCCCTTAAACTCGGCTATGCCTTAGTAATGATAGGCTTGATAAACAATCTATCTTTGTCAGAAATCCCCATGGCTTGCCAAGTTTTACTAACGCTTTGCCTAATCGTGCCACTTGGCCCAATCATGTATCGTTTGTTTTTCCAACCTCTTGCAGATGCACCTGCACTGGTTTTATTGATTGTATCCATTGCACTTCATGTCTCCATGGTAGGCGTCGGTCTATTATTGTTTGGACCTGAAGGTGCTCGCACACAACCGTTTTCGGACAATGGTTTCCGCTTAGGCGCCGTGATGCTGAAGAGCCAAACGCTATGGGTTATTCTGGTTTCTATTTTCCTCATTGTGACCTTGTTTCTCGCTTTTGAACGCACACTTTACGGCAAGGCCCTTCGCGCCACGGCAGTAAACCGAATGGGGGCTCGCTTGCAGGGTATTTCACCCGTGTTTGCAGGCAAGGCGACTTTCGCTCTAGCAGCTTTTATCGGCAGTGCGTCGGGTATTTTAATTGCCCCAATCACCACACTTTATTATGACTCCGGCTTTATCATCAGCCTCAAAGGCTTCGTCGGTGCCATTATTGGCGGCCTTGTCAGCTACCCAATTGCAGCTATTGGTGCCGTTGCGGTTGGTATGATCGAAGCTTTTTCCATGTTTTGGGCCAGTAATTACAAAGAAATCATCGTTTTCACCCTGATTATTCCATTCCTAATCTGGCGCTCGATGAACAGCCATCATGTAGAGGATGACGAATAAATGAAATCGCGTAATTTAATTATTTTTGGCTTAGTCGTACTTGCCATTGCACCTCAAGTGCTACCGACATTTCAGGTCACCCTACTTAACTATATCGGCCTATATGCATTAGTCGTACTTGGCTTAGTACTGCTCACCGGCGTTGGCGGCATGACCAGCTTTGGTCAAGCGGCTTTTGTTGGGCTTGGTGCTTATTCCACAGCCTACCTAACCACCACAGAACAATTACCAAGTTGGCTAGCCTGGTCGGCAGGATCACCTTGGATCGGGCTGGTTATTGGCTTGCTATTAACCGCTGCTGTTGCCTTATTTCTTGGCGCACTCACCCTTAAATTGTCAGGTCACTATTTGCCATTAGGTACCATTGCTTGGGGCATTTCTCTGTATTACCTGTTTGGCACCATGAGCTCTATGGGCGGACATACTGGGATTAGCGGCTTACCTTCTTTAAGTTTGTTTGGCGTTCTTCTCGATAAAGGGGAAAAGATTTATTACTTAATTTGGGCGATTCTAATGTTAGCGGTCTGGATTACCAGCAACCTACTAAATTCCCGTGAAGGTCGCGCCATTCGAGCACTAAAAGGCGGTCAATTAATGGCAGAATCCATGGGCGTAAATACCTTTCGCTCAAAAATGGTTATTTTCTTGATCTCCGCTCTGTTTGCCGCGGTTTCAGGCTGGCTTTATGCTCATACGCAACGCTTTGTAAACCCAACACCTTTTGGCCTTAGCATGGGTATTGATTATCTATTTATGGCACTAATTGGTGGGGTTGGTAGCGTCTGGGGGGCATTACTTGGTGCTGGCATCCTGACCATGATTAAACAATGGCTACAAGACTGGCTACCTCTTATTATGGGTGGAAACGGTCAGTACGAATCCATTGTTTTGGGCCTATTAATTATCTTCATGATGCAGCGCTCACCCGGTGGAATTTGGCCTTTATTGGTGAAATTTGCTCCAGCATCATGGCGTAATCAAGACAATATAAAGATAAACCCATCTGCCGCAGAACTATCACGTCGTGAACTACCACAAAAAGGCAAATTAGTTTTAGAAGCTTGCAATGTCACGCGTCGCTTTGGTGGTCTAATTGCCAATAATGAGATGAACCTTCAACTACACGCAGGCGAAGCACTTGCTCTCATCGGACCAAACGGCGCTGGCAAAAGCACCATGTTCAATCAACTGTCTGCCGTTGATACACCAAGCGATGGCGAAGTACTCTTTTTGAATCAAAGCCTAAGGGGCAAAAGTTCTCGCCAAGTTGCTCAAATGGGCATGAGCCGCACCTTTCAACATGTAAAACTGCTAACTTCCATGACGGTGTTAGAAAACGTCGCACTAGGCGCACACATGCGTGGCGACAAGGGCATCATCAGCTCAGCATTTCACCTTGAACGCAACGAAGAGCAGCTCCTACTCAAAGAAGCGCAATTTCAGCTTGAACGCGTTGGATTAGGCGAACACCTTTATACCGAAGCAGGCAGCCTGTCTCTTGGGCAGCAACGCATACTTGAAATCGCTCGCGCACTTTGCGCCGACCCATGTGTATTACTGCTAGATGAACCGGCAGCAGGGCTTCGCCACCAAGAAAAACAAGCGCTAGCAGAACTACTCAAGAAGCTTCGCGAAGAAGGCTTGGCTATTCTCTTGGTTGAGCACGACATGGACTTTGTTATGAACCTTGCTGATCGAATTGTGGTGATGGAATTTGGTGAAAAAATTGCCGAAGGCTTACCAGAGGAAATTCAAACCAACCCTGCTGTTTTAGAAGCCTACTTGGGAGGTGCCGAATAATGACGCAAGCTACAGACAAAAATCTACTCGACGTCAGCGGCCTTCGTGTTGCTTATGGCAAAGTGGAAGCACTAACTGGTATCGATCTAACCTTGAAAGAAGGGAAACTGGTGACTGTTATCGGTCCAAATGGTGCGGGCAAAACCACATTACTGTCCGCCATCATGGGAATCTTACCTTCCAAAGGCACCATTCACTTTAACGGTAAAGACTTCATCAGCCCAGATGTTGAAACCCTGGTTGGCCATGGGCTTGGCTTAGTTCCCGAAAAGCGCGAATTATTTTCTACCATGACAGTTCAGGACAATCTATTGCTAGGTGCGTTTCAACGCTATCGCCGTGGTGATAAGAGCTACGACCAAACCTTGAGCGAAATTTACAGCCTTTTCCCTCGTTTATGGGAACGACGCCAACAGCAAGCTGGCACGTTATCAGGCGGAGAACGTCAAATGCTTGCCATTGGTCGCGCCATGATGAGCAAACCAAAACTCTTGATGCTAGACGAGCCTAGCCTTGGGCTAGCGCCATTAATTACGCGAGAGATTTTTCGTATTTTTGCAGATTTACGCCGTCAAGGTGTCTCCATACTTCTGGTGGAACAAAACGCGCGCGCAGCACTAAAAGTTGCAGATTACGCCTATGTTCTTGAAGGTGGGCAGGTAGCAATGCAAGGCCCTGCTGCAGAGCTTGCCAATGACCCTAAAGTCATAGAGGCCTATCTTGGCCTAGCCAGCAAACACCAAGAATTACTTTCTAGCTAAGACACCCAACAACACTAAGTAAACAGGCAAGAAACTTATTACAAAACACGAGAAAGCGCTCTTTTTAGAGCCTTTCTCATTTTCAAATGGAAAAATTGATTATGAATATTTGTATCGCAGGAGCTGGCGCTATTGGATGCACATTAGCCGCTCGCCTAGCAAAATCAGGCCAAACCGTGAATGTTCTTGCTAGAGGAACCACCCTCGAAACCATTCAAAAAAAAGGCATTCATCTCACCGACATAGACGGTGAGCATAAGGTCACAGTTAACGCTTCCGATTCAGCAAAAGCACTTGGCCCACAAGATATTATTTTCATCTGCACCAAGGCACCCGCCTTGCCTACCATGCTTAAACTCATTGCTCCCATGCTGCATGAAAAGACAATTGTCATTCCTGTTGTGAACGGCATTCCATGGTGGTATTTCCAAGGCATTGAAGGACGTTTTTCTGGCGATAGCATTCAAGCCATTGACCCTGAAGGGTCAGTCAGTAAATTACTTCCTCATAATCACCTAATTGGCTGCGTGGTATTTATTACCGCATTTAGAAACTCACCAGGTGTCGTCACTTCAACCAATCCACACCTCATCGTACTTGGCGAAATAAATCACCAAATGAGCGAACGACTCGAACAAGTTCGCAAAGTAATTGAAGACGCAGGCATAGAAGCCCGTGCTACTGATAATATTCGCGATCAGATATGGACTAAAGTGGCGGCCAACATCACCTCTAACCCACTTTCAGTTGTCACCAAAGGTACGTTAGATCAACTTTATGCCGATGATCGCCTAAAGCCTCTTGTTCGCAGAATGCTCGACGAAGTTCTACTCATTGCCGCCGCCTATGGCGCACGAATTCGCTTTGATCCACATACTTTTATGGAGCTTGGTGCAGGCATGGGCGCTGTCAAAACCTCTATGCTACAAGACTACGAAGCTGGCCAACCTTTAGAGCTCGACGCTATCGGCTATTCGGTATTAGAGCTGGCAAACAAGTTAGACATCCCGATGATCGCCACACAAAACCTGTTGGATTTAACTCAATTTATTGCGGCACAACCACAAACTCAAAAGCAACTTTAAAATTAACAACACATAAAACAACAAACACCATAAAAGGAACACAAATGAGCAACCCAGTGAACCGCCCAACCCACATTAGCGAAGAAGAATGGGCTCTTCGCGTTAAATTAGCTCACTGCTACCACCTAATAGACTTTTTTGGCTGGACCGAGACCATTTTCAACCACATTTCCGCACGTCTTCCCCACATCGAAGGCGAGTATCTGGTTAATCCATTTGGTCTTAATTACACAGAAATCACTCCAGAAAATTTGATCAAGGTTGATGTCAACGGCCACAAACTGGATGACTCGCCATATGATGGCAATCCTGCTGGCTTCGCTCTTCACGGGGCCATTCATGCCGCACGAGAAGACGTACACTGCGTGATCCACACGCATACCAATGAAGTCTCAGCAATTGCGATGAAAAAACAGGGCTTCACTCACGATAGTTTTTACGGTGCACAACTTTATGGCCGCGTTGGCTACCACGCATTTGAAGGCATCACTCTATTTGATGATGAAAAAGGCCGTATGCTTGAAAGCCTCGGACAAAAGCACATTCTTGTATTACGAAATCACGGTATTGCAGTTGGCGAATTTGACATAGAACGTACTTTTTTCCTTTTATGGACAGCACAGCGCGCTGCTGAAATTCAAGTCACCTCTGGTACACTTGGCGGTGAAAATGTATTACTGGAACAAAGTATTCGCGAAAAATGCGCAGATTTAACTCAAATGCTAATTAAAGATAGCGGCTTTGCAGATAAATTCTACAACGCCATGGTTCGCAAAATGGAAGCTGAAAAAGGCCCTTGCTGGTAGCCACTCCCCAAAAATAGCCACCCTTATAACCAACCTTGGCTAACTTTGAGGGTGGCCATTCAATAAACACGCCCTTGTTTTTTTTGTTGAAAGTGAGAATCATTACTGATATAAATACTTGACGTTTCAATTGACTAAAAAGGTCTTTTTTTGTACATTTCATCACTTATAAAAAGCAAGGATTTTTAATGACCAGCAAACCTAGAGCTCCACGAAGTCAACGATATAATCCTGCAAGTGAAGATTTCCACAAAGAAGACTTTCCCTTTTACTGGCTAAATCAAGTCCATGGTCGCTATAGTGTCGCTGTTGAAAAAGCGCTAAAAAAAGTTAATCTTGACATACCAAGATGGCGAATTCTGTTTACTTTAAAGGAAGAAGGTACCTGCAGCGTTTCACAAATCGCAGTACACGCTATCGCCAAACTCCCTACCGTGACAAAAATCATCCAACGCATGAAACAAGATGGTCTTGTAGACACAAGAGTAAGAGGCGACGACGGCCGTGTTACCGAAGTCATGCTTACTCAAAAAGGTATCAACGCAGTTGAAGACATTCGCTTTATCACCAAAGATCTATTCAAACAAAGCTTTAAAGGAATGACCGAAGCAAAAATCAAAAGGCTTAACAAACTACTGGAAGAGCTATTCCACAATTTACCTGAACACTACAACTAAAAGCAGTAACACTTCAGTCAAACCACAAACATATCCTTTTTAACGCACCAAAGTTAGTTTGAACGAGACTTTCGCTCAAACTCGGTGCGTTTTTATGTCTTTTTAATTAATCAATTAAAAAAACATCACATCCCCAAAAAAGTAATTTTTTTACCAAAATTAACTAACTTTGAGAAATTAAAAAAAAAAAACAAACAACTGATAAATATAAGTTTTATTTACAATCATGTTGATTTCAAGTCATAAAAACACACCTCCCTACATCAAAATAGATTCATAGATCCACTCAAATATAGTTTGGCATAATACTTGAAAGCATGAACATTTACTTGAACATTCAATTAAAAATGTGTTTCCATAAAAATGCATTATGGCTCTTCCACAAAAGAGGCAAATTAAAGTTCAAATAAAAATTATCGCGGATCAAACCGCTAAATGCAGCTCAAACTATTTCTAGATAGCGAGCACCTACGAGGACACTCCAATGCCTTATAAACCATTAGTTAGTGCGTTTTTATCATCAATAGCCATTATTGGATCCATGGGAGCAACCGCTTCCTCGGTTCGTCTAGACATCCAAAGTGCTTGGCCACTTACACTACCTGCCAGTGGGCAGAGCGCCCAGCACCTAGCTAACAGGATCAAAACAACCTCAGAAGATATTAAAGTAAAACTATACTCTGCTGGGAAATTGGTTCCACCACTAGAAATCTTTGATGCCGTTCAGCAAGGAACACTAGACGCAGGCTACACTTCACCTTTATACGTAGCTGGACGATTCCCTGCTTTACAACTTTTTGGTGGCGTTCCATTTGGACCATCAGCAATAGAGTATTTAGATTGGATTTATAATGGTGGCGGTTTAGAAATTTGGCGTGATATCTATGCCAAGCAAGGCGTTGTAACAATTCCATGCGGTCTAATGGATGCGGAAGCTGGCGGCTGGTACAACTTTGAAATCAATAGTACTGATGATTTAAAAGGCAAGAAAATCCGCTTTGCTGGGCTGGCAGGCGAAGTCATGAAAAAAGCCGGCGCATCTGTTGTTCTACTTGGCGGTGGAGATATTTATCCTAATCTAGAACGTGGTGTCATAGATGGAACCGAGTTCTCTATGCCAGCGATTGACGCAGCTATGGGCTTCGAAAAAGTAGCTAAATATTACTATCTACCTGGCTGGCACCAACCTGCCGCTATCAATGAACTAATCATCAACAAACGCAAATGGGATTCTATGAGTGCAGCACAACAAGGACTGATCGAAGACACTTGTCGAGAAACTCAATTATGGACAGTCTCTTCCACCACGATAGCCAATGCCGATGCTATTAATAAATTCAAAACTGCCGGCACTCAAATTAAAACCTTCCCTCCTGCCGTGCTTGCTGCCTTTAAAAAAGGTACAGACGAAGTAATGAATGAAGAAGCAAATAAAGATGCAGATTTCAAACGTACTTTAGATTCTCTCAATAGCTACCGTAAAAAAGTGTCTCTGTGGACAGAATATAAAGGCAATTAATATCCAATAAAACCGAGAAGTGCATGACGTATTTCTCGGTTTTATTCTTTAACGTCTACTCTACCGCCTTACACAACCGGAGCTATTTTTGATGTACACCATAAACTCCATTGCGGACAAAATCGAAGCACTTTCCGTTACTGTTGGCAAAGCTGGTTCACTTATTCTGCCCATTTTAATTCTCACCATCTTGATAAATGTGATATTGCGCTACGTTTTCAATATCGGCTTGGTTGAACTAGAAGAAGTACAATGGCATCTAAACGCCATCGCTGTTATGTCCTGCTTAGCATATACCTACCAAGCGGATGAACACATTCGTGTCGATATTTTTCATAGTCGCTTCAGCCCTAAACGTCGCGCATGGGTCGAGATTCTTGGCATATTATTTTTATTTTCCCCTTATACCATTCTAGTTGCATGGCACGCTTGGGAAATCACTAGCTATTCTTGGTCTCTACGTGAAGGCTCCCCAATGCCTTCTGGATTGCCGGCTCGCTATATCATCAAAGGTGTAATGGCTCTCGGTTTGAGCCTTTTAGCACTGCAAGGCGTTGCGATTCTTTTCCGAAACATTGCTTTTTTGATTCAACCCAACGAGGTATCCGCCTCATCAATGCCTGCGAAAAAGGGGGCTCACCATGAATGAGTTATTTGTTTTTTTACTATTTTCAACCTTCATGCTCATTCTGTTTTCAGGGTTCCCTGTTGCCTTTGTTTTAGGCGGTGTCGGCGTATTATTTGCCACTTTGGGAAGTGTCCTTGTATCTTTTGATATCTATGACGTAGCAGAATTACGCACAATAGGCTTTGTCGCCAACAGAACGTTTTCAACCATTTCCAGCTACTCTCTAATCCCCATGTCGATGTTTATCTTTATGGGATACATGCTTGATCGCTCTGGTATTGCCGAGCGACTAATTGAAGCAATGCGTCGCGTTTTAGGTAAAACACCTGGTGGATTAGCTATCGCTGTAGTTCTGATCGGTGTTGTGCTTGCAGCATCTACTGGCATTATTGGTGCGTCAGTCGTTCTGCTTTCCACTATTGCACTGCCCACTATGTTTAAGGCAGGTTATGCGAAATGGATCAGTGCAGGCACAGTTGGAGCAACAGGCTGTCTTGGTATTCTTGTTCCACCTTCTATTATGCTGGTTGTGATGGGCGACCAATTACGCATTCCTGTTGGCGACCTTTTTATGGGCGCAATCATACCGGGATTATTGCTGGCCACCAGCTTCGTACTTTTTATCTTTATTTATGCCCTGATTAAACCTTCTACCATGCCAAAAATCGTCTTCGATGAAGAAAGCGGTGTAAGCAAATTTGATATTATTCGAGATATTTCTAAAGCCCTGTTCGCTCCGCTGGTCTTGGTTTTGGCGGTATTGGGTTCCATCATTGCGGGTATCGCTTCCCCTACGGAAGCTTCTGGAATTGGCGCTGCAGGGGCAACCTTTTTAGCTTGGAGTTCAGGCCGATTAAAATGGCACGATTTGCGCTTTGTCTGTTACCAAACAGGTCGATCTGTCGCTTTCTTATACGCATTGATCTTTGGCGCATCCTGTTTTTCTGTGGTGTTACGTGGTTACGGCGGCGATGAAGTGATTGAAAATGCCCTTCATGCTTTGCCACTCAGCCCAGAAGGCGTGTTGATCTGTGTGATTTTAATCATCTTTTTATTAGGCTTTTTCTTAGACTGGATGGAAATCGTCTTAATCGTCGCACCTCTGGTGATGCCAGTTTTAGTGAATTTTGGCTTCGATCCTGTTTGGGTCGCGATTCTTATGGCGTTATGTCTGCAAACTTCCTTTTTGACACCGCCCGTTGGCATGGCGTTGTTCTACATAAGAAACGCAGCAAGTGACATCAGCATGTCTGAAATATACAAAGGCGCAATCCCGTTCGTACTACTGCAATTACTGATACTTGCCATCGTTGCTCTTTACCCGTCATTGGTTACTTGGCTACCGAACTAAGCACTCACAACCTTCCTCCATCACGAGGAAGGTTACTTCTTTGTAATCAGTTGCTATAAACTCATCCACTGTAGCCAATGCATGAGTGCCGTAGAAAACCGCGCCCCCCCTCTCCCGTCATGAGTGCAACAGTGATGGTTTCAAACAGTTCTTCCCTAGTAGCGTCAGCACTAACTTACAGGTTTGCCATGAGTATTGATAGATTCATCATATTTCACTTGAACTGCCAACCTAACCTTTTCCATGCAAGCCTTTTGCAGCAACATAAAACAACAAGGCAATGAAGCAAGACGATACAAAAAAAGCAGGCACTGTTACCTCAAACATGGCAATCGCACTTTCTACGCGCTGCTCTTCATGAAGATAAGGGGTTGCTTGTGTGACAAAGGAATAATTGTAAATTAAAAAATTCACCACAAAATTCAATGTAACCAAGGAAAAATAAATAACGTATTTTTTCATTTCAAAGCTTCTCTAACTCTATCAAGCCGTCCACTCGCGGTTTTGCAACACCACTCGATAGCCGTCTATGTCTTCAAAGGTTTTGCCGACGTCATCCCAGTAGTCGTTGTAGGCTTTTACATGCACAAAACCTGCGGCCAACATCTGTTCGCAGCATTCTTTCCATATTTTCGAATCGGTGAAATAGAAGATGAGTAAGTTATCTTGCGTTGGCGCTTTGCCGACAGTGGTACCTTTGTGATGAGTAAACTCTAGATGATAGTTATGCTGTTCGTGACCGACAATTGAGCCATCAAAGCCATTGTGACCCTCAAAGCGACCCAGCAGTTTAAAACCAAGGCCGTTAACATACATGTCGGTGATTTTAGCTAGGTTGTCTGTTGGTCTAGCGACACGCATTTTAGCTGTCTTGGGGATCATGAGAAACTCCAGATTCTTGGTTGGTTTATAGTTTAACGCCAAGAAATTTCGGAGGAATACAACTCTCTGTTTAGCCTGTCTTCCTTGACGGTTTATTAAACTAACGCTAAACAGTGATGAAAGCTCATTGTGCGGATCAATCGCAGCAATAAACTTTATTTATACAGCATTTCGCTACGCATTGGCGCGAGTACTTTAAGCACTTGGTTCTGCTGAGGGTAAGTTAAACCGGCTTTTTTCATGGCGCTTACCAACAAATCGACGGTTAAATTAAAGTCAGATTCATTGATGTTTTGACCCTGATGTACTCTCAACATGGTGTCACCCGTGTAAGTACAAGGGCCGCCCGTATTCACACAAATATGCTCGATGAACTTTTCACGAAATCGAGTGATATTGGTTTTTTCAAAATAGCGATAAATAGTTTCATTGAAACTAATTTCATTAATGAAGTTATCGGTAATCGCTTCAACGGTGGGCGCTCCACCAATTTCATCGTATAAGCTTTGTGGTGCTTTGTTTGGTGCTGCACATGCAACCAAGAATACACTAACCGAAAGAAACGCTGCTTTTACTAGGTTTACCATAAGTACCCCGTCATGGATAAATAAATGCCTTTTTGATCTTTCTTAGTCGCAATCGTACCTAAGTCTGCATAGGCTGCGGTGAAATTAACGTTTTTGTTCGGCATGTAGCTTACAAAGATATCTTTCCAATCATCTTCTTCCACACTCGATAGATTGCTTGGCTTTTGGCGATATTCCATGCCCACCACCCAGTTAGGCGATAGCAATAAGCCCACACTGCCTTCCATCATGACTTGGTAATCGTTGTTATCAGGTCCGCCAAAACCCAACAAGCCCATCTCATTGGCCTTAGTGGCGCGAGCGGTGATATTCCATACAAGGTTATAACCAGCAACCGCACCTAAATGCACTTTGGTAGCAGCAACATAAAAATCCGTACCACTGTCATCTTTTGCGCCTAGATAAGACGCCACAAAATCACTATCTAGTTGCTTATGCTGCAAACCAACACTGATTTGAGGATAAGCAGAATACACAGCATCGCCATATAAACGCACTTTTACACCGACAACATCTTGCTGAATTTGTTCAGAGCTTAGGCTCAATCCTGTAATCAAAGACGCAGGCAAAACAAATGTCTGTTGGGCGTAACTAAGTTCAACTCTATCGTAAAAACTGGTTGCCACACCAATGGAACTCAAGCGATAGTCAGTGACGTTTACATCGGTAATAAAAAACGAAGCAGCGGTTTCGTCACGGCTATCGTAACCCGCTAAGGTTGCCCACGGCACCAGTCCCCCGCCACCACTTCCTTCAACCTGTGAAAGCCCTGCTGTTGCAAGAATTTTACCGTCAGCCGCGATACCAGATGAACCCCATAAGGCAAGGCTACTCAGAACCGCTATTTTGATCATATTTTTATTCATTACATTCCTGCCCAACATTTAATCTGGATCACTTTGACCATTTCTTCTTGCCAAACCCTTGGTGCATCGAGTGGTCCATTGTCTCAATAGGAGGCAAAAGCTCCAATGAGACACTTTGCTCTATATCACTTGATATAGTGATCTCTTTAACAGCGTTCACACCTTCAATAAATCGTTCACTCCACAAAGACACTGAATCACCGCTTTTAGCAGGAATGCGCACTTTACCGTCTTTGTCTGTTTTCAGTGCAAAGGTATTATCAGCAACGATAATGTAACCAATCATGTCATCATGTATGTTACATCCGAGCACCACGAGACCGGCTTTATCAAACAAGATCGGGGCAATTTCGGTGCCTTTATAAAGCTTAATTTCAAAGGTTTTTGGCTGAGAAAAGCTATAAACGTGATGACGAATATCATCACTATTAGGAAAGCTAACGTATTGGCCTTTCTGTACAACTAATACTCGCGGCACAAAAGACTCATCGATCTGATCCATTACAGCAACCGCACTTGGCGTACTTACCGCATTATTAGATACAATAACCACAGCATCAGATACAGGAAGGTTATCTTGATCCAAAACGGTCAGCGTCATTTCAGCCCACGCATTTGGTAGGGTTAAACAAAACAGTAGAGCAAGCAAATGACGCATATTCTTTCCTTTTAATTAATCGGCTTTTGATTTAGCCACTTTAGTTTTAATATCATTACAGCAAATGAAAGCTAGATCATTATACTTTCTGTAACCACCAGTAAAAATTAGTGCAAAAACAAACAACAAGGAATGAACATCATGCGAGACCTTATAGAAGTCATTACCTATAAAGATACGGCAAATGCCCACTCGCATGCTCACACTCAAATTGTTTTACCACTTTCTGGTCGCCTTGTATTGGATGTGGAAAACCGCCAGCAAGCGGTTCAATTTGGACAAGCCTGCCTGATCTCTACAAACCAAGCACATACCCATCTCGCAAGAGAAGACAACCACTGCTTGATACTTAATTCACTTCCCGCATGGGATCACGAGATTGAAAGCGCCAACAACTTTGTCGAGCTAAACACGCAAGCCAAAGCTTACTTACCATTTCTATCCAGCTTAATTGGTGAGTCTCATAACCTTCTTAAAACTCAACAAGCATTAAATTTACTGGAACATTTATTACCCATTCCGCAAGAGAAAATACGGCAGACAGACACTCGCTTAGCCAAAGCCAAACACCGGCTCGATAATAACTTTCAGGAATCTTGGGGATTAGCAGAACTTGCCGCCGACGTGCATTTAAGTCCGAGTCAGTTAACCGTTTTATTCAAGCGACATTTAAAAATGACACCGAAACAATATTTGCAACAGCGTCGTTTAGAGGAAGCCAAACTCTGGTTAAGGTCGACGAATAAAAGCCTAGATTACATCGCCCATAAAGTAGGAATAAGCGACGCCAGTGCTCTTGTTCGATTATTCACTAAGCACTATCAGATGACACCGGGGCGTTATCGAGCTAATCCTCTTCACTAATTTCCAACGCCATTTCCCAATTACGAATAAAGCGTTTCTGTTTTGCATAATCACGCCCTACCAATAACTGCTGATCCAATTCAATAATCCCCGTTGGCCCCGGCGCGTTCACCACATAAGGATCATTTGGATTATTCCTATCGGGTTGTATAGGAAACAGCAAACCTTGAGTTTGCATCATTTTCTGCGCCTGATCAGACAACAAAAAATCCAAAAACATTCCGGCATCTTCTACGTTTGGCGCGCCTCTAGGAATCAAAGCAGCACGCATTAACATAAGCGTATAATCTTTCGGCAGGATCATTTTCAATCTATCGTCTTCTTGAGCTCGCTGTGATGCGTAAGAGCCTAGCAAGTTATAACCCAATACCAATTTTCCTGACGCAACATCGTCAATAATATCGTGCGTACAGCAATAAGTTTGCACGTCATGACTACCAAAGGCTTCTAGCAAGCGCCCCCAGGTCACATCTGCTTGACGCGCATCTTGGCTTGCCAATAAATAACCAACACCACTTTGACGAATGTCATAAGTACCAATACGCTTCGTCATGGCTTTTTCATTTTGTCGAATGGTTTGCAACAATGACTGACGGTCTTCAGGCAAATCACCGGGGAATTCTTTTTTATTTACCAACATCACAATCGGTTCAAGGGAAAACGCAAACAGCTGATTTCGCCATTTAAAGTTACTCGATAAGCGATCAGTAAAACTCGATTGATACGTTTGCGCATACCCATCGTTCACCAATTTAAGGTGCAAATCCATAGCACTACTGATGACCAAGCTGGCTTCTGGCTTTTTTTGCTCCTTGATGGTGAGGTAATACAATTCGAGCGTATTAACATCTCGATAGGCCACTCGCACATCCGGATGAAGAGTGACAAATTCTTTTAAAATCGGTTCAAACGAAGCCAAGTCCATCGCTGAATGAATAAACAAAACTCGCTGAGCATTCTCATTACCAAACCAAACAGGCTCTGTCGCCCACAACCTTGTTGCATTAAAAGTGACAAGAACTAGCCAGAAGAAAACCCGTTTCATACCGTATCCTCAAATCTAAGCTTGGCAAAATCCACTTGAAAAGTCGTGCCTTTCGGCTCCGTATCCAATATTTGAATTCTTGCTGCGTGATAATCCACAATGTCTTTCACCATGGCCAAACCAACGCCACTTCCAGCAATATCATAACGGCCTCGATAAAAACGTTCGAACACACGCTCTTTTTCTAAATCAGGAATGCCATCACCATAATCAATCACCTTAATTCGATAGAAACGTTCAAACTCTTCCACCTGAACAATCACCTCTGTGGCATGAGCAACATCTACTCTGCTATATCGCACCGCGTTTTCAATAAGGTTTTGCATCATTTGCTGAATTGAGAAGGCATCACCTAAGATCATGCTCTCTTTCAACTCGCAATCTAGAGAAAGCTGAACCCCTTGATGAAGCGCAGTCACAGCCTGCTCCCGACAAGACGCAGTAATCGGAGCCAACAAATCCATCGGCTCTAATCTGTGCGTTTGCAAACGATGGGAAACGACAGCCTGATTCAGCAATAAAGTGACGGTTTGGCTCAAGGTATCACACTGCTTAACAATGTTTTCCAATGCCTGATATTGCCTTTCTGGTGATGTGTTATCGCGAGCGTTTTCAGCCAACGCCCTGAGACTGGCTAATGGGGTGCGTAATTGATGAGCCGCATCCGCGGTGTAATTTTCCAATTGTTCAAGGTTAGTCTGTAGACGTTCCATAAAATGGTTAATGGCAACTTTTAAGTGATGAGTTTCCTTGGGCGTATTAATATCAATGGGTGTAAGGTCTCCCATGGCACGATCTTCTAAAGCTCGCTCGATGCGATGCAATGGCCTTAAAACAAGATGACTACCAATGGTAATTAACGTGATAGCAACCAAGGCAATAAACACCACCACTTCGACGGCTTTTTGAGTCACCGCGGAAGCCATTTGCTCTCTTGATAATCGAGTTTGACCTAAGATAATACGCACAGTTTGCGCTGTTTCAGGGTCGGTAATATGGCGCTGGACCCATGCAAAGCGAACCATTTCACCAGAGTATTCCTGATTATAAAATTGTATTTTGTCTAAAACCGGAGGTTGAGGTGGTTGAGTATCTAGATCTTGATAGCCGGTAATGAACCCCTGCTCCAAGCTCTCAACCTTATAGAAAACGCGATCTTCTTCCGCTTGCGCCAAGGTGGCAAACGCCGACCATGGAATATCGATGCTGACTTCATTGCGTATCAAGCCAACGTTTTCGTCCATTTGCAGCAAGGCACTGCGCAATAAACGGTCATAAGATAAATCGGCAAGCTTCTGGCTATAATCAAAAATTAAATTAATCGCCAAGCCAGCAATGATCCCGATAACCAAAACACCCGCAAGAATAAAACGAAAACGCAGCGAAGGCGCGTTTGCTAAGGCTTTTTTTTCCTCTGCTTCACTAAGAGTTTGATGGTTTGGCGATTTCTGCCACATAACCAATTCCTCTTAGGGTGCTAATGACCAAATCACCTTGCCCCATTTTCTTTCTTAGACGCCCAACATAAAGCTCAATCGCGTTAGGTCCAGGCGTTTCATTAAAGTTAAATAGATGGTCGGTTAATTCGTCTTTACTTAATACACGACCTAAGTGGCCAAGGAATATTTCCAATAAGCGAAACTCACGGTTAGTAATGGCGGTTAGCTCACCATCAATAAAAACCTGACGACTGTCTCGGTTAACAAGGATGTTGCCGTGTTCAGTAACATTGGCGGCATAGCCTTGCTTGCGACGCAATAACGCCCGACAACGCGCTTCCAGCTCACCAAAATCAAATGGCTTAGTAAGGTAATCATCCGCTCCGGCATCGAGCAAGCGTATACGATCTTCTATCTGATCCCGAGCCGTTAAAATTAATACTGGCGTGTCATCATCACGTTGACGCAGTTTTTGCAATAATTGCAGTCCAGACAAGCCGGGCAAATTAAGATCAAGAAGTATTAAATCGACAGGCTGATACTTCAATAACTCGTCAGCACGCTTACCATCTCCGATTAAATCAACACCATGTCCTAAGCTGGTTAACCTCTCACAGATCGCTTGCCCTAACACCTGAGTATCTTCAACTACCAGAATTCGCATAACCTTTAGCCATCACGTTTTTTATTTTTCGGTATAAAAACAACAAAATTCGAGCAACCTAAGTTGCTCGAATTTTTTGTCACAATGCCTCTAGTATTGCAGGGCTTACACGTCTTTAACAGCGTCTTTTGATTTCTTCATTTTAGCGCGAACAATCGGGCCCACAACAATAGGTAGAACCAAACCAAGTATCGCAACAGTCCACAAACCAATACTCAAACCACTGTTGAAAAGTACAGACCAATCACCATCAGATAACACCAGTGCATGACGAAGACTTTTCTCCATTTCAGGCCCAAGCAACATACCCAAAATGATAGGCACTAGTGGAATGTCAACCTTACGGAAAATATAACCTAAAACACCAAAACCAATCATGAAGTACAAATCAAGTGCACTGTGGCTCACAGAATAAATACCAACAGATGCAATCAAGGTAACAATCGGCATCAAGTATTTAGGTGGAATGCTCAGCAACTTAACAAAGATACCAACCATTGGAATGTTTAGCAGTAGCAACACAAGGTTACCCACAAACATGGCCGCGATCACACCCCAAACAAGATCCGCGTTCTGCTGGAACAACATAGGACCAGGAGAGATGTTCAAAGAAATCAACATCGCCAACAGAACCGCCGTAGTGCCACTTCCAGGAACACCCAGTGTCAGCATTGGAACAAGCGCACCAGATGCCGCGCCATTGTTGCCCGCTTCAGGCGCTGCAACACCACGAGGATCACCTTTACCAAATTCGCCTTTATCTGATACACGTTTTTCCAAAGTGTAACTAATAAAGCTACCCAAAGAAGCACCTGCGCCCGGCAATACACCCGCAACGAAACCAAGTACCGCACCACGGAAGGAAGCAGGAAGCACCTTAATGATGTCTTTTGGCGATAATTTAAGCTTGTTGATTGCCACTTGTTTTAGACCATCACCAGCGTGACGTTCTAAGAAAAACAACAACTCACTGATCGCAAACAAACCAACAATCGCAATAATGAAATCAACGCCTTCAAACAACTCAAGCGTATTAAACGTAAAGCGTTGTACGCCCGTTGAGATATCAATGCCAACTGTGGCGATCATCAAACCAATCGCCGCCGCCATTAGGGTTTTGAATTGGTTTTTACCCGTAATACCGCCTAAAGTCGCAAAAGCCAGCGCAAACAAAGCAAAGTATTCAGATGGACCAAATTTCAACGCGAATTTTGCTAAAATTGGCGCAAGAATAACCAGACCAATAGTGGCAATAAAACTACCAATAAAAGAGGCAATCGCAGAAATAGCCAAGGCTTCTGCTGCTTTGCCTTTTAGTGCCATTGGATAACCATCTAGACAAGTCATCATCGCTGGCTCGTCACCTGGAATATTCAACAGGATAGACGAAATACGACCACCATACATGGCACCCGCATAAACAGACGTTAGCAAGATAAGAGATGAGGTTGGCGACAAACCTAAGCTGAACGCCAAAGGAATCAAAATGGCCACACCATTTGCAGGGCCAAGACCCGGCAATGCACCAATCAAAGTACCTAAAATGGCACCGATAATGGCAAACATAATGCTTTCTGGCGTGAGCGCAACCGCAAAGCCTTGCATTAATAAGCTCATAGTATCCATATTAAAACTCCAATAGACCTAGAGGCAGTGCTAATTCAAGCACATTATTGAAAAGGAAAAAGATAACTAAAGAGCTACTCACACCAGTGATAAGACTCTTAGCAATGCTAGCTCCCATACGCCAACTTAAAAAGCTCACCACCAACGCAGCAGCAGGTATAAATCCAATTGGCTCAATGGCCCATGCAAACGCCAGCATAGAAAGAACAACAACACTAAGTTCGATCAACATGGCAACTGGCGCCCACTTCTCGTCTGGGTCAGGACGAACAATCATATAAATTGAACTAATACCTAAAATGATAGCCAGCATAATAGGAAAAGTTTCAGGACCGACACTTTCCTGTCCGCCAAAAGGAATGGGGAATTGCGTTGCTTCCCAGCCGTACGCTACGGCAAGAATAAGCATTAGCATGCCAAACACACGATCGTTAATACGCATGTCTCTGCTCCATGTTAATAAATCAAAGGGTGAAAAATATTCGAAAACAGGAGGGGCACTGTGTCAGAACAGATGCCCCCTCCAAAAAGCGGTCTGAGGTTATTTAATTAGACCGATGTCTTGCGATAAAATTTTGATATCTAAAGTTTGGTTTTTTACGAATTGAGTAAAGTCAGCACCAGACTTATGGAATGGCATCAAACCATTTTTAGTCATGATGTCTTTCCATTCTTTAGTTTCGTACAACTCATCAATGGTTTTTACCCACCAATCGTAAGAGTCTGCACTTGCATTACCTGGTACGTAAAAACCACGCCAGTTAGGTGCAACAGAATCAATACCCTGCTCCATTGCAGTTGGGATGGAATCAAACGGTGCTGGTAAACGTTCTTCAGAAAGAACCGCTAGCACGCGTAAATCACCAGAATCCATGAAGCCTTTCACTTCAGAAATATCACCAGTGAACGCATCGATATGACCACCAACAACTTGAACCAAAGCTTCAGAACCACCGCTGAATGCTAGGTAACGAACTTTTGGTAAATTCTCAACGTTCGCTTTTTGCGCGGTCATCAAGACTTTCAAATGATCCCAACCACCAGAAGCACTACCACCAGCGAATTTCACTGCGCCTGGATCTTTCTTAAGTGCATCAAGAATTTGAGTAAGAGAAGTGTATTTTGAATCTTTACCTACCGCAATAATGCCGTAGTCTGCGCCTAATGTACCAACCCATTTAACTTGGTCAGCATTCATGCCTGGGAATTGGCCTTGAGCAAGGCGAGTTGTTGTTGCTGTACTAGCGGCAACAATTAGGTTTTCATCTGTATCACGTTTACTGATCGTATGAGCGAAAGCTACACCGCCACCAGCACCCGTCATGTTAACTGTCTGAACGTTACCTTTAAAGTAACCCTCATCAACTAATACTTTACCAACGCTACGACAAGTAAAGTCCCACCCACCACCTGGGTTCGCTGGGGCAATACACTCGCCACTACGAGCTGGTTCGAAGGCGTAAGCCTGTCCAGCCATAGTCAGTGCTACTGCACCGGAAATTAAAACAGACTTCAAAGAAATGGTATTAAGCATGGTTATCTCCTGCTTGTTATTTTTTTTGTTGTTAGCTAATCAAGCTCTTAAAATAGGTTTTTCAATTAACTTGAGTAGACAAACCTTACCTCTCAAACCTGTCACCACCCTGTCATAGATCAATATTTCTTACTTAATTGCCATAAAAAGCGCATTTTTGACAAGACAAGTCACGCATTTCTGACAATGTCATTCCCCCTTAATCAAGATAACATCTTACGTAATCAGACTAGATCAGGATTCAGGAAACAACAAGATGACAGCACATTCACCACAAGCCACCCTCATTGGCAGCATCGCTATTTTACTTTGGAGTACCCTTGCACTGTTTACCACACAAGCCAATTTAGTAGCGCCATTACTCTTGCTCACACTCACTTTTGGTGTGGCTAGCCTATTGTTTTTTATCGTGTATTTAGTCAAAGGCGAACTAAAGTCATCTTGGGAAAACACACCCAAAAGCGCTATTTTCATGGGTGGGTTAGGTTTTTACTTTTACCACTTCTGTTACTTTTATGCGTTTCAGCATGCCCCACCCGTCGAAGCAGGACTCATCGCCTATCTTTGGCCATTGCTCATTGTATTAATGGCCGGCATGACAAAAGGTAATTCTTTGTCATGGACACATTTGGTGGGCGCAGTGATTGCGTTTATCGGTACCGGCATCATGCTGCAATCGAAAGGGCAACTAACTGATGTGGAAGGCAATACCGTCTACCATTGGACAGGCTACGCAGCGGCTTTTGCCTGCGCATTCATTTGGTCGAGCTACTCGGTAGCCAATCGACGCTTTCAAAGCGTTCCGTCTAGCGCAGTACTTTGGTATTGCCTAATCACAACGCTCCTAGCAGGCGCATCACACCTCATGATCGAAGCGCAAAGCTGGACTCCTTCGATAGACTTCCCTGCAACAACTTGGGTTGCCATTTTAGGATTAGGCTTTGGACCCGTTGGCATTGCTTTCTTTTGTTGGGACTTTGGCGTTAAAAAAGGCAACCTGTCATTACTTGGTGTACTGTCTTATACCGCCCCCGCCCTATCGACAGCTTGGCTTGGACTTTTCACCGAAGCACAATTAACCACAGGTCAAATCATCGCTTGCCTCTTAATTACAGCGGGTGCCTTATTCGCCAGCTTAATGCCAAACAAAAAAATACCCTTGGCGGTTGAAACCAAGGGTATTTGATAGATCACAAAAAAAAGCATTAAGCCACTTGGTAAAGCGTACGCGGAATCTTCTGCAAGTAGGCTTCCATTTCCGCCATGCCGTTTGGTTGGTCGACTTTCACTCCCAAATCGCGCATGGTGCTGCCAAAGGCATGCAAGGTGCGGAACAAGTTATGCTCGCGGCATTGCTCGCCCATTTGACCAATACGCACAATAGGCTGACCAAACGACCCAGCAATCTCTACTCGATACATTTCTGAAATATGGCGGCAAATTTGCCCTGCGGTTAAACCGTCAGGAATATTAATCCCCACCACAGAGTTCAAACGAGATTCAGAAGGAATAAACAATGACAGCCCCATTCCTTCAATACCCGATTGCAACGCTTTAGAACAACGTAAATGGCGAGCAAAGCGATGTTCAAGAGTTTCCTCACATACCAACTTCAATGCTTCATGCAACGCCATAATGCCAGAAACCGGCGCGGTATAATGATAGCCATCGTTATGCCAGAAATTTTCCGCTAGCTGTGCATCAAAACACCATTGAACGGTTGGCTTGGAACGGTTCTTCACCGCCGCCCACGCTTCATCAGAAAACACCAGCAGTGAAACACCCGGAATAGAAGACAAACCTTTTTGCCCACCCGTAATTACCACATCCACCTGCCATTCATCCATTTTCAACGGCATGGTGCTGAGCGTACAAACCGCATCCACCACCACCAAACAACCGTAAGACTTAGCGATCTTAGTGATTTCTTCCAATGAATGGTTAAACACGGTATTCGACGTTTCGCCTTGTACCAGCGTTAATACTTTAGGGCGCGTTTCTTCAATGGCTTTACGAACACGCTCTGGGTCAGCCGCCTCATGAACATTCACATACAATTCGTGTACATCTGCCCCAACGCGTGTCGCCAGTTCTGCCATACGATGACTGAAGAAGCCATTATTGATGCATAAAATTCGCTCACCAGGCTCCAACAAATTGGCCACGGCCATTTCCATTGCCGCCGAGGCTGGCCCTGCTACGCCAAGCACCCATTTAGACTCAGTTTGAAACACATAACGTGCCATTGTTTTAACCTGATCAATAACCTGCGCCATGACACTGCCAAGGTGGTTAATCACCACAGAGTTGGCTTTTGCTACGCGCTCAGGAATAGGAACAGGACCGGCACCCATCATTAACAAAGGTTCGTGAGGAAGAATTTCGTCTAAAGATTTCACCTGGGGACGAGGAACACCCATTGGCGATGAAGCAGTCATTTTATGCAGCCCTATTTTAGTTAAAATTAAAAAAAGCAGTAAGTGTTGAAAAAATATTTCTATAGTAAAAAGCCATTATTTACGTTTTTACAGTAGAAAATATCGCGTTTTGCATTTTTACAAAATAATATTTGGCAATACTACAATATCCCTAAGAATAATAAGAGACAGCAAACTGAAAAGAGTGTAATAAACTGGTTGCTTTGATTTTCGCCTTAGATCTGACTGGTTTCCATTTCAACAAGCAGTATTTTTTACTCTGCGAAATCCCCATCAACTGTGCGATAATGCGCGAAATTCCCTATTCAGGATCTCGTTATGATTACTTGTGGTATCGAAATTAAAGGCAGCGAAGTCATTCTTTGCCTTCTGTCTAAGCAAGACGGACTATTCCAAATCGCAGATTGTCGCCAAACTCGACACACACTTAGCAACCCAAACGACAGCGAAAGCGTTCGTAAATTTCAGTTCATGCTGAAAAAACTCTTTGAAGATTACAAAGTGAAAAGAGCCGTTATTCGTGAACGCCCAACTAAAGGCAAATTCGCTGGTGGCGCGGTAGGTTTTAAAATTGAAGCGGCGATCCAATTGATCGATACCGTAGAAGTAGATTTGTTCAGCGGCGCAAAAGTAAAAGAAATCATCCAGCACAATCCAATGCCGATTCCATTCAAAGCAACTGGCTTACGTGCATTCCAAGAAGGCGCTTTCACCGTAGCTTATGCTGCGCTTTCAGAATACATTCCTGAAGCGTAAGTAGTCGATTTCGCAATAAAAAAACGGACGCCAGTGAAAGGTGTCCGTTTTTTTTGTGCCTTACAGCTTTGTAACTCCAGCATAAACTCTGCTAACTTAGCCCTTTCCTCTGAATCCCCTCCTTTGCTTTCCTCAAAGTCTACATTCATACTGATCCATGTGGAGTGTTAAAAAATACAATAAATAGAACACGGCTAAAGATTAGAGGTTCTGAGTGTTGACTTTAGCCAAGCATTTATATCTTTCACAACCGATTTGCGATTGCTTTCCCCGTTCACATTGATGAATTCATGATCAAGCTCTTTGTATGTTCGGTATTCAATATTGTCTTTTCCTGCTTCTACAAGAGCCAGCATCATTTCATCGACTTCTTGAGGGGAAACAGACACATCTTTTCCTCCCTGAATGACAAGCAAAGGCGTGTTCACTTTTTTGAGAACGTCAAGTTGATCAATAGATAACATTTGATACCACCAGTTGTAGCCATGCCCACTTACTTCTAGCTCAAATGGTTTACTATTGATAATGTGATCAGAAAAACCTCGGAACCCCGACATATCTCTTTCTGCTTCATCGCTATTTTCAGAGCCAGATTTAATACTGTGTAAAACATCATCAATAAACTTTCGGCCACCGCCATTGAAGGAAATCGTTGCGTCTATATCATCAACTTTTGTCGTCACTAAATTAGCAACAACCGCCCCCTCACTGCCCCCAAGTACAATAAGATTGTGATATTTGCCACCTTTACGAACAACATCAAGAACCATTTGAATATCAGCTACTCGCTGTTCTGGGCTATCATTATGAATATATTGGTCCGGACAATCCCCACGTTCAGGATCGGAACTAAAGCTCACGTTTTTATCGATACCATATTTTTCTATTAAAAGGACGTCAGCTTCTGGCCAAACATTTTTATAGCTCGTAAATATTGACTCGACTTGTAAAACACTATTGCAATCAGAGCCTTGAAGAATGAGTAATAACGTATCGCTTGGTTACGTATCTAATTGGTGAAGAAGGTAGTAAGTTATATTTGAACCATCATTCCTGCCCAGAGTATGATTACTTATGCTCTGGGCATTCACAGAAACAGTTAAAAAAATCAGCACTAAAGATATAAATCGGAATGTCATTTTGTCTACCTAACACTTGGCTATTTAATTACTAAATGTATTTTAGGGGCAGATGAAAATTAAGGCTACTTCCTATGCTTGTCACGTATTTTCATCTGGCTTATAAAAATGTGGTTCGTGTATTTGAGGATTTATCTCGTAGATTCCATCCATTTCTTTTGGCTTAAGCTCAGGATAACGCGCCCATAAAGGCTGTAGCATCTCTAAGAAAATCTCTCCCATCACTTTCCCTGCATTTGATCTATAAGATTCAAAATTTTCTTTTGTATCCTTATCCATAACGAAATGCACGCTTTGGTCAAGCTTTCCTGAAACTTGCATTAATAGAACACTTAGTTCTTCAGCTTCCTTCTTATTCACTTAGATCTCCATATACATAAAAATTAAGGATTATACGACAGCATAGCTGCGGCTATAACCACGGTTGAAAGGCTGCGCTCTTACTATAGGGGATTTGCTTTTTCATGGTAGGACTTCCCTGTTTAATAACTCGCGAAACACCAAAGTCAGTTTGGACTATGCGGCTTCAGATCGTCTTTGATCGCCGATATGCTGATTCTTTATTTGCCCTTTTTGGGCGCGATTTGATCCGCGAGGAAAACAACTCCCTCAGACCTTATAATCTGTTCCACTTTCAAGGCAATGTATTTAAATGCTATTTTTCATCCGACCCTAAATTCGTGGGTAAATGGTTAGTGGAGGCCATGCTTTTTGTGGCCGGAACGTATTTGAGCGGTTTGTTATAAGACATTACTCGATTTGCTCCTGAAGACCCGATATAAGCTTTTTAGCGAACATTGCCACTTATGCAACATAACCAATTTGTTGGTTAATACCCCCGATTATTTTTTAACTGGGCTTGCTGAGTGAGTCAATAATCAGGTTGCGAAACCAGCGATGGGCTGGGTCACGATGCAACCGATCACTCCACATCATATTGAGCTCAAACCCTGGCACTTCGATCGGCGCGTCTAGTACCATCAAATTAGGATTATTTTTCACCAAACGCGATGGCAACATAGCGACAATATCTGTTTTTTCGATTGTCAATACCGCAAACATAAAATGCTGAACAGACAAAACTACATCTCGTTTTAATCCCATTTGTCCCAAAATCTGATCCGTATTACCAATAAATCCGCCACCATTAGGAGAAATAATCAAAAATTTCAGAGCCAGAAATTCTTCTAAGTTAGGCGATTTATCAAGCTTTGGATGCCCCTTTCGGGCAACTAAAACATATTTCTCGGTAAACAATGAACGTATACGCACTCCGTCTGGAGCTTCTTCTCGTATATGTAACACCAAGTCTACTCGTCGATTTTCCGTGGCGCTGGAAATATCCGACAGAGCTGTTCCCTCTAGTGAAAGCCTCGATTTAGGTGATTCCTTCTGCAATTTTTCTAGCACAGGAAGCAATACATTAGTTTCACTGTAATCAGCAGCAACTACCCGCCAAACTCGCTCTGATTCTTCAGGAATAAATGGCTTAGGCGATGACACTACCTTATCCAACATTTCCAGAGCTTCGCGTAAAGGCCCCCTCAATAACTCCGCTCGGGCGGTTGGGCGAACCCCTCTTGGACTAGGCAGAAAAAGAGGGTCATCCAGTGACTCTCTAAGTTTGTTCAGCTGAACGCTAATGGTGGGCTGAGATAAATGCAGAGCTTTTGCTGTCTTCGTGACATTCAACTCCTTTAGCAAGGTGTCTAAAGTAATCAGTAGATTCATATCCAGTTTTTTAAGATTATCCATTCTAATACCTAATATAGGCCAAAATCATTTCTACTCATCATCATATATACCTAGCATAAATGATGAAAGTTCTAAGTGAAAAAGAGAGGCAATTTGTCAAACCTGCTTACGAATTTTCACTTTTTAAGTACGACTTAATTCTTTTCATATTTCCGATATCTAAGATTACGGACCATTGAAGAGCGACCTCACAAAGGAGATGAATATGTCTATTGGATTGTTTGCGCTTGCTCTAGGCGCATTTGGTATAGGGCTAACGGAATTCGGTATTGTGGGCTTGCTTCCACAAATCGCGAGAGAATTCCAAATAACGGAAGGTGTCGCAGGGTATCTGGTATCTGGTTATGCCTTAAGCGTGGCTATCGGTGCCATATTTTTAACGGCGCTTTTAATAAAAATGGAAAAGCGTAAATCGCTTGTGATGCTGACTGGACTTTTTATTGTAGGCAACTTGATCTCTGCAATGGCGTCCAGCTATGAAATCTTGCTAGCAGGCCGAATTGTTGCGGCGCTTTGCCATGGAGCCTTCTTCAGTATAGGCGCCGTAGTTGCCTCCGATATGGTGGCAGAAAACAAAAAGGCAGCCGCGATTTCTTTGATGTTTGTAGGCTTAACGGTTTCTAACGTCGTTGGTGTACCCATTGGCACCTTCGTCGGTCTTGAAGCAGGTTGGAGAACGACTTTCTGGGCACTTGCCGTTATTGGCGTAGTTACCGCTGTTGGTATTCGTGCCTTAATTCCTATGATGCCAGTAAACGCCAATACCAACCTCGCCAAAGAGTTTGGTGTTTTTAAACGTCCTCAGGTTTGGGTTTCGGCGCTGGTGAGCGTTCTCTCCTTTGGCGCCGTCATTGGTGGATTCACCTACATCGCCTTCACATTAACAGAAGTGTCTCAGTTCTCTGAATCCATGGTTCCTTGGTTACTGGTTCTCTTTGGTATTGGTACTTTTGTTGGCAACATCTACGGCGGTAAAGCCGCAGACAAATCGCTTAATAAGTCATTAGGATTGATTTTAATTGTTCTAGCAGCCGTGTTAACTGTGTTTGCCATGAACGCACAGAATCAGGTTTTAACTATCATTTGCTTACTATTAATGGGAACCGTTGGTCTGGCAACCGCACCTGGGTTGCAGCTACGAATCATGAAGTATGCTGGCGATGCTCCTACCGTTGCCAGTGGTGCCAATATCGCCGCGTTTAATATAGGTAATGCTGTAGGCGCCTTGCTTGGTGGTGTTGCCCTAAGTCAAGGACTGGGTTATGTCTCACCTCTGTGGGTCGGAGCGCTTCTTGCTGTCGCTGCTTTTGTTGTTCTCTTTCTAGCCAGCTTTAAAGTCGCTCCCCAAGTTAAAAACGCTTAAAACTGCTCCCACTCTAATTTAAAGAAACTTCTATCTACACACTGATGGCTCAGTGTGTAGATACCCTGCGCCTTTAATTTACCGAAATAGAATTTACGATGAATACTTTATCTACATTGACTCAAGAAAATACCTCTATCTCTACTAACGAAATCAATACCATTGGTTTTTTTCCTGGATTGGGGAGCCGTAAGTTCTATAAAGACATTTGCGATGATTTATATTCCGATGGTAGTGTCATTATCAAAAATATGTATAAAGATGCCGCTGAAGCTTTAAACCTATCAGGCTCTCCTGAAAGCCTTTTGATTACGAACTCTGTTCTACCTCAAGAGCGACTTAAAAAACAAAGCTTTTTAGCCACCTCTTTCGTTTTACATAATCTAGCACTGGAGATGCACACGAAAGAATATTTCCTGAAAAAAGGAGTCAAATTAAACACTCAGCTTTATACAGGTGAAAGCTTTGGCATCATAGCTGCCTCTATCGCCGCGAAGTCTCTATCTGTCTATGATGGTATGCAAATTATCGATTTCATCACAAAAGCCATTTATCGTATGACTGAGGGTATTAAAGACCCTGAAACGTCTTTGATGATCCCCTCTCTAGAAAAAAGCACTCATGTCGAAATGGTCAGTAAGAACAGTGCATATGTTGTTGCCTTGCAAGGGGAGAAGAATCACATCGAATCGGTTCTAAGTGAGCTTAAGCAAGCTTTTCGGACATACGATATTGAAATCAACAAGTACTACAGTCAAAACCAGACTAACATTTATCTAAACCCTCTACAGAAGAACAAATTCTCTTTAGTTTTTTGGGGTCAGATGAAAATTAAGGCAATTTTTCATATGCTTTTTAAAATGCTATTTTTCATCCGACCCTAAATTCGCTGCTGATTGTTAGCCATCACCAGACCGGGTTATTAAGAAGTATAGATTGACGCACTGTTATTGAAACACCTGCTTGCCGAACTACTCTCTCAATTGCTCTGGACACGTACGGCTCCATAGTTGGACTTAGGACAATCTCTTCGAAGTTGCTATTGATGTTTAGTTGGGCTGACTTTCCCGGCAGAGAAGGCGGATACGCGTTCCAGTCATAGCGGTGCTCTTGAATTAAAAATCTGACTTCCTTTTCATGTGCAAAAGATAACCGTTTAAAAAAATATGGAATATAACTAGATTCGACACTGACGTGTTCCGTGGCGTAGTCAATATAGTTTACCCTTCCGCTGTGTTTAATCTCGGTTTCCGACCAGCTTAACAGCTTTTGAATGCTTGAGAATCTCGCCTTTACTGCTATCGCGTTTCCGTACAGCTTCCACATGGCATCGGATTCATGTTGGCTTTCGTGCCAGCAGGAAATATATGTGTGCTCGCGTAAAAATTCGAATGTGTTGAAGTCCCTCAGGTATTGTCCACCACCATAACGATCGCGTATGTGCTGCTTGGCGGCTTCGCCATAATCGCCTTCGAATGGGTCCTCAAAACTGCTAGCTTTAGCGAAGAAGAGCTGACTAGAAGTAAGAAGACTTAGAAATTTATCAAGTGGGAAATACCGCCAAATAAAGCTATCTGGATCTGGCGGATTTACAATATCCTGCCGCTGGTCATGCATGGTTTTAACTTCATCGAGGGTCATTATCAGCACACGATCTCCTTATGATAGCTAACGCCGCAAGCAAGCGCGGCTTTTTTGTAGAGGCGACAGCCGGAACGAAAAAACCGTCGCTTTGACTTGCATTGTTAGTTGCCATTCGCCGTTCGGCACAGAGCTACCAGTGAGTCTAGCTCTTCCAAAGCTTCCGAAAGGGGTTCGCTGGGATCTAGTTTCAGAGCCGAATGATCTGACTCCCTATAATGGTCTGACTCCCTATAAAGACGCTGAGCAAACTCGGGAGTTGCCGGGTGATTGATAGCGGTAGCAAAGAACTCCTGGCCATACAGAGGGCCGATTAGAGACTGATTCCCCACATAGTGTGAAAAGACGTCACGCAAATATGAACAAAGATCCTCCGTGAACTCCGAAACGATTGTATGAACATCTTCAGCAGGGGCCTTAACCGCGACCGGTTGCAGGTTCGGGCCAAGGCGAACAAAATCACACGCGACGTAGTACCGGCCCTCTACCCACAAATTTATTACTGGATTTCCATCGTGAGCTACTGCGTTTCTTATCGACTTTATAAATTGCAAATGCCGTATGTGAGATAGGCTAGACCAGCTAACAGAACGTTCTAAGATAACCGGGAGAATATCCTTTATCGTCTGGACCAGCGACGAGAACGCCGCGAAACGATAGTTAACCAGTTTTCCATCCCCTTTAACCTGGGGTTGTTGCGCGGCAAATCGGCGCCGGGACTCTTGGCAGATGTCACTAACCTCTAGAAAACGGAACCTGATTTCCTGCACGGTGTGTGCGAGAAAGTGTGCCGACTGAAGCCGTCTTGAAGCCTGCTGCACTAGATTCTCCTATCAACTAACATCTATGGACACCCCGATTTTTGCAAACAAAATCAAGCTTTAACAAGAGTAGTTTTGCAGCCATCTATTCGGATTTTTTGTTAAAGCTCTTTTGGCTTTTATCCCTGATGCTATTGCTACAAACAGCGCGGACTTGGCTCTAATCATTTTGTCGTTTTCTAGGAAACGATGTTAGGCACAGAATCTCCAAGTCACGGTTTAACCTATCTTGTCATCACTCTTTTTTACTAAGCAAAACTTAGTGTATCACTATTTTAAATTTAGACCGTTTGAGTCTGATAATTTTGATCTCGTACCAATATCAGCCAAGCAATCCATACCAATTAATCCATTACAATATCCTGACAATACAATGAAAGCCTAGGTAAAACCATAATACTTTTGTGGGATTGAAGTCACTCAAGACTAATAACCCCATCTTCCGTCTTCCCCTTGAAGAAAGGGGAAGAGACTTGGCAGCAGTATTAATATGTTATGCGTTTACTAACAACGGCAGATCACGCTGCGCTCATCGTGCCCTACGAGTAAAAGTGTTTATGTTCAGCAGCGAGGAGCAAAGCAAACGCCAAGAGCGAGGTCAAACGACAATTTATCAAAGTAACGTCGAGCGGTGGTGTTTGTTTTGCTCCAAGCGCCAAGGTGGAAGTCATGATCAAAGCCCCGAAGAGCCAAAGTAATAACCCCTCTCTAGCTCTCCCCTTGAAAGACATTAGGGAGGGAATGTTTACATTGCCGAACTAAAACAGCGATCGATTTTCAATCAATAAACCTGTCAATTATGGCGCATTGAGATAAAAACGCACCAAAACTAGGCATTTTTAGGTGTTCGTTTTCTCGCGATTATGACAAGCAATACGCCACCTAAGACGCTTAGCGTTGCGATTACGAGGTGTAAGGTGATGGATTCGTTGGCAAAAACTACGCCTCCTATTGTGGCAATGATAGGAACCAGTAGCTGTAAAACAGCAGCCATAGAAGCACTAAGATAAGGCAAGACGGCGTACCAGATGGCGTAGCCTAAACCAGACATGATGGCGCCTGAAGTGACAGCGAGAATAATGCCTTCAAGTTGTGCGCTCTGCGCTTGTTCGCCATTAAAAGAAATGACAATCAGCGCGATCAGTAACATGGGAATGGTTCGAACGAAGTTAGATGTTGTTGCAAATAAAGGCTTAGCCGAAATTTTGCCTCGCCATGTGTACAAGCCCCATGCCACGCCTGCTAACGTCATTAAGACAAAGCCCAATAAAGAAGGCGATGACAAGGTCGGAAGTACTAAGTAAACAAAGCCGGCAAAGGCTATCGCTAGACCCAAGCATTCCAGCCAAACCAGCTTTTGCCCTGTCCACACGGCGAATAAGATCAAAGTAAGCTGTACCGCGCCAAACAGTATCAAGGCGCCTATTCCTGTTTCTAATGTGACGTAGGCATAAGAAAAGCCCAAGGCGTAAATAAACAGTGCAAAGGCCGACAACCAACTCCCTTCCAACCACACTATTTTCAGGTCATTACGCTGATTTTTTAGACATTGAAAAACACTAAGCAGCACCAAAGTCGCTGCGCCGCTGAGCAAACGCCACGTGGTGAATTGAGCGGGATCGATAAGACCATCGTTCAGCGCTAAACGACACAAAACAGAATTTGCCGCGAACGCCAATAAAGCCAAAATCACAAAAACACATAAACGTAGCAAACTTGTCATAAAGTTGTTCAACAGCCTCGTTAATCTTAGGCATGTACCGTGAAGGAAAACGCTACTTTTACGCACTGGCACCAGATTTGCAAGTCTCATACTAACGTCCATCAGCGGCATTTTGATGGACCCAAAAAGGAATCGACATGACAACACTTTTAATTTTTACCGATTTGGATGGCACATTACTCGATCATCATACCTACAGTTTCAAACCGGCACTGGCGACTTTACAGTCGCTGAAGACTTTTTCTATCCCTTGCGTCATCAACACCAGCAAGACATTTGTGGAGCTTATGTCTCTTAGACAGGAGCTCAATCATCAAGATGCTTTCATCGTGGAAAATGGCTCTGCCGTTTATATTCCTAAGCACTTGCGCCTTTTTGTCGACGAAACGCTCGAAGACTGTGGCGATTATTGGCGCAAGTCATTTGGCCCGAAACGAGACGAGCTGATCGAGCTAACCAATGACAAGCAAGAAGAATACACTTTTAAACGCTTCAGCGAGATGACTTGGCAGGAGCTGGTTTCCATCACTGGCTTGACTGAAGAAAGCGCCAAGCAAGCCATGCAGCGAGAGTTTACTGAACCCATGGTATGGACAGATTCCAACCTTGCTCTGAATACATTGCGTGAGGATCTTGCGCCATTTGGTGTGCAAATTCAAAAAGGCGGCCGCTTCGCACATTTGATGGGCAAGCACTGCGATAAGGCAAACGCCATGCTATGGCTTAAGGAATTGTACGAACAACAGAGCGAAGAAGGCATTACCACCATGGCACTGGGCGATGGCGAGAACGACGTAGGCATGTTGAGTAAAGCGGACATTCCGGTCGTCATTCGCTCTCCTATCCACGCGCCACCAGAAATTCCCAACCGTTGCGATGCTTGGCTAACCGATGCGTATGGTCCAGAAGGCTGGGCTCAGGCGGTTAATTTGCAACTCACTAAGCAAGGTATTTTGTAATCAACGGACAGAACAATAAACAAACCATTATTACGATTTTAGGAGAATGACTATGGGCGATTTTCATCAAAACGGCATTATCACCACACTTCACAATTTGGCACACCGTCCGTTAGAAGAAATGGAGCAAGAGCTGTGTGAGTTTGCGAAAACACGCCCTATGTCTCTTATCTTACCTTGTCTGTATTCCGAGCTGGAAACAGACGCCATGCCAAATATTTTGAAGCACTTGCAGCAAGTTCCCTACTTGTCTGAAATCATCATCGGCTTAGACCGAGCAACCGAAGACCAATATCGTCACGCCTTAGAGTTTTTCAGTGTATTACCACAAAACGTTAAAGTCCTTTGGAACGACGGCCCTCGACTAAGAGAAATTGATGGCGTGTTAAAAGGCGAGCACCTTTCGCCTTCCGATCCGGGTAAAGGCCGTAATGTGTGGTTCTGTATGGGTTACAACCTCGCCGCGGGTAAAGCCGAATCAATAGCCATGCACGATTGCGATATCGTCACTTATGACAGAGAACTTCTGGCACGCCTTATTTATCCGGTTGCTAACCCAAACTTTAACTACGAATTCTGTAAAGGCTTTTACGCTCGTGCAGCCAACGGAAAAATGAATGGTCGCGTCAGCCGTTTACTGGTGACACCTTTATTGTGCTCGCTCAAAAAAGTCTTTGGGCATTTGGATTACTTAGATTACCTAGACAGCTATCGTTATCCATTAGCAGGCGAGTTTTCTTTCCGTCGCGATGTGATGACGGATTTGCGCATTCCAAGTGACTGGGGCTTAGAAATTGGCGTACTGAGTGAGATGTACCGTAACTACTCGACCAACCGCTTGTGTCAGGTAGATATCGCTGATATTTACGATCACAAACACCAAGATTTATCAGCGGATAATGACGATGGCGGCTTATCTAAAATGTCCATCGACATTACCAAAGCCATTTTCAGAAAGCTGGCAACAAACGGGACGATTTTCAATCAAGAAACCTTCCGAACGATTAAAGCTACCTATTACCGTGTTGCTTTAGACTTCATTGAGACGTACCGAAACGATGCAGAAATTAATGGTCTAAAATTAGACGTGCATACCGAGGAGCAAGCAGTAGAACTGTTCGCTAGCAATATTATGAAAGCGGGTAACCAATATTTAGAAAATCCAATGGAGACGCCGTTTATTCCTAGCTGGAACCGTGTTGTGAGTGCCTTTCCGGGCGTCATGAATCAGCTTGCTCAAGCCGTCGAATTGGATATGGCCCAATACGGTCCTAAAAAATAGCTGGCCCTAAAAGTAATCTTTTTGCTAAGTTGAACCTTACTACGTTGCTTTTCAATCATTAAAAAAGACAGGTAGATAAACATGGAAAACGCTCCTTTGTCGCATCTAGAACAGCGCTTAATCGCTCATTTGCAAGTCATTTACCCAAGCTTGGACAATAAGGATTTGGCTTCAAAGTGCTTAGCCACATTTAATCTAGATCCGTCAACGGAGTCTCCTCGCCCCCATAGAAACTTATGGGACCAATCTGACATTATGCTTATTACCTATGCGGACACCTTGCGTAGAAAAGAAGAAGCGCCTTTGGAGACTTTGCATAAGTTCGTTAAAAGCAAATTGTCAGATTGTATTTCCGCCGTTCACCTACTGCCCTTTTTTCCGTATAGCTCAGATGATGGTTTTAGTGTGATGGATTACACCACCGTCAATCCATCCTGCGGTCGCTGGGCTGACGTGGTGAATCTTTCCAAAGACTTTAAAGTCATGGGTGACCTAGTCATCAACCATTGTTCAAGCCGAAGCATGTGGTTCGAAAATTACAAAGCAGGCGTTGAACCTGGGGCAAGCTTCTTTTACGAAGCGGACCCAAACGCAGATCTAAGCGCGGTGGTTCGCCCTAGAACCTCGCCGCTGTTACGAGAAGTACAAACGAAAAACGGTGAGAAACACGTTTGGTGTACTTTCAGTCATGATCAGGTGGATTTGAATTTTGAGAACCCTGCTGTTCTTTTAGAGTTTCTGCGCATTATTCGTTTGTACCTTGAAAAAGGCATTCGATGGTTTCGCTTGGACGCGGTGGCGTTTCTTTGGAAAATCCCTGGCACCTCTTGTATCAACTTGCCACAGACCCATGAAATGATTCGCTTATTGCGATTGATGATTGAACATTACGCCCCAGAATCTGTGATCATCACCGAAACCAACATACCGAACCAGGAAAACCTAACCTATTTCGGTAATGCCAACGAAGCCCACTTGATTTACAACTTTTCCTTGCCGCCTCTGCTTATTAACAGTTTGGTAACGGGAAACAGCAATCACTTAAAACAATGGTTAATGAGCATGACACCGGCTCAGCAAGGGACGACCTACTTAAACTTTATCGCCTCACATGATGGCATTGGATTACGTCCGACAGAAGGCTTGCTGTCTGAATGGGAGCTGGAAACACTGATTAATACCATGAAACGCTTTGGCGGCAAAATAAGCTCACGCACCACGCCACAAGGTGAAGCCAAACCGTATGAAATTAATATCAGTCTATGGAATGCATTATCTGGCTCAGCACAACATGGTCCAGACAAATGGCAGTTCGCTCGCTTTTTATGTGCTGCTGGCGTCATGATGGCACTAGAAGGTGTGCCCGCTTTTTATATACATAGCTTATTTGGCACAGAAAACGATTTAGAAAGAGTGGACAACACTGGTCACTTCCGCTCAATTAACCGTCATATTTGGGACATGGAAGATTTAGAGCATGTGTTAAACACACCGACTCATCATCAAAAAGTCTTCCAAAGCGTTACTAAACTGACGCAAATTCGTCGTGCTCAACCCGCTTTCCACCCAAATGCCACGCAGTACGTTTTGCACATGGGCGAAAACCTGTTTGCCTTCTGGCGCCAAAGCTTAGACAGACGCCAAAGCCTATTTGCGGTCTACAATATGACGGATCAACCACAAAGCTTTAATTTGTCTGAACTGAACCTAATCGCTACCGATGATTGGACAGATTTAGTATCAGAACAAGTGTACGAAGACCATTTAGGCAAGATCACCCTAATGCCCTATCAGTTTGTATGGCTGGCAAATAAAAGAGGGAAAATTAAAAACAGCTAAAACCTGTTTCAGGTTTAGCAACGTATCGTATCTCGTTTTAGTGCCAACACTTACCGACAAAAGTGAGAGAATGGTAACCATTATCAATAATTGGTAATGGTTATTTTATTTTAAGACTCATAGATAGGTAATTGTGAAGATGACAAAGTTAAAACAAATATTAGCCATAGGAACTTTGCTGGCATTTAGCCAACTATCAACGGCTGAAACAAGGTTACCCACCGCTGCTATCTTTGACCTAGGCAGCTTAGACACCATGACAGAGCTAGGGCTAGAAAACCAAGTCGCAGGCGTTCCTAAACAAGTCATCCCTAAATATTTACAGCAGTTTAACGATGCGCGCTATGCCGACATTGGTGGTTTAAAGTCACCAGACTTAGCGACTCTAAATACAGTCAACCCAGACCTTATTATCATTACCGGCCGCCAAGCAGGCCAAAAAGATAAGCTGGCAGCCATTAGTGCAGTAAAACAGGTGAACATTTCTGGTGAGAACTATTGGCATGATCTTAGTGACAACGTCACCTCCATTGCCACTCTATTTCATGTGCAAGACAAAGCAAAAAACGCCCTTGCTGATTTAAAAAGCAATATAGAATCCACAAAGAAAAGACTAAATAAAGATGCAACCGTTTTGGTCGTGACTCATAACAATGGCTCTTTAGGCTTAAGAGAAGACGCCATTAGCAGCCAGCTTTTAGGGTTAAAAACCGCAAAAATCCCAGCTCATGTAAAATCCCATAAACGCGGCATTCGAACGTTCACACCGCTTACCGTTAGTGATATCGCTGAAACAAACCCAACCGCCTTATTTATCGTTGACCGCAGCAAAGCAATTGGCAATACAAACGAAGCGCTCGACATAAATACATTAAAAGCAGACCTTGCCGCTCAAGGTGCCAGCTCTATTAAAGTCACTTATTTATCGCCTCAACTTTGGTACTTATCCGGTAATGGTTTGCAAAGTGTGCGCATGCAAGTGAAAGAAATCGCTGAAGGGCTGTAATAATTAGCCTAACTGACAATTCCAAATACAAAAAAATCCCTCGCTGACATCATCAACGAGGGATTTTTATACTTTCAGTTTTCCGCTTTTGCGTTTTTATTCAGTGGCTCACGGTTTTAGAAAAAACATTAATAACCACCACACCAGCGATAATCAAAGACATACCAATACACGCTGCTAGATCAAGTTTTTCGTTAGCAAAGAGATAGCCAAACACCGAGATCAACACTATCCCTAACCCAGACCAAATGGCGTATGTCACCCCTGTCGGCATAGATCGCATAACAATAGTTAGCAAGTAAAAAGACACTCCATAACCTATCACCAGCACAACACTTGGGACCAATTTAGTGAAAGACTCAGACGCTTTTAACGCAGTGGTTGCAATCACTTCCGCCAATATGGCGAGAAACAAAATAAAATACGTCATAAGCCATTCCCCAAATTGTCGACTCCGAACGGAACCGGTTTTTATTTAGCGCCTTCCAATTCAACATCTTCAATATCAATGTCTTCTAGGTCTATGTCCTCAGCTAAGAAGCCACCGGTCTGGTGTGCCCAAAGCGAAGCGTAGATGCCTTTATGCTGAATCAACTCTTCATGGCTACCCTGCTCTACAATATTGCCTTTATCCAAAACAATCAGGCGATCCATTGCGGCGATCGTCGATAGGCGGTGAGCAATGGCAATAACCGTTTTACCTTGCATCAATTTGTACAAACTTTCCTGTATCGCGGCTTCTACTTCAGAATCCAAGGCGGATGTCGCTTCGTCTAAAATCAGCAAAGGCGCATCTTTCAGTAACACTCGGGCGATCGCGATACGCTGACGCTGACCACCAGACAGTTTGATACCACGCTCACCCACCATGGCATCATAGCCAGCATTGCCGAATGGATCGGTTAGGTCTTGAATGAAATCATGGGCTTCGGCTTGTTTCGCTGCGGCAATCATTTCTTCTTCTGTCGCATCAGGTCGACCGTAAAGCAAGTTTTCACGAACCGTTCTATGCAGCAAAGACGTATCTTGCGTCACCATGCCGATTTGCCCTCGCAGCGAGTCTTGCTTAACACCGCTGATGTCTTGACCATCAATGCGGATTTGACCCGATTCGATATCATGAAAACGCATTAGCAAATTCACAATGGTGGATTTCCCCGCACCTGAGCGACCAACTAGACCGACTTTTTCGCCGGCTTTAATCGACAAGACTAGGTTTTCAATCACCTTGCTGTCTTGCTTGCCATAATGGAAATTCACTGCGTCGTATTCAATAAAGCCATTAGGAACAGAAAGCGCTGGCGCATTTGGCTCGTCCTCTATTTCTATAGGACGAGAAAGGGTTTTCATGCCGTCATTCACCATGCCAATATTTTCAAATAAAGCACTGATTTCCCACATGATCCACTGAGACATACCATTAAGTCTCAGCGCTAAACTCACCGCAATTGCGATCGCACCAACACTAATAATACTGCCAGTCCATAACCAAATAGATAATGCCGCCACCGAAAATGCCAAAATGTAATTACAGGTTTGCACGCCTACATTAAGCATGGTGACCAAGCGCATTTGTTTATAAACCGTTTGTAAGAAGCCATCCATGCCGTCTTTGGCGTAATCGGCTTCTCTTTGATGGTGAGAAAAAAGCTTCACCGTCGAAATATTACTGTAGCTGTCGACCACTCGGCCGGTCATGGTTGAGCGCGCATCGGCTTGATCAGCAGAGACCTTTTTCAGCTTAGGAACAAAATACATTTGCAGTAAAACATAGCAAACCAACCAGCCAAGCATTGGAATCATTAGGCGATAATCAGCTTTGGCAATCAGCACCACCATAGAGATGAAATACACGCCGATATAAACCAACACATCAAGCAATTTCATCACAGTTTCGCGTACAGCAAGAGAGGTTTGCATCACCTTAGTCGAAATACGGCCAGCAAATTCATCCTGAAAGAAAGACATACTTTGGCGTAAAATATAATGGTGCGACAACCAACGAATACGCATCGGGTAATTACCCAAAAGCGTTTGATGAATAATAGCCGAATGTAAAAATGTCACTAATGGCATGAGCACTAGAATCATTAATGACATCAACAATAAATGCTTACTTTCTTCTGCAAAAAAGGTCTCTGGGTTCTTGTTAATCAGCCAGTCAACCAATTGCCCCATGAAGCTGAACAAGGTGACTTCCAAAATGGCAATGGCCGCGGTTAACACAGACATTATTACAAGTGGTATTTCGACTCCTTTCGAGTAATAACGACAAAATGCATACAGCGTTTTTGGCGCTTGTGCAGCTTCTGTATCTGGGTATGCAGGCACCCATTTTTCAAAAAAACGTAACATAATTTACCTTTATTCAACCTTTTAACTGCGACGCCACTGGAAAACAAAACCACAATGGGTGCAAGACAGGACAAAAACAGAGTGTCTTTGCCGTATAGAAATGATTTTGAAATTGAACCACGTTCCATAAATGAAAACCAGAAAATATACTCCTTTCAAATTATGGGCCATTCGGTTTTACTTAGTGTTTGCACAATTAAACAAAAAGACTCTGTGTAAACCGATTATAATCTATTAAGCTTTTTTTGGGTTTGTAACATTGATCCGATAAAACCGACTAACCGAATCGACCTAAGTTGTTATATGAAACTCACACTCCCTATTGTTATCGTCCTCGGGCTTTTAGCCGGACTCACGCCGTTAGCGATCGATGCCTATTTACCAAGTATTCCCAGTATTTCTGAAAGTCTAGATACTGACATTGGCCTTATTCAGATGACTCTGAGTATTTATTTGCTGGTATTTGCCTTTCTACAAATTCTTTTTGGCCCGATTTCAGATGCCATTGGTCGCCGCAAAGTTATCGTTGGCGGTTTGATCATTTTTGCGATTGGCAGTTTTATTTGCGCATTAACTCAAAGTTACGAGATGTTGCTGGTTGGGCGTGCAACTCAAGCCATAGGCGGTGCCGCTGTTGCTGTGTGCGTTCCAGCGTTAGTCAAAGATGGCATGTCGATTAACCAATTTGCCAAAGCCATGTCAATGATTATGCTAGTCATGGCCTTGGCACCTTTAGCAGCACCTATTATAGGTGGTGCTATCCTCACAATACTAAATTGGCACTATATTTTTGTCATGCTGGGTATTTTAGCCATTATTTCTATCGCGTTATTTCTACGCACTATTCCAGAGACATTACCAAGGGAAAAACGCACGCCCTTCTCGTTTGGTAACGCCATTCGCAACTATATTATTTTGATTAAAAACCGCTCAGTAATGGGTTATATCGTGGCTTCTGCCTTTTATTTTGCTGGCATGATGAGTTTTATTACTGGCTGCTCTTTTGTGTATATTGAAATATATGGGGTTGATCCTGCTAATTTTGGTTTCTTAGTGGGCTTGAACGTTATTTCTATGATGCTGGCTTCCACTATTAATGGCCGCTATGTGGAAAAACTTGGTACCGAAGTGCTCTCAAAATACGCCATTTATATTCCCCTAGCGTCTTCTGCTTTCATGATTATTCTTAGCTTTTTTGATCGTCCACCGCTTTGGATGATTATCATTGCTAGCATGTCATTTATGGGACCAATGGGGATTTTAGGTGGTGGATTCATGGCCGGCGCATTGAAACACGCTGGCAACAACAACGGCAGTGTCACAGCACTAGCAGGAACCTCTCGCTTTGCTTTTGGCGCCCTAGGCGGTGCCGTTATCAGTGTGCTTCACAACGGTACGTTTGTCCCAATGCTTGGCACCATTGCTGCTTGTGGCATAATTGCTTTTGTTTGCTTAAAGGTAACGGTTCGATATGCCGAATCGACCATTGAACAATAATACTTTTTTACAATTCAATATTTTCAAAAAATACATTTTATATATCAAATGGAGTCCCAATGCTAAGTACTCAAACGCTCATAGAAAAAATCAAAAGCACACCTGAGCAAGTACAGTTTAAAGAAGTGATAGATGTGATTGAACGCGAATACGAGTTCACACCTGCCGAGTTTACTAATGGCAAACAGGCAAATGGCATTAATGAAAACAATGGCTCTTGTAAGATTTTTTCTTTCGGATCTATTCACCAGCTTACCGAAGTGGAAACACTAAACTTATTTGGCGATTTTTACCGTGTTGATGTTTTAGAGAACCCTGAAGCCGCAGATCATCAAAACATTCGTCAATTCATCGAAAATGGCTGGAGTGGTATTCATTTCACCACGACAGCTCTCGTTCAAAATAGCTAATATAAAAAACGCCGCAACCCAATATGTATTGCAAGTTGTGGCGTTTACTGCCAAACCTAAAACCGCCTAATATTTGTCTTAATTGTTGAAATTCCCTCTTAGAAAATGCGATAGTGCTACACACTGCATACTATGAGGTGGTTATGGAATTAGTGGCATTTGATCTAGACGGAACCCTACTGAACAAGCATCAGCGTCTATCTGATTACACACTCGATACTCTTGAACGCTTAAAAGCCGCAGGGGTTTTCTACACAGTCGCGACAGGCCGCACACATTTTGCTGCGATGCCTTGTATCGAAGGCCATGAATTTCCCAACTGGCAAATATTCAAAAATGGCGTTGAATGGTGGGATCCTCAACAAAATCTTTATCGCCACAGAAACCTTCTGTCACAAAGTCATATATCTGAACTTCTTAGCTCTTTTGAAGAACACCAAGTGACGCCTTTTATATTCTGTCTAGAAGACGATGGCTCACACAGAGTCTATCACTCTCCCCTAACAGGGCATTTGAGCGACCACATCGCCAATGAGTTGGGGAATCATAAAAACATGAGCCTTCACCCTATAACGGAGCTATCTCACAGCGCAAAAATCACCAATATTAGCGCCATGGGACGACCTGAGTTTATTGAAAAAATCATCTCAGATAGTCAACAACATAGCCATTTGACCGCCTATTCAGGTGGTGGTATTTATAATCCTGACGCATTCTGGTTAGACATCCACCACAGCAATGTTTGTAAAGGTTCTGCATTGATGGAACTAAAAGAAGAAATTGGTGCCGAAAGATTGGTAGTATTTGGTGATGGAGACAATGATCTGTCTATGTTCTCTGCTTCAGATGAGGCATTTGCAACGGACAACGCATTACTTCATATAAAGGATGCTGCTACTGATGTCATTGGTCATCATGATGAAGACGGCGTCGCTAGGTATCTAAGAAAAAGGTACAACTTGTGATCTTATGTTTAGGGGTTGATTTACAAAATTCCTCCTCCATTAACTAAAAGACAACACATTAAGCCTTTACCCAACGATCATTTTGAACCATGATTGTTAAAAGAATAATTAGTTTGGAGAAATGCCATGTTTGAATTTTTGTTATTCATCGCTGCCTGCGCAGCAATTGCTTTCTTGGTAGCCAATATCCAGAAATCTGCTGCACAACCGAAAACAAAGCTACAACCAATCAAGATTGAACGCGAAGAAGTACGCCGTCCAGTTCCACGACATAGACGTCCATACTAAATAGCCCTTTCTCCATTCTATCTAAATGCCAGATTGATTTTTTAATCTGGCATTTATGCATTGATGCCGTATTCTTTTAGTTTATTTGCTATCGCGCTATGGCTCATATTGACCGCTTTCGCCAATTTCCTTGTACTAGGAAAGTTTGGATAGAGTCGTTTCAAAAGCGCTGCCTCCCATTGTTTTACGGTCACCTCCAACGAATCATCAATCAGCACGATATCTGTCATAGATTCATTCTCTGGCAATAAAACATCGTTCGTTTGCCATTCTTCACCTTTCGTCGTTAGTAAAGTTTGTAGGCAGATGTTTTGTAACTCTTTCAAATTGCCAGGCCAAGCATACAAAGCCAGTTTCGTTAACGCCCCCTTTGAAACAGCAGGAACGGATAAACGGTAACGCTCAGCTTGAGCTGAAATGACTTGCTGAACCAAGCCTTCTATGTCTTCTTTTCTCTCTCGCAATGCTGGCATAGACAACACTAATGTTGCCAAAGAAAAATACAGACCTTTATTTAACGCCTCGCTATTACTCAGTGCCGCTTGATTTAACGAAGACAGACTGACTAAACGAACATTGTTATCAAGACTGGTGTTTTCACCAGGCTGACGCGTCAACCAAGCGGCCAAATCTAACTGTACTGGTTCATCAAGGCATTCAATATCTTCAATCACAAACCAACCTGACATCCTATCGAGCTGAGTAATATCATCTTTGGTCAGCTCGCGCGCATTGCGAATCAGCAACTGAGCGTCTCTGTCGCCCTGGCGTCTTTGCCAATGCTGAAACAAGGCGTCAATCAAATCTCGTTTGCCTGTCCCAGCCTCTCCTTGAACCAATAAAGGCATAGGCACTTCAACGAACGCTTTGGCTTGAAGCAACGTCCGACTCATTGCCTCGCTTTTCATGACCGCTGATTGGAAATAGGTTTCTAAATAGTTTTCTGCATCAGGCGCTTGCTTTAAGCTCTCTGTTTGTCGGTCTAAGCGCGTTTTAGATTTCAAATAAATGACGGTGCCCGCAGGGTTAGCGATGCCGTCGTCATCACTTACAAAAATCGGCTTCATTTCTAGCAATAACGTTTTGTTACGAATACGAATGCGCTTACTCATGCCATCACGCGGGTTCGCCCACGCGTCCTTGGGGACATTGATTCCTTTAATGAACTGCTGAACGGGTTTATGCAGCAGATTCAACACTGGCACATTTAAATCTTCTGCAGCAAGCTCAGTTACCATGGTGATGTTGCCTTTCAGGTCAACCGAAATCACACCATCCGGTAAGGCTTCTAATAGAGTATAGAGAGCGTTGTGCTCTCTTTCAGAGGGCGTAAACATCACGGTTTTGACATCTTCAACACTGTCTAAACGACGAATATCCGCCAATAAATGCTGTAACTTTGAAAAAGGAATATCGGAAAAGCCGCAATAAATACAACGTCTTTTGGTATCTACCTCCACTAAGCGCATATCGATACCATGGGGAATAAATAGATCGAGAGCTTCTCGCACCATACCTATTCTGTCTTCACATTGTATTTCTAATCTCATTACTTCTCTCTTAGCTTTCTTTTTGACTCTCTTTTTAAGAGACGGAAACGGCGGATTTAGAACTTAGCAATAATAGATTCTTCTGCGGAGCAAAGCTTCCATAAAGCGGCAATACCGCAGCCCCCAAGACACCAGCCGTATGACCTGTTTGAGCAATACGTATCGCCGGCAGAGGCAGCATACTGTGGGCCGTTAGCGCATTTTCAATACAAGCAATTAACGCGACCAATACTGGTGACGGCAAACGACCACCAATCAAAATGGCTTCTGGATCATATAAAGCCACCACTGACGCCAAAGCGGGCGTCACTTCAAACGCCACTTCACTTGCCCACTGCTGGATAAGTTTAGCGTACTCGGAATCAAGCCACAGATCATCCTTAGTCGGCCACTGAGCTTGCTTATCAGCAAGAAATCGACGCAGCGAAGACACAGACAAGGCCTCAAGAATCCATTTACCATGCTTGCCTGTTGTCGTTGGAATTAACCCAAAACTGCCTGCTTTTCCATGAGCGCCAGAGTAACACTCGCCATTGGCAACAAAGCTGCCGCCACAAGCCGTACTCACAAAGAGATAAAAAAAGTCCCGCTGAGGAGTAACCGACGCCAGCAACAATTCACTGGTCGCCGCTGCAACGGCATCATTTTCACAGAAGCATGGCACGCCAGTTAGATCCATTAACCAAGTCTCAAAAGCGTCTGACTGCCAATAAGCCAAAGCGGCTTTTAGGCTATTTAAGTCTGCCCTTTGATCTGAATCGGTGACTAAGGTTTCTAACCAAGAATCCATATAGTCAGGCCTTGCTAAACCGATTCCTTGAACTTTATTCCAGTCTTCCCCTAACGTTGCCTTCACTTCTTCAATTAAATCTTGAGCAATTTTTTTCGCTAAGTTTTCTGTGGGGAAAGACACCATTCGCTCTAACAAGAGCACACAAGCGCCACTAAAATCTAACAAAGCGGCACTGATATGGTCGCGATCAACATTGATACCCAATCCATAAGCACCTTTTTTGTTGATACTAAGCTTTATAGAGGGCTGACCGCGACGGCCTTTTACTTTGCCATCCACTTGCAGTAATTGTCTTTCGAGCAAAGAGGACGTGATCACAGAAATCGTCTGAGCACTTAACCCTGTTTGTTCAGCAATCTTCACTCGGGAGATTTCAGGATGCTGCCGTACCAAATGCAGAATAATACGTTCATTGTAAATGCGACTTTGTTCCGAAGTACTACCAGATGACGTCATATAGCTCCCGCTATTTAATAAATCTAATTGATTTAATAATATAACCTATTAAGATGGAATAACGTTCTAAGACATTGCCCACTTAATGGCAAAGTATCTTTTCAAAAATAACAAGCTCGTATTATAGCGCAGAGCAAAAGCAAAGGACGATATCATGCATTCTTTTCCAGAGTTTACCTCCACCCTTTTTTTAAAAGACCACATCCAATCAACCATGCAATTCTATCACCCAAACTGCATTGATCCTGCGGGAGGCTTCTTTCAATTTTTCAAAGACAACGGCGATATTTACGACACAGATACCCGTCATCTGGTCAGCAGTACTCGTTTCGTTTTTAATTACGCAAAAGCGTATCAAGCAGAAGGCAAAGCCGAGTATTTGGACGCCACTCGCCACGGCTTAAACTATTTGAGAAATCGTCATCACAGAGAAAATGGTGGTTACGTATGGCTGCTCAATCAACAACAAAATATTGATGAAACCAACCACTGCTATGGCTTTGCTTTTGTTATGCTTGCTTACGCAACCGCTTATAAAGCGGGTGTAGAAGAAGCAAAACCCTGGATTCAAGAGACCTTTGACACCATGGAGCAACATTTTTGGGACGCTGAGTTTGGCCTATACAAAGATGAAATATCCAGTGATTGGCAAACTGTGTCACCCTACCGTGGGCAGAATGCCAACATGCATAGCTGTGAAGCACTGCTTGCTGCTTACGACGCGACTAACGAAAAACGCTACCTAGAACGAGCCATCACACTGGCGAGCAATATATGCTTACGCCAAGCCGCTCTCGCTGGCGGGGAAATCTGGGAACATTACACGACTGACTGGCAAGTTGATTGGGACTATAACAAAGCGGACCCAAAGCATTTATTTCGCCCTTGGGGATTTCAACCAGGCCATCAAACAGAATGGGCCAAATTGCTACTATTGATCCACCAACGTTCGCCACTAGATTGGCTGATTCCAACGGCTCAAAAACTGTTTAATTCCGCATGGGAAAAATCGTGGGATGCGACCAACGGCGGCCTTTGTTATGGCTACGATCCACAAGGCAATGTTTGTGACGGTGACAAATACTTTTGGGTACAAGCCGAATCTTTTGCCGCTGCCGCTATGTTAGCCATCATGACCAAAGAAGAACATTATTGGGAAAAATATCAGCAGCTTTGGCAATACAGCTGGTCTCATATGATCGACCATGAATATGGAGCTTGGTTTCGAATTCTGACTCAAGACAATAAAGCCTTCGATGACTGCAAAAGCCCTGCTGGCAAAACCGACTACCACACCATGGGTGCTTGCTATGAAGTCATAGAGCAGCTCACCCAGTAATCCCGTAACTAACGTAAGGGCTATCATTCTATTCATAGCTAAAATGGAGTATGATGCAGCCCCTACGTTAGTGGACACGGGCCCCTTCCTTTATGCAGTTAGACAAAATAGATCTCAATTTACTCCGTTACTTAGACTCCTTATTACGGGAGCAAAATGTAACCCACGCCGCTAATCAGCTAGGCATTACTCAGCCAGCGATGAGCAATGGACTAAGACGTTTAAGAGATCTATTCCACGATCCATTGTTGGTTAGAACCAGCGATGGCATGATGCCAACCGCATTAGCGATTCAGTTACAGCCACGAGTCCAAAGCATCTTACAATCGGTTGACGAGGTTCTACACTTAGGGCAAAGCTTTGAAGCCGAATCCAGTTCACGTGTGTTCCGCATTATGGCCAGCGATTACGCCGAAGCGACATTAATTCCACCATTAATGAAAAAACTTCAAGCCGAAGCACCAAACGTCATTCTTGATGTAATGAATCCAAGTGATGTGAGCTTTCACGATGTTGAAAAAGGCAAAGTCGATTTGGTCATCAACCGCTTCGATGTCTTACCACAATCCTTCCACCAAAAATCCGTTTGGGTCGACCATTTCTCTTGTTTGGTTCCGGCAGATTCTGAAATCGCCAGAAACTTTTCTTTGGAAACATACCTTGCCTCACCACACGTTTGGGTAAGCAAAACAGGCTTTGGTGTCGGCGTGGGCATTCAACCAGAAGAAGTTCAAAAGCTTGGTTGGGTAGACGGTTCACTGGCAGACTTAGGCTTCAAACGTAATATCCGTTTGTTCACTCGAAACTACAATGTTGCCATGCGCGCCACAGAACAACTTGGTCTAATCGCGACCTTGCCATCATTGGCAACTCGCTTGATGCAAGATAACAGCAGCGTCGTCGTGCTTCCGCCACCTTTTGATATTCCACCAGTGGAATTAAAAATGCTTTGGAGCCCATTACTGCAGCACGACCCAGGTCATATCTGGCTGCGTTCCACTATCGCAGGATGCGCTCGCACAATTGCCGAGAACAATAATCTATAACTGTCTCGCTACGCCATAAACAACGTAGCAAAAGCGACACAAAAAAAAACGAGCTCATGGCTCGTTTTTTTGCATTGATAGAAAGTATACGACGCTTTACACGGTAAACTTCTTACATGTTATTTATTTGCTGAAGCGATTCTTCTGCACTAGAAACCGTTCTTTTCAGGTCGGTAATATGACCATTATCTATGCTGTAGCACCAACCATGTACATGCAATTCTTGACCTGTTTTCCATGCATTTTGAACGATACTACTCTGGCAAACGTTGGCGACTTGCTCCACCACATTGAGTTCACACATACGATCAAAGCGAATATGCTCGTCTTCTATCGCATCTAATTCTTCTCTGTGAAGGCGGTACACATCTTTAATGTGACGCAACCAGTTGTCTATCATACCGTGTTCTTCGGTGCCCATAGCGGCTTTGATACCACCGCATCCATAATGACCAACCACCATAATGTGTTTCACTTTCAACACATCAACTGCAAACTGGATAACCGACAAACAGTTTAAATCGGTATGCACCACAACGTTAGCGATATTGCGGTGAACAAACACTTCACCCGGTAATAAGTCGACAATTTGATTCGCTGGAACTCGGCTATCGGCACAACCAATCCAAAGGTATTCGGGTTGTTGCTGCTTGGATAAGGTAGAAAAAAACTCAGGATCTTCAGCGGTAACCTTTGAAGCCCACTCTCTATTCTTATTAAAAAGGTCATCTAAATGGCTAGACATGATTCACTTCCTTAATTTTCTTTCGATACCAGCGAAGCTTAATGTCCGCAGTGAGGATAATAGAATCGAGCTGCTTAACCGCTTCTCGACCTTCGTAGGACGCCTTATGAATATGGGGCGTCATACTTAATAATTGCTGAATTTCTTCTTGCGAATCTAGGGTAAAAGTAAAGCTCTCTGACTGTTCCAGAACCAACTCAAAATCCGCCACACCCTCAGAAAACGTTTGCTTATAATCGTGAATCGATGGATAAAGTATTTTGCGTAATTCGATGAGATGATTAGGGCCAGACTCCACCAACAGCATTAAGCCATCTTCGCTAAGCACGCGAGAAAACTCTTTAAATACTGGAAAACCAAATAAACACAATACCGCATCATAACGCTTATCTGGTGCTGGCAAACTCGCATTACTACCAACCAACCAGCTTACCGCTTTATCACGCTTACTCGCCGCGACAATGGCCCACTTTGAAATATCAAGACCCGTACGTTCAGCATCGACACCTTGATCATGTAAAGCCTTGCCAATTTCACTGAGATAATAGCCTTCGCCACAGCCCGCATCGAGAATACGAATACCCTTGCTTAATTGTTCTTTTGGCCAAGAAGATAAAATTGCACTGACAATCTGAAAATAGTGCTGCTGATTCAAAAAGGCTTGCCGTGCGGCAACCATCTCTTTGCTGTCACCAGGATCTTTCGAGCGTTTATTTTGCACAGGGAGAAGATTAACGTAACCTGTTTTGGCTAGGTCATAAGTGTGTCCATGTTCGCACTTTAAGACCCGTTCTTCACGAGTAAGCAATGCAGAATCTATTGGACAAGAAAGGTTTTCGAGCGTCGACACAGTGTACCTATAGTTTATTAATTGGCGCTTGAGCAAGGAGAATAACCTATTAGCCGCTCGCGGAATATGAAAAAAACCAAAGCCGTAAAGCTTTCTTATTTCAATGTCTCATTTGCACGTCTAACCATTAGCTTTTTAGATTATGGTCCTTCAAATAACTAAGAAAATCATTACTGGATAGAGGTTTAGAGAATAAATAGCCTTGTACTTCTTGGCAATCGTAGCCATTTAGTGCATCAACTTGCGATCTCTCTTCGACCCCCTCTGCGATCACCTTCAAATTCAAACCATTTGCCATGGCAATCGTGGCTTTTACAATCGCATCATTGTCACAACCCTGCCCCAAATCTTGAATAAAGGAGCGATCTATTTTTAGCGTTTGAATGGGGAATTTTTTCAAGTAAGCCAGCGATGAATACCCCGTACCAAAATCATCAATAGATAAGGTTAACCCTAGCTTACGGAAGCCATGTAGTTTTTCGATAGACTGCTGAGCATCGGCCATTAACATGCTTTCTGTTAATTCAAGCTCAAGGTATTCAGGATCCACGCCCGTCTCTTCTAGTGCTCGACGAACCATATCTACCAGATCGGCCTGCATAAATTGTCGACTAGATAAATTAACCGATAACTTAATAGGATCCAAACCGGCCTCACGCCATTCTTGTAGCTGGCGACAAGCTCTACGAATCACCCACTCGCCCAAAGGAAGGATCAAACCACTTTCTTCCGCTAAAGGTATAAATTGATCTGGGCTGATCATCCCAAGCTCTGGATGAACCCAGCGTATCAAAGCTTCTGCGCCTACAACGATTTCTTCTGGAAGTTGAATCTTCGGCTGATAATGAAGAATGAACTCTTCCTCTTCTATCGCCTTTCGCAAACCACCACCTAATGTCAGGTGTGCATTGATATTCTCGGCCATATGATCTTCATAAACACAATACATATTGTGTCCAATAGATTTGGCTCGATACATGGCCGCATCAGCGTTTTTGAGCAAATTATCAATGTCATCAGCATGTTGAGGATAACTTGCGATACCAATACTCGCCGTAATCATCATTTCCATTTTAGCCACAGGATAAGTATTACTGGCATTTTGCATGATACTCTTAGCAATGCTTTCCAGCTCTTCAATGGCATCCGTGTTTTCCAGTACCACCACAAATTCATCGCCACCTAATCGGTACAAACAAGCACCAGAGGGAATACTGTCTTTAATACGCTCTGCAACTCGCTGAATAAGCTCATCACCCACTCGATGTCCAAAGTTATCATTAATAACCTTGAAACCATCTAAATCTAAATACAAGAGACCAAATTGGCGATTGCGCTTGCGAGCATTTAACAAAGCACTTTCTAACTGTTGATACAGCAAGTTCCGATTCGGTAAGTTAGTTAAACCATCGTAATTATTAAGCCGATACAAGGCGACTTCATGGTCTCTCTCTTCTTGAATATCATGAGTCAACAAATAAACAGCATTGGTCGTCGACTGATAAGACACTTCTATTTTGTGCCAACGAACGCCGTTCTTTGTAGAAAGCCTTATCTCTTGAGACAAAGACTCCTTTTTGGCTAAACGGTTAATAAAGCTATTGGCAGCACCAGATACAGCAAATAAATCTCTGACATGCTCTATCTCGCCAAATTGCTCATTAAAACGCACACTGGATTCTAAGTAAGCGCCAGAAGGCTCAAAGACGGCAAAAGATAAACTCGTAAATTGTGAAAGAAGACCAGAACTAGCGCTTTCAATGAAAGCACTGGGAGAAGAAACGGGATGTGCTTCAACTAACAAACCTTTACGCGCACCACCTAAAGAAATGACCGACCCACAAACGTTATATTTTGAAGCATCTTTTGCGACGAATGGCCATTTAAATGGCAGACTTTCACCTATATCGAGGTCTTCTAAATACAAAGACAAGCGATCTTTTAACTCAGGCCCAATCACACGCTGACCAGATTTAATGTCACTCAAAGAGTCCATTAATAGAGCTTCTGCCGCTTTATTACACCATGGCACACTGCATTGTTCTATGTCTATAATCCAAGCAGCCAATGGCATTTTACGATGCAGCAATGTAGATAAATCGGTCATGTGTTTTTGGTACTACTAATAAAATACAGTTGATACATTTTGAAACTAAGTTCTGTCGAAACTATCACCATGAGTCCGGCACAATAAACACATATTTATGCGTTTGATCAATTTTATAAAGAGTCGACATGAGAAAAATATGTCGAGGACGATCATCAAGTAGGAAATCGCCTACGAGATTGTAGGCAGATTGCAGAGAATTGAAAGAAAAATTATCACTTATATTAGGCGCAGACAACCAATGAGGCTTTTGTAAGTTTAAATGGCCCTCAAAAAATGGCATGAGTGAATCCAAGCTGGACAAACGAATCCAACCTCCACGCTCATCGCCTTGAAGCCAAGTATTAATGTCTTCTTTGCTATTCAACGCAGAATATAACCGACCAAAAATCAACAAGTTGGGAACAGGCTGTCGGCCTTTAGCCAGCTCGCTAATCGCAGACAAGCCCTCTTCTGTTTGCAAGATCTGCAACTGATGCTCCCGAGCTCTTGTAACCTTTTTTAATAAGCTGTCATTTTTGTTAGGACCAATCCAATCATGGGGATAAAGATCCGGTCTTTCTAAATAAAACTTGATAGCAATTTCGAATTGGTGAAGCTCACCATCAGGCGTCTCCACCAGCATATCCACTTCACCGAACGTCTTGCCGTCACTTTCAATCTGAAAATGCTCCAAGTGTATTTTCAAATGCGACAAATGTTCTATCGCAAAGGAAAATAAGGTCTCAAAGTAGCTACCAAGAAAGTGCGACTTACAAGCCGCCATCGCAGCAACAAGAGGCTCAGGATCACGGTCCAACAATATCAAACGCTCATTTACATCGGCAACCCAATAAGGCAGCAGATCAAAATCACGCTCGATATAATGCCCTTCCACCAGCCAGGCAAGATCTTTGACTAATGGATGATAAAGCGGCTTAACAATCACAAATCACCACTTAAATGCCGATCAATACGATTTAAACAGGTGACAATATGATGAACTTTAGACTGAGGCTTATCATTAAACGCCTCTTCCGCCATGGGCGAAATATGGCAACGCACAGGTAAATCACTCCCCGTCGCCAACATCATCTTAAACCGTTCTATCATCACAAAGCGCAACCATTGCTCAAACCGCATTGTATCAAGACAAAAAGGTTCTGAACTTTGTAACGCCTCGTTAGATGGCGTCTCACATTCCCAAACATCACAATCTTGCATTGCCATTTGCAAGTCCATCAATAAATCGGCCAATACATGATGGGCAGAAAAGGCTTTTTTCAACCTGATTTCTCCTATGAAAAACGGTAAGATAGCGCAACTTTCAACATTAAAGCATACCGATAAAGGCACGTACTAGGCCATTTATCGGCAACAAGAGCCAAAACTTTACCATGAACAAAATCGAATCTTTGTCTGACTTATTTGATATGGTCGGTTGTGATGTAAGTTACTACGACCTCGGTCGCAACATTACCAAAATCACACCCCAACAAGCGGTTCAATTCGACCGCAAGCAACAAGCCTACCCATTCCCATTTCGCCAACACGCTTGGTTAGCCTGCTTATTAAACATGGGAAGCGAACAAGGCAAAAAAACCAAAAAAGAAGACATCATTGAGCAGGGTGTGATTTGGTTTATTAAATTACCACTAGACGAAGCCGGTTGCCTAAACCTAGGCACACGTGACCATTTCATCAAGAGCATCGTCGATAAAATACTCCATAAAGGCGAAGAAGCTGGTTTATCAGAAGCCCTTGAAGACAGCCCTTATGCGTTCAAACCAGACCAAGAACGCATGGCAAGCCTACACGCCATTTTAGGCAAGAACCTACACAAAGCCCCATCGCACTACTTTGACGACGTAGTAAAGTACTTATCATCAGACCTAACAGAAGACGACGACAGCTGGCAGACACTAGGATTACAAGGCATTGCCGAACTTGCCGCCAGAGTAGACGAAAGCAAATACGAAACACTCATTCAAAAAGCCATTCACCAAGCTGCTAACCCCGTGGTTAGCCCTTTATGCCATGCTCTTGAGCATGAAGTTCTATCTAGCCAACTTCAAGCTACTTTGATTGAGAAACTACAAACCGAGCAAGATGCTCTTATGCAAGCAAGCTACCTACGCGCCCTATCAAGAGCCGATTTAAACGACACGCTATTATTGCCACTGTTTGGCTTACTTGGCAGCCTAACCGAATGCAAAGACGATGATCTCCACCCTATCGCTGCCCTCGCCGCAAAATGCCCCCATTGGCTAGGTCAAAACCCGCAGCTACTGCGTATCATCATGGAAAAATTGGCGCACCGAGAAGACGGCTACATCGCCTTCAAACAAATCGCCGCCGAACTCAGCCAACACCCAGAAGCCAAACAACCACTTTGGGCATTACTGCGCAGCGGACACGCCAGCCCACAACTGGCCCAAGCCGTGAGTTACCTATTTACACAAACACCAAAGTCAGTGCAGTAATTGGGAAAGGTTAGAAATAGAGGAATTGGAGTCTGGAGCGTTTGAAATGAACAACCCAGACTCTGGTTTTTAACATAGTCCTACTTCAATATTGAAAGAGCAGCTACAAGTATTTTCTGAGCCATCTGTGGATCTTCACCGCGCGCTATCAGAGACGAAGCATTGCTTAGCTGGGAATCAATATAAATAGCCGCAAATTCTGCCGACATGTCGGCAGAAAAATCACCTTTATCCTTTGACCGCTCCACCCATTTTTGAAAAGTAGCAAGCCCCTGCTCTTCAAGAAAGTCTACCTGTGCTCGTGTGGCCTCTCCCAGATGCGTTCGTGATTCACGCATTTTTATAAAAAGACAACCGTTTGGAGACTCATGGTTACAACTAATCGAAGTGGCAAATGACACGAGATTATCAAGCGCCACGCAAAACGGAGAATCACTATTTAACATCAGTTGCACTGGGCTTAAAACTTGCTCCTGATATCTAATAAGAACCGCCTTCATCAAGCCATCTTCATTTGAAAACTCTCGATAAAGACCTGGCTTCGATACACCTGATCTCCTGCAAATTTCATTAAGAGACAAACTTCCTATGTCCTCTTTCCAATAGGAATCCATTGCCACATCTAAAATATGATCGCGATCTAGGGTCTTTGGTCGCCCCCTTGAAGGCTTAATTGAATCTAAACTCATTTTAATACCACCTAGTATTTTAATTTGACATACTAATCTTTTGCGCTTATTGTACCGACTGGTACTTAATTAGCAAATCGAATAGGAAAGAAAAAATGAGCAATACAAAAAAAAGCATCGTTATTACAGGAAGCAGCAGTGGCTTTGGTCAAAAATCAGTAAAAGATTTTGCAGATAAAGGCTATCAAGTGTTCGCCACTATGCGCGGTCCAGAAGGCAAAAACGCTGGGGTTAAAGCCGAATTAGAAGCCTATAGTGACTCTGTCCATGTTGTTGATATGGATGTTACTAACGACGAATCTGTCAAAACAGCCATTGCAAGCGTACTAGATAAAGCAGGCAAAATTGATATTTTACTTAACAATGCAGGCGTGATGTATCTTGGCATTACAGAAGCATTTAGTATTGACCAAGCTCGCGAGCAAATGGAAACCAACTACTATGGCGCTATGCGTACTATTCTGGCCGTTTTACCTGCGATGCGTGAAGCCAAGTCTGGCCTTATCATCAACACCTCATCCATGGTTGGCCAAATTTCTGCTCCGTATTTCTCTACCTACGCTGCAACCAAACATGCTTTAGAAGGCTACCTTCAAGGTTTACGCTACGAAGTAGCGCCATTCGGTATCGATGTCGCCATCGTACAACCTGGCCCATTCCCAACAGGTTTAAGCGCATCAGGACAACAACCATCACGTACAGACATACTGGACAGCTACGGTGAATTGGCAAACATCCCTGCCGCCATGTTCGAAGAATTCGGTAAATTTATGCAGAGTGATCAAGCACCTAATCCACAAATGGTAGTAGATGCTTATTTAGCCCTAGCAGACATGCCTGCTGGTAAGCGCCCAACACGCACACCTGTTGGCTTAGTTTGGGGAGTGGATGAAATTAACGCCGCTAAACAACCTGTCCAAGACCGTGTTTTGACAGAAATGCAACTAGACAAAGTTCTAGGTGGCGCTGACGTATAATATTCGTCATCAGAGGCAAACAATACTTTGCCTCTTTTTAGACCGACATCAAGTGAATGTCGTGTTTGAGAAATAAATTAGAGTCTGAGTGTCTGAATTTAAAGATGCTGCAGACTCTTTTTTTAGGATGTATAAAAATGGCTTATTGCCACTCCATCTTCATCAAGCCTTATCGTGACCTGCTTCTTAAGCTTTTTTGCGTAAGGGTTTTTGACTGAGTTTGAAAAGTCATAATGATCACGCATAGCGATAATCCTCATATATCTTACGTTCTTGTTTGCCTGCTTTACGTGCAGAAATAATACGAATGCTTTCTGCTTCTCTTATGCCATGACAAACAACGAGTAAGTTAGATTCGATATCCCGTTCGCATTTTAGGCTACCTAACAACCCTAAATTGTAGTTACGTTGTAATTATATGCAAGAGATAGGGTTTATCAGAAATTAAAGCCCTAGGTGGACGACTAACTTTAATTTTGGAGGTAAATGAATTGGAGGCAGAGAAAGAGTACGGGGAGGTTCACCTGACCGCATATCTCAAAGTTCTGATATTAGCTCTTCATAAGCACAACTAGATCACTGAAAAAACAACTCGCTCATTATCTGCAACGTCTACCAAATCAAGAATAATCCCATTGTAATCAGGGTTTAACACGGCAGAAAGTAACACCTCTAGCTGATCCCCATTTTCATCGAACTTAGACATGAATTTTTTAGGTAGTAACGTCAGTATAGATTTTACCAACGCAGTAGGAACGGACATTGAATCTATTAACTCCCCACTGTCGTGAGAAAATGTCTCAATTTTAAACATACGCATTCAACACTCCTTGTCAAAAAAAACGATGAATTTAGGTACTCAAAGGCGAATAGCTTTTTAGCCAGCCATACTTAACTTTTTACAAAACTAAAGTCAGCAGGATAAGAATGAAGACCATCAAAATCCCCTTTACTCACCGCTACACCCTTGCTTTTAGCGATAGCGTAAACCATCCCCATATGAAAGAAGAAATTCGACGCTATGTATTGATGAATGAAATCTGACTGGCACAGCTGTATTTCTGAGAAGCCAGCCTTATCGGTTATGACTTTACTATCATCAAGGTTATGAATTTCAGGAAGCGTTTCTAATAACTCTCTGGTTTCTATGATTTGACGAACGACGGCGGCTTTCCCCCGCTCATCAGACATCAATGAAACTGCCTCTTTCCCCAACAGCGGGTAATATCCCCTCAACACAAAATTGGCTGCTATTTTTGCGTTCATCTCAAGAGAAAACATATCATCCGTTAAAGACACAGCGAACAACTCAGGCGGCACTTTATTAACAATCGTCTCTAACTGTAACAAATAGCCATTGAATAATTGTTTAATGGTACTGCTCATTATTCCCTCTACAACTCAGTGATTGAGTGTGGTCAGGCAAACATTCGCCCAACCAATTATGCAAGTCAGATGAGACGAGACCGAGGCGTGATCTGACGGGACCTGCCTTGGTAGTATTTGCGATGTGACACTTAAAAGCGAACACGTTAATAAGATAGGCTTCTGAAAAGTAATGTTTATGCTCGTAAGGCTAACGCCGTGCTCTGCGGAAATTTAGGAGCACTAGCGTGTAAATTTTTCGTAGCAGTACCTTGTTAGGCATCACTAGGTTTCTCATCTGGATAGACCTCATAGTGCGAATATCTACTCTTCCATTCTGCAACTAGTTCTTCACCAGAAGAACCGTTGTGTGAAATATTCGCAGGGTAATCTTTACTTCCCCATTTTTTTCTTAGTTTAATAGAAAACATTTTTATATCTTTTTCAAAGTCATAATAATCAATTTTTTTAACTTCAGGCTCTTCGTTAATCATCTCAAACATATACATGATCGTGCCAAGATCACATTCTGGATGTTTTAATACGAGTAGTGGGAAATCTACTCCATCATCCCAATTAAATAGAGTCATAGCGTAATGCAGTTCTTCGCTATTTTTTAGCTGGCCGCATACTTCAGGCCAATTGATATCTTCGACATTCATTAAATCATCAATTTCATGTACTCGCTGCCACTTAATCATTGAACTCTCTTCTGCCTAACAATTAAGGGTTATACAGCAGCATAGCTGCGGATATAACCCACTGTTGAACGGCTGCATTGTCTATATAGGGGATTTGCTTTTTTCATGGAAGGACTTCCCTGTTAAATAAATCGCTAAACACCAAAGAATGTTTGGAAGATTCCTCTTCAGATGGACTTTGATCGCCGCTATGTTGGTTCTTTATTTGTTCTTTTGTAGCGCGATTTGATCCGCGAGGCAAGCGACTCCCTCAGACCTTATGACCTGATCTGTTTTTATACTCTGATCTCTCCGTGTGCTAACGCTAACTGCCATTGTCCCATTGCAGCATGATGCGAAGCCGTTCTGTCACTTTGCTATCAGAAACGTCGCCAAGATAAGTAACAGTAGGTTCTCCACAAGCAGGACACGAACAACCTGATTCAGCTACTTTCTCACTGTCTTCAGAAGTTATAGTTCGATGCGACGCAGTTGCGCGACTTTATGGAGCTTCAGAGTCATTAACAGACAGAATATCTCGAACAGCAAGGCCAATCTGTGCCTTACAGTAAAAATCGTGTTGCTAAACGCTACCTTAAACAAAGTGAATGAGACGTCTGGGCGATAGCCCGATAAAAGATTTTTTGGTTACTTTTGCATCGATTGGCAAAAGTTACCCGCTCAGCAGAGCGGAAAAAAGGTCGGGAATACAAAGCGCTGGAATGGAACCGAAAGAAGAGAATAACCCCACCCTAACCCTCCCCTTGGAAGACATAAGGGGAGGGAATAAAACCCTCCACCTTAGCTAGTAGACGATTAGCTATGAAGAAGTTAATTCGACGCGACGAAGTTGCGCGACTTTATGGAGTTTCAGAGTCATTAACAGAAAGACTCTCTCGAACAGCAAGGCCAATCTATGCCTTACGGTAAAAATCGTGTTGCTAAACACTACCTTAAACAAAGTGAATGAGACGTTTGGGCGATAGCCCGATAAAGCGAATTTTTGGTTACTTTTTGGGCGCTTGCAAAAAGTTACCCGCTCAGCAGAGCGGAAAAAAGGTCGGGAATACAAAGCGTTTGAATGAAGCCAAAAGTACGAAAAGAGATTGATTCCCGCCTCCGCGGGAATGACGTGTGTCGGCCGCTTCGTTGTTAGGTTTGGTTCTCGCACTACTAGCCATGAGTTAACCAAAGAAGTTAGTTCGACGCGACGAAGTTGCGCGACTTTATGGAGTTTCAGAGTCATTAACAGAAAGAATCTCTCGAACAGCAGGGCCAATCTATGCCTTACGATAAAAGTCGTGTTGCTAAACGCTACCTTAAACAAAGTGAATGAGACATTTGGGCGATAGCCCGATAAAGAGACCTTTTGGTTACTTTTGTGGCTCTGGACAAAAGTTACACGCTCAGCAGAGCGGAAAAAAGGTCGGGAATACAAAGCATTTGAATGGAACCCAAAGAAGAAAGGTTGTCGTATAAAAAAAGCCCCATTATCCTGAGAAGAAAAAATGGGGCCAAGGTAGTCGTAGATCTATGGTTAATGACGAGTCTGTTCTGGGTCGTTCGTTTCAAGCATTCGTTTGCGATGTTCGACAAATTCGTCGCTTAGCATGTAGTCGCCTTGCTCGGTGTGAGCCAGTGCGCCGCGGTTGACGAGTGCGTCTAAGGTTTTTGGCAATACCTTTTGACGTCGTTCGCCTTTGATAAAATAAAATTGTTCGCCCAATTGGATCAATTTAAAACCAGATTCTAGATACCCAACACATAAGTTTTGAGTTGGCGTTAACTTGAGTTTCATTGTTCACCTCACATTGCCTGCCGTCTCTTAAATGTAAATCAATTGATCATTTATCGTTCATCTTAACTATAGACTATAGACACTTTTTTCAAGAAGGGTAATTTTCTACCTCTAACATTACAAAAAGATAAAAAAAGAAACCTTTCTCCTTTCCACCAGCTTAGTCACTGCTCAACGTTCGCAAAAAGCCAAAAAAAAGGGAAGGCATCAAGCCTTCCCTTTTCGCAAACCTTGCAGTGATTACTTTATTCAGCAAACACGACGGTTTTATTACCATGTACAAGAACGCGATCTTCCAAGTGGTAACGAAGTCCGCGTGACAGTACGAGTTTTTCGATGTCTTTACCAAGGCGAACCATGTCTTCTGCCGCGTGGCTGTGGCGAACACGAATCACGTCTTGTTCAATAATCGGGCCTGCGTCTAGATCGGCCGTGACGTAGTGGCATGTGGCACCAATCAATTTCACACCTCGAACCGCGGCTTGGTGGTAAGGCTTAGCACCGATGAAAGACGGCAAGAAGCTGTGGTGGATATTGATCACCTTGTGACGGTATTTCTCGCACAAGTATTCTGGGAAGATCTGCATGTAGCGCGCTAGCACAATGGTGTCAGCACCAGACTGATCAATGCAGGCTTCAATTTCTTGGAAGGCAGGCATTTTATCTTCTTTTGGCACAGGAATGCAGAAATACGGAATCTTGTACCATTCAACCATAGAACGAAGGTTTTCATGGTTTGCAATCACGCCAACGATTTCGCAGTTTAATTCGCCTGTATGCCAGCGATGCATGATGTCATTTAGGCAATGAGATTCTTTGGTGGCCAGCAAGATAACTTTAGGACGATCTTCACTGTCTTTTACGTACCAACGCATGTTGTACTTTTCTGCGATTGGCGCGAATTCTTGACGAAAGGTTTCTACGTCAATATCTAAGCTTTCTGCATCAATGTCGTGACGCATGAAAAACCATTTTTGCTCTAAATCTGTGTGGTGACTCGCTTCGATGATAGAGCCTTGGCGATCATTCAAAAACTGACTGACGGCCGCTACAATCCCCACTCTGTCGGGACAACTAATCACAAGTCGAAATGTTTTCTTTCTCATAGTAAAACTTATAAACCTTAAAAAACTCTTAAAAGTCAAAAAGGCTAAACAAGCTGCTTAGCCTTAATAAAACGTCAGCGAATTATACTGTACCCACGTGATTATGCTTACTTATTCTTAATGATGTAGCACTGGTGGATTTTGTCATTACGATCAAAATCTGGGTCTAGCGTTTCGCGAGTGATGTTTTTCACGTTGTATTCTTGCTCTAACGATTCGTCCAATACAAAACGACGATAGTTATTAGAGAAGATAAGTTCGCCACCTCTCGCCAATCTCGCCATTGCTAAACGCACAAGCTCACCATGATCCCGTTGAATATCTAACACGTCCGCCATTTTTTTCGAGTTCGAAAACGTTGGTGGGTCCATGAAGATCAAGTCAAACTTATCGTGGCTTTGTTTTAGCCATTCGATGCAATCTGCACGTTCTACCTGGTGATGACGATCTGAAAACTCATTCAATTCGATATTACGACGCGCCCATTCTGTGTAGGTGTTCGACATATCGACACTCAATGAACTGCGCGCTCCACCTTGCCCAGCATGAATCGACGCGGTTGCGGTGTAACAGAACAAGTTTAAAAAACGTACACCATCGGCTTTGTCTTGAATCAATTTACGCACTGGACGGTGATCAAGGAACAAACCAGTGTCTAAGTAATCTTTTAGATTAACAATGAAATCACAGCCATATTCTTCGACGATCATTTCGTGTTTCGTCTGATCTATTTTTTCGTATTGCTCTTTGCCTGTCTGTCTTTGGCGCTTTTTCAAGATCACATTGGACTCTGAAATATTCAACGCGGTCGGAATGGCAGACATCACTTCAAACAAACGTTGCTTGGCTTTTTCTGGATCAACACTCTTAGGCGCTTGGTATTCTTGCACGTGCGCCCAATCACCATACACATCGATAGCAACCGCGTATTCTGGCATGTCGGCATCGTAAACGCGGTAGCATTGGATCTTGTTCTTCTCGACCCATTTTTTCAGTTTCTTGGCGTTCTTTTGTAGGCGGTTAGCAAACATTTGTGCGCCTGGTGTCATCACCGATTGTGCAACGACGTCTTCTTTGATGCTGCCAGCCAGCAAAGGAAAACGGTAAGCGCGACATTCAATGCCACCGTTGATAACACGCGTGCTTTTTTCTGGACGAACGGGAATTTGACGAGCTAGGTGATCGTTGCTGGTCAGCATCATAAACTGCCAACCGCGCACATGTGTAACGACCCATTCACCTAGTTGACGATATAATGCGATCAAGGCCATTTCATCACCAATACGCTCACCATAAGGTGGGTTGGTGATCACTAAGCCCGGTACGTCTGGCGTGATGTCAAACTCATGTTCTTGGAACGAGGTCATGGAGACATCAATCACATCGGTTAAACCTGCACGTTTGATGTTTTCTCGCGCAGCGGCAATGGCTTTTTGCTCTCGATCCGTACCTTGGAAACGAATGCCCAAAGTTGCTGGGTCTTTTTTACGATTCTTGGCGAAGTCCATTAGCTGTTGCCACATACGGTGATCGTGCTGTTTCCAGCCTTTGAATCCCCAATATTGGCGACGTAAACCAGGTGCAATATCCAAAGACATCAAAGCGGCTTCAACAAGAAACGTACCAGAGCCACACATAGGATCGATCAATTGCGTTAAACCGCAATCGGTTCCCCAGCCTGCGCGCAGCAAAAGACCTGCTGCTAAGTTTTCTTTAAGTGGTGCCATGCCGCCATGTTGACGGTAGCCACGGCGATGCATACTTTCGCCGGATAAATCGATGCTGACTGTCACAACGTCACGTTTTATACGCAAAGCAATGCGGACTTCTGGCTGTTCTTTTTCAACGTTAGGACGTTCGCCAGACAAGGCAATAAAGTAATCAGCAATCGCGTCTTTGGCACGAACCGCACCAAACTGTGTATTGCGAATATGGTGATTGGTACCGTGGCAATCAATCGCCATGGTGTTGGTCGACTTCAAGTGGTCGGACCATTGAATCGCTTTCACACCATCGTATAAGTCGTCGGCCGACTCCATTTTGAAATTGGCAATCGGCAACATAACGCGAGTGGCAACGCGCGACCAAAGACAGGCTTTGTACATGCCTTCTAGGTCTGTGGTCAGCTTAACCTGCGCTTCACCCAATCGAGTTTGCGTCAGGCCTTCGCCATGCAGCTCTTTTTCTAAGACATTTTCCAATCCAAGAGGACAGGTTATTTCTAATGCGTAAACCTGACTTGCTGAATCAGTTGTCTGTAATATCGTGCTCATTTATAAATACTTTTTTAAATTTCAATGAATGTTTCGAAACGCATAAAGAGGGCGGGATTGTGTCCCGCCCTCTTTTTTAAACAAGGCACAAAATACGCTGCACCTTGTTGTCAATTCGATCTTTAGATGCCGAGATCACGCTCTCGGTAATAAGCATCTGTGCTTGCTATGGCTTCCTTAACTAACTCTGGACCTTGATAAATAAAGCCCGAATAAATTTGTACTAAACGCGCACCCGCTTGAAGTTTTTCTACTGCATCAGCGCCACTTGAAATACCGCCCACACCAATAATTGGCAAGGTATCTTTCAAATGTTCAGCCAACACTCTAACAACATGTGTCGATGCGTCACGAACTGGCGCACCACTTAAGCCGCCCGCTTCTTTTTCAAATTGATGCCCTAAAACCGCTTCGCGAGACAAGGTAGTGTTGGTGGCAATGATACCATCAACGCCCTGCTCAACCAGTGTATCCGCAACCATTTTAATTTCATCATCGGTCATATCTGGCGCAATTTTCACCGCCAATGGAACACGCTTACCGTGTTCCGCTTCGTAACGGTCGCGGGCTGCAGACAATGGCGCAATCAATTGCGCTAAGCTTTCACCAAATTGCAGGCTACGAAGACCTGGTGTATTTGGCGAACTGATGTTTGCTGTAATGTAATCGGCGAATGGAATAACAGATTCCAAGCACGCTAAATAATCCGCTGCCGCGTCTTCTACTGATGTGGTTAGGTTTTTACCAATATTAACACCTAACACACCGGGATAGCGGTGAGATTTAATGCGCGAAACCAAATGTTCCACACCTTTGTTATTAAAGCCCATGCGGTTAATAATGGCTTCATGCTCAGGCAAACGGAATAAACGTGGTTTGGGGTTACCAGCTTGCCCTTTCGGTGTAACGGTTCCTACTTCGACAAAACCAAACCCTAGTGAGCCCAAGGCTTCAAACGCATCGGCGTTTTTATCTAGACCCGCCGCTAAACCAACCGCATTGGGAAAACGTAATCCCATCACATCGACGGGTTTAGTCGATGGCAACCCACCTATAAATTTGTTCAATCCCAATCGGCTGCTTGCTGCAAGAAGGTCCAATGACAATTCATGGGACACTTCAGGGTCCAATTTAAAAAGTAACGAGCGAGCAAGTTGGTACATTGTTAGGGCTCCTAGGCGGTTAAAATCAGATAAATACCTTATTCTGATCTGTGCGGTCTAATTTATTTGGTCTTCTAGTTCGTGCTATCTAACTTTTAGCCTATCTAATTTTAGACTAACTAACTTTAGTGACGGCAATCAGCTTATTCATGTCATCAAATTCTACTTCAAAAAAACCGTAAATGCCTTGATGTGTCACAAAACGCTGAAATGCCGACAAAGGCAATTGGACTTTACGTCCATCTAAACTGCTCGCGACTAGGTTTTTAGCCGATCCTGCGTACATAGCCTCATATTTAAATGCGGGCAACGCCACATTTAATACAATTTTTGCCATTTTTTCGTCCTGTGCTTACGTTACCCTTACAGAGATCACCCTGTGCGTAAAGATTTGAATCCGATAAGATGAAGGCTATTATATGGAGACCTTTGCACGAAGTCACGAGCGAAGCCAAGGCGAGACAAAAACAGACGAAAAAGCGTTGTTTATAGCTTATAAATGAGCACTTTGAGTCTGTTTTTAACAAAGTATTGGTGAGCACATTCGTTTTGCAAGGCTTTCATTTTGTGTTGACACTTTTATTGACAAAAGTATAAGGAACCTAGGTTCGATGGTAACTGTAATTGAGCAATTAAAAGATCACCTAAACCATGCCGTTGTTGGCCAACCAGATTTAACTCATGAATTACTTGTCGCTTTAATCGCTAATGGCCATGTGCTTTTAGAAGGGCCACCGGGCATCGCAAAAACCACTGCAGCAAAAGCGCTGGCTAGCGCTATCGATAGCCGCTTCCAGCGTATTCAATTTACACCCGATTTATTGCCTGGCGATGTAACCGGCTCTGATATTTATCAGCAAGAAACCGGCAAATTTAGTTTTATCCCCGGCCCTATCATGAACGACATCGTGCTTGCCGACGAAATCAACCGTGCGCCAGCAAAGGTACAATCTGCATTACTCGAAGCTATGGGGGAGAGACAAGTTACCGTGGGTAATCACAGCTATCCTTTGTCTGAGCTGTTCTTTGTTATTGCCACGCAAAACCCAATCGAACAAGAAGGCACTTATCCTTTACCTGAAGCCCAGCTTGATCGATTTATGATGAAAATAAATCTCGGTTACCCAAGTGCCGCTAGCGAGTTGGATGTCCTCAGATTAGTACGTCAGCAAGATTTACACAAAACCTCGACAAGCAAGCCTCAACCAGTTTGCAAACCCCATGACATTCTTGAACTTCAACATAAAGCCTTGTCTTTATATATGTCAGAAAGTGTCGAGCAATACATAGTGCAGCTCGTGATGGCAACCCGCCAACCCGAGCATTATTTGGGCGAAGCGGGTAAAGGAACCAATCTTATTGAATTTGGCGCCAGCCCTCGCGGCACCTTGGCTCTTGATCGTTGTGCTCGTGCTAATGCTTTATTAAATGGCAGAGATTTTGTGACGCCTGATGATGTTCGTCAGATCGCCTTACCTGTGTTGCGCCATCGCATCATCACTACGTTTGAAGCTCAAGCAGCTGGATTATCTGTAGACGATCTCTTGAAGCGATTAATTAGTCACGTTCCAGCGCTGTAATTCTAAAATCGTAATATAAGGCAGTAGTACGATGAGCCCATTATTATCACCTGAATCTCCTGAGCTAGATGACGCCCATTTCGCCCTATTGGCGAGTTATGCTAAACATTTAGGCCGCGCACCAAAAGCCATTCGTTTTGCGACCAACGCTGGAGAGCGCCGTTCACGTCAAAAAGGCCATGGCATGGAAATGCTCGAACTTCGGGCTTATCAGGCCAGTGACGATTTGCGCCACATCGATTGGCGAGTAACGGCACGAACAGGCCAAGCTCATACTCGACTTTATGCGCAAGAAAATGACCATCAACGCCTCTTGTTGCTGGATCTGTCTAGCAGCGCTTACTTTGGAACTCGTCATACCTTTATTGCTACGCGCTTTCTTCAACTCGCGGGGATTATTGCATGGCGCTCCAAACAACAAGGCGACACCTTGTCTTATCGAGTCACTTACGGCAACCAAGACCACGCCAGCAACAAAACGAACACATTGCCGGCGCTACTAAACTATTTAAAAGACGCGTCTAAGATCGAAAATCGAGCCAATGGCCATAAAACCACCAGCATTTGGTCAAATACTTTACTCACCAATAAATCCCACAATAAAGACGTGATCATCCTGACAGACAAACAAAGCTGGAATGATGACGAAGAAAGCGCGCTGATGAAGCTGGCCGAGCACAACTCTGTCCATTGGATACAGATCATCGATAGCAATACTTTTAACTTGCCTGCTGGCCATTATCAAATAGTCGACAGTCAGATGGCCGACAATAACGGTATTAAGCCCATAACCATTGGCAAAAACAGCATGCAACAAGCGAAAGACGATTTTTTCACCCAGAACACACTAATGCGCAAAAAACTGGCTTCCTTTGGTATTCGCCATCAAATCTTTGATATCACTGAATCGCCTGAAAAAATCGCTCGCTACTTACTTTCTCAAGGAGCATTACACTGATGCCTGCTGCTCAAGCTCCTCTACAAGCACAAGCTTCACAACAAGCGATAGACTTACCCCACAAAGCTTACATGCTGCCGCAATCTGTTCCTATGTGGCCGCCAGTATGGTGGACTTGGCTTATTGTTGCAGCTGTTGTTCTATTCATAATAGCTTTGCTTATCTTATGGTATCGACGCTATAAAAAGCGTACTTATCGCCGAGAAGCTTTATCAAACATCACCAATTCATCGAAGGATCTGGCCGATAAAGACTGCATTTTACTTTGCCACGAGATGGTCCGTCGCTGCCTGATTAGTGAGGGAAAAACAGAAACTGCCGCTTTACCTAGCAAAACCTTGTTTGAAACCTTAGACAATCAAATGCCTGTAAAACGACAATTCACCTCTCTTGGCAACGAATTTATTGATGGCCCTTACCGAAACCAGATTGAACTCACTTCAGAACAACGCAGTGCGATGATAAAAAATACCAGTTACTGGATAAGGAAACACCATGCTTGAATTGTCTTGGCCTTGGTTCCTTCTGCTTTTACCTGTGCCCTTTATTATGTATTTTCTGCCAAAAGCCAAACCCAAGGGCGATGGTATTTGGTGGGGTAATACTGAACAACTGATTGGTCACCAAGACAGTAAGGCGATACCTAAACGTCCGACATTGCGTTACGCCTTTCTTTTGACTTCATGGATTTTGCTGATCTTCGCCATGACTCAACCTGTTTGGTTAGGCGAGCCGACTAAAGTCACACCGTCAGGCCGAGATTTGCTGATTGCCTTGGACTTATCTGGCAGCATGCAAGTCAGCGATATGGCACTTAATGACCAGCCTGCAAATCGACTAGAAGCCGCAAAATCTGTTTTGTCTGACTTTATTCAAGAGCGCCGCGGTGACCGCATTGGCATTATCGTTTTTGGTTCAAAAGCCTACTTGCAAGCACCGTTAAGCTTTGACACCAAGACCATTAATCAGTTGGTGCAAGAAACTCAAATTGGTTTTGCTGGCGAACAAACCGCTATTGGCGACGCCATAGGGCTGGGAATAAAAAGACTCGAAGACAAACCTTCCGATAAAAAAGTGCTCATTTTAATGACGGATGGTGCAAACACTGCAGGCCGAGTTCAACCTCAGCAGGCCGCAGCGTTTGCTGCCTCACAAAATGTAAAAGTCCACACTATAGGGATTGGCGCTGACAGCATGATTGTACAAAGTTTCTTTGGCCCTAAAGCGATCAATCCCTCTAGCGATCTAGATGAAACACTTTTAAAAAATATTGCTGCACAAACCGGTGGCGAATACTTCCGTGCCAAAAGTACAGAAGATCTACAAGCCATTTATCAAACGCTTGATGCGTTAGAACCGACGCCTGCTGAAGACATTTGGCAGCGACCATTAACCAGCTTATTCCACTGGTTAGGTCTCGGCTCAGTTATTTTTCTAGGCTTGGCACTGCTCGCCAGCAAGCAATTGACTTTGAACAAACGCTTTCTGCCCAACAGATCCTCACGCAAAGGAGGTCAAGTATGATGCTTTTTGACTTGATTCACTTTGAACGTCCTTACTGGCTTATTTTGCTACCTGTTACCTTGCTGCTGGCTTTTTTGATTACTGCCAAAAGCTCAAACAAAAGCACGCTCAACAAGGTGGTCGATCAGCGCTTGATACAACACTTGGTCTATCAGAATACATCAAGCAATGTTAATAAATGGCTCGGTTTAACCGTGATATCACTGTGCTGGATAGGATTAGCAGGAATCAGTTGGACGAAAGCACCAACCACCATGTTTGAAAACACCCAAAAAACCGTCTTGGTTGTCGATCAATCATTGTCTATGTACGCCACAGACATTAAACCCAATCGCCAAACCCAATTAAAACAAACTATTCGCGATATATTGACGCACAGTAAAGAAGGCGATATTGCCTTAGTCGCTTTTGCGGGCGAAGGTTTTATCATCAGCCCCTTTAGCCAAGACCGAGAAACCATCACCCATTTTCTACTCGCATTAGATCCTATCATCATGCCGGTGTATGGCAGTAATTTGGCCAGTGGCATTGAAACCGCCCTATCTCTAAATAAAGATGACTCCTCACCCGTTCACCTTATCGTGTTAACCGATGACCTTAGCGAACAAGATAAAACCGCCATTCCAGCGTTATTAAAAGGCAAAAACATTCAGCTGGATTTAGTGGCTGTTGGTACAACCAATGCTTCATTGATTAAACTTCCAGACGGTCAAATCCTGAGAAAAAATGGCAAAAATGTCACACCAACAACACCGATTAAAGAATTAAAAGCACTCACTTCGTCCCTTGGCGGCACGTTTCACCAAGGGCGTTTAAGCGCTCAAGAACTTGCGACAATTACCAATACGGCCCTAGACGATAAGCAAACTAAAAAAGCACAAAACAAAAGCATACATTGGATAGAGCAAGGCCATTGGTTGGCTTTACCTTTCCTACTTTGGCTGGCATTTCAGTTTCGTAAAGGTATGCTTTTTATGCTGCTTATTAGCGTATTTTATTTTCCCTCAGAAAAGCTCCAGGCCTCACCGTTGGATTGGTTTATGACGCCAGATCAGAAAGGTCAGCAACTGGTAAATAAGGGCAATTGGCAAGCGGCTGATCAACACTTTAAACAACCTGAATGGAAAGCCGCTTCGTCCTACGCGTTAGAAAATTATTCAGAAACGATTCAGCAACTAGAAAACCTCAACAGAAATTCGGCTGAAAATTATAATTTGGGCAATGCGCTAGCATTATCTGGCGACACGGAAAAAGCCATGCAAGCTTATGAAAAAGCCCTAGAACAGGACCCATCGTTAAAAGCAGCAAAAGACAACCTCGATTACTTAAAAAAGCAGCAACAGGAACAGCAAAAGAAAGACCAGCAGAAAAAACAACAGGATAAGTCCAAGCAGCAAGACCAAGAGCAGAACAAAGACAAACAGCCCAATCAATCGGATTCCGATGATAAAAACGATTCAAAAGATCCCTCTGACTCAAAAAAAGACAATAAAAAGAACGAAAAACAAGACAAAAACAAAACACCTGAGGATAATAAGCAGAATGAAAACTCAGACAAACAAGAACAGAAGCAACCTGAAAAAGAACAGCTAGATAAAGAAAAAACACAAGCGTTAAACCAGTGGCTAAGACAGATCCAAGATGATCCTGGGTTATTGCTGCAACGTAAGCTCTGGTATTTACATCAAGAAAAACGCAATGAAAATCGATTTTCGCAAGAGGATGGGCAAAACCCATGGTAATAAAGCACTACTTCCTTTCATTAATATCGCAAAACAAGCCCAGTCGCTTGTTTTTCTCTCTAATGACGACTCTGCTTTTTATTACATTATCAAGCTCTCTTCATGCAGCCAGCGTCACCGCCTCTCTTAATAAAAATGTCGCTACTGAAAACGAAGTCGTCCAGCTCACTTTACGAGCCGACTTTTCAGACACGGGAAATGGGCCTGACCTATCCCCTTTAGAACGCGACTTCGATATCTTGGGAAAAAGCCAAAATAGCCAATTCAGTTTCAACTTAGGCACCAGTACAGCGTTAAATTTTTGGGTTGTCACCTTAATGCCAAAATCCGTCGGAACCGTTGAAATTCCACCGATAAAGATAGGCGATCACGAATCACAGCCAATTAGACTGACGATCAAAAGCTCTCCGCAACTCTTGGACAGCAATGGCAACCCGCCTGTTATGCTGAAAACAGAAGTGTCTGAAATAGAGCCTTACCTTCAACAAGAAGTCATACTGAGTGTTAAACTTTACACGTCAGTTGCTCTGCAGAATGCTAATCGATCCGTCCCTTCACACCCAGATCTTGTGATTGAAAGACTGGTTGATGACCAAATGAATTATCAGACGGTTAATGGCACTCAGTATCAAGTTATTACCCGAGAATATTTGGCGTTCCCACAACGTAGTGGTCAACTGACTATTCCACCACAAACTATTCAGGCCATGATCAATACGTCGACAGGCCGAAGAATGATCAAGGTACAAAGTGAACCGCTTAACCTGCAAGTAACGCCAATTCCAGCCAGTTACACAGGGGATGCTTGGCTACCAAGTAAAAAAGTCACGGTTTCCACTACTCTGAGTCAAACAAACGACGCACCAAGAGTCGGTGACACACTTATTTGGACGATTGATATCAAAGCCGAAGGCGCATTGCCTGAGCAAATACCAACGCTGGACTTTAACAGTACGCGTGATTATAAACTTTATCCGAAGCCTCCTAAGTTCGATAATCAAAAAACCGCCAACGGAGTAATCGGCAGCCAAAGCATCTCCGTTGAAGTCGTCCCAACAGAGCAAGGCACTCTCACCTTACCCGATATCACCATCACTTATTGGGATACAGAGAATCGAACGATAAGTACAGCCAGCGCCTCGACCAAAAGCATTGAAATTGCCCCACTACCAAATACATCAGGCAAGACAAACGCTTCTGCGAACAAACCTACAATCAGTGATCCTCTGCCAGCACAAACTCGCTCCGTAGCGCCTATCTCCTTGGCTAAAAAGCCAGCCGAAAAAGCAACGCCACCGACTCAGACAGGCTCACAAGAAAATGGGGTAAATCTAGAAGTACAACAAACAGAAAGTGGTTTCTCTCTTCGCCACTACCTTATTGCTGGTCTGCTGTTATTAGCTGTTGCCATGCTAAGTATCTGGACAGTCATTTGGTTCAAGCGTAGAAAAGCGCAGCCAGACAGCAGCTATCAAGTACCAACGCTGCAGGAGTTTGCCCCGCTTAGCACTTCTGACGAGCAAAGCGCCTTTAAAGCTTTAATTGAATGTTGCCAGCAAAATGATCTCCAATCCTTAAGACCAAACCTATTGGAATGGGCAAGACATCGCTGGGGCGATAATGAAATTCGCAGTGTCGACGACATAAAGCGCTTAACGTCTGTTCAGGTTACTCAACTATTAATGGAAGCAGAAATCATGCTGTATTCAAATAATCCAGCACACGAGTGGCAAGGACAACCTTTGGCAGACTCACTGGAAGAATACACTAGCGGACAAGCCAAACCATCTCAGGCCAGTCAGCTAAAAACACTGTATCCCAATTTTTAATGAATGCTATTTCTAAAAGGACCTCCATGATGACACCCTATCAATCCGGCATTGTTGCTGAAGCTTCAAGTGATGCTCTTTTTATTACACTAGATGTAAATAGATCCGAAATTAACAACCTCAAAAGCGCCCTAGCAGCCGCTCCTGCGCTTATTGAAGAATTGCAATCCCAATTCCCGGCAGCCGAATTACACGCGAGCATTGGTCTTAGCAGCCTTATATGGGATGAGCTAGACAGCAACCGCCCGTCGTTGCTTGCCACCTTCCCTCACATAGCGGGTAAAGATATTGAGTTCACCCCAACAGATGTGGATCTTGTTCTTCATATTCGCTCTTCTCGTCATGATGTCACCTACCAATTAGCTAGTGTTCTTTTTAACGCCTTTGGAAACAGCGTTACATTAGCAGAGGAAGTCAGCTGCTTTAAATATCTTGATAATCGGGACTTAACTGGGTTTGTAGATGGCACCGAAAACCCAGCGGGAGAACAGCGTAAAGCCGTCGCCCTCGTTGGCGATGAAGATCCAAGTTTTGAACATGGCTCTTACTTCAACTTAATCCGTTTCGTCCACGACCTGGACAAATGGGAACAAGAAGACCTAAAAACCCAAGAAGATGTGTATGGGCGAACCAAGCATACCAACCAAGAATACCCTTCCGCAGAAAAGTCTGTTCACGCTCACACTAAGCGCACGTCACTGAAAGACGAGAATGGCGATTCCTTAGAGATTTTGCGCCATAGCATGCCATTTGCCTCTTTAACTGAAAAAGGCCTAATGTTTGCCAGCTACAGCAAAACGCCAGTGATTTTTAATCTTATGTTAGAAAGTATGGTGAAAGGTGACGAGCACGGCAATACCGACCACCTGATGAAGTATACTCGCGCAACAACAGGACAAGCCTTCTTTGTTCCATCAAATAAATGGCTAGCGTCTTTATCTTAAAAAAAGCATTAGGCAATAAAAAAGCCACTCAATGAGTGGCTTTTTTGTGGGCAAAATAGACGCTTATCTTTCTATTTGTGCTTTGTTTTTCAAGTAATCTTGTTGACCTTGAGTACTAAGAGTCGCTTGAGTTTGATTCAAGTAACGCTCATAAGCCAATTTTTGATCATCAGGAACCGTTGAATCGCCAACGTCAACCTTGTCTAAGCGGATCAAAGCCAAGTCACCGTTAGACAGGCCTTTAACCTCTATAACAGGCTTACCATCAGGGTGAGGCAAAGAGAAAGCCAATGATGTCATTTCATCTTGACCGCGCTTAGCATCTTTTACAGAGGTCCACTTAGTGTTATTCGCAGTTTTCGCTTTTTCAGCTTTAGCACGAAGTGACTCTAAGGCTTTATTCTGTACTACGATAGAAGCGACTTGCTCTTTCGTTTCTTCATATGTCTGGAAAGCTTCTGGCTTGTGTTCATTTAAATGCAGCACAACCACTTGGTCATCATTCAACTCAATCAAATTACTGTTCTGGCCGTCTTCTAATACAGTTGGACCAAACGCAGCAGCAATAACCGCTGGATTACTCGTCACTTCATCAGAACCACCATCACGACCAAAATACGAACTTTGAAGTACATCAACGCCGTACTCTTTTGAGATGCCGTCTAACTTATCACTCGCGTAAGCCAAATCAGTAATATCTTCATGGGCCGTCAACAACGCATCTCTTGCTTTATCTTCGCGCAGTTGTTTCTCTAACTCTTCTTTCTTAGATGCAAAGCTAGGTACATCGGGCTTAGAAATATCATCCAACTGGATTAAATGATATCCATACTGGCCTTTAACCGATTTAACTTCGCCTTTTTTCATAGAGAAAAGCGTATCGTCAAAAGCAGATCCCATAACGCCTTTTTCAACATAACCTAGTTTACCGCCGTCTTTATTCGAACCAATGTCATCCGAATATTCCGCCGCTAAATCAGCAAATTTTGAACCAGACTTAAGCTTAGCTTCTACTTCTGCAAGACGCTCTTTCGCTTCGTCATCACTACGATCCGATGTCTCAATCAAAATATGTGAAGCCGATCTTTCTTCTTGAGATAGAGCTGAAATAGAGGCCTGATAAGCGTCTTGTAATTCCGCGTCGGTGATTTTAACTTTGCTGTTAAAGTCAGAGCTAGAAATTACAACGTAATTCACTTTAACCTGCTCTGGCGTTTTGAAGTTTTCTTTATTTGCTTCGTAATACGCTTTCAGCTCAGCGTCTGAAACACTGGTGTTTTCTGACTCATCAGCCAACGAAAAAGATACGTAATCGTATGTTCTTTCTTGGGACTGAAGTTTCGCAACACTGTCTACTTGATAAGGCAGTACAAACTCAGAGCCTGCAATGGCGTTACGAGGCTGCTGAATCAAAACATCTTGTTTAATACGCTCTTTAAAGGCTAATGGTGTAAAGCCTAGAGAACGAATAAAGTTAAGATATTTATTTTGATCAAACTGCCCATTTGTTTGGAACTGTTCAGCCTGAAGCAAATAAGCGTTTACTTGGGCATCAGAAACACCCAACCCTAAACCTTTTGCCTGATTGGCTAACACAACACGTTGAACCAACTCATCCAAAGCACGACGCTGCAATAAGTTATCTTCCAATAATGCTGGATTCACTTGTCCGCCCATCATTGAAATTAATTGACGGCGTTGCGTTTCAGCACCTTGCAACATTTGCGTCCGGGTAATATCTACACCATCCACTTCAGCCACAGTATCTGACGAATTAAAGCTAGTAACCAAGGCGTCTACGCCAAATAGAGCAAAAGTCACAACGATAAAACCAACTATGATCTTTACCACAATGCCTTGTGACTTATCTCTTATATCCTGGAGCATTACTGCCTCCGAATGAGTTAATTAAATGACAAATAAAAAAGGTGCATTCCGCTTGGAATACACCTTTTGTGTCTAATGGCGGAACAGACGGGACTCGAACCCGCGACCCCCTGCGTGACAGGCAGGTATTCTAACCAACTGAACTACTGCTCCAAAAACATTAGTTTACAGCGTCTTTAAGACCTTTACCGGCTTTAAAGCCAGGAACCTTCGCTGCTTTAATTTGGATTTCCTCACCAGTTTGAGGATTACGGCCTGTACGTGCCGCACGTTCTTTAACTGCAAAAGTACCAAAACCAACTAGTGTAACCTGGTCACCTTTTGCCAAAGCAGCTTCAATTGCTTTCAAAGTAGCATCAAGTGCATTGCTAGCAGAAGCTTTAGATAAATCAGCAGACGCTGCAATAGCATCAATCAATTCAGATTTGTTCACGTTGTACCCCTTCAGTATTTTCTTGGTTCCTTAGTGTTTTTCGGCGCAGTATAAATGACTACCGATAAGGCCGAGCCAGCAGTTATACAAGCCCAGCCTATCCCCTGTCAACACAGGTTATGCCTTTAATGATGACTTACAGTTTCTTGTTCATCAACAGTTTTTTCACTTGAAGGTAATGTTTCTACCTTTTTTGGTGAAGGAATGTACTCCAAAGCAATATCAAGCACTTCATCTATCCATTTGACAGGGACGACTTCAATGTCTGCTTTGATATTATCAGGAATTTCCTTTAAATCACGAGCATTTTCTTGAGGAATAATCACAGTTTTTATTCCTCCTCTGTGAGCCGCCAGAAGCTTCTCTTTAAGCCCACCAATAGGTAACACCTCCCCACGCAGCGTAATCTCGCCAGTCATCGCCACAGAGGCTTTAACAGGGATCTTAGTTAGCACGGATACGATGGCTGTACACATGGCAACACCAGCACTCGGACCATCTTTAGGTGTAGCACCTTCAGGAACATGTAAATGAAGGTCTGTTTTTTCATGAAAATCTTCATCAATTCCAAGGCCAATTGCTCGACTTCTAACCACCGTAAGAGCAGCTTGAATAGATTCTTGCATGACATCGCCAAGGGAACCTGTCTTAACATGACGACCTTTACCAGGCACACCCGCCGCTTCAATGGTCAATAATTCACCACCAACAGACGTCCAAGCTAAACCAGTCACCTGACCAATTTGGTTTTTTTCTTCCGCTTTTCCGTAACTAAACTTATGTACACCGGAAAAATCTTCCAAATTAGCACTGGTTACTTCAACCGCTTTTGACTCTTTATCTTTGCTTAACGCTTGTTTTTTAACTACACGACGACAAACTTTACTAAGCTCGCGCTCTAGACCACGAACACCCGCTTCTTTCGTGTAATAACGAATCACGTCCATTAATGCGTCATCGGTTACCTTAATTTCGCTTTCTTTCAGACCTGACAGCTTAATTTGTTTAGGCAACAAATAACGTTTTGCGATATTCAGTTTCTCATCCTCGGTGTAACCCGGAATGCGAATAACTTCCATACGATCCAAAAGAGGACCAGGGATATTCATACTATTCGATGTACAAATAAACATGACATCAGAAAGGTCGAAGTCCACTTCAAGATAATGATCATTGAAAGTGTGGTTTTGCTCTGGATCAAGCACTTCTAGCAGCGCAGAGGCAGGGTCACCTCGCTGATCCATACCCATTTTGTCAATTTCATCCAACAAAAACAGTGGGTTCTTAACTTTCACTTTCGCCAATTTTTGCAGTAGCTTACCTGGCATAGAACCAATATAGGTACGGCGATGACCACGTATTTCAGCTTCATCACGAACACCACCAAGCGCCATACGTACATACTGGCGATTGACCGCTTTAGCAATAGATTGACCCAATGATGTTTTACCAACACCTGGAGGCCCAACCAAACAAAGCACAGGACCTTTCACTTTTTTCACTCGCTGCTGCACAGCAAGAAACTCTAGGATGCGCTCTTTAACATCTTGAAGACCATAATGATCTTGGTTCAATACTTTTTCTGCGTAAGCTAGATCATTACGAACTTTGCTGCGCTTTTTCCAAGGCAATGAGGTTAACCAATCAATATAGCCTCGAACCACCGCAGCCTCTGCAGACATAGGCGACATCATGCGAAGCTTTTTCAGTTCGCCTTCCGCTTTTTCTTTTGCTTCATCGGACATACCAACTTCAGCAATTTTTTCTTGCAGCTGATCAAGCTCATTGCTGCCGTCTTCCATATCACCAAGTTCTTTCTGAATGGCTTTCATTTGCTCATTCAAATAGTACTCGCGCTGACTTTTTTCCATTTGCTTTTTAACGCGGCTACGAATACTTTTCTCAAGATGAGCGATATCAAGTTCGCCGTCCATCAAGCCAATTAAGTATTCTCCACGGCCAGTTAACGAGTCTATTTCTAATACTTTTTGCTTATCTTCAAGCTTAAGACTCATGTGACCAGTAATATTATCGATCAACTTCGCAAGATCATCGATAGACTTTAGAGACGCCACGACCTCTGCAGGGATACGCTTACTACCTGCAACATACTCATCTAGTTGTTTAAGTAAAGCATTACGAATCACACCATGTTCAGTTTGATCTTCTTCTTGAAGGTCTAGCTCAACAACGCGACCCAAAACAAAACCATCCGCCTCTTCCATCTTTTCAAGACGAGCACGTTTACCACCTTCGACAAGCACTTTAACAGTACCATCAGGTAGACGAAGCAACTGCATGACTTTGGCTGTTGTACCAATAGAATAAAGATCTTCTAAAGTAGGATCATCTTTAGAGGCATCCTGCTGAGCAACAAGAAACACCTGTTTATCATTTTCCATTGCAGACTCTAATGCTGCGATGGATTTAGCGCGACCAACAAATAACGGCAACACCATATGGGGATACACGACCACATCACGAAGTGGCAACATTGGCAGGAGCAAAGAATCTGTCATATTTTTTTCCAATCCGGGCACATAAAGAAAAGTGCACTTTTATATTTCAACATTGATTAGGAAAGAGATAAGGGCGAAGCCCGAAATTACAAGCGCTATCACTATTTGAATTTAGTCTACACGTGTTTTAAAACGAAACATCATAAAAAAGGCCAAATTTAAGCAATAAAACTTAAATTCGGCCTTTTATTTTTTCTAGTTAAAAAAGAATTAAGCGTTTTTCGCTAGCTCTTCTTTTTCAAGTACCATCAACGGAGCAGACTCGCCACGTATTGAATTGCCATCCATAACGACTTTCGCAACGTCATTACGAGTTGGAAGCTCATACATACAATCCAATAAAGCAGACTCTAAAATACTACGTAAGCCACGAGCACCCGTTTTACGCTCTAAGGCTAATTTAGCCGCTTCACGTAAAGACTCAGGGGTAAACTCCAGCTCAACACCCTCTAATTCGAAAAGGTGCTGATACTGTTTAACCAATGCATTTTTAGGCTGACTTAAGATTGTCATCAAGGCTTCTTCATCCAATTCCGAAAGCGTCGCAACAACAGGCAAACGACCAACAAACTCTGGAATCAAACCGAACTTAACCAAATCTTCTGTCTCTACACGGTGAACAGCCTCAGAAAAAGATCGCCCTTCTTCTTTACTTTTCACTGTGGCAGAAAAGCCGATACTACTTTTTTCTGTTCTATCACTGATAACACGCTCTAAACCAGCAAACGCACCACCACAAATAAACAGAATATTTGAGGTATCAACTTGCAGAAATTCCTGTTGAGGGTGCTTACGACCACCTTGCGGTGGAACAGAAGCGACAGTCCCTTCAATCAGTTTCAGCAAAGCTTGCTGAACACCTTCACCTGACACATCACGTGTAATAGACGGGTTATCAGACTTTCTAGAGATTTTGTCTATTTCATCAATATATACAATACCACGCTGCGCTTTTTCTACATCGTAATCACAGTTCTGTAATAGTTTCTGAATGATGTTCTCGACATCTTCACCAACATACCCAGCCTCTGTTAATGTAGTCGCATCAGCAATAGTAAATGGCACATCCAAAACACGAGCAAGCGTCTGTGCCAGCAATGTTTTACCACTACCGGTTGGGCCAATAAGCAAGATATTACTCTTACCTAATTCGATACTCGTATCTGTTTTACCCTGATGACGCAAACGCTTGTAGTGGTTATAAACCGCTACAGCCAAAACTCGTTTCGCTTTATCCTGACCAATAACATAATCATCAAGCGACGCACTCAATTTTGCTGGCGTTGGCAACTCATCCGCAGACTCGCCATCTTCAGTAATTTGAGACAACTCCTGCGTGATAATGTTATTGCACAAGTCCACACACTCATTACAAATATAGACAGAAGGTCCAGCAATTAGCTTTTTTACTTCGTCTTGGCTCTTTCCGCAAAAAGAGCAATACAATAACCGATCGGAGTGGTCGCCACGGCTAAAATTATCATCCGACATTTATTCCACCCTTTTCTTAAACTGTTCGTTTCTGCAAGATATCGTCAATTAAGCCGTAATCTTTTGCTGCTTCCGGATTCATGAAGTTATCACGATCTGTATCAATAGCAACTTGCTCAATTGGCTTACCAGTATGAAAAGAAATAATTTCATTCAATTTATGTTTGATGCTTAAAATTTCACGTGTATGAATCTCAATATCAGAAGCTTGCCCCTGATAACCACCTAACGGCTGGTGAATCATAACGCGTGAATTAGGCAAACAGTAACGCTTGCCAGCAGCACCTGCTGTTAACAACAAAGCCCCCATGCTCGCCGCCTGGCCAATACACATGGTACTAACATCTGGCTTAATAAATTGCATAGTATCATAAATAGACATACCAGCAGTAACAGAGCCACCTGGAGAGTTAATGTACAAATGAATATCTTTGTCTGGGTTTTCTGACTCTAAAAACAGTAGCTGAGCCACAACCAAGTTGGCCATGTGATCTTCAACTTGACCAACCAAAAAGATTACTCGCTCCTTAAGTAAGCGCGAGTAAATATCAAATGACCTCTCTCCACGAGCGGTCTGCTCAATAACCATTGGGACAAGACCATTACTTGTGATTGCAACAGGACCAGTAGTCGGGTTCATCAAATTCATATCGCATTCCTTAAAACAAAAAAGTCGACATAGCAAATGCTATGTCGACCTTATTAAAAAAGATAAGACTCGTCTTATGCTTCTTCCCCAGCCTCTTCAGCTTGGGCATTTGGCTTGATAGCGTCTTCATATCCCAAAGTTACTTCAGTAACTTGAGCAGATTCTAACAGTTTATCAACAACTTGCTCTTCAAGTACAGCAGATTGAACTTGAGCTAATTGTTCTTTGTTCTTTAAGTAAAAATCAACAACTTGCTGAGGCTCTTGGTAAGCCTGAGCCATGTCCTCTAAGAAAGAGCGAACACGATCATCATCAACTTTCAGGTCATCTTTCTTGATTACTTCAGAAATCAACAAACCTAATTTAGCGCGTTTTTTCGCTTCTTCTTCGAACAATTCAGCAGGTAGCTGAGATGCATCGAAACCTTCGCCACCAAACTGCTGAGCAGCTTGCTTACGTAGTGCATCAACTTCTTGTTCAACAAGAGCAGAAGGTACTTCAACTTCATTGATTGAAGACAAACCTTCAAACAATGCATTTTTAAGCTTTGACTTAATTGCTTGATTTAGCTCACGCTCCATATTCTTACGCACTTCAGCACGTAAAGCGGAAATCGTCGCTTCTTCTAGTCCAAATTTCTCAACAAAAGCATCATCTAGCTCAGGAAGAATTTGCTCTGCAACTTCAGAAACAGTGATTTTGAAAGTTGCTTCTTGACCTTTCAAGTTTTCAGCTTGGTAATCTTCTGGGAAAGTCACAGAAATAGTACGCTCTTCACCAGCTTTAGCACCTAGAATACCAGATTCAAAACCTGGAATCATAGTATTGGAACCCAATACCAACTTGTGACCTTCAGCAGCACCGCCTTCGAAAGCTTCATCACCTAGGTAGCCAACAAAGTCGATTGTCACTTGATCGCCGTCAGCAGATTCACGCTCTACAGCAGACCATTCAGAATTTTGTTTACGCAAAGTTTCTAACATTACATCAACGTCTGCATCAGTAACTTCAGACACAACGCGATCTACTTTAATAGTAGAGTTATCAGCCAATGTTACTTCTGGATATACTTCTACTTTTACAACAAACTCAAGATCTGTGCCTTCAGCAAAGTTCTTAGGTTCGATTGAAGGCATACCTGCAGGTTGAATAGACTCTTTTTGAATCGCTTCAACATATGCATCACGCATAATTTGCTCTACAGCATCTAGACGAATACCTTGGCCGTAACGTTTTTTAACAACACTAACAGGCACTTTGCCTTTACGGAAACCATCGATGCGAATTGTTTTCGCTGTCTTGGCCACTTCAGCATTTACTTTTTCGTCAATACGAGCAGCTGGAACACTAATTGTTAGAACGCGCTCAATTGGAGACGTTGTCTCTACAGAAACTTGCATAAAACTTCCTCTCGGGAACCTGCTTTAATTTGTTGGCAATCTCGTCATTAACAAGACATCTATTCAATTACAGCCAACAAAACCTAAATAAAAATTAAATTAAAGTAATGGACTGAAAATGGTGCTCCGTACTGGATTCGAACCAGTGACCTACCGCTTAGAAGGCGGTTGCTCTATCCAACTGAGCTAACGGAACAAAGATCATTACATTTCATGTGGTGGGCTATTATAGGGATGGAATAGCAATCGTCAACCAATAGACATAAAAAAGCCCAGTAAAACTGGGCTAAAAATGACTATTTGCAACCATGGAACCGAGAATAGTTAAAATTCACTATCCCGCAGCACAAATATCACAAAAGGAACGATATAAATAATACAAGCAGCCCTCCCAAAAAACAAGGAACACGCGCCAAAATGAATCACATTGCACTGTGTTTGTGCAATGTGCATCAAAAAGAAGTTTTTTATAAAATATTCATGCCTATGTTATTGTAGGAACCTACTTAAACAGAGCCCAATCACTATGCCAGAACGTCTAATTTACTTTTTCCTTATCTTCAAACGTTATGGATATCTAACTGTAACAAGGTTCAAGCACAGCAACCTTCCACAAAAAGCCGCTCAACTCACCTTATCAAGTTTATTGGCGGCGGTCCCCATCATCACCATCATTGTTGGAATTCTGAGCTTTACACCTGCACTAGAGGCAATGCAATCACAGCTTTTTCAATTAATTGAGCAGCATCTAGCGCCTGGCTCAAGCGATATACTCATACCTTACTTAATTAAATTCTCATCGCAGACCAAAAATCTTTCAGCCGCTGGTCTGGTTGCACTCGTTTTCACCGCACTATTACTGCTCAATAGCTTTGAAAGCAGCGTACAATCTATTTGGCAAATCAAAAAAGCCAGAAAAATTAGAGAAAGACTATTAACTTACTGGGCCATTCTCACCTTGGGCCCCATTATCTTTGCGTCCTCATTAAGCTTATACGGCACGCTTATATCGATGCAAATATATGGCACTCAGACCAACGCATGGATTGATAACCTATTGGAACTTGGCACCATCACTCTGTACTTTTTAATGCTATTAACACTCAACTTTTTAACTCCGAACGCTGAAGTATCCCTAAAGTGGGCTTCCATTTCAGCTTTTGTAGGCAGCATCGGCTTATTTATTTTAAACACCATATTCAGTTCTTTCGCACAATTTTTCAGCAGCTACCAGGTTGTTTATGGTGCATTCGCTGCCATTCCAATATTTTTAATATGGTTACAAAGCTCTTGGCTTATTGTTCTCGCATCCATTTGCCTTTGTGCCACACTACACAACATAAAAACCACATCCCAGCAGAAAAACTTAGCATCTGGTCAGGATTAATGTAAAATCCCGCAATTTTCCACAACAGGGCTTACCATGACGAATACAATCAACGATCTAAACAACATTTTAGAAGAGGCGGATTGCTTAGTTGACGAAGCAAAACTTAACGAAGCCCTTGATAAAATGGCGACACAAATTACAGCGGACCTTTCAGATAAGCTACCTCTTGTCCTTTGCGTTATGAATGGCGGATTAATCCCAACAGCCGCTCTAATAGAACGTTTAAACTTTCCATTAGAACTCGACTACATTCATGCAACTCGTTACGGAATGGAAACGGAAGGCGCATCACTTAATTGGCTGAGCTATCCACAAACCAGCCTTAAAGACAGACACATTCTCGTTGTTGATGATATTTTCGACCAAGGACACACCCTGCAAGCCATAACTCAATGGCTAGAAAACCAGGAAACAAGCAGCGTATACACAGCGACCGTCATCAATAAATTGCACGACCGTAAAACAGACATGACTCCCGACTATATCGGAACAGATGTGGCAGATAGATTTTTATTCGGTTACGGCATGGACTACAAAGGCTTCTTCAGAAACCTTAAAGGCATCTACGCTATCAAAGGCAGCTAATTTGTTATTTGATGACAGTCTTATTATGACCAAATAAAAGACAAAAAAATGCCCACTTTTAAGTGGGCATTTTTATGACAGATAGAAACTTAAAACACTCGGTTAAAACCGTTTAACGCCGCAACTCGATAGGCTTCCGCCATCGTTGGGTAGTTAAAAGTCGTATTTAAAAAGTATTTTAATGTATTTTGCTCGCCTGGCTGCTTCATAATCGCTTGTCCGATGTGAACAATCTCTGACGCTTGGTCACCAAAGCAATGAATACCCAACAACTCTAACGACTCCCGGTGAAACAGAATTTTTAACATCCCAACCGCTTCACCTGTAATTTGAGCGCGAGCGGTGTTTTTAAAGAAAGCACGACCCACTTCGTAAGGCACTTTTTCTGCCGTTAATTCAGCTTCTGTTTTACCCACTGAACTGATTTCAGGGATGGTGTAGATACCTGTCGGCACTTCACTAATGAATTCACCGCCAGGCGAACCAAACATATTCGCTGCGGCTGCTCGCCCCTGATCATACGCTGCGCTGGCTAGACTTGGCCAACCAATTACATCACCGGCCGCATAGACATTCTCGACCTGCGTCTGATAGGTATCATTCACTGCCAACTGACCACGACTATTAACATCCAAGTTAATTGACTCTAGGCCCAAATTATCAGTATTACCAGAACGTCCATTACAGAATAACAGAGCGTCTGCACGTAATTTTTTACCCGATGCCATATGCATCACAACACCACGCTCTGTGGTTTCAACCGAATCATATGTTTCGTTGTGACGAATTAGAACACCACCATCACGCAAGTGATAACTCAATGCATCGGTAATTTCATCATCAAGAAAGCTTAATAATTTTTTGGCTGGATTAATTAGCTCAACGCGCACACCCAGACCACAAAAAATTGACGCATACTCACAACCAATGACACCCGCACCATAGATAATCAATGAACGTGGAGTGTGACTCAAGCTTAGAATGGTATCAGAGCAGTAAATACGAGGATGAGAAAAATCGATATTGGCTGGACGATATGGACGCGAACCTGTTGCAATAACAACTTTCTTCGCAACCAGCAGCTCAGGACCCTTTTCATAAGTATTTACTTCTATTGTATTGGCATCCTTGAATTTACCTTTACCAAAGTAAATATCAATTCGGTTACGCGCGTAATACTCTGTACGACCCATAACTTGCTGATCAATAACTCTATTTGCGCGATCCAACACTTTTGGAAACGAAAACCAACGAGGCTCACCAATATCACGAAACATTGGATTAGTATTGAATGCAATAATTTCCTTAACAGCGTGACGCAACGCTTTTGATGGAATGGTTCCTAAATGCGTACAACTTCCGCCAACTTGCGAACTCGCTTCAATCACAGCCACTCTTTTGCCAGCCTTCGCCGCACTCATCGCAGCACCTTCTCCGGCAGGACCTGTGCCTAAAACCACCACATCATAATGTCTCGTTGTCATAATACCCTCTTCACTGTTCAATTATTTAGATGCGTCATAAAACGTGTCATCAGAAACCGTTGCCGCCATACCTTTTTTCGTTTCTTTCTCGCACTTACCTTTATCACCACCACAAATATCGCAGGCAACTTCCATACCCAAAGCACTCATGCCACCACAAGAGCCTGAAATAGGCTTTCTACCCATTAATACACCAACCGCCATAGCAGCCACCAACATGAGCATAAGGACAAATGCCAATACAATCGTTAACATATGATCTCTCCTAAAAAGTTTTCAAAATCTATTTTAAATAGGCCTTAAAAGCATCAGATGGATGCTCTTCAAAGCCAAAATCTGTTTTCACCAACAAATAAGCAGCAATGCCATTTTTTTGTGCAAACTCAAAGCCTTTATCAGGACCAAGCACCGTAATTGCAGTAGCAAGACCATCTGCCATTGTGGTTGTTTTATCTACTACAGTAACAGAAACCAACCTGTGCGTAATTGGCCTACCTGTAATAGGGTTAATGGTATGGGAATAACGCACACCATTTTTTTCAAAATAATTTCGATAATCTCCAGATGTAGCAACCGCTATATCTGTCACAGAAATAATACGCTCGGCCATGTCATGCCCGCCAGCAGGGCTTTCGATCGCTATTCTCCACGGAGTTCCGTCAGGCTTTAGACCTTGGGATATAATCTCTCCACCAACCTCAATCAGATAACTCTCTATCCCTCTATCTTGAAGAACTCGTGCCACGACATCAACGCCGTAGCCTTTCGCAATAGAAGACAAATCCACATAAATATCTTTTTCTTTGGTCAATTGACGGCCATCAAGATTTAAATAGTGATAACCCACTCGCGACTTTGCGTCATCAATTGACTCTTGGCTAGGCACTTTATCTTCTCGTTTCCCTGGACCAAACCCCCATAAATTAACCAGAGGACCAACAGTAACATCGTACTCCCCACCACTCATTTCACTAATAAGCAGAGCTTTATCAATCACGTAAGCCATATCTTTACTGACTACAGCAGATTCACCAGCGGACAACTTATTAAACAGCGAAAGCTCTGAGTTAGCGTCATAGGTCGACATTAGCCTGTTAACTCGAACCAGCGCAGCATCAACGTCATCCTTCAAATCTGAAGAAGCCCCTACGTCTTTAGTAGTAAAAAATTTCACCGTATAAGTTGTGCCCATTGTAGGGCCAGAGAAGCTGGCTAATTCAGGGGTAAAAACAGAAAGGCGGTATACAACCGCAATAGCGATAAGCAGGAAAACGGGTAGTAGTATTTTTTTACGCATATAAAGTCTTTTTAGTCGCCAATAAAAATAAAGACCCACCTATAGGTGGGTCTTTATTTAGGTGCTAGCCACCGAAATCATCAAGGAGGATGTTTTCTTTTTCTACACCTAGATCTTCTAGCATCTTGATAACAGATGCGTTCATCATTGGAGGTCCACACATGTAGAACTCACAGTCTTCTGGAGCCGGATGGTCTTTTAGATAACTTTCATAAAGAACGTTATGAATAAAGCCAGTTTTACCTTCCCAGTTATCTTCAGGCTGAGGATCAGAAAGCGCCAAATGCCATTCGAAGTTTTCATTCTCTTCCTGAAGCTTATCGTACTCTTCAGAATAGAAGGCCTCGCGTACACTACGAGCACCGTACCAGAATGAAATCTTACGCTTCGAATTCAAACGTTTAAGCTGATCGAAGATATGTGAGCGCATTGGCGCCATACCTGCACCACCACCAACAAACACCATTTCAGCATCCGAATCTTTAGCAAAAAACTCACCAAACGGACCGTATACTTTTATCTTATCGCCAGGTTTAAGACTGAACACATAAGAAGACATCTGACCCGGAGGCAAATCATCTTTACCGGGAGGCGGAGAAGCAATACGAATATTAAACTTCACGATACCTTTTTCTTCAGGGTAGTTCGCCATTGAATATGCACGGATTACGGTTTCATCAACCTTAGAAACAAATTTCCAAAGGTTAAATTTATCCCAGTCACCTCGATATTCTTCTTCAATATCAAAATCTTTGTAATGCACAGTATGAGCAGGCGCTTCAAGCTGAACATAACCACCAGCACGAAAATCAACGTTTTCGCCTTCAGGCAATTTCAATGTAAGCTCTTTGATGAAGGTCGCTAAGTTAGGATTAGACTCAACAGTACATTCCCAAGCCTTAACACCAAACACTTCTTCAGGTACCTCTACATCCATATCCTGTTTCACAGAAACCTGACATGACAAACGATAACCTTCTTTTTCATCACGGCGAGTAAAATGGGACTGCTCAGTAGAAAGCATAGAACCACCACCACTAGTCACCTTACATTTACACTGGGCACAAGTACCACCACCGCCACAAGCAGATGATAGAAAAATGCCGCTGTTCGCCAAAGTTTGAAGCAACTTACCACCAGCCGGTGCTGTTACTTCCTTTTCACCATTGATGCGAATTGTGACGTCCCCAGAGCTTACCAAGCGTGCACGAGCAGCAAGGATAATTGCCACTAACGCAAGCACGATAGCTGTGAACATCACCACACCTAGAATAATCTCTAAGTTGACCATGTTAGTTAAACCCTATTCTTGGTTGTCTAAACGGGCAGCTAATTAAAGCTGCACACCAGAAAATGACATAAAACCTAAGCTCATTAGACCAACAGTAATAAACGTGATACCTAGACCACGAAGACCTGCAGGAACATCTGAATACTTAAGCTTCTCCCGAATACCAGCTAGCGCAGCAATCGCCAACGCCCAACCAACACCAGCACCCACACCGTAAACGACACTCTCACCAAAGTTGTAGTCACGCTCAACCATGAACAAAGAAGCGCCCATGATGGCACAGTTCACTGTGATAAGTGGCAAAAACACACCAAGCGCGTTATATAACGCAGGCATGTATTTATCCAAAGTCATTTCCAATATCTGAACCACAGCAGCGATAACACCAATGTAGCTCAAGAGACCCAAAAAGCTAAGATCAACGCCAGGCAAACCCGCCCACTCAAGCGCACCATCTACTAATAGGTTCTGGTACAACAAGTTATTAAGAGGAACCGTAATCGCCAAAACAACAACAACCGCTATCCCCAAACCTATCGCTGTTTCTACTTTTTTGGACAGAGCCAAAAAGGTACACATACCAAGGAAGAAAGCTAACGCCATGTTTTCAACAAAAACAGCTTTAACAAACAGACTTATTAAATGTTCCATTTATAGCGCCTCCTGAGAACGAGAATTCGCTGCAATCTTGAATTCAGGCTCTTCAACTTGCTCTTTCTTATAAGAACGCAAAGCCCAAATAACCAAGCCGATAACAAAGAATGCACTAGGTGGAAGCAACATCAAACCATTAGGCTGATACCAACCGCCATTCTGAACAGTTGCAAAGATCTCGACACCAAATAACTTACCAGCACCAAGTAATTCACGGAAAAAGGCAACAACAATTAACATTGCGCTGTAACCCAAACCGTTACCAATACCATCCACAAAGCTCATTATTGGGCCATTTTTCATAGCGAACGCTTCTGCGCGGCCCATTACGATACAGTTCGTAATGATAAGACCAACGAATACAGAAAGCTGCTTACTGATTTCGTAAGCAAAGGCCTTCAAAACCTGATCTACCACAATTACCAAAGAGGCAATAATGATCATCTGCACAATGATACGAATACTGTTTGGAATATGGCTACGAATAATCGCAATAAAAAAGCTTGAGAAAGCCGTTACCAAGGTCAAGGCGATAGCCATAACCAAACTGACTTTCATACTACTTGTTACAGCCAACGCTGAACAAATACCCAAGATCTGCAAGGCAATCGGGTTATTTGCAAGAATTGGCCCAAAGAGGACTTTTTTCACATCAGACATTATTGAACTCCTTCGCTACGTAGTTGCGATAAGAATGGTCCAAACCCTTCCTGACCCAACCAGTATTGAACAAGATGAGTAACACCACGACTTGTTAGTGTAGCACCAGATAAACCATCTACTTTGTGCTCAGCATCAGGATCAGAACTATCCACTCCACCTTTTACAAGATGAATTACAGCTTCGCCTTGTCCATTGTAGATTTCTTTACCTTTCCACAATGCTTTCCAGTTAGGATTATCAACCTCACCACCCAATCCAGGTGTTTCAGCTTGGTCATAAAAACCAAAACCGATCACTGTATTGAAGTCATTTTTCAAAGCCATAAAGCCGTACATAGTTGACCATAAGCCATAGCCATGCACTGGCAGAATGATGCGATCGATATTGTCGCCAGACTTCACAAGGTAAACCGCAGAGAAGTTTGAACGGCGTTTGATACCAGCCGGATCGTTACCCTTAAGTGAAATAGACAAACTAGGGTCTTTCGACGCCGCCTTTTGATCAAAAGTAGACGCTTTAATTCCTGCATTATCTAGTTCAGTTTGAGTAGCAAATTTGCCAGTTTGCAAATTCACAATACGAGTTTCAACAGACTCAAAAATTTCATCAACTGATTTGCCAGATTCAAGCATACCAGCGGCAGACAAAATATTGCGCTTACGGTCTAAGTCTTTATTGGTGTTCTGAATAGGCTTAAGACCTACTGCTGCAGCTGCAACAAAAATAGAACAAACCAAACACAAAGATAAAGCAACTATAATGGTCTTTTTAATACTATCGTTATTACTAGCCATTGCGTGCAATCCTCCGTTTAATGTTCGCCTGAACAACAAAGTGGTCAATAAATGGCGCAAACAGATTCGCAAACAAAATTGCCAACATCATACCTTCTGGGTAAGCAGGGTTAACAACACGAATCAACACAACCATCAAGCCAATCAGAGCGCCGTAAAACCATTTACCGCGATTCGTCATTGACGCAGACACTGGATCCGTCGCCATGTACATCATACCAAAAGCAAAGCCACCTAAAACAAGATGCCAATACCAAGGCGTAGAGAACATAGGGTTAGTGTCTGAACCAATAACGTTAAACAACGCAGAAGTCAGCACCATACCTAGCATAACGCCAGCAACTATTCGCCAAGCTGCGATGCGCATAATTAACAATGCACCACCACCAATCAGAATAGCCAAAGTAGAGGTTTCACCCATGGAACCTTGAATAAAGCCAAAGAAGGCATCAGACCAAGCAACGGTTAAGCCAGCAACGCCATCAGCAGCAAGCTGACTCAACGCAGTCGCACCAGAGAAGCCATCTACCGCAGTCCAAACAGCATCACCAGACATGGACGCTGGGTAAGCGAAAAACAAGAACGCACGGCCAGCCAAAGCAGGGTTAAGGAAGTTTTTACCTGTACCACCAAACACCTCTTTCGCCAAGACAACACCAAAGGTGATACCCAGAGCCACTTGCCATAAAGGCACAGTTGCAGGCAGAGAAAGAGAGAAAAGGATAGAGGTAACAAAGAAGCCTTCGTTAACTTCATGCTTACGCACAGAAGCAAACAACACTTCCCAGAAACCACCAACAACAAAGGTAACAAGATAAACAGGCAAAAAGTACATTGCACCGTAAATCATATTGTCCCAAATGCTTGAAGCATTATAGCTCGTTAGACCGCCAATAATGGCATGACGCCAAGAGTCAGCAGGCGCAACACCCATTGCTTCCATTGCTGTATTGGCTTGTAGACCAATATTGTACATACCAAAGAACATCGCTGGGAATGTACACATCCACACCAATATCATGATGCGCTTCATATCCACAGCATCACGAACATGTGAGCCATTCTTAGTCACAGAACTTGGGCGGTAAAAAATAGTATCTACCGCTTCGAAAAGCGCATACCATTTTTCGTATTTTCCACCTGAGTGAAACTCAGGTTCCATTTTATCGAGTACTTTTCTAAGCCCCATGAATTAACCCTCTTTCTCTATTAGAGTTAGGCAATCCCGAAGGATCGGGCCATATTCGAACTTACCTGAGCAACTGTAAGTACACAAAGCCAAATCTTCTTCATCCAACTCAAGTGCACCAAGCTTTTGAGCCTGCTCTGTATCGTTCACAACCAACGCACGTAGCAATTGCGTTGCTAGAATATCAAGTGGCATCACGCGCTCAAAGTTACCAAGAGGCAACATAGTACGATCACTACCATTTGTCGTCGTTGTCATATCAAAGGATTTTTTCCCCGTAAGCTTGGACAAGAACACATTCATAATAGAATGCTTTTCTACGCCCGCACGAAGATAATGCATCATTTGACGCTCACGACCTTCAAGCAATACTGTCACTTGATTGTGGTAACGACCTAAGTAAGCAAAAGGACCAAAAGCATTTCGACCAGAAAGAACAGAGCCAGAGATAACTCGGTTATCACCTTCACCCATTTCACCAGCCAGCAAATTTTCTAAGCTTGCACCAACTTGAGTACGAACCAAACGAGGCTTTTTAACTTGTGGTCCGGCTAAAGCAATCACTCGCTCAACATTCAGCTCACCAGTTACAAACAATTTACCAATAGCAACAACATCTTGGTAATTAATAGACCAAACTGTTTTCTTATCACTAACTGGATCAAGGAAGTGGATATGCGTACCAGCAAGACCGGCAGGATGCACACCAGCAAATTCCTCAACCGTCACATCGGACGTTGTTGGGATTTTTGCGCCAGCTGCCTTACATAGAAAAACCTTACCTTCGGTTAAACGAGTCAACACAGTAAGGCCATCTGCAAATGCTTCCGCTTGATCAGCAAGCACAACTTCAGGAGAAGCAGCTAGCGGATTCGTATCTATAGCGGTAACAAAAATGGAGTTTGGCGCTGAAGCAATTTCAGGAACCTTAGAGAACGGGCGGGTACGGAATGATGTCCATAATCCAGAGTTAACCAGATTTTCCACAACCTTGCTACGTTCTAAAGATTTCAGTTCAGAGCCGGAATAAGACGCAAAGGTTTCAGACTCGTCGCCTTCAACGCTAATAACGAGAGACTGAAGAACACGTCGTTCACCACGATTAATCTCAATTACGGTTCCAGAAGCAGGAGCGGTATAATTAACACCTTCCGTTTTCTTATCCGTAAAAATAATTTGACCTTTCTTGACCTTGTCCCCTTCCTTGACAAGCATGGTGGGTTTCATTCCATGAAAGTCTGGACCGATCACAGCAACTGTCTTTGCAGCAGCAGCCGTCTCAATCACTTGATTGGGAGCACCTGAGATCGGTAGATCTAGGCCTTTTGTAATTTTATACATATGTTCTGCCCAACAATAAATTGAACACAAAAAGCGCAATGCGTCATGCTCATGCCCCCCTCCGGGAAAACATGCAAGAGCGAACAACTAATATTAAATTAATTGTAAAACGCAAACTCACTTCACCAAAAAACCGACGTATTATAAAGATCATTCCCTCCATTGACCAGCTCACGAGACCGTCTTTAAGCACCAACTTTTACTTAAAATCACTACAATGTCCTTATTGCGCATTTTATAACCACTAAAAAGCCACTTTTTTGTTGTTTAATTACATAATAGTGCACAATTTGTCATACGAACTTTATTCGAAAGAATTAAAATTAGAAAAAGCAATCCAAAAAGCGACATTGCACCGTATTTTTAGTCTGTTGCCATACATGATTGAAAACGACACAATATCGCCCAATAAATGAATAGGCTTAAAACACGGAAGCATAACTATGATCAAACCAGAAGCTCAAATTCATATTAAGAATCTACGTCTGCGAACCTATATTGGATTCAATGAATCTGAAAAACAAAACAAGCAAGATGTGGTAATTAACGCCTGGATACACTATCCGGCTTCTCAAGCCTATGACACAGACAATGTTGAAAATGCGGTAAACTACCGGACAATTTGTAAGGAAATGATAGCTCACACTGAAAATAACCGCTTTCTATTGCTTGAAAAACTAACCGCAGACTTACTGGAGCTTTGCATGTCATCGAACCATGTAACCTTTGCAAAAGTCGAAGTTGCAAAACCTCACGCTTTACGTTTTGCAGACTCTGTATCTTTGACGCTATCCGCCACTAGAGAACAATAAGCCCAACATGTCAGAAACCGTATCAATCACCCTAAAACCCGGCTTCAAAAACTTAATTAGCGGCCTAGATGGCAGCCGAAAAGCATTACAGCTGCTAGCAATAGCAGCTCAACATAAACAACCTATGCTTTTTATGGCCAACACGGTCGCCGAACTCAATGAGCTTGAAGATGAAATACAGTTTCTAAATCAAAACAAAAGAGAAATATTAAGATTTAGCGATTGGGAAACCTTACCATACGACGCCTTCTCGCCACACCAAGACATTATATCTCAGCGTTTAGAAACGCTGGCCAAGCTTACCGAAACGAAAAATCCGATTGTACTCACCACGGTTGCTTCCTGCATAACGCGTCTTTGCCCTAAACACCACCTTGATGCCCAGCGCTTTCATTTGGAAGAAGGACAAGAACTTCCTCTGGAGAAACTATCAAGAAAGCTAACTAACGCGGGCTACTTAAATGTAGAGAACGTCCACGAGCATGGTGAATACGCCATCCGCGGCGCCTTGATGGATGTTTATCCAATGGGTGCGGAAAACCCAATCAGGATAGATTGGTTCGACAATGAAATAGAATCGATTCGATGGTTTGATCCAGAGACACAGCGCAGCATTAGCAAGGTAGCTGAAATTAAAATGCTTCCAGCAAAAGAGTTCCCAACCACTTCACAGGGAATTCAGCAGTTTCGCCAAGCTTTTAGAGAGCGCTTTGAAGCCAACCCACTTTCAAGCCCGATATACCAAGATATCTCCAGTGGTATTATACCAGCAGGCATTGAATACTATTTACCTTTATTCTTTGAACAAACCGCTAGCGTATTTGACTACCTACCTGACAACACTCTGATCGTTCGTTCCGACAACTTCAACGATCAGTTTGCGAGTATTCAACTTGATTTCCGTAGCCGCCACGAATCCCTGAATTACAACATCGAGCGCCCTATTTTAAAGCCCGATGAACTATGCCTACGCGAAGACGAACTTTTTGGACGACTTAATCAATACACGAACATTATTTTTTCAGTGACAGGTGATCATCCTGCATATAAAGCACTTGATACCGTTAAAATTGATTCAAAAGCAGCACAACCACTTGGAAAACTACAAGACTTTCTGGCAGGAACCTCAGCTAGAGTATTAATTGTCGCCGAGTCTGCAGGCCGCCGAGAGGCCTTGCTTGACCTGTTAAAAAAACACAACATTAAACCAAAGCAAGTTGACAGCTGGGAAGCATTCACTAAGTCGACAAAATCACTCGCCATTACCGAAGGCAATATTGGCCGCGGCTTCATCATTAATGAAGCGCTTGCGCTAATTCCTGAAAGTGAAATATTAGGCGAACGCGTTTCTCAACACCGTCGACGCAATAAACAAAACAACATCAGCGAAGATGCGATCATTCGCAACCTCACTGAGTTAAGATTAAATGCACCCGTTGTGCATATTGATCACGGGGTCGGCCGCTACCTTGGCCTTACTAATTTACAAATAGACGGACAAGAAACAGAGCTCCTCACGCTTGGCTACGCCAATGACGCCAAACTTTATGTACCCGTTTCGTCATTACAGCTCATTTCCAGATACACGGGCGCAGATGAAGATACCGCACCACTGCACAAGCTTGGCACTGACAAATGGAGTGTAGCGAAACAAAAAGCAGCTGAAAAAGCCCGCGACACAGCAGCGGAGTTACTGGAAATATACGCCAAACGTGAGGCCAGAGTCGGTTATGCATTTGCTAAGCCAGACGACCAATATGAGCTCTTCTCGGCAGGATTCCCGTTTGAAGAAACACCTGACCAGCAAATGGCAATCGATGCAGTGATGGCGGATATGTCCGCTAAGAAACCAATGGATCGCTTGGTCTGTGGTGACGTAGGCTTTGGTAAAACAGAAGTTGCTATGCGAGCCGCCTTCTTAGCTGTTCAAGATGGCAAGCAAGTGGCCGTTCTCGTTCCAACCACACTGCTTGCCCAACAGCACTATGAAAATTTTTGCGACCGTTTTGCCGACTGGCCTGTAGAGGTCGAACTATTGTCGAGATTTCGTTCAGGCAAACAATCCAACACTTCTATTGATCGACTAGAATCAGGCAAAGCAGACATAGTCGTTGGCACACATAAACTCATCCAAAGTGACATCAAGTTTGCTAATCTAGGCCTAGTCATTATCGATGAGGAACACCGTTTTGGGGTCAAGCAAAAAGAGCAATTCAAAGCTCTGCGAGCAGAAGTAGACATACTCACACTAACCGCCACCCCAATTCCTCGAACGCTAAACATGTCTTTGTCTGGCATTCGTGATTTATCCATTATTGCGACACCACCAGCCAAACGTTTATCCGTAAAAACATTTGTAAAACAAAAAGACGAACATCAAATAAAAGAAGCGATTTTGCGCGAACTTCATCGTGGCGGGCAAGTTTATTACTTACACAATGAAGTACAAACCATCCAAAAAGCCGCAGAAGAATTGGAAGAGTTAATTCCAGAAGCTCGTGTTATTGTGGGTCACGGACAGATGCGTGAAAGAGAACTGGAACAAGTCATGTCAGACTTCTACCACAAAAGAGCCAACGTGCTCGTTTGTTCTACCATTATAGAAACAGGTATCGATATACCGAACGCCAACACTATTATCATTGAACGAGCAGATAAGTTTGGCTTGGCACAACTGCATCAATTACGTGGTCGAGTTGGCCGCTCGCACCATCAAGCCTATGCCTACTTATTAACACCAAATGACCGTAAAGTAACTGGCGATGCAGAAAAACGCCTAGAAGCCATTACACTTGCGGACACCCTCGGAGCAGGCTTTACCTTAGCCACTCACGACTTAGAGATTCGTGGCACAGGAGAATTATTAGGTGACGGTCAAAGTGGTCATATTGAACATGTTGGCTTCTCTCTATTTATGGACATGCTAGACCGAGCGGTTAAATCCCTCAAAAATGGCGAGTCTCCAGACATAGATATCACATCTCCAGCACAAACTGATGTGAACTTACGAGTTCCCGCACTTATTCCGGAAGATTATTTAGGTGATGTACATTCACGATTGATTCTGTATAAGCGCATTGCCAGTGCAAAAAGCAGTGATGAATTAAAAGACCTTCAAGTGGAAATGATTGACCGCTTTGGGCTGCTGCCTGACGCAACGAAAAACCTATTTAGGCAAACGGAATTAAAGCTTAAAGCGGAAAGTCTTGGCATTAATAAGATTGAAGCCAATGCCAAAGAAGGTAAAATCTTCTTTAATAGTAAAACACCTGTCGACCCAATGAAGTTGATTAGACTTATTCAAACGAAACCCGACATCTACAAGCTGGTTGGCTCTGATACATTGAAATTCTTAGCCCCAATGAACAGCGCAGAAGAGCGTTTCCAACAAACGACAATGACTTTGGAATTATTACATTGAAATCGCTAATTATTATCTTCTTATCCCTGACGTTACTTAGCACTCGTCTTTTTGCTGAAGACGAACAAATCAACCCGGACACAGCCAGAGCTTATGAAGGCTATTTGGTGACATTCCAATGGCCTGAAGCCCTCACAACGGAACACGTTGACTACAAAAATGTACTGTCTACAGAAAATCTTCTTCGCCTTACGGCAGAAGAGGAAAAAGCAAACGATCCAGACAACAACATCAACCAATCAACTCCTTTTGGCAATATGGAACAAAGGCTGGGCACACATGTCACCATTTTAGCCAATCGAAAATGGACTCTCATATTCAAACACCCAGGCGATACCATTAAAAAATCTTTCCATAGCACTCAAGAGAAAGATGGCTACCCAGAACTTACTGCGAACATTGCCATCACCTTGGGACGCTATTTAGAATCAGACATCCAATACAAATATTATTTGTTTGATAGCTTTACTCAACCAGAAACAACACCAGAACAAGACAACCAAAACTCGAATCAAGCAGGAACAAGCCTGTTTTTTTCTCAGTCTGAAACTGAGCAAAAAGCAAAGCCTGAATTCAAAGAGTTCGAACCGGCATTGGTATTAACACTGAACCAAAGCAATAAAACTGCTAGCAAAAAAGTAAACTACCTAGATCATCCAACGATTGGCACGTTAATATATTTTGAGCCAATAGAGCTAGAAGACGCCATTGAAAAAATTGCCGAACAATCAGTCACGCCCGAAACCGGAAGCAGCCTGACCTATGACTCCCTTCAAAGCACAAATGAACTAACGAACAAATAACAAGACAACAAGTAAGACAACACAAAAAAAGAGTGGCATGCCTCGCATACCACTCTTTTTTATAGAACTATTTTTTGAACTGGACTCTTTTAGCCAACTTCAGGTTATTGGTTAATACCCTCGAGATTGGGTGATTTTCCCAATCCACAACACGGCTTTTTGCTCCAGAGCAGAAAAGAAAGACAAACCTAAACGTTCCGCCATTCCCTTTGGCTGCTTATAAGTCACTTGTATCACTTCAGCGCTTTCATAATGAGAAACCAAATACGCATCACTGGTCATTACTAGGTCAATCAGTTTATTGTCTATTGCCTCTGAACCATACCAAGTATCACCTGTTGCAATGTCTTCAATATCCAACTGTGGACGCTGGCTCGAAACAAATCGTTTAAACAAACCGTGAGTATCTTCTAGGTCTTGTTTAAATTTTTCTCGGCCCTCATCCGTATTTTCACCCAACATAGTTAAAGTACGCTTATACTTACCTGCCGTGTGAAGCTCAACATCTATCAAGCTCCTATCAAGCAACCTATGTACATTGGGAACTTGCGCAACCACACCAATAGAGCCAAGAATTGCAAACGGTGCTGCAATAATTTTATCAGCCACACAAGCCATCATATAACCGCCACTGGCTGCAACTTTATCAACACAAATCGTTAATGGGATGCTGGCTTCTCGGATACGCTGCAACTGAGATGCTGCTAAACCATAACCATGCACAACACCACCACCACTTTCTAAACGAACTACCACTTCATCCTGAGGTTTAGCCACACTCAAAATTGCGGTAATTTCTTCACGCATGGTTTCAACTGCTGACGCCTTTATATCACCATCAAAATCCAAGACGTAAAGACGCTTCTTTGCGACTTCCTCTGCCTCTTTCGGTGCTTTTTTTAACGCCTTCTTTTCCAGTTTTTCTTTTTTCTTTTTTTCTTTTGCTATGTTTTTAAGATCTTTTTTATCCAATAGCTGATGATCCAACTCAGCCTTCATGGCATCATAACTTTCATTCAACTTAGTAACGGACAAACTACCTGGTTGCGATTTACGCTTTCCACTAGATAAAACGGCCAAAAGAAAACCTATCACCAAAGCAACACTGACCAATTTCAATAAAAAACCGGCGTAATCAGTTAAAAATTCCAACATCTCTTCCTCTAAATAATCATAACTTCTTGAGATAGTGGGGCTATTTTTATAAATAGCAATATCTATAAGTCATTAATCACTATAGATACTGTTTCTTATTTGACTTATTATCTGCACACTTTGAAAAAGCCTCTTCAAAATAATAACTACAAGAAAGCTAACAAGATTCTTCTGAACCACTGAAAACATAGAGAAATCTTGTTAATTTTTTTGCACATTTCAGTGCCTTTTTATGAAGGAGCAACTAATGAAAACCTCTCTGTCACAATCGTTTGGAAGAAATTTCCTCGGCGCCTCGCCACTTTGGTACAAACAAATAATCTTAGCCTTTTTGATTATCAATCCTATTGTTTTCGTTACTTTAGGTCCATTTATCGCGGGCTGGCTGTTAATTATTGAGTTCATTTTTACCTTAGCAATGGCACTAAAATGCTACCCACTTCAACCGGGAGGCCTGCTTGCTATTGAGGCTGTAGCGCTTGGCCTCACAACACCCGAGGGCGTTTACACAGAGGTCTCGCACAACCTTGAAGTAATATTGCTGCTAATGTTCATGGTAGCTGGTATCTACTTCATGAAAGACATGCTGTTATTTATCTTCAATAAGCTCCTAGTTAAAGTAAAATCTAAAATCGTTATTTCGTTAATTTTTAGTTTTTCTGCTGCGTTGCTCTCTGCCTTTTTGGACGCTCTAACCGTGACAGCCGTTCTGATCAGTGTCGGTGTAGGGTTTTATTCGGTTTATCACAAAGCCGCTTCAGGACAAAGCTCAAATAAAAACCACGACCATGGTAAAGATGACTCTATTCTGCCAGTGAACACAGAAGACCTGAATGAATTCCGCTCTTTCTTACGAGACTTGTTAATGCACGGTGCGGTTGGTACAGCACTCGGCGGTGTCGCAACGTTAGTAGGCGAACCACAAAACTTACTGATTGCTAAAGTGGCGGGGTGGAATTTTGGCGAATTCTTCCTTTATGTGGCTCCTGTTTCAATACCTGTTTTAATTTGCGGTTTGTTAACCGTTGTGGTGTTAGAGAAAACCGCATGGTTTGACTACGGAGCACAATTGCCAGACACAGTCCGAGACATCCTTAATAACTTTGAAAAAGAAGAAAGCCAAAAACACACAAACAAAATCAGAGCCCAACTTATTGTGCAAGGCATCGTTGCTATTATCCTAGTATTTGCACTTGCTTTCCATGTTGCGGAAGTTGGTTTAGTGGGTTTAATGGTTATCGTGTTATTGACATCATTTAATGGCATTATTGAAGAACACCGTATTGGCCATGCCTTTGAAGAGTCCCTACCTTTTACCGCTTTGTTGGTAGTATTTTTCACCGTTGTTTCCGTCATACATTCTCAACACCTGTTTCAACCAGTGATTGATGTTGTTTTACAAATGCCAACTGAGCGCCAACCTATAATGCTATTTATTGCTAATGGTTTGCTTTCAGCAATCAGCGACAATGTTTTTGTGGCGACGGTTTATATCAATGAGATTAAAGCCGCTTTGGACGCTGGAACCATCACTCGCGAACACTTTGATAAACTCGCTGTTGCCGTCAACACTGGCACCAACCTTCCTAGCGTAGCAACACCGAATGGACAAGCCGCATTCTTATTCTTGTTAACCTCTGCAATCGCACCTTTATTGCGATTGTCTTACGGCAAGATGGTTTGGATGGCATTACCTTACACAGTGGTACTTAGCGTTGTTGGTGGACTTTGTGTCACCTACTTTCTGTAGCGTACAACCCTAAATGCAAAAAAATGCCCTCTTCAAGGAGGGCATTTTTGATTATTACTCTATAAGTTTGTTGTATTTGTAATACAGAACTAATGCTTAATCCGCCACAAAGACTGACCTGATTTTTTATCTATCAAATCCAAGCGCTCTTCATGGACTTTTAACTCCTCTTCACTCGCTCTAATCACTTTCAACGCAGGGCGATTTTGAGAAAGCCGGCGAATTTCTTCAACGTCACCTTCTTCTTTAGAGTCTGAATCAGAATTATTCGCTAAGCCAAGACTCGTCTGCCCACCTGTCATCAATAGGTAAACGTCAGCAAGAATCTCTGAATCCAAAAGTGCGCCGTGCAACTCACGATGCGAGTTATCAATACCGTAACGTCTACACAAAATATCTAGGTTATTTTTCTGCCCCGGGTGCTTCTTACGGGCATAAACCAGACTATCAAACACGCCACAAACTTCTGCTGTTTTTGGATAACCACCAATCCGAGCAAATTCATGATCCATAAAGCCAATATCAAACGGCGCGTTATGAATGATAAGTTCTGCACCCTTTATAAAATCAAAAAATTCTTGAGCGATTTCATGGAAACGCGGTTTATCAGCTAGAAACTCGTTACTAATACCGTGGACTCGAAAAGCCTCTTCTTCCACTTCTCTATCGGGATTGATGTAAACATGAAAATGTCGCTTAGTCAGTTTGCGACCAATCATCTCCACACAACCGATTTCGATAATACGATGACCCTGCTTGGGATCAATTCCGGTTGTTTCCGTATCGAGTACTACCTGCCTCATGATGCTGCCCTTAGTTCATCAATACCTTTGTTCGCCAATTGGTCTGCAATTTCATTGCCTTCTATCCCTGCATGGCCTTTCACCCACTTCCAAGTGACTTCATGATGCTGACACTGTTCATCTAGAGCTTGCCATAGATCTTTGTTTTTAACTGGCTGCTTAGAAGCTGTCATCCAGCCTTTTCGTTTCCAACCCGCTAACCACTCCGTAATCCCCTTCTGTACATAAGAGGAATCGGTATAAAGTGTCACTGAGCACTTTTCTTTTAATGCACGTAGGCCCTCTATTGCGCCCATAAGCTCCATCCGATTGTTGGTGGTATCGTGCTCGCCACCACAAAGGTGTTTTTCGTGCTCGCCAAAAGTAAGCCAAGCTCCCCAACCACCGATACCAGGATTCCCCTTACAAGCACCATCCGTATACATTATTACCTTTTTCACTCTTTCATCTCTTTTGCTGTTGGTTTTGTTAATGGCGGCACTCTAACACGAGCCCCGGACCAACGAGGTTTTAATGGAATATGACGTCTTACTTGTTTGGTTGCCGTCATCACATACACACCACTAAAAGGCAGTTTGAGAGGTTTCAGCATTCGATCAATCCAAGCAAAACGCGACCGCCACTTACTAGACTTAAGCGGTGGTTCATAATAAAAAAAACGCTTTGACTCTAATGTCAAACCCGCCACTTTAAGCCAATCTTCCAAGCGTTGATGAGCAATAAAATGCCCACACCAAGGCGCTTTAACCTTCTTGGAAAACAAACGCCTACAACCCCATAATCCCCAAGGGTTAAAACCAACAATAATGAGTTTACCACTTGGCAACAGGGTTCTTGCTGCCTCTCTGAGGTCATCATGTGGCGTGGCAGAAATATCTAATGTGTGATGAAAAACATGCACATCAACACCATCCGCTTCAAAAGGCAATTCACTTGCTCTGGCCACAATCGTATTACTAGGCGCACCAAATTCTAAAGCAGGGGCAATTAATATACTTTCGCGCACACGATGGTTTTTTAAAGAAAAATCTCTAAGAGGAGACTGACTCACTAAATAGTAACCTACCGCAGAATCAAGCTCAGAGGCTATCTCGCTCAACTCTAATTGCAACAGGCTATCGCCTAGGTTACTTTTGTACCAATTTTGAAAAAATTGTCTTGATTGATCATCCAACATACAATGAATTCTCTATTTAAAACGGTATGACTGTGTCTTTTGTTATTTTTCTTGGCGCGTCATATGAAACACAACGACCTTTTAAAAGTAGACACGTTATGACTATCTTTCCGCTTCCCGCCTTTAATGACAATTATATCTGGATAATCCAAGATAAAGATAGTTCCGACATTTGGGCTGTTGACCCAGGTAAAGCAGATGTTGTTTTAAACTACTGTCATGAATATCAAAAGACCTTAGCAGGCATTTTAATCACTCACCACCATAAAGATCACATCGGCGGTGTAGCAGAGCTCAAACAACATTCAAACTGCCCTGTATATGGACCTAAACACCTTACAGACTTAGTCACTCATGCTGTTGATGAAAATGATCAAGTCCAAGTTTTTTCAAAAATATTCACTGTCATTGCAACACCTGGGCACACTCTTGATCACTTATGTTATTTTTCTGATCAACAAAACCCCATATTATTCTGTGGTGACACCTTATTTAAGGGTGGTTGCGGTCGAATAATGGAAGGCACACCCGAGCAAATGCTGACAGCGATGAACAAGATTTCAAGCCTACCTGATGATACGCTAATTTTTGGCACACACGAATACACACTAGCCAACTACCGCTTTGCCCTTTCGGTGGAGCCAGATAACGAAGAACTGATGGTAAGCAACCAAGTTAGCCAGCAACTCCGCCAGGAAAACAAGCCGACACTACCAACCAAACTCAGTTTAGAGAAAAAAACTAATCCTTTTTTAAGAAGCCATATTGAGACTGTAAAAACTCAAGCTGCACAACAACTTAACGAAAAACCAGCGCCAAATTCTGTCGCCGCTTTTAGCCAAGTGAGACGCGCTAAAGATAGTTTTAGTTGACCTCTATAGCCACACCTTTAAAATGGCGAAACTTTATCCAATTTTGTGACCTTCATGATATATAAATTTTTATGGGTTTGCCTGGCAAGCCTAGCGCTAAGCGCATGCCAAACCGCCTCTAAAATAGAGCGACAAAACACCTCAAGTGATTTGCTAGAATCTTCAGCAGAAGTAGATGCTGATGCTGATACTGTCGAAGCAGACACAGAACAACTTGGTTTTATCGATACCGTCCCTCCAGTTGACTCAACTGTTGAGGAAGAAGACGTTAAAGCAGAACCTGTCATTGCAAACAGCAAACCAAGAGCGCCAGAAGATATTTGGCAACGCATCCGTGAAGGATACCAGCTCAACCTAGATATAGATCGCCCTCGTTTATCATCCCAGTTACGTTGGTTTAGCTCTCATCCTTCTTACTTAGACAGAGTATCAAAGCGCGGTGAACGCTATTTGTATTACATTGTCGATGAGCTAGAGAAAGCAGGCATTCCAACTGAAATTGCTTTATTGCCTATCGTCGAAAGTGGCTTTGATCCTTTTGGTTATAGCCATGGCCGTGCCTCTGGCCCTTGGCAATTCATTCCCTCTACAGGGCAAATGTATGGGTTAGACCAAACATGGTGGTATGACGGTCGCCGAGACATTATTGGTTCAACTCAAGCCGCTATCGCCTACTTAACGCGACTTCACAAAATGTTCGATGGTGACTGGCTACATGCTTTAGCATCCTATAATTCAGGTGAAGGTACGGTATTAAGAGCGATTAGAAAAAACAAGAAAGCAGGCAAGCCAACTGATTTTTGGTCACTAGACCTACCTAGAGAAACACGTGCGTACGTGCCAAAATTGATCGCTCTAGCAAAAATCATTAAAAATCCAGAAAAATACAATTACTCGACTTACTTCATTCCTAACAAACCTTATTTTGATGTCGTAAATATCGGCGGGCAACTCGATTTAGCCCAAGCAGCCGAAATGGCAGACGTAAGCATCGATGAAGTCTATTTACTAAACCCTGGTTTTAACCAATGGGCCACATCTCCAGATGGACCACACAGATTACTAATGCCTGTGTCTAAAGCAAAACAATTTAGAACTAAGCTGGCTGAAATACCGAGTAAAGAACGAGTTACTTGGGTGCGTTACACAGTAAAAGCGGGCGATAACTTACTTCTCGTTGCCAAACAACACAACACCACCGTCAATGTGTTGCAGAACGTGAATAAAATATCCTCGACCATGATCCGTGTTGGGCAAGAACTAATGATTCCTGTCGCTGGCAATGACATTGAAAGCTATACGCTAAGCTCTCATCAGCGATTATTGGCTAAACAATCTCGCGCACCAAATCGCAATCGCATAAAAATAAACTACACCGTGAATTCTGGCGATAGTCTATGGTTAATCTCAAACAAATATGGCACAGACAGCAAAACATTGGCTCGCTGGAATAATATGGGACTTGCAGACCCGCTCATTCCTGGCAAGAAGCTCGTTGTGTGGTTAAAGCCTAAACAATCAGAGAACAGCACTCGTAGTGTAATGAAGAAGGTGGTCTACACTATTCGCTCTGGTGAGTCATTAGCTCTTGTCGCTAACAAATTTAAAGTATCAGTCAATGATATTCGTGATTGGAACCCAAAGGTTGGTAGTAAGAAATATGTCCAACCTGGCGATAAAGTCACTTTACTCGTCAATGTCGTTGGTGGGTAAAACAAGTCTATCCGATTAGGTTCGAACCAACAAAAAAGGGCTGAAATTCAGCCCTTTTTTTATAACTCTCACGTTGCAATTTTACTATTGCACTATCACTCGTAACGACAAAGATAAGCGGTTATTTCAGCCACCTTCACTTGGAAAGTCTGATTCGCTTCAACAATAAAGGTTTCACCTTTAGCAAAGGTTTTCCACTCATTTTCTGAAGGCAACAAAACATTCAAAGCACCAGACACAACCGTCATATACTCTCGCTGGCTCGTACCAAATTCGTACTCACCTACGGCCATAACACCTACTGTTGATGTTCCTTCTGCATTATTCAATGCAATAGACTTTACTTGATCATTAAAATAGCTATTTACCGTTAACGCTGTGCTCATATACAAGTTCTCATTTACGTTTTTAAAATGCATGTTTAGCAACCTAAAAATACAATTATGTATTTTTATTGCCAACCATTTCTTCAATTATCCATTCTTTGAAAGCCGACATAGCCGATGTCACAGAACGTCGCTTTTCATAAACCAAATAAAAAGACCGGTTAGTAATTAAATGCTGATTAAATAACACTTTTAGTGTTCCAGCTTCTATCTCTGGCATAATTAATTCTGGATCGGTTAACGAAATCCCTAAACCTTGAGCCGCCGCCCCCGCAGTAAGCGAGCCACTCGAAAACATCAAACCACGACGAAATAATTTAGGATCAAGGTCATGCTGCTGCAGCCAATCATGCCACTCGTCTTTTCGCTTAGTAACATGCAATAACGGGTAGAAACGCATATCTTCCGGCTTATCTATAGGCTGCTCTGGTTTAATCAAGCGAGGATTACAGACAGGTGCAAGTCGTGCTGGACGCAAATAATGGGCCTCAACATCATCCCAATCGCCACTACCAAAATACACAGCCATATCTATATCGTTGGCAGAGAAATCAATTAACCCTGTAGAAGAGCTAATTTCGATTTGAATATCAGGGTAGCGTTCCTGAAAACGCTCCATTCTTGGCATCAACCAACGAGTTAGAAAAGCGGGCGCCACAGCCAAACGAAGCGATCCAGATTTTTGCTTGCTTTTCAGCTCTGAAGTAGCATTTTCTAACTGCTCAAAAATGCTTTTAATTGGCTTTAAGTAAGATTCCCCAGCTTCCGTTAAGATCACTTTACGCTTAGTACGGCGAAACAATTCAAGGCCTAGAAAACTTTCTAGGCCTTTGATTTGATGGCTAATCGCAGAAGGTGTTACAGACAATTCCTTGGCTGCTTTATTGAAACTGCCATGACGAGCAGCAGATTCAAAACACTTTAATGAATTTAATGGGGGCAAACGATTAATAAGCTCATCTCCAATAGATAAGAAAGTAAATGAAGGTACATTCCTTCTGAGTCAAAATTCATCTAACAATGTTTCAGAAAGTATGGAATTTAAAAGACCAAATTGCACCTTACTTAATCAATATCGTGAATATAGCTCATCTGTCAATTAATAAAATCTAACTCATTGGATAAATTAACAAAAAACTAACGAATACTACTCATCTTCATCACCAACATTATCTGGCGCAGCAAAACGCTTAGGCGGCAATTTGAACGCATCAAAACCATCTTGCTGATTATCATGGAAACGCGCTTTACCTGCTGGCTTCTTATTCGTCTTCTTAGGCGCTTTTGTCGGCGCTTTTGCACTGCCCTTTTTGGTTTCTTGACGAATGGGCTTAGGCGGCTGCAACCCCTTAAACTTAGGCTCTAGCCCTTCAATAGATTCTGTCGCAAAGGTCTTTTGCAAAAAAGCCTCTACTGCTTTGAAACTCACCCAGTCTTTCGGTCCAACCAAGGAATAAGCATCGCCCTTAAAACCTGCACGCCCAGTACGACCCGTTCTATGAACGAATTCTTCTGCTTGTTTTGGTAGATCAAAGTTAAAAACATGAGATACGCTAGCAATATCCAAACCTCGAGAAGCCACATCCGTACTGACTAGTACATCAAACTGCCCTTTTGCAAAGCTTTCCATGGTTTTATTACGAGCACTTTGAGATAAATTGCCATTCAAAGCCTGGGTACTTAACCCCCAACCAGCAATAATCTCAGACAAACGCACAGTATCATTTTTGGTTGCTGTAAAGACAATGGCTTGTTTGATGGTTTGTCCCACTAATAAGTGCTTTAGCAAGGCTTCCTTATGGTCTAGATGATCGCAAAGTAAAACGTGCTGAGAAATATCTGTATGTTCATCGTAGCCTTGCCCGATAGCAATACGAGAAGGCTCTCGGAGAAGCTCACCCGCAATCTCACTTACTTCGGTATTATCTAGTGTCGCGGAAAAAAACAAAGTTTGGCGCTGGCGATGACTGGCGGCGGCGTTAATCGCTCGCATGGCGTCAGCAAAGCCTAAATCTAACATGCGGTCGGCTTCATCTAAAATTAACAGCTCAAGACCTTCTAAAAACACGTGGCGCTGTTTTAAGTGATCAACCAAACGACCCGGCGTTGCCACAATAAAATGTGGGTCTTTTTGCAAAGACTTGTGCTGATCATTAAAATTCTCGCCGCCTTGAATCAGGATAGACGTAAAACGACTAGCCGCCAATAAAAGGCGCAGCTGACCAAATACCTGCTTTGCCAATTCACGAGTCGGCACCAATACAACCACACGCGGATCACGTTTAGACAAGGCTTTTTTCTTGTAGACTCGATGCAACGCAGGCAAAAGATAGGCAAGCGTTTTTCCCGAACCTGTTTTTGACGACGCCAATAAATCACGGCCAGCCATCGCTTCAGGGATAGCACGAGACTGAATTTCAGTTGCCTCATCAAACCCCAAATGACTAATGGACTTTAAAATGCGATTATCAAAACCAAATTCTTCGAATAACAAACAAACACCCCTTTCAAAACTAAATACACTACGCAGCCAAAGCGCTACGTTTAATTCGCACATTATAACCTAGACAGGCTCAAATTCGTTATGCATCTTGCATTAAAAGATAGCTTTTACCCGCACTTATTATGCCCATACCACTACCTTTAGAAGTCTCGACATGCTCAAGACTTTCAGCAATACCATAAAACACATTTCGCCCTACTAATGCCTTCATACCGTAGCGCATTGAGACATAGGGACGCTCTTCGTTTTTAAACACCCCCATCCAAAGATCACAATCGACACCAAGCACAAGAACATCATCGGTTTGCGTAGTGAACTCTAGCGCTCGACCCTGTTCGGTATGTATCCACTTCCAAACAGTAACAAGAAAAGGCGCATCCTCTACTTGAATTCGCACCTTTTCTACCGGTGTTACCAAAAAATGCTCACCCTTTTCATACCACAATATTCGACTAAACATCGTCACCATGGCAGAACGTTTAATCTTACCGCCGTCATGAAACCACTCCCCATTCGCTTTAATCACCATATCTATGTCACCACAAAAAGGTGGTTTCCAATTATGCACAGGAGGCAAAGCAGAAGACGTTGTTTCAGAAAGCCCTTTTAGCTCTATGTTTGACATAACCTTTCTCACTATAAGATTAGCTCAACTCACTTCGTCATCAATATTATTCAACTTAAAGACAAAGCCTTGAATTCATTTCACTGTTAGAATAACCCCAACAAACAAACATCACGAGATGCAGAACAACATTATCTGTCTCGTCTAATTAGAGTGTGACATTATGAAATCTGAATTAGCAACAAAGTTTCAAGACCCCAGCAGAGGCGTTTACTTCATTGGAACAACACCACCAAAGTCCTCTCTTGAAGAAGAACAACTACAAGAAGTCAGCCAAAAGCTACTTGATCGCCTTGATAATATCGACGTTGATGGTTTAATCGTATATGACATTCAAGACGAAACCAGCCGCATTGACAAGCCTCGTCCATTTCCTTTCTTGGAAACTCACGACCCACGAGCGTGGTCAAAACGCCTTCACCAACAATCCAACAAGCCTGTTATCACTTACAAATCCGTCTCATCTCGTAGCTCAGAAGAATTTTCCGGGTGGCTAACAGAAGCATGGGAACAATATGGCATTCGTGATTTAGTATTAGTTGGATCCCCTTCTTCAAGTGGTGATATAAAACTCCCCTTACCGCAAGCTTATGAGACACTAAAAAAATCACCTCATGACTTTAATCTTGGTGGCGTTACTATTGCAGAGCGCCATGCAAAAAAAGGCGATGAGCATTTACGTCTTTTGAAGAAGTCTGAGTCAGGTTGCGAATTTTTTATATCGCAAGCTGTTTACAATCACCAAGCAACCGCGGACCTAATTAGTCGCTACGCGAGAACCTGCAAAGAAAAAGGTGAAACGCCTAAGCGTATCATTTTAACCTTCACCCCGTGCGGAAGCGCAAAAACACTTGAATTCATGGAGTGGTTGGGGATTTCAGTACCAGATGCAACGAAACATCGCATATTGGATGCATCAGCGCCATTAGAAGAATCCATTAAAATCTGCCGTAATGCGTTAGAGCAAATCATTGAGACAGCGCTGCCACTTGGCATTCCACTTGGTTTGAACATCGAAAGCTTAACCAATCGAAAAGAAGAAATTGATGCCTCTATCCAACTCTACAAGCTATTAAAGGCAACATTAGATCTTAAACTTGCTGAGCAGTCTCTGTCTAAATAGTAGCGGTCAATAAATTTACTAAATAAGCGTATCCAACACAGTCAAAACTTGCTCAATACGAATGTGCTGCATGGCCTTGGGGTCATGCACACGAGTTGACCAAGGTAATTCAGCAACAGGCTTTTGATACTCTTTAATGATCAACTCTTCATACACACTCTGAACTTTATCTAGGTCACGATATGGGCCCGTTCTACGCGGATTAGAATGCGCATATAAACCAAGAACTGGCGTGCCAACCAAGGTTGCCATGTGAGCAGGCCCCGTATCAGGACTAACCACTAATGACGCCCCTTTCAAAACAGCCAACATTACATTGAGTTGGGTTTTACCCACCAAATTAATAACCTGATCAACATGTTTGGAAACAATTTGCTCGGCAAACGCTACCTCTGCGGCTGAAGGCCCGCCCGTGACAACAGGGCGAATGCCTTTCGCCAATAACCGTTCAATCACCGCCTGATAACCATCAACTGTCCAATTACGATCTTCCTTAGAGGCCGACGGATTAATCACCACATATTGGTCCGGTAATCCTAAGTCTAATTCTGGCAAAATTAGCTCACAAGGCAGCGTTGGCTCAGAAACCCCCAATACACTGGCAATGGATAAAAAAGAATCGAGAACATGCTCACCTTTAGGTTCAGGTGCATACTCATTAACAAACCAATGCTGTTTTTCACGGGAATGAGATAAAGCAAAACCAATACGTCTTTTGGCCTTTATCATTCGAGAAACCACACTCGCTCTAAAGGACCACTGCAAATGCAGCAATACATCAAAAGTTTGATCACTTAATAACGCACGCAATGCCAACAACCCGGAAAAGCCGCTTTTCTTATCGTATACAACGACTCGAACACCATCTAGTAAACGCACCAAGTTCGCCTCTAACGGAGAAGTTACCCAAGTTACCTGAATAGATGGGTTGCGTTTTATAATAGACTGCACGACTGCCATGGCATGACATACATCACCCAGCGCCGACAATCGAATAACGGCCAAATGTTGAATATTCTCTTGTTGCATGTCTTCCTCTAGTGCTGCTTAAACTCGGCAAGTATTATAGAATAGACACTCTTGAATGTGTCCAAGTTTATAGACATTACAAAGAACATCATATTAAAGCGAGCACCATGCCACAAACCATCAAAATATCGCCTAACACAATATTGTTAAAAAGCGATCCAACGTTACCGCTATCAAAAACTTGGTTTGATCCAGAATTTTGGCAGTCACAACAGGCATTGACTGGCACAGGAAATGGCCGAGGTGCAGTCTGGTTTATCAATAGTCAATTTGGAAAGTTTGTCATTCGTCGCTATCGTCGAGGCGGACTAATAGCAAAATTTAATAAAAACCGGTTTCTGTTTACAGGATTAGCAAATACACGCCCTTGGCTTGAGCTGAGCTTATTAGAAACAATGAATAATCTGTCTCTGCCTGTCCCCAGACCAATTGGCGGCATTTTCACTGTTAAATATGGCTTCTACCAAGCTGAGCTATTAACCGAAACCATTACAAATGCAGAGGATCTTTTTGACATTATTAAAAGCAATCGGTCCGATAAAGTTGATTGGTGCGAAATAGGCAAAGTCATTAAACACTTTCATAACAATGGCATTTATCACTCGGACTTAAATTGCCACAACATTATGATAGATGAACAAGACAAAGTTTGGGTCATTGACTTCGACAAATGCGAGCAAAGAGAACCCAACCAAGAGTGGAAGCTGTCTAATATTGACCGCCTTAAACGCTCAATCGACAAAGAATCCAATAAACATTCAAATTTTCATGTATCGGAAGAGCTCTGGCAGGCTTTTTTGGAGGGCTACCATGGCTAAACAAAGCACTTTAGACAAAAGCATTCTCAATTTTATAGGACCAAAACACTGGCTCACTTGGTTCGCAATGGGAATCGCTTACGCACTTAGCTTTCTCCCTTGGTCGATACAACAGAAGCTCGGAAAAACATTAGGCAAAATACATTATGCGTTAAGCAAAAACCGTCTACATATATGCAACGTAAACTTGAAGCTTTGCTATCCAGAAATGTCTGACATTGCCAGAAAAAAGTTAGCCAAGGCACAGTTTGAAAGTATGGGGATCGGTGTTTTTGAAATGTTTTCCTCTTGGTTTCAGGATCGAAGCAAAACCATTTCAAAGGTCGCTTTTCATGATCAAGACGTAATCGAAAAAGCGCTCGCAAAAGGGAAAGGCTGTATTATTATCGGCGCGCATTTTTCCTCTATCGACCTTTGTGGAACTCACATGGCGCGATACATCGATGTCCACCCAATCTACAAACTGCAAAGAGATCCAGTCATGAACTGGGTCATGGAGCGCCAGCGTAAAAACATTTTCACCAAGACAATCGAACGTAGAAACGTTCGAGAGGTGATAAAATCACTTAAAGAAAATAAGGCTGTATGGTACGCGGTAGATCAGGATTACGGACGAAAAAACTCTGTTTTCGCTCCATTTTTTGGTAACCAATGCGCAACTATTGCTCATATCAGTCGACTTGCGAAAACAACTAAAGCCGCCATTTTACTTTATGATTATGGGCGTACGGATAAAGGCTACTTTCTTTCTTTACAGGAATTGGAGGATTATCCAACGGGTGATGAAGTGCTTGATGCAACTAAAATCAACAAACTTATTGAAGCTCAAATTGAACCGAAAAAAGAACAATATTTTTGGACACATAGGCGTTTTAAAACACAAGAAATTCCTGGCACGCCCTCTCCCTACGACCTGTAAGATAAAAGCCACTGAAAGATAGACTTTCAGTGGCTTTTATTTTTATGCAACAACAATAAACTATTGAAGACTATCGCGAACTTCCGCCATCAAACGCAAAGATTTCAATCGAGCTTCCGAATCATGCACAGGCATTGATACAATCAATTCATCTACCTTTGTCGTATCAACAAAGCTCTCAAGCTGAAAAGCGACAGACTCTTTAGAACCGACAATAGCGTATTGCAACATGTGTTCGACCATATGCTTCTCGCTAGGCGACCAGATCCCATTCATACTCTCCACTGGTTTAGCAAAAGGAAGATTTCGGCTACGACGTAAATTCACAAACTGCTGTTGAGCAGAGGTAAATAAATATTTTGCCTCCTCATCTGTATCCGCAACGACCGCCATAACGCCCGCCATGGTATGCGGTTTAGCAAGCTGTTCAGACGCTTTAAAGTTGCGACGATAAACGGTTAGCGCTTGAATCAACTGATCAGGTGCAAAATGTGATGCGAAAGAATATGGCAAGCCAAATTCAGCCGCGACCTGAGAGCTATACAAGCTAGAACCCAACATCCATAAGGGTACGTGTGTATTATGACCTGGAACAGCCATAACCCCTTGCCCGCCATCACCTAGCAACCTCTGCAACTCCAAGACATCATCTGGATAACTGTCCACAGAGGCATCCATATTTCGTCGCAGCGCTCTTGCGGTTTGCATATCCGTACCCGGCGCACGCCCCAAGCCTAAGTCAATACGACCAGGATAGAGCTCAGCCAAGGTACCAAATTGCTCCGCAATCACTAAAGGAGAATGGTTTGGCAGCATAACACCACCAGAACCAATGCGAATTTTTGATGTGGCAGCACCAAGGTGAGACAGCACAACAGAGGTCGCAGAACTTGCCACACCCGCCATGCCATGATGCTCAGCCAACCAAAAACGCTCGTAATTGTGCTCTTCTGCAGCAATAGCCATGCGTCGGCTCATTGCCAATGAATCTGAAACTGATCTACCTTCCGCAATAGGCGCTAGATCAAGTATTGAAAGAGGAACCATAGTATTCATCCGATAAAGCTAATATACCCTCTATTTAAGACCTACCAGCCCCAGTTACAAGGACTCAATCATGCACTAAATGCAGAAGTGCCAATTCTGCCTTTTATAGAGCGATTGACTTATCTATTTTCCAAACGATTATAGTCTAAGATCCCACTTTCTCTTGGACGATCTAGTTTATTCAGATTACTGATTGCGTCACTGACAAACCAAAAATCAGGATGAGTCCTGCGGATACCAAAGGCATCTATAAGAGCTGAGTAATCGGCTTCTGTCTTAAGGTTTCCAACTTGCTCCGCCCAATCGATAAGTTCACTTTCTTCGACTTGCATCAACACGTTAGGATAATCCCCTAAGACGCCTTTCACCAAAGTCACACCATCTTCACTAGGAAGTCGTGCAGCTTCTTCATCCAATAAACTCGAAATATTGGCATGCGCTTTATTATGAATGAGACTGAGAACTTCCAGTGGCACACCCTGCTGAGTCACCAATATGGTGGCCACATTAGGTAAATGAACCAGTCCAGCACCGCGAATAGACTGCAGTTTATATAAAGCCTTAAGTTGATTGGCGGTCAGCTTGCTTTGCTCAAGATCATAACCATGGTCTAACACTGGCGCCAATTCATTTCGAAGTTTTTCATACAACTCTGATTGGTGGTCACTGGTCTTGTAATTGATCTGAGTTTGTCGATTTACTTTTATATAATCACTAAAAATATAATTTTTAATCGTTTCATTCGCATCTCGATACCAATATTTTCGGATTGATTCACGGTCACCCTTGGGAAGTAAAAGCAAAAAGTTCATCTCCCCCTCCATTCTCAGGAAGTCCATATACAAACGAGTTACTAGTTGATGACCAACATTACCGTAGACATCAAAACCCGCCACCAGCAAATAATGGATACGCTCTAACAATGGATAATCAATAACCCAAGCGGTTTTAGGGTACTGACCTACCATACCCTTTACTACAGAGGCATTATCAAAGTGACGAAATACCGTTAAAGCGGCATTTTCATTATTGCCGTCACCATCCCAGATCAGACTTAAATCCAGAGGTATCTTACTACCTACTTCACCTTCAATTAACTTGGCTTTTGCTGATAAGTAGGATTTCTGCTGCTCCGAAAAAGTCACCCATGACGTAGGCGACAAAGTAGTACTAGAACCAATAGCCGGCAAATCTAAGTTCTGCACTTTATCTTCTAAATAATCCGCAGAGCCTTTGTTATAGACCACTTCAGGATCAATGAAGTACACCCAAAACTGCTCATTAATCACATTCACCGCAACTTGACCACGACACACAGGCCCCTTAATAAAGGACATTATGGTCTTTTGAGAATGATCCAATAAAAAACGGTAACGCCCATGAGCAGGTATTTCACGGAATGCTTTAAACGGGTTTGTCGCCACCTCAGGTGCATAACCGGGATCTCTAGTGACTTCGTAATCTTCAGTATAAAAATAAGACTGCCACCTAGCGTATCTCGCTTCATCCAACTGCATAGGAATATGATTTTTTTGAACCTTTACCTCAGGATCAGTCCAAAGGCGGTAGTAAACATGATCAACTCCCGGCGCATCATAAGGACGACGCGTCGCAATACGATCAATAGGTTCACCTGGTGGGGTTTTAGAACGCACTAACTGAAAGCGAAACTCTTCCCCATCATCTAAGTACAAACTGTATAAATAAAGGTGCTCGTATATATAACGAGAAACTAACTGCTCTTTAAGAGTGTCGCCATTTAATCGAGACTCCCACAAAGCGACTTTCTTCTGCAGATTCTCTGGTAAAGGCTTAGCAGGTGGCATTTTGCCACCTTTTGCCAACCAACGAGTTAGAACATCATATTCTCCAGAACTAAGTGCAGGCAGCCCATATGGCATACCCCAGTCTGGATAGTCCTCTTCAAATTGCTGATACCCTTCAATACTGACGCACTGTTGATCTCTAGCCAGCGAAAAATCATAGCTATCGGGCAAAATAGGCTGCGTAAATTCACCCTGCTTTTTACGCAGTGCAATCGCTCTGTACAATAAGCTACCTTGTAAATTAGCGGATGGCGATTGCTCTCGCTCATTTAAAACAGGATGGAAACCTTTCGATCTCCATTCATCGGTACTTTTAGCGTCGATAAACAAGCGTGTTGGTGAAGCCGCCAATAAACGGGTACCATCATAAACAAGGTCTTTTGAACCGCCTCGCTCAATCCCTGCAGGAGCCGTGAACTTTAATTGGCAAGGTGCGTCATAACAGGCGTGACAAGAAACACAGCGACTGTCTAAAATAGGCTTCACTTGCTCATTGTAAAATGCACTGTCTTCTTCGTTAACTTTAGCGATACGATTTTCAGGGTTTTGTGCCCCAAACATGTTATCGAATTGATGTGTTGCATAAGCCGCACAGCCGGAAATGAGCAAAAGCGAACAAAGAAGGGTTAGCCACCGAGACATAAAAAGATTCCTCATTTTCCATTTCATTTTATTCGCGAAGCACTCTACCCTTGCGATTGCAAAAGATCACTGCCTGCCAGCTAAATAAAGTATTCTAGCCCTTTATAAAGCGAACAAATTTATAAAGGTCATAAATATAAATAAAAAAACGCCCTGAAGGCGTTTTTCGACTAAATTCTAACAATAGATAAACAGTACACTTTATTCTTCGTCTACTCTTCCATCATCTGGATAATCATCTGATAACTCATAGGAGTCATCACCCAGATCATCATTTGCTAGCAACAAAGCATCTTCGTACGCGCCGCCAAACTCTATACGAGTAATATCGTATAAGTCATATTCAAAGGTATCATCAAACCAACGGGCATCTGAACCAATTTCTTCTAGTTCATAAGTGACAGCATCAGCACGAACAACACGGCCAATCTCACAGCTATCAGGTTCTACCTCTTCACGGTGAAGAGTAACTAAACCAAATTCTTCACTAATATCAATCAGCAATACTGCGAGGTCGTCAAGCTCCACTTCTGGGTCAACCATTTCTTCGCCACGAAGCGCCAACACTTTTTTCTGAAAATCATTAAAGGGAGCAGGATGAGCAAAGTCACTAATGTCCTCTAAAAAGAGAATTTGATAGCCATTAAGACGAACACTATCATCCACTAATTGGAGCAAAACCATTTCTTCGTTGGCATCCACAACAAAACCGTCGGTCCAACCATCTGGTCCGTCCAATTCTTCACGAAATATACGAACAACATTATTTCGAGTGCGGGCTTTTTCCAATTCGATGAGCATATCGGCTCCCTAAAAAAACGTAAAATAAACAAGCGCTAGTGTAAACCCAGCCAGCGCAAGGAACAACTATCCTAACACGTTAGAATCACTGCAACACTTCATGCCAATTTTCAACCATATTAATCAGGTCTTCTAAGCCGCATTCTGCTTGAATACCGTCTGTCGAGGTTTGATAAAAGCTTTCTTGAGAATCAAACATGGCTTTTATTTCTTCTTCAGCAGAGTCTAAATCCACTTGTCGAGATACAGACACGCCCTCTTCGCTCAAAATCACATCAAAAGGACCATGCTTAAATTGCGTGGTTTCTTTTTCCGTTTCTGCCAAACGAGCGGCCATTAGCACTCGTTGAATACTTTCTAAATCTCGCACATATTCAGAGACCCATTCGCCAATTGCAGCAAACTCATACCCTGTATAAATACGATAAACATTTTCGTCCTGATCAAAGGCAATTTCATAATCCATGACCGTGAACCTCACTGTTTGTCATCTATGTTCTCATCTTGCTGAATAGCGTTAGCTTGTTCTGTGGACTCTACTTGATCATTCGATTGAGCATCTCGGTAAGCGCGGTTACTGGCTTGCTGGCGCTGCGGTACAGCCGCTGCCAATCTAGCCTGCCTTTCGGCCTCTTTCTTCGCTTTCGCCTCTTCAACCAAACGCTCTTCATGAGCAATCATGTCTGGTGTTTCCATGACGTAAGGCCCAATAGCACCCGTTCTTACATCATTTAAAAAAACTTCCGCCGCTTTATGCATGTCAACTTTACCGCCTGCACGCAAAGCGCCTCGTTTAGAACCAATCACTTTTAGCACTTCAAAAGGATCTGCAGAGATTTCTTTTAACTTATAGCGTGTTGTTAGCGACTCTAAATAGTCTGCAATAAAAAACTTCAGTCCCGCCAACGCCACATCTTCGTAATCAATCGCTGTATCACGAACAGCCCCGGTGACAGCCAAACGATAACTGGCATCTGGGTTTTCAATTTTTGGCCACAAAATACCTGGTGTGTCTAATATCTGAAAGCCATTGGTTACTTTCAGCTTTTGCTGAGACTTAGTAACAGCTGGCTCATCACCGACTTTCGCCACTCGACGACCTAATAAAGCATTCATTAAGCTGGATTTCCCAACGTTGGGAATGCCTGCAATCATGGCTCTAATTGGCTTTTCCGCACTGCCTCTGTGGGGAACCATCTGGCTAACCCATTGACTAATTCGACCAACATCGGCTTTATCTAGTGTAGAAAATGGATGAGCCAAAACAGACTCGTTACCACGCCAGTGCTCTAACCATAAGTCTAGTCTAGCTTTGTCTGCTAGGTCTTTTTTATTCAAGAGACGAAGAACAGGAACCTCTCCACGCAAAGTATTAAGCATAGGGTTCTGGCTGGAATCGGGGATACGGGCATCCAATACCTCGATAACGATATCTACTTGCGTCATAACTTCTTCGATTTCTCGACGCGCTTTATTCATGTGCCCTGGATACCACTGAACGCTCAACCTAACTCCCCTATTCTAACCAAGTCTTTTTCGGTGGCGGATTCTACCATAAGTTCATACAAGATAGAGAAAATACTACGCGCACAAAGCAAGATCGTTAAGAATACATTTAATTGTAGTGATCACCTCAAATCTGATCTAAGTCAAGGAGGCTGATTGAAAAATATCTATACTCGTCTATTCCAGATAACGATAGCGAGGAATCTGCACCGAGCTTAAGTCGTTTATTTGGTTGTTCTCTCGATCGGGTCTGCTATGAACCTCATAGCACAAAGGCCCATTAGCCGAGGCTGTGTGTGGCCTCGGCTCTTTTCATTTCCAGCGCCACATAATCCAACAAATCTGGGTATAAAGATAAAAATGGTGCTTCAGCCTGAGCTATCACACTTGGTAAGTCATCAACAAAACCTTGCAAATGCTCACCATGTTTCCAGCGCCGCATAATAGAACGAATGGCTTTATCTACTCCTTCCATCGTCCCTAAATTAGACAACCAGTTTTCATGCTCTAATGAGCGAATCATGCTCTTCAGACGATCAGGACTACGATCCTTATCTTTCACCAATCCAACTAACGCTTGATCACAAAATTTCTCCAGAGAAACATCACTGAATCGGCCCCAATATTGAATGAGCCAATAGTCCATCGCGATATCTTGTACTATGCCCGAAAAACGACGACGACCTTTGCGGGACATTGAGCGGAATAACAAACTGGCCTCGTGCTTATCGACCATGACGTCCACTTTTTGGTGAAGACGCCAGCCAACCAGCAAATCAGAGTCCAGTTGATTAGCGTCAACTGAAAAGTCTCCCAGCAAATTACCAACCCAAGAAGTATTCGTAACTGATGCAATGTGCAGATGGGCAAAATAATTCATATCAACCTATTTTGTTGAGGGCATCTTTTAAATAAAACACAATTCAACTTAAATTGTATTCAAACTCGTTAGTCTTGCTGTCTTTTTGCTCATTTTTTTGTAAAAATGCTGAGTCGTCTTAATGGTCAAGATTTGTAAATGCCAAATTCTATGCATCTTATCAATTCTTTATCCATCTAATACAAGCAACCACACCCCACTACATAATGAGACCTGAAATAATGAAAATGAAGGTTATTATAGTCTGCTGCTTAACCCTACTCTTCTGGAATAAGGCAACAGCAACAACACTAAAAATGGCCTTTGATGCGGACCCGATTTCACTAGATCCGCACGAACAACTGTCAGAAGGCACACTACAGTTTTCTCACCTTGCTTTTGATCCCTTATTACGCTGGGAAAAAAATGGTCAAATCGAACCTCGCTTAGCAACTAATTGGGAGCGAATCGACAATAAAACAATGCGCTTCCATTTACGCCACCATGTCACCTTTAGAACAGGCAACCCATTTACTGCCAAAGACGTGGTTTACACCATAGAGCGACTTAAAAAGTCTCCTGATTTTCGCGCCATGTTCGACACTATAGAATCCGCATCCATGGTCGATGAATACACAGTTGATGTCCACTCAACCTACACCAATCCATTGCTACTCAACATAATGACGTATGTTTTTCCAATGGATAAGGCCTTCTACCAAAACCAAGACCAAATCATTAAGTATGGTGAAACATTCGCCTCTCGAAATGTCTCTGGAACCGGCCCGTTTATTCTAACGGAGCGAGAGTTAGGCAGTCGCATGGAGCTCAAACGCAACCCTAACTACTGGGATAAAGACTCCGTCGGTAACATAGATAAAATCATACTTACTCCAATTCGAGCCGATTCAACAAGATTAGCCGCGCTTTTGTCTGGGGATGTTGATTTCATTTTTCCCGTTTCCCCCATTGACATTGAACGAACAAAAAAAATTAAAGGCATTCAGCTGGTTACCTTACCTAGCACGCGTATTTTATTACTACACATGAACCAAAAACGCCGAAAGGAATTTCAAGACATCAGAGTCCGAAAGGCCATTAATTTAGCCATTAACCAACCTCTGATTGTCGAAAAAATCCTCAAAGGCTATGCCACCCCAGCAGGGCAATTGAGCGCTGACAGATTTCTAGGTCATATCAATGGTTTAGAACCTGAATACGACTTAGATAAAGCGTTAGAGCTTATGAAAGAAGCTGGATACGAAAAAGGCTTCCGCATCAGTATGATGGCACCTAACAACCGTTACATGAACGATGAAAAAGTCGCTCAGGCGATTACAGCTATGCTGTCTAGAATCAATATCACTGTCGATTTAAAAACGCTTCCTAAAGCACAGTACTTTAAAGAATTCGATAACCACAGCGCCGACATGATGATGTTAGGCTGGCAATCAGACACCATGGATTCCAACAACCTATTTGAGTTTATAATTGCCTGTCCAGATGCCAAAACTGGTCTAGGCGCCTATAATGCCAGTGAATATTGTAAACCTTCTATTGATGACGATATCCGTCAAGCAAACCGAGAAATGAACCCGGAAAGACGTATTCGTCTGATGCAACAAATAGAACGAACCATATATAATGATGCGGCAATTGTGCCATTATATTGGCAATCCCTTATTTGGGCAGCGAAAGATAACGTCAAAATACAAGATATAGTCAATGATCAAAACTATCCCCATATAGGAGATCTATTCATTGAAGAATAGTCAATACACCCAACTCCTTAAGGGATTTCATCAAAACAGCAACATGCCAATAACCAATGGGAATACCCTTATCTAATGCTGATTTTTTTACTCCGCCGCTTAATGCAAGCTTGCTTTGTTATGATCATCATTAGTATGATCAGCTTCGCTATACAAGATAAACTAGGCGACCCAGTGCAACAAATGGTCGGCATGACTGTATCCCAAGAAGAGCGCAATCTGATACGTGATGACCTTGGCTTGAACGATGGCTTCTTTATTCAATATTGGCGTTTTGCGAAAGGCGCCATCCATGGTGATCTAGGTACTTCTTACTACTATAAAGAACCCACTCTCGACGTCATTCTTGAAAAGCTACCAGCAACATTAGAATTAGCCTTTTGCGCCATCGTATTAGTGGTTATTGTTGCTACGCCTTGTGGTGTTCTAGCGGCAATAAAGCCCAAACATGTGCTTTCTCGTTTATTGATGATTATCAGCTCCATCGGCCTATCGGTTCCTATCTTCATTATTGCTATTCTAATGGTGTATATTTTTTCCATTGAGTTGAATTTAGCTCCCAGCTTTGGACGCGGCAACACAGTCGAAATATTTGGCTTATGGGAAAGTGGCCTATTCACAAAAGATGGCCTGAAGCACTTATTACTGCCCAGCCTATCTCTTGCGATTGCTTTAATGCCGATTTTTGTTCGCTTAATACGCGCAGAAATGATGGAAGTTTTGCAGTCCGAATATATCCGTTTCGCTTGGTCAAAAGGCCTATCTGCTCGACGAATTTATTTTAAACACGCCTTAAAAAACACCATGTTACCCGTCATAACAGTAGGTGGCATTCAAGCCGGAACATTAGTGGCTTACACCATTCTAACCGAAACTATTTTTCAATGGCCCGGGATGGGTTTTTTGTTTATGGACGCCGTTAGCCGAGTCGATACTCCGCTCGTTTCAGCTTACTTAATCGTTGTCGGTGGCATTTTTGTTATTACTAACACCTTGGTGGATTTAATCTATGGGTTAGTTAATCCCACTGTACGCTTAGCGAGCCACGGACTATGAAGTACACGAAAAAAGACCTCTTTCACCCAGCTTCAGGCAGCCGCTGGAGCCATATTGTATCGGGCTTTGTGGGCGACAAACTCGCGATGCTGGCGCTGATCGTCTTCATTTTTTACTGCCTAATTGCCCTACTCGCACCATTGGTTGCTCCCTACGACATCGTTGACCCTGCGTTTATGGATCTAATGAATGCAGAGATCGCTCCAAGCTGGATCAGTGGTGACAACCGCTTTTTACTAGGCACTGATGCGCAAGGCAGAGACTTACTATCAGTTATTTTATATGGCACACGTTTATCGCTCACCATCGGTATTTGCGCGGTCTTAATACAAGCCACGCTGGGTATTTGCATCGGCCTGATGGCAGGATATTTAGGTGGCCGTATTGATAACTTTCTAATGCGCTGTGCGGACATTCAATTGTCTTTCTCAAACATGATGGTTGCAATTGTGTTCTTAGCCATTTTCCAATCTCTATTTGGTATGGCTCGATACCAACAACTCGCTATGGTCATTTTGATTCTGGTTATAGGCTTAACTGAATGGCCTCTCTTTGCACGCACCATTCGAGCGTCAGTACTTGCAGAAAAGCAAAAAGAGTATGTTGATGCCGCTAGAGTGATGGGCATTAGTTCAAAGCGAATCATGTTTCGCCATATTTTACCCAACACGCTCTCTCCCATTCTGGTGATCTTTACCGTCCAAATTGCAAACGCCATTGTCGCTGAAGCCGCGCTCTCTTTTTTAGGTCTAGGTATGCCTGCAACGGAGCCTTCCCTCGGCTCACTTATTTCAGCTGGTTTTGCCTATATGTTTGCCGGCTCTTGGTGGATTTGTGTCATACCAAGCATCACACTGATCATTTTAATTCTAGCCATGAATTTACTGGGTGATTGGTTGCGCGACCATCTAAACCCAAGGACGTATAAAGACTAATATGAGACCTTTTACACGATGTCACGAGCGCAGCAAAGACGAGGCAAAAATAGATGAGAAAGTGGAGTTTATAGAGCATAAATGAGCATTTCGAGTCTATTTTTAACAGAGTATTGGCAAGCACAGCAATCGTGCAAAGGTCTCACATGAATTTATTAAGCGTCAGTCACCTACACGTCAACTTTCACATGAAAGAACAGGAGCTCGCGGCTCTTATCGACGTCAGCTTCACTTTAAATCGTGGGGAACGAATCGCCATTGTTGGTGAATCTGGGGCTGGAAAATCGGTTTTAGGCTTCTCGATTGTTAATTTAATTGGTAAACCTGGGTATATAGAATCTGGTTCCATTAAATTGGAAAACAAAGAAATTACCAAGATGAATTTACGTCAGCTGCAGGAAGTCCGTGGCAAACGCATTGCGATGATTTTCCAAGACCCAATGATGACACTGAATCCAGTACTCACCATTGGCGACCAGTTAGTTGAAACCATTCGTAGCCATACCAAAATCAATTACAAAGATGCGCGCAGCATTGCCATTGAAAAACTACATCATGTGCAAATAGCATCGCCAGAAAAACGCTTTGATCAATACCCACATGAATTATCTGGCGGCATGAGACAACGAGTTATTATCGCTTCCGTATTGCTACTCAACCCAGACATCATTATTGCCGATGAACCCACCACGGCATTGGACGTCACCATTCAAGCGGAAATTCTCCAGCTACTACTGGCTATTTGTCGAGACAATGGCGTGGCACTGGTATTGATTAGTCATGACCTTGGCGTGGTATCTAAAGTCGCAGAGCGTACCTTAGTAATGTATGCTGGCCACGTTGTGGAAGAAGGCCCAACCCTAGAAATTATCAATGATCCTCAGCATCCTTATACGCAAGGATTACTGAATGCGTTGCCTCAGATGACCTTGCCAGGCCAGCGCTTAAATCAAATTCAAGGCAGCATGCCATCGCTAGCAGAGCGACCATCAGGTTGCGCATTTCATCCGCGCTGTCCTTATGCCACACAAAAATGTCGACAAGAGCAACCACGTTTTATTTTCAGTGGCGTATCTAGCGTCGCCTGCTTTTTAGTAGAAGATATGCTTAATGAATTCGCTGATAAAGACCAGGAGGCAAGCTGATGGCTACCCCTCTCATTCAAATTAGTGGCTTAGAAAAAGCTTTTTCAGCGAACGAAAGCTGGCTGAGCCAATGGCGCTTTCGTCATGGCAAGCTAAAAAAACATAAGGACAGTGTGCATGCCCTTAATGGCGTCAACCTTACGATTAACCAAGGTGAAACCCTGTGTGTTGTGGGCGAAACGGGCTGTGGAAAATCCACTCTTGCGCGGGTGATCATGGGACTGACGACACCCAGTGCGGGTGAAATACATTACCTAGATCAACGTATCGATCAATTAAACAACCGTCAGCGCATGTTTTTTAGGCGTCGTATGCAGATGGTTTTTCAGAACCCCTATGCTTCATTAAACCCTAGAATGACGGTTTACCAAACACTCAGCGAGCCGATCTCTTTTCACAACCCACAGTTATCACAGTCTCAAGTGGATGAGAACATTGATGAGCTATTAGAGTCTGTCGGGATTTCAGCCTCGAGCTCTGACCGCTATCCTCATGAATTTTCAGGCGGTCAACGTCAGCGAATCAGCTTGGCTCGCGCACTATCGGTCGAGCCCGATTTTATTGTCGCTGATGAGCCGTTGTCTGCACTGGATGTATCAGTTCAAGCACAAGTACTCAATTTGATGATGGACAAGCAAGAAGAGCGCAACCTTAGCTATCTCTTCATTACTCACGACTTAGCCGTTGTTGAACATTTTGCCACCAGAGTGGCGGTGATGTACCTGGGTCGAATCTGTGAATTGGCTCCCACAGGAACTTTATTTAGCTCTCCAAAACACCCTTACACTCAAGCCTTGTTATCCGCCATTCCAAGGCTGGACAGCAATACCGCACAACCTATTCGTTTAATTGGCGAAGTACCAACACCAATAGAAAAACCCATTGGCTGTGTATTTCAGGCACGTTGCCCTTACGCTAACCAACGCTGCTATGAAGCTTCACCAGCTATGACGTTACAAAGTGACGGCAGTAGCGTCGCTTGTCACGCCATTGAGGAGGATCGACTATGATTCTCTTACAGAGCACCTACTTTACGGCTTCCGCTTATCAGGAGGCCACATGGAAATAAGATGGCTTGAGGACTTTATTGCCCTCGCGAAAACACGTCATTTTTCACGTGCAGCAGATGAACAAAATGTAACCCAACCTACTTTTAGTCGACGCATTAAGCTGCTCGAAGAAGAAATGCGCGTCACTTTAATAGACCGCAACACATTGCCTTTGTCTTTAACACCGGCGGGCGAAGTCTTCCTGCAAAGTGCAGAATTGATTACCAGACAACTAAGAGACACCAAAGAGCGCTGCCAAGAAATTCGCAAGCAAGAAGAGTCTCAAGTACGCTTTGTGACGACACAAACCTTATTTCTCAGCTTTTATAAGGAAGTTATCGAGCCGTTTTGTGAAAGCATCGACATGGATCTCGACATTAATATGAAATCTAGCTCTTGGCTAGGTATCGACTTTGTTAACTCTTTAATGGATCAGCAATGCGATATCATGCTCTGTTACTGGCACCCAGCCATTAATTTCATCCGCGCACTGGATGATGACCAATACGAGCATCTTGTTATTGCTGAAGAGACCCTAATTCCGTGCAGCTCCACGGATTCGACAGGGGAACCCAAGTTCACGCTTCCTGGTGCGAAACGCAAACCGTTGCCTTACATTGGTTATTACGAGAATTCATTCTTGCAGCCGGTCATTCACCACCATTTACAAAGGCAAAGAGATATCCCTCAATTACAAACATTGTCGGAGAATTATCATTCCGTCAGCATTAAGGCGATGGTGAAAGAAGGTTATGGCATTGGCTGGATTCCAAAACGTCTGATGTTAGACACATTAAACTATGGCAAGGTGGCTTTGGCAGGAGAAGAAAATTGGCATATCCCACTTGAAATACGCCTTTACCGATCTAAGTTCAATCAGAACCCAAATCTCAACCAATTTTGGGAAGCCCTAAAGGGCAAAATCGCTAACAATGGCCCGCTTTAATGCGGGCTTTTTATGCCTTTTCCCACTAAGATCGATCAAGTCCTTCCTGTTCATTAAGAGCAACTATCATAGGATCACTTCCCATGGAGTTTGCTCCAAGCGCTTTACTGAATAAATAGCCTTGCCCTATATCACATCCAAATTCTTGCAACATAATTAGCTGATCAATGCTTGTGATGCCTTCTGCAATCACCTTAAGATTCAGGTTATGGCCTAGACTAATAATGGCATGGGTCAATGCCGCGTGCTTTTTATCTTCAATAATATCGCGAATGAAAACTTGATCGATTTTCACATAGTGAAATGGCAAATCTTTTAGATAACTTAAGCTGGAATACCCGGTACCAAAGTCGTCAATCGCCAACTTCATACCAAGACGACTAATCTGACGTAACAATTCTGCGCAACTTTCCGCATCTTCGATCAATATAGATTCCGTCACTTCTATTTCTAACAAGCCAGGGTCAACCTTATACTTGTCGAGTAAAGATAATAGATTAGGTAGAAAATCTACTCGCTTTAGCTGCGCTGCAGAACAGTTGATCGCAATAGGTGGTACCGTAATCCCTTGCTCCTGCCACTCGACAATGTGACGAAACGCTTGCTCAAAAACCCAATCCCCTAGAGGTAAAATTACGCCAGTCTGTTCAGCAATAGGAATAAACTCCGCTGGCGAAACCGTCCCCAGCTCTTCATCCTCCCAGCGTAGCAAAGCCTCCACACCCACGCATCGCTCGGTAATAAGATCCACTTTGGGCTGAAAATGCAGCTCTAAACCTTCTGTTTGTAGCGCCTTTCTCAACCTAGTCTCTATACGCACATTACGAGCAAAGCGACGCCCCATTTCACCATCGTAAAAATGGTAAGTGGCACGACCTAAGGTTTTGGCTTGATACACCGCCATGTCGGCATTTTTGATTAAGGTAACAGCATCGGTACCAAATTCGGGGGATAGAGCCACCCCAATGGAACAGCCAATGTTTAACGTTAACCCCTCTACAAAATAGCTTTGACTGATTTTTTCAATAAGTTGTTTAGCAACAATATCCAAAGGTGGCATATCTTGGTGGTCGCCTTGTACCAACAAGACAAGAAATGCATCACCTCCCAAATACCCGATAACAGCATCATCAGGCAAAATAGACAATAAGCGTTTAGATACACTGGATAAGAGCTTATCTCCCAGCTCATGACCAAATGCATCATTAATTGTTTTGAAGTGATCCAGGTCTAAAATGAGCGTAGCGAGTTGTTTATTGTCTTTTTCACAACACTCAAGCATTTCATTCAATTTGTGCTGGATATGGTAGCGACTTGAAAGCCCTGTCAGCTCATCCACCTCAATTCGCTTATTAACCGCACCAAGCGCAGAGTGATAACTTAAAGACAGCTTTCGAGTATAAAAAGTAAGCAAACAAGCTATAGCAATAAAAATCAATAAAGCGGTAATCACCGGTAGCCAATGAATTCGGCTCCACACACTCGCTGCATGACGCGTATCAATCCGCCACTTTCGGTTAGCGACAGAAAGAAAATGCGTATCATAATGTCCATTCTCCCATGCCGAATTTGTTGCTGAATCAACAAACCAAATAGCTTCTTCTGATGACACATCTGCAATGCGATACAACAAGTCACGACTAACAGAGGGAGCCACTAAATTAAGCACGTTTTTTATATTGAAATACGCACCAACAATACCGTGAAAGCCAATACTGTCAGTTAATTTATAAGAGCGAGAATCGAGCGGCAAATAGATAGGAACACTAAGAATAATAGTCTCAGCTCGATCAGTCGGGCTGACACTTAAAAATGGCGAAGCACTGGGCTTTGATGCAACTAAACTATACGAACTGCGAGCCTGACGAACAGATTCTAGATCTCGATATTGTGATGATAAAATATCAAAGCCATACGGTATTTTATCGGGATAAACCAATGCCAATGGCATGTACTCTTCCCTTTCACCGCTCGGAAAAACCGTAAAATTAGGGTTACCCAATAGGACTCTTTGCTGCAATTCATAGTCATATTTTTTATATTTTGGAAGATACTGAGCAAAGTACAGGCTGATCCCAGGTGTCATCATTAGGTTATGAGCAAAACGTGAAAAATGACTGGCAGACACTTCGCCTTTATTAGACTGAACCAAAGCCGCAACAGAACCAAGCTCCAGTTTATATTGGCTTAATAAATCATCAAGCTTATCTACGAATTTGGCTCCCATGTCTTTTTGGTCAATATTCACATGGCTCCGCTCTTCCAATAAAAGCGCAAGACTTGCCCCTATGCCACATAAAAAAACAAAACAAAACACAAGGTAATGCGCTTTGCTAAACTTCATTTGTTTCTTTGAAGAAATCATTCTTTTCCCATTATGCGTTGCAACCCAAAATACCACTTTGTTAACGCTTTTCCCTGACTCACAAGCTACTTTACCTAAAAACAATATATCCGACACGGAATATATGGTTAAGAAAAGTATTTACCATGGTTTTCTGGTATCCTGCGCCTATTATTTACATAACTAGACAGGCATTTTGTGACCACATTTCAACACGCTCTAAACAACCTTCTTCCGACTAAGCTAACCGCTCTACTTTCTGACATGGGGTTCTCAACCTTTACCCCAATTCAAGAGCAAAGTTTGCCTCCGATGATTGAAGGCAAAGACATTCTTGCGCAGGCACAAACTGGTAGCGGTAAAACCCTAGCTTTTTCAATTGCACTTTTACTAAAAATCAACCCGCGTTTCTTTGGTGTTCAGGCACTTGTCATGTGCCCTACTCGCGAGCTAGCCGATCAAGTCTCAAAAGAAATTCGCAAAGTAGCGCGCTATCAAGACAACATTAAAGTATTGAGTTTATGTGGTGGCATGCCGTTTGGCCCACAGATTGGCTCCTTAGAACATGGTGCCCACATCGTTGTCGGTACACCTGGTCGTCTGATGGAACATCTTCGCAAAGGTACACTTAAACTTAATGCATTAAACACTCTGGTTCTCGATGAAGCTGACCGCATGTTAGACATGGGGTTCGTCGACAGCATCCGCGAAGTCGTTGACCTAACACCAAGCAATCGTCAAACACTGCTTTTTTCCGCCACCTATGGCGATGGCATTGAAGCGATAAGCAAAGAATTTCAGAACAACCCAGTAAGCATTAAGGTCGAAGCACAAGAAGACCTTAAACCTAATATAGAACAGTTTTTTGTTCGCAGCGAAAATAAAGACAAATGCGAAACTTTGTTGGCGGCCTTACAACATTTTGAACCGCGTCAGGCGATTGTCTTCTGTAACACGAAAGCGGAATCGCAAGTGGTTGCCGACTGGCTAGCTGAACACAAAGTGGCTGCTCAGGCGATACATGGAGACTTAGAACAAAGACAACGTGATCAAGTTCTCGTCCGCTTCAGCAACCAAAGTAGCTGCGTGTTAGTAGCCACTGATGTAGCCGCTCGTGGTATTGATGTCAAAGAAATTGATCTCGTGGTGAATTATGACACGACTCGTGATACCGATGTTCACACTCACCGCATTGGTCGAACAGGCCGTGCTGGCGCAGCAGGTATTGCGGTCAACCTAGTAACATCCAAAGACGATTATAAAGTCCGTGACATTGAAACTCGCTTCAACACCGCAGCGAATTTCATTGAACTTGGAGAGATCGACCTTCACTACCGACTGATCCCTCAAAAGACCACTATCTCTTTTGATGCCGGCCGTAAGAACAAGCTTCGTCCAGGTGACATCCTTGGCGCTCTAACCGCGGGTCTAGGATTGGACAAATCACAAGTCGGTAAGATCGATATTTTTGATTTTCATGCTTACGTATCAGTCGACAACGAAGTAGCCAAAACCGTTGTTAAAGAGTTTGAAAACAAAAAAATTAAAGGCAAAAACATTCGAGCGCGCATTTTACGATGATCAATAGGTTCACTTCTCCGGCAGCGCAAGCTGCCGGTTTCGTTTTAGGCGCACTCATTATATGTCTAGCTACATTAACGCCTGCCGATATCCTTCCAGCAGTACCCGGCACAGATAAAACACATCATGTCATTGGCTTTGCTGGCTGGTCCTTGCTATGTGCTTTTGGTCCGCTCAAACGCTTTCTCTTACTGTCTTTATTTATCGTATTTTTAGGCGGTGCCATTGAGCTGATTCAACCGTATGTGAATCGTTATGCTGAATGGTTGGACTTCTTTGCCGATGCCTTGGGTGTCATTTTAGTCATAATAACAAGGCTATCACTTGGACTATTTCTTAAATCAAAATCTAAGGTTTAATGAAAGTACAAAAAAGACCTGTTAAAGTATAACCATTCGGTCAGATTTTATAATTTAAATCCTCTAGAAAACACTTAAGAGAGACATATGAGCCATTTGAAAGCGTGGCGCTCCGCCATTGTTCACTGTATCGCAGATCCTAAAGATGTCGGCATAGATGCTGCTTATGAGTATTTTGAAGACGGCTTATTGGTCATTCAAGATGATAAAATACATGCATTAGGGAATGCGAAAGATTTACTTCCTTCACTCCCAAAAAACACCACAATTGAACATCATCCAGACGCCATCATCACACCAGGGTTTATTGACACCCATATTCATTATCCACAAACCGATATGATCGGCTCTTACGGCGAGCAACTATTAACCTGGCTAAATACCTACACCTTCCCAGAAGAAGGCAAATTCAGCGACAAAGCTCATGCTCGCGATGTTGCAGACCGCTTTCTGAAGGAGCTTTTACGCAACGGCACAACCACCGCTTTAGTGTTTGGAACGGTCCATAAAGTGTCTGTCGACGCTTTCTTCGAAGCCAGTGAAGTCCATAACTTACGCATGATTTGCGGCAAAGTCATGATGGATCGCAACGCGCCAAATTACCTCACAGATACACCAGAATGCAGTTATCAAGAAAGCAAAGAACTTATCGATACTTGGCACAATAAAGGCCGTTTGCATTACGCAATCACGCCTCGCTTTGCGCCAACCAGCTCTGATGAGCAATTAAAGTTAGCAGGCAAACTATTAAGTGAATATGAAGACGTTTATCTGCACACTCATTTATCCGAAAACAAAGATGAATGCGCTTGGGTAAAAGAGCTATTCCCTGCAAGCACCAACTACTTAGACGTTTATGACCAACATAAACTGTTAAGCGAACGTTCTGTTTTTGCCCATGGCATCCATCTATGTGACAGTGAATACCATAGACTGCACGAAACCGGCTCAGCTATTTCTTTCTGCCCAACATCTAACCTGTTTATCGGTAGCGGTTTATTCAAACTCAATAAAGCAGAAGAACATAAGGTCAACGTGGGTCTTGGCACTGACGTAGGCGGCGGCACTAGCTTCTCTATGCTGCAAACCATGAACGAAGCCTACAAAGTCATTCAGTTGCAAAACGAGAACCTTAGCCCAATTAAATCTCTGTATTTATCTACTTTAGGCGGCGCTAGAGCACTTAGACTAGAAGATAAAATAGGCAATTTAGCCGTTGGTAGCGAAGCAGATTTCGTCATTCTAGACAAAAAAGGTACGCCGTTATTAGAATCGCGCTTAGCGTTATCCAAAAATATCGAAGAAAGCTTATTCGTCTTCATGACCATTGGCGACGACCGCGCAATTCAAGCAAGCTACTCCGCCGGCAAATGCGTTCACCAACGATAAAACCGAAGCTCGCCTAGCAAAAAACCAAAACGGCCACTTTACTTACCTGTAAAAGTGGCCGTTTTTTTATATAATCGTCACAATTATTTTTCTATTTAGCACAAATGTTGAGCACAAATATTATGCACTCTCTTGCCACTGTCGCGCTTGGCGCCTTCGCTATTATTTTTTTCTGCGCTGCATTAATTGTTGGACTCATTGTCCTTAAAAAATACAAAGCAGAACAAATACGACTAAACAATCTTGCTAAAAAAAGAGCCGAAGAACAGAAGAATAATCAAGATATATAATAGCAACCAAGAGCAGCAATAGCCCTAGGGATAAAGTCGAACAATGCCGCTTTTCCCTTCTATATCACCGAGAATCCAAACCTTCTCGAAAGCATGAGGAACGGGTATGGTAATAAGATGCTCAAGCGCTTTAATATCTGCTTGGCTCCACGCTGGATGAGTATTTCTAATAACCAACCACACTCTTTTTGAATCGTATTGCTTACTAGACTTATTTTCTAAAATTTTATTCAAGGATCTCAGTAATCGCTCGTCAGCAGGCTCTTCTTTCAGTGCCCGCAAGACATTACGCGTAATTGGGGTAAGATCTCTTCCAAGAATCTCCATCGCCTCTTCTTCTGATCCATAAAGATGAGCTATTTCTAAATCCAGCCGTTCACCTTCCAACATACAAGAGACATCGGGACGAATCGGATCATTGTGCCAAATATGGCGAATATGCTTACCTGTATTACGCTCATAGCAACGCATAAAAAGCTTAGCCGCTTGATGCTCAAGAGCAATTTTTTCTTTCTCACTACTGTGCATAATCAATGCCTCTTGGCAGCATAAGATATGCCATCACAACACGATCTCGAATTTCCGAACCGATATAAAACTGACGCTCTCGATATTGTTGACAATAAGTTTCGCCCTCACCTTGTCCATGTAAGAACTCATTATGAGTAATGCCCTTCAAGGCTATCTGCCACTGCTGCAATAAGGATTTCGGAGGGGGCGGCAGTATAGATAAAATACGTTCCGCGGCTAAAAATTCACTTGCCATAGTCATGGCTAACATATCGTCGTTGGCTTCACCTAGCCAGCTAACACCATCTTCTCGCACATACAGCATAGGTAAAAAAGGGGCTAAAGCTGGACATATGTCATTTCTATATACTTCAACATTCCAGTAGGATCTAGCTATTTTGACGAATTGCTCGAAGCTTGCAATATTGTAAAATTGTGACTCGATAAGCGGAAGAACTTCTACTCTTGGTTTATTCGGATTTACTGTATCGTTAGAAACATCAAGATACCAATCACCTAATACCATAGCATTCTGAAAATATTCATCACGAAGAGAGCCCCATACTTTTTTAAGCATCGTTCCTTTAGATAACATATCGCGTATTAATACAAGCCCCGGATCTGTTGATTGTGGAAGCTTCTCTTGAAGCAACACAAACACCGCATCACGGATCTCTTTACAGCGCCCTAAAGGATAGGTTTTATCACCAAAATGCGGGTAACGAGGAACTAAATCTAAGTCGGCTAATAAACGTAAATTCGCTAAACTTTTTATTACGATATCAACCTTTTCAGCTGACCATGCTGAATTAGTATCATTAAACTGCGTCATTAAACTGCCACTACTAATATACGTTAAAATAATCTCTAGATTACGACTAAAAGCCTGACTCTCTAATAAACACACCGTAGATACGTCGTAAACCATCTATCAGTAAACTATGGGGCTCAATAGCTAAGTTAACCTTACCAAATTGCTGCTGCATCAATGGCACTTCGCCAATCAATTTCAGCTGCACTTCATAAGTCGCCTCTTCAGGAATTAATTGATCTTCTAACTTCTGGGTCGCAATTGCACCGCCATAAGTGGATCCAAGACCTGGATAATTGAGGCTCTTAATGGCGGTAGGTAGCACTTTGTCTATATGAAGTTGCTCAGATAAAATCTCGCCATCGTTACCAATAAAATCTACCTTACTGCCTTCTTTCAATAAAGGCACGATACGCCCTTCAATATAGGCTTTGACCACTAAACTTTCATCATCATACAAGGTTGCTAAAGGAGATTGACCATTGACATAATCACCTTCTGCTAGCGGTAACCATTCGCCAATATAACCATCGTAAGGTGCTTTGATCGCTAGTTTTTCTCGACGTTCGAGTAAAGATTGAAGGCGAGACTGCTCCCGTGACAATTGAGTTTGTAAAGTAAATACTGACTCTAATTCGACAGCCCCAGAGCTCGCCCGATACCAACGAGTTTGCAAGGCATCAAGCTTAATCTGCGTTAATCGAATTTGCTGCTCTACATCGGGCGATTCTAATAAAATCAGTAATTGTCCTCTTTTAACCTTTTCGTTTGGAGTCACTTGCCACGAAACAACTCGACTCGACTCACTAGGATAAAAAGTCTGATGTCGCTCAAAAGTAGCAACAGCAGGCGCACTTATTTGGCTTTTCCAAGGTAATACTAATGCAGCCAAAGCCAATAAAAAAAACAATAAAGTCATCACACTAGTACGGTTTAACGACATTTTTTCTCTCAAACTCACCCAAACCTTTATTTCTTTAACAATAGGAAGCAGTACAAACCAAATAATTTCCACCAAAAAAAGTACAATACCTAATATCTTGAACGCAAAATAATAAACTAAGGCGGCGATACCCAAAAATAAAAAGAATCGATAAATCCATGTACTCCAAGCATAAGCGACCATCAGCAGGCATTTTTTGCGATTAAGCGGTTCAGGGGGCAAAAAACCAAAACCAAACAATCGCTCACGCAAAAACCACTTACCCACTAAAAAAGATCGAGGCTGTAAATTCTCCATTCCTAAAAAATCGGATAATGCATAATAACCATCAAAGCGCATAAATGGGCTCGTGTTGATCAACAACGACGATATCCAACTGGTAGTGGCAATAAAAAACAACACACTCCTAAAGCCACCATCAGGAACAATTCCCCACAAAAAAGTAGCAACACAGGCGATATAAATTTCAACTTTCACCCCTGCCATCACAATACTCAAGCGCTGAAACCGTGACCTTAATCGCCAAGCATCCGTCGTATCTGTGTACAAAATCGGCGTCATCAATAAAAAAGCGATCCCCATTGAACTTACCCGACAGCCATAGCGCTTGGCAACGAAGGCATGACCTAATTCGTGGGCCGTTTTTACAAAAATCAATGCCGCAATGTAATAAAAAATAGCCGACATACTAAACAAGTTTTGAAAAGTGTGGGTAAATGTATCCCACTGCTTCAACACTACCACCAAGCCTATACAGCCCAACACGAGCGCGACTCTATCCAAACGTAGTCTGAACAACTGTTTTATAAAAGGATAAAAACGCGTCAATAGTAAATCGGGGCGAATAAGAGGGATTTTGATGAACAAATAGTTATGTAAAAGCCAAAGCAAAACATGTTTTTTTTGTTTAGCAGCCTCTCCGCGAAGGCGAGTTACATCATTTTCAGATTGAGCCTCTAACAGATGGTTACCTTCCAAGAAGCGTAAAAAATATTCTAGTTCAACTTCTTCAACATCAATTCCTCGCGCCTCAATTCGAAAAAGTAATTCTACAGCGCTGCTTACATGACGCCATTCTCGAAATAAATAAAAAGCAGTACGAGACAAGTAAAAAAACTTATTACTGACTGGATCAAAAATTTGCCAGCGAGGCTCTCCATCTTCATCAGGTGGCGCGACTAGTAAAGACAAGTTCTGACGTAATTTTGGCAGCGGTGCATTCACGTCAACAGGCATCTAAATACCTAAATGTTGACGGACAAAAGTAATGGGACGACGTAATAAATAATAAGCCAAAGAGACTTTTTCACCATACAATTTTGCCGTACCACGCAAGCCAATACGAGGAGGAAGAGCTTCATGCTGAATGTCAGCCACAATACGGTAAGCAACAACTTGATCTGGCGTTAAACTCGGTTCAAAAGAAGAATAATCCAAACTAAAGGGAATAGGGTTTAGAGGATCAGTATCTAAGTAAAACGTGACATCATTACCATTTGCTAAAGAAATAGCATCGGCAACAGGAAGCATTATTTGCAACTGCACTTTCGATGGATCCGCTATGGATAAAATACGCTCTCCCACAACAACTGGGCGGCCCTTCCATTTTTCAGGATCATCCAGTATTGCAATACCTGACTTCTTCGCAAGAATCTGAGTTTGAGATAGCTTAGTTTTCAAATAATCGCGCTCAATAGTTTTCAACTCGACTTGAGATTCCAACTCAGCTAATTCAGATTTTTTCCTGCGATCCACATAACCAGCTTGTTCAGCAGTTCTTAGTTCCGCCTGAGTTCTTTCTAACTCTCGCTGGGCTACATCAAAAGCCCCTTGAAATTCAGTCCTATCCATTTGCACGAGAGGCTGATCAATGACAACTTGATCTCCAGGCTTTACTAACACCTCACGAACCGCACCAGCAATCGCCGAGGTAACCAAAAGAGATTCTTTTGCAATGATTTCTGCAGGTGCTAAAACTGTCAACCGAACTGGAACCAATCCAAGCAAAACGATGGCAATAAGGGCGCCAAGCTTCACTTTCTTAGAATTTAATCCACTTAACCATGCTCGCCAACCAGAACGTTGAGTAAACAGTTGCATTGCATGAGCGTAACTCGATGCTAGATGTTGCAAGAGCCCTATTTCTTTCTCTGTCCATGGTTCGGACTTAGCTAATAAAAGCACACCTACTCGTTGAGTAGGTTTAGCCGGTATAAGCAAGGGCAACCACAACATATAAGGCGGAGAGAACTCACTAAGATCATTGAGCAACTCAGCGGGCCAACTCTTAGTATCTATGGTATGTGCCTTATCACCTATCTTTGAAGCACTTACAAAAGCAGAAACTTGCTCAAGCCAAGCACTAAAGGGTGTAGATCGATCGACAAGAGAAAGATCACTCACCGCTTTTAATTTCAATTTTTCCAATTCATTACCAGACAAAAACATTGCTTGCTGGTAAGGCACCAAGGTTCGCGTCATATTCACCATAATAAAGCTCAGATCCGTCGAGGTTTCACAACGACGAACCTGCTGCTCTATTTGCAGTAACTGCGCAACTGATTGATCAATAGACATAAATTACGACGCTAACAACTTCATTAAATCATTTCCATATTCATCAAACTGTTCAGCCGCAATAGCTAATTGCTCATCTAATGGCACAAAGACAGCACTATTAGCTTGAGTAGCTGACTCTGTCGACTCATCTTGAACAGAAGCGGGCAACTGGTCAAGGTCTACTTCAACCTCTAATACCCGAATATTACCACTCGCATCCACAGCATTAATTTTCAGGGTGATTTTACCTTGTCCAGATGGTGGCGTCATAGAGATTTCACCAGTGGTTGGATTTACTTCCACCCAACTTGGCAAACTCGATCCATCCACTAAGGTGGCACTGTAGCTTGCAGCGACTCCTGTATCAGACAAAGAAATGGACACCCTATCAGCTTGAGTAACCATACTGGCAATAGTTAAACCAGTGCTATTAGATAATTGACCAACGCCTTCTGTTACCCGAACCTGACCATTAGCCCCCACATCAACAGACACTCGTGATTCCGATACTATCACTCCATTAGAAGCCCCTTGGCCATTACTTTCTGCTGTTGGGGATGGAACGACACTAACAGCACTGTCAATAGGTGCTGCAACATCAACCAATTGAACTTCATCAGCTGACTCTCCAGCAAAACCACTGACGCCAGCACCTGAATCAATAAGACCTGAAGGTAGCGATTCAACATTAGGATCAACATCTGGAGCATTGAAATCAGCCCCCCCACCTAGAGGCTGTAACGGTGCCGTTGTATTAGGATTCGCCTCAACTGGCGGAGTTACTGGCGATGGTTTCAAAGTCAAAGTTACAGGAACCTTAACTTGACCCCCATTAGAATCGGTTGCTACGACTTGTAGTGTATTTACTCCTTCAAAACCACCCTGCGGTGTTCCAGATATAGTGCGAGTCGCCGCGTTAAATACTAACCCAGTTGGCAAGTTCTCAACACTCCATACCAGCTTACTCGTTTCTCCATTATCCACATCAGCAAATAAATTAGCCGGTAGCGTCACTGGATTGAACACCTGACCAGAAGTTCCTGTCATTGCGGCAACTGTACTGGAGACAATCGGTGCATCATTCGCCCCAGTTATGTTGAATACAGCACTAGTGCTCTGAGTCGCATTGCCATCCGTAACTTGAATCGTAAAACTATCAGTAACGGACTGCCCAACCACCAAAGATTGAGTGTCACTATCATTGTTGTTCAGGACATAGCTCACTAAATCAGTCGATACAGTTAATGTCGCTGTACCATAAGTGCCGATTCTTGAATAAGTAGCGCCATTATCTAAAGTAGTCCAGCCATTATTCGTTAAATACGTAGCGTCATAACTAACGCTACCAACCGTATCAACATCGCCTTTAGTGAGTGTAATAGAGGAACTATTAGTACCTACTGCAGCATTATTTACACCGCCAGCTTCCACTAAAGTTGCTGTCGCAGCCCCTGCAACCACCGTTGGTGAATTGTCATTAAGATCATTAACGCTAACGATCACCGCTTGCGTGGTACTCAAACTACCTGAGTTGAAATTACCTGCACCATTATCCGTCACCACAACATTGAAGCTATAGCTGTCTTTTGTTTCATAATCAGCGGAGACCTTCAACGTCACCACACCGCTGATTGAGTCGATATCCAATAGCGCCACATCATCACCCGTTAGACTGTAACGCAAGGTGTTGTTGGTCGCCGTACCATCGGCATCCGTACCTGTGGCGGTGTAAATGACCGTACTAGTGTCGGCGTTCTCATCCACACTGCCAGTCGCACCGGAAGTGATCACAGGTGTGTTGTCGTTCAAGTCGTTGACGCTGACCGTCACGGCTTGACTCACATTGAGACTGCCGGAGTTGTAGTTGCCCGCGCCATTATCCGTTGCCACCACATTGAAGCTGTAGCTGTCTTTGGTTTCGTAATC
>NZ_JBXUKU010000011.1:0-128284 GCF_057180105.1 Marinomonas sp. ATLA20
AACTTAATCATTTCATCGTCCCGAAGAACAACAAAACAACATAAAGCGAATTGACGTGTTAGACGTTTCGCAAGACTTCAATTTTTTTGATCGTCTCGAATCGGTTAAAAACCAATCCGGACAATCTTCTGAAGCCTCCAGCGAGCGCCCACACAAATTATCTGATTATCTATTTTAAAGAGCGTCTGATTCATCATTGAACTTGCTTACCTTAGTAAGTTGCAAACCGTTGTTTGCGTCGTTCTCCGTGTCAGTGGGTGCGTATAATACATCCCCAAAAATTCTGCGCAAGCTCTTTTTTCATTTTTTACTAAAAAATTTTTTATAGGTTGGTATCGTAGGGATTTTCACTATTAATAAGGGAACTAAAAAAACCGAAAAATAAACAGCTAGTGAGATGTCATCTTTAACTTGCCACCATAGGTGGGCAATAACACCAATAGCTGCAAGGTACATTAAACGATGCAAAGGCTTCCACTTTTTCCCCAAAGCACGCACCATTCCTTTGGTGCTAGTAATAGCTAAAACAGCCATAATAGACAAAGCAGCCACACCAACATAAATATATGGCTTTTCAACCAAATCCGAACTTATCCAAGTCCAGCTCAATCCTGCAAACAAAACCAAATAAATAACAAAATGAAGCAAACCATAAAAGAAGGCGGTTAATCCGATAAAGCGTCGATAGCGATTAATCACTTTCAGATGCTTGAATTTACCAACCAAGGTCATCGCCATCACAGCAACAACAAAAACAGATGCCCAGATACCACTTAGCCTCATCAGCAATTTACCAGGGTCAGGAAAGTATTGCCCCATCAACAATGAAATCAACATCCATATAAAAGGCAAGGTAAATATAATTAAAATATACGGCTTTTCTCTTCTGTCCCAAAATGTCGCCATTCTAATAAAACCTTTTAAGATCCATGCCTGCATACAAAGCCCCGACCTCTTCCTCGTAGCCATTAAACATTTTTGTCTCAATAACATTTGGAAAAAGCACACCGCCAGGCAGACGTCGTTCTTGTTTTTGCGACCAACGAGGGTGATCAACATTCGGATTTACATTGGCATAAAAACCATATTCGTTAGGAGCTAACATACTCCATGTAGTTTCAGGCATGGTTTCAACAAAACGAATTTTCACAATAGACTTAATACTTTTAAAGCCATACTTCCAAGGCAAAACTAAGCGAACAGGTGCACCATTTTGATTTGGCAATATGCTTCCATACATACCAACGGCAAGTAAAGCGAGAGGGTTCATTGCTTCATCAATACGTAATCCTTCTCTATATGGCCAATCTAAACCGCCACCACGCTGTCCTGGCATTTCTTTGGGGTCATATAAGGTCTCGAAGTAAACATATTTTGCTTTGGACGTTGGTTCAAACTTCTTTAAAACGGTAGCAAGAGAAACCCCAACCCAAGGAATCACCATTGACCAAGCCTCAACACAACGAAGACGATAAATTCGCTCTTCTAGCATTGATTCCTTGATAATATCCTCTAGATCAAATACGCCTGTTTTGCCAGCCTCACCTTCTACCGTTATTGTCCATGGTGTAGTTTGAAACTTAGAAGCCTTATCTTTAGGGTCGCTTTTTCCATAGCCAAATTCATAAAAGTTATTATATGAAGTAGCAACATCATAAGGCGAGATTTTATCGCCTTTACCGAAGGAGGTTTCAGCTATATTTGCAAAGGAAGATTTAAGAGCGGAAGGCGGAGATAAAGGATTACCCTCTTGAAGCGCAGCAGAAACATGCCCAATACCACCTACACCAAGAGCAACACCACCCGTCACCTTCATAAATTGGCGACGATTTAAGTAAATAGACTTATCGGTTACCTCTGACTCAGAACAATCAGACGCTTTTTTATTAAAAATTAGCATAGCATGACCCCTTCTATTATCTAAATAATTGACAAGAGGGCATGCTACAAGTTCAGCAAAGCTCTCGAATTAAGAAAGAATGCTCTTTTTTGCCACATTGTTTAGCGAAGTCGCTTAAATATAATTCCGAGCGGCCCCCACAAACCATAAAGGCAAAAAACACTCATCAATACCAATGCAGGCTCTAATGCGACCAACACCAAAACCAAAACCGCAATAAGTAGCACCACAAAAGGAACACGCCCTTTTAAATTAAGGTCTTTAAAGCTTCGGTACTTCACATTACTGACCATCAATAACCCCGTAATAGGAACGATCAACGCCATCAGTGTCGCCATACTTTCGCCTGAAAAACCTTTATCGTTAGCAGCCCAAATTACACCAGCAACAAGAGCGGCTGCTGCAGGACTCGGCAAACCTGTAAAATAACGTTTTTCTTCAACACCAAGCATGGTATTAAATCGAGCCAGACGAAGTGCCGCACCAACAGCGTAGATAAATGCTGCAATCCAACCAATTTTACCAAGTGGTGCCAAAGACCAAGTAAATACAACAAGAGCCGGCGCAATACCAAAGGAAACCATATCAGCAAGAGAATCATATTCAGCGCCAAACGCACTTTGAGTATGAGTCAAACGAGCAACACGCCCATCTAGGCCATCAAATACCATTGATATAAAAATAGCGACAGCGGCATGAGTAAAGTTTTCATTCATTGCTGCAATAATCGAGTAGAAACCCGAAAAAAGCGCAGCCGTCGTAAACAGGTTAGGCAATAAGTACACCCCCTTGTGCGGCTGTTTCTTTTCATCACCAACGTCTACGTCTTCAATTTCATCAACCGGTGATTTTTTCACATCATCAATAGACATGTTACCAACCTTCCTATTTCACAAATTATTTATACTAGCTTAGCAAAAGAACGCTTAGCCGCTTCTATTGTGTAATCGATATCGTCTTCTGAATGGGCCTGTGAGATAAAACCAGCCTCAAACGCAGCAGGAGCAAAATATACGCCCTCTTCTAGCATGTAGTGGAAGAACGCTTTAAATTTACTTAAATCGCACTTCTGCACGTCAGCAAACGTCTTCACTGCGTCAGCTTCAGTAAAAAAGAAACCAAACATTCCACCGACACTCACAACACAGAAAGGCACACCGGCATCATCCGCTGCTTTTTTCAGTCCAGAAACAAGACGATTAGCCTTAGAACCTAATGTCTGATGAAAGCCATTTTCACTGATTTTATTCAAAACAGCCAAGCCTGCTACCATAGCCACTGGGTTACCTGATAATGTACCAGCCTGGTAAACAGGGCCTAATGGAGAAATATGCTCCATGATTTCACGCTTACCACCAAAGGCACCGACGGGCATACCCGCGCCAATCACTTTGCCTAGCGTTGTCAGATCAGGAACAATATTAAAATGGTCCTGAGCACCACCAAGAGCCACACGGAATCCAGTCATCACCTCGTCAAAGATTAAAACGGCACCTGATTCATCACATACTTTACGTAGTGTCTCAAGGAAACCTTCAACAGGTAAAATACAGTTCATATTACCCGCAACAGGTTCGACAATAATACAAGCGATTTGATCCCCAATTTCAGCGAAGCAGCGAGTCACTTCTTCGATATTATTGTATTGCAATGTGATCGTATGCTTCGCCAAATCGGCAGGCACACCAGGAGAGTTTGGAACACCAAGGGTTAATGCCCCAGAGCCAGCCTTTACAAGCAAAGAATCTGAGTGACCATGATAGCAACCCTCAAACTTAACGATTTTATCGCGTCCGGTGTAACCACGAGCCAAACGTATCGCACTCATCGTCGCTTCAGTACCCGAATTCACCATGCGCACCATATCCATAGAAGGGACAAGCTCACACACTTTCTCCGCCATAGTAATTTCGACTTCTGTCGGTGCACCAAAACTTAAACCAAAATCTAATTGCTGCCTAACCGCATCCAACACATCGGGGTGAGAGTGGCCTAAAATCATTGGCCCCCAAGACCCCACATAATCTATGTAGCGTTTTTTATCTTCATCATAAACATAAGCCCCTTCCCCACGCTGGAAAAATATAGGAGTGCCGCCCACACCATTAAAAGCTCGTACTGGAGAGTTAACGCCTCCAGGAATACGGTGTTGGGCTCGTGCGTATAGATCTTCTGAACGACTCATATTTATTCAAATCCCATAACTGATAATTTACAAAAACAAGCAACTTTCAACATAAAAAGCGCCGCTAACCATAAAGACTTTAACCAAGAGTCAGTAAGTAAATTCCTATCTGAAAAATCACTACTGGTCACTTTTTAACAAAAATTGATCAAGATGATGACGAGAAACCAAACTAAAGGAAGACGTATCAGCAACAGCCACCAACACTTCTGGCAAACCATATTGCTGAAACCAATCGAGCATAACCTCTAACGAAGAAGGCTCATCAATCAAAGGCACAAGAGTTGATTCTAAAGCCAAAGACAAATCCATCTTTACTCGGTCCCCCTCCGCAACTAACCATAACTGCGGCCCTTGATCTAAGGCATTCAGCGTATCCAACACAGAAATTCGTCGAACCAGACGATACTCGTTACCTATCTCGAAAACGACATAGTCTATCATACTTGATGCTAAATCTTTTACTTGCTCGATAGGCACCTGTTTAGGAAGAAGCAAGACATCTTCAGCGACAGGCCTGACTGTATGGTGTCTTAGATAACGCTGAAATGGGCTTATTGTTGAAGACATTCCCATAAAGCTCAACCTTTCAACAAACACAGATTCTTGATGAAAAAATACTCGCATCAACAAGCAAGCAAACACAATAACAAACAGCGCAGGTACAATAGCAGCAGACGAATGAGTCATTTCTATAATCGCCACCAGTGCGGTCAATGGCGCTTGGAAGCAGGCAGCCATCATTGCAGCCATTCCTAACAAGGCAAATAAAGCCACATCCGCTACGTTATTATCAAATACCAGTGCTACCTGAACACCCGCCAAACCACCAATAATAAAAGTCGGCCCAATCATGCCACCAGGAACCCCCAAACCAATGGTAAATGCAGTCAGCACGGTCTTAATAACAATTAACAGCAGCAGTGAGTAAAGAACTAAATCGCCCGATAACAAACGAGAAAGAGAAAGATAACCACTGCCTAATGATTCAGGCAAATAGATTGCTGCCAATGCAGTGGCAATAGCAACCAACAAAAAACGCCACCAAATAGATACACCACTAAAACGCCAAAGGCTTTTTTGCGTATGAAGAAACAAAGCAGACAGCAAAACAATGAAAACAACCAAGATAAAACACGCGAAAAATAAGTCTGTTGAAAGCAATACGGAGGAGATATTTTCAATGCTAAAAATATCCAAAGGACCAATAAAGAAATGACTGACTAAAGTAGCAATGACAGAAGATAGTAAAACAGGTAAAACGTAACGCTGCCGATATTCCAAAAAAATCACTTCAAAAGCAAACAGAACACCAGCTAAAGGCGTTTGAAATATTGCCGAAATAGCTCCTGCAACACCACACGCCAACAAGGTTTCGACACCATACTGAGGTAACTTAGCTTTTTCAGCCAAATAACCACCGAGCGTAGCACCAAGATGTACCGCTGGACCCTCCTTGCCAATCGAAAGACCACCAGCCAAACCAATCGCAGCAGAAAAAAACTGTACGACGGCATTCCAGACAGGCAAATTACCATGATGATAGTTTAGACGCTCAACAACATAAGGCACACCCACTTTATGAAGTCGGTTCGGCAGCAAGGTAAAAAACAACGCCAAAACAATGCAAGAAGCTAAAGAAAGCCCAACACGCCACTCAACGGGCAAGGATTCAAAAGAATCAAAATCCGCGTCAATTAAATATCGGGTAGGTAAATAAATCACGGCATAAAAAAAAGCCATCAAAAGGCCACTTAGCAAGCCACACAAGGCACCAAGTAGAGCTAAAATAATCAGATCATCATAAGATTTTGCTTTACTAGACCATCTTTCCCTTAAGTTTAACCTTTTCAGAAAACTCTCCATTTTGGGGTGCGTTCAGACAATCAATGCCGTATTTACCAATGAATGTCACTTACCAACGATCTAGGCGCTTAGCGAGACACATGTGAGTCACCACTTTGTGCAAATTAGGCCATGTCTCCATTATTTCACGTATTTCATTCATCCTATCCATTGATGCCGCCTGCACTAACAATAGCAGATCAAGATCACCACTAATGGAATGAGCCAATTTAACTTCTGGAATACCACTAATCAAAGGCAATACTTGCTCACAAGATAAAGGTCGAAATGTCAGAGCGATATACGCACTAACCCCTTCCTCTTTTGAAACAGAAGTATGAGCGTGATAACCCGTAATGGTTCGATTATCTTCCATGCGGCGAATCCGCTCCGTCACCGCAGAACGAGATAAATTTACCTGCCGACTAATATCTGAAACAGAAAGTCGAGCATCGTCTACCAGTAACGCTAATATTTTTTGATCATAATGATCGGCCACTCAAGCCCCCTTTCACAACATAGTCATTCAACTTGACGGCCATTCAGGCAAAATGCGCCTTAATAGGGTCAACTTGTATAGCGTATCGATAATGTAAGTATTTTATCCTTAGCAGCAATAAATAACAGCCACAGAATTTAACAAGTTAAGGCAAACAAATGACTCAATACCAAAAAACTCTTGGTCCTCTTCAGGGTATAGCAATGACGGTGACCACGTTTATGGGAACCGGCTTAATGATCTTACCTGCGATGTCTGTTGCAGAAGCTGGATCCTTTGCGTTTTATGCTTGGTTAATCACAGCAGCCATGATTATTCCCATTGCGTTTATTTTCGCTTTGCTTGGCTCTAAATACCCTTCTGCTGGAGGTGCATCGCACTATATTGGTCGAGCATTTGGCTCGCGTTATGAAAAAGCCGTTGGCTGGTTATTTTTAAGCATCTTATTAGTTGGCCCTGCTGTCGCAATAAAAGTCGCCGCGGCCTATTTAATTATTATATTTAACGCTCCTGATGACTGGGTTCTTGCGTTTAGCCTACTCACTCTGGCAGGCATGCTTTTCTTTGCCATCGTAGGTATGAAAACCTCAGCGAGATTTCAAACAGGAGTTGTCATTGTAATGATTGGCACAATTCTATGGCTTTGCTTTATAGGCGACATTGTTGGTAGCCGCCAAGTAATAGAAGCGCCAATAACGAGTTCAGAATGGCAACAAACCCTATACGCCACAGGCGTTATATTTTGGTGCTTTTTAGGTATTGAAGTCATGGCGCATATGGGCGCCGAGTTCAAAAATCCCACTAGAGACTTCCCAATCGCATTATTGGGTGGCATTGCTATCGTTATTCTTGCGTATCTAAGCTTGGTACTACTTATCGCTTGGCACCATACTTATGGAGACGAAGTGACCAATAGCCAATCCTTAGCACTTTTGGTAAGTAAACTCATGGGCGAAACCAGTAGCCGATTCTTTGCAGTTGGTGCCTATGTAATCGCTTTCGCCAACGTCGCTATTTATATCTTAGGCTTTTCTCGCATGGTGCAATCCATGGCACAGCAAGGTGCACTGCCTAAAACCTTTATTCAACTCAATAAAAACGGCGCGCCAGAAAGAGCGGTTCTATTAGTTGGTTTTATTACGTTATTCTCCATTGTGTTTTCTGAACTATCTGGATGGAAAATGTCATGGTTCATTGAAATGACAAACGGTAGCTTTTTGCTCATTTACACACTCACCTGCATTGCTGCATTCAAGCTGGTTAATCGAGCAATTCAAGTGCTGGCCGTTATTGCCTTAATAAGCTGTAGCTTCATGGTGCTTTTCATTGGTCAAGGCATGTTATTCGCTGTTATCGCTTTTTGCTTGGCTCTTAGCTATGAATACTTGAAGTCACCAAAAAGCCCAATCAAAGAGTCAAAACTTCATGTACAATAGTGGCAATTGACATCAACATTTATACAGCAACGATAATTTCGTTGAGCTAAGCAGGGGAGTTTTTATGCCATTACTAGACAGTTTTCGTGTCGATCACACTCGTATGGATGCACCAGCAGTACGTGTTGCTAAATCCATGTCTACACCTAAGGGTGATGACATCACAGTCTTTGATTTACGCTTCTGCGTACCAAATGAAGAAATTCTTTCAGAGAAAGGTATTCATACACTAGAGCATTTATTTGCTGGCTTCATGCGTGAGCACCTAAATAGTAACAACGTCGAAATCATCGATATTTCGCCAATGGGTTGCCGTACAGGTTTCTATATGAGCTTGATCGGCACACCTTCTGAAAGCACCGTTGCAGCTTCTTGGAAAGCGGCAATGGAAGATGTATTACAAGTGAAAGCCAAAGCCGATATTCCAGAACTTAACGAATATCAGTGCGGCACTTACGAAATGCACTCCCTAGAAGAAGCGCAAGAAATCGCGAAAATGATTCTAAGCCGTGACGTAAAAGTGAATAGTAACGAAGAGCTATACCTAAGCGAAGAGTTCTTGAAAGAACACAGCTAAGCACTGTTACTCAGTACAATGTAAAAAAGGTGGTCAATGCGACCACCTTTTTTATTGAGTGCAAGAAAGAATATTGACCTTAAGAACGCGTTGCCGTTGCTAAAAAGGCACTCGCTGCAACGAATACACTCCCCATACCGCGATTAAGATTTTTCATACCTTTGGGGCTTCGAATCAAACGTCGAATTTGTTTTCCACTCATGGCATAAACATAAGCCGCGATAAATTCTGTACCGCAGAAGGTTAATCCCATCCAGAAAAACTGCATAGGAACAGGCTGACTAAGATCAAGCAGCTGAGGAAAAATAGCGGTAAATAACAATACGGCTTTTGGGTTACCAATTGCCACCAAAAACTCCTGACGCATTCTTGCTAAATGTCCGCGTTTCGCCTTGGTCCCCTCTTCACTTTCATGTTCCTCTAAAACCATTGCTGCGCTGCGCCATGTTTTGATGCCAACATAAAATAAGTAAGCCACACCAAACCATTTGATGACACTAAACCAAAACGTAGAAGACACAATGATCGCCCCCAAACCGAGAGCAGAAATCAGCATCAAAATGCTAAACGCTAGGTTTCGACCAACTACTGCAATCACAGCCTTAGTTGCCCCAACCTGCATTCCATTATGCATCGCTGTAAAATTATTTGGACCAGGCCCTAAAGACAGCAACATTAACAATGGCGCAGTTGCTAACCAAATACTGAGTGTCATAACAATACATTCTCTTAAGATTGAGCTAAAAGCTGTCTAAATTAACAGCTAAAATTTGGCGCAACTGTACAACCAAATAATCCGCCTGTCAGCCTATTTTTTAACCTTTTCCACAACCTAAAAGTGAATATATTAAGATGCTTGAAAATCAAATAGTTAGTTCACTACATTAATAAAGCAAAACCTTAAATTTACTTTTTAATCCAAAGCCAAGCGCGTAAAGAACCTTTTTTTTAAACTGTGGAAAAACAGTTCTGCTACGTAAAATAGCCATTCCATTATCAATAATCAGGGATTAGCTATGTCGATTGCACACATTTTTTTATGGGCCACTGCCGCCATTTGGGGCTTTGCCTTTGTCGCCCAAAGTGTCGGCATGGAAAGCCTTGGACCACACAGTTTTAACGCTATGAGATTTCTATTAGCCACCTTATCGCTTTTACCTTTATTGTTTATTTTCAGACCCAAACAGTCTCAAAACAACCGTAAATTATGGTTAGGCGGCCTCGCAGCGGGTAGCTGTTTATTTTTAGGTTTTACGTGCCAACAAGTAGGTCTGCAATACACCACAGCAGGTAATGCAGGTTTTATCACTAGCATGTACATTGTGTTTGTGCCGATATTAGGACTTATGCTTGGCCATAAAACAGAGAAACATACTTGGGTCGGTGTAGGATTGGCATTAATTGGCTTATACAGCCTGACTGTTGGGCCAAACCTATCTATCAATAAAGGCGATGCGATAGAACTTTTAGGCACTTTTTTTTGGACTGGCCATGTATTGCTGATAGGTTATTTATCTCGATATGTATCTGCTTTACCGCTTTCGATTGTGCAGTTTTCCGTAGCAACAATATTAGCCACCATAACGGCTTTGACATTAGAAACACCCACGCTTGAAGGCATTAAAATGGCTTGGTGGCCTTTAGTTTATGCAGGTGTCGCTTCATCTGGTATTGCCTTCACATTACAAACGCTAGGACAAAAAAATGTTTCGCCGAGTATAAGCGCTCTTATTCTCTCATCTGAAGCGGTATTTGCCGTATTAGGGGGCTGGATATTTATGGAGGAAATTCTTTCAACCCGCGCTTTGATTGGTTGTGGTTTTATCATGACAGGGATGATTATTAGTCAGTGGCCAAGAAAAGCCATCACAGCAGAAGTCGCGGTAAGCTAATCCTCTTGAGCGATATTTAATGGCATGATGCGTTTGACTGGTGTGGTCATTATCATCATGGTGTTGGTATCGCTCAAATCAATTAACCGCTCTAACAATGCATCAAGTTTAGACATAGACTTCACCCCTACTTTGAGTACAAAAGCATAAGGCCCTGTGACGTTATAGCATTCAATCACTTCCTCTAAACCCATAACAAGTGCTTTAAACTCACGCTCTTTGGTTCGATAAACCTGACACTCAACCAAAGCAGTAATAGGGATTCCTGCTTTTTCTAAATTGACTTGGACACTGTATCCAGTAATCACACCAGACTCTTCCAGTTTTCTAACACGTTCAGCGACCGCTGGGGCTGTCAGGTGAACTAGCTTTCCAAGTTCTGCGTAGGTTAAACGGCCATTTCCTTCCAACAGTTTAAGTAGCTTCCAATTCGTCTTATCCATTTCCCCTCCAATGTGGCACCCTATCAAACGGCCATAAAAAAGCCGCGAATAATCGCGGCTTTTAAGTCTAACCACAAGGCGATTACAAAGACAGTGTCTTTTCACCACGAGCAATACCAGAAACACCAGTTCGAACCACTTCAAGCAAATGAGCACCGCCCAAGGCTTGCAAGAATCCATCTAGCTTATCCGACTCGCCCACGATTTGAACCGTGTAAATAGAAGGTGTCATATCTACAATGTTGCCACGGAAGATATCAACGGTACGTTTCACTTCAGCGCGCTGAGCACCAGTAGCACGAACCTTAACCAGCATCAATTCACGCTCAATGTGCTGACCTTCGGTCAAGTCCACCAGCTTCACCACATCAATCAACTTATTCAGTTGCTTAGTGATTTGCTCAACGACTTGATCAGAACCAAACGTCGTCAAAGTGAGACGAGACAAAGTTGGATCATCCGTTGCCGCTACGTTCAATGATTCGATGTTAAAGTTACGCTGTGAGAACAAACCAACTACTCGCGACAAAGCACCCGGCTCGTTTTCCATCAATACAGAAATAATATGTCGCATATTAGGTACGCTCCGTCTTGCTCAAGAACATATCGCGCATCGCGCCACGAGGCACTTGCATTGGATACACATGCTCTTCTGGATCCACGTAACAGTTAATGAAGACCAATTGATCTGTCATCGCAAACGCTTCTTCCATCTTGGCATCGAGTTCATCTTTGGTTCGAATTTCAACGTATTTATGGCGATAAGCGTCCATCAATACTTTAAAGTCAGGCAATGAATCCATGTAGGAGTTTGAGTAACGACCTTCATAGTTCATGTCTTGCCACTGACGGACCATGCCCAAGTAGCCATTATTCAAACACAAGATTTTCACTGGCAAACCGTATTGCAAACAGGTTGAAAGCTCTTGAATATTCATTTGAATACTACCTTCACCCGTTACACATACTACGGTTTCTTCAGGGAAGCTCATCTTCACGCCCATCGCCGCAGGAAGACCAAATCCCATCGTACCCAAACCACCGGAATTAACCCAACGGTTAGGTTTATCGAATTTATAGTACTGCGCCGCAAACATTTGATGCTGACCTACGTCAGACGCAACAAAGGCATCACCTTTAGTAGCACGCCAGCAAGCTTCGACTGCAGCCTGGGGCTTGATCTTTTCGCTACTAGTATCGTAACGACCACCGTGCACTAAACGCCATTCATTGATTTGCTTCCACCAGCCTACAAGCGCTTCAGTGTTTGAACTTTGACCATCAACCAAAGACAGCATCTCTTCCAAAACCTGATTAACAGGACCAACAATTGGCACATCTGCTCTGATGGTTTTAGAGATAGCAGCAGGGTCGATATCAATATGAATGATTTTCGCGCCAGGGCAGAATTTATCCGGGTCATTCGTTACACGGTCATCAAAGCGAGCGCCAACAGCCAAAATCACATCGCTGTGATGCATTGTCATATTCGCTTCGTAAGAGCCATGCATGCCCAGCATACCAACAGACTGCTTATCGGTTCCTGGGTATCCGCCCAAGCCCATCAGTGTGTTAGTAACAGGAACATTCAATGATTTCGCCAGTTTTACTAGCAAATCAGATGCACCGCCCATGATGACGCCACCACCGGCATAGATGATTGGGCGCTTGGCAGCAAGAAGAAGCTCAACAGCTTTTTTAATTTGACCGCTGTGGCCTTTCGTTGGGGGCGTATAAGAGCGAATAGAAACAGATTCTGGGTATTTGTATTCGTATTTATCACCTGGCATGGTCATGTCTTTTGGCACATCAATCACAACAGGCCCTGGACGACCAGTGCTAGCAATGTGATAAGCCTTTTTCATGATCATAGGAATTTCAGATGGATGTTTGACCGTGAAGCTGTGCTTCACAATTGGGCGAGATACACCAATCATATCGGTTTCTTGGAACGCATCTTCGCCGATCAGGTAGCTCATAACCTGACCACAAATAATGACCATGGGAATAGAGTCCATATAGGCTGTCGCAATACCAGTAACAGTATTGGTTGCACCTGGACCTGAAGTCACGAGAACCGTACCCGCTTTTCCCGTGGCGCGCGCATAGCCATCAGCCATGTGCGTAGCAGCTTGTTCATGCCTAACCAGAATATGCTTTACGTCAGACTGACGATGCAAAGCATCGTAAATATGAAGTGCGGCTCCACCTGGATAACCATAGATATATTCAACTCCCTCATCTTTGAGGAAGCGGGCGATCATTTCACCACCGGATAATAACTCCACCTTGTTACCCTCTATAGTATTTATCTGTCTTTTAATTTTAGTGCAGCTATTGTAACCGCATAAGACAAACAGATTAAAGTTGATAGAACGAAGTTTCTAAACTAACTGAGGTAACTTTTATAAATAAGGAACATTTATCTAAAAGTAAGAAACACTCAAACGCAAGAAATCGCAGTTTTTACACTGCCCGCGTCTTTTCGCGAGGAGAAGCGTAAAATAACAATATTGCGTCATTCTACACTTGTGCTTATCAGAACGAATCTGACTGAGATGAGCTAGTGGCCCATAAAAAGGAGTCATCGACAGGGTGTCGTCGAATTATATAGCTTTTCATTTTGTCTTTGCGCCTCAGATTTGTCAACACAAAGCGTATAAAAACTTGCTCTAAACTACGCTTCATGGTGTCATAGCGGCATAAATTGATTAGGAGTTTTACCATGGCTAATGAGCTTAACCAACAACGAGTTATTGATGAGTTTTCACGCTGTTTTCGTAAAATGCTTATGGATCCAGAGCTCGCTGGAGAATTAGTCCGTATTGCCAAAGAAAATATCAACCAACCGAATGCTTACCAGCGCATTGCAGAAGAAGTGTCCAACCAAACCACCATTAAAATCCAAGAAGAGCACACAGAAGCGGATAAAAAATTCATCAAACTCTTGATGGATGTCGTTAAAGGCGACTCTCAGCTTTACTAATTTTTGTTCTTCACGCTAGGCTGTATTTTTAGCCTAGCGTCTAATGTTTCGGTACTCATCTTGCTTCCTTCTTTTCTATCCACACCCACAGAATTAAACCAACTTGTTGATGATATTAAATCATGGGCGAATGATTTTGGTTTTGCCGATGCGCGTATCGTTGAACCCGACCTAGCACAGCATAAAGACGACTTTAACAAATGGCTTGATAATGGCTATCACGCTGGTATGGATTATCTGGCTAATCATGGAGATATGCGCTTTTACCCTGAACAGTTGCATCCAGGTACTCGTCGTGTCATCTCCCTGCGCATGCATTACTTGCCACAGTCCGTCGAAACAGTTAAACGATTACAAACCAAAGACAAAGCCTATATTGCTCGCTATGCTCTGGGACGTGATTACCATAAGCTGATTCGTAAACGCCTCACTCAATTGGCTAAGAAAATAGAGCAACAAGTTGGCGATCATGGCTACAGAGCTTTTGTAGATAGCGCGCCTATTCTGGAAAGACAAATTGCGGAACAAGCCGGCATGGGCTGGATTGGCAAAAACACCTTATTACTAACGCCAAAAGCGGGCAGCTGGTTTTTACTCGGTGAAATATTTACTAACCTGCCACTTCCTGTCGATAAGCCAACTGAGACAAGGCATTGCGGTAGCTGCACGGCCTGCCTAACTCAGTGTCCAACTGATGCCTTTGTCGAGCCTTGGGTGCTGGATGCAGGAAAGTGCATTTCTTATCTTACCATTGAACATAAAGGCTCCATTCCAGAAGAGCTGCGCGGCAAAATGGGCAATCGTATTTTTGGCTGCGATGATTGTCAGCTGGTTTGCCCTTGGACCAAGTTCGCCAAATACACTGAAGAAGATGATTTCCAACCAAGACACAACCTGGATTCAGCGGATCTGGTTGAATTATTTGAGTGGGATGAAGCAACCTTCTTAAAAAATACCGAAGGCTCACCTATTCGTCGTACAGGATTTGAAAATTGGCGCCGAAACATCGCTGTTGCACTAGGCAATGCCCCCACCAGCACAGACACTATCCAAACACTCAAAAATGCACTCCCTCACGCTTCTGAATTAGTGAAGGAGCACATTATCTGGGCATTACAACAGCACAACCTTTGACAGCTAACAAGAGTAACGCAACAAGCCTTCTTGAGCGGTTGACGCTACCAACTCTCCTTTCTGATTAAAAATTTGTCCGCGAACAAATCCTCTTCCCGAATCGGCCGATGGCGAATCCGCTACATAAAGCAACCATTCATCCAATCTAAATGGTCGATGAAACCAAATAGCATGATCCAAACTTGCAGCAGTAAGGTAAGGACTTCCAATTGAAATACCATGAGGCATCAATGCGGTTTCAATAAAACCATAATCTGTTGTGTAAGCCAGCATAGATTGATGGATTAACGCATCGTCAGGCAAAGCTGACACACTACGAATCCACATATGACGTTTCGCAATCCCTGGCCGCGGACGAAATGGGTTTTGATTCTCGACTATTCGATACTCAATGGGGCGATCTGCCGTGAATAAATCTCGCACTTTAGACGGAATTTCATCAGCATGTTCTCGATAGAGTGATAATTCGGATTTAAACGATTCAGGCCCGGGAACATTTGGCATAGCCTCTTGATGAGCCAAACCTTCTTCCTCAATATGAAAAGATACCGTCATCGCTAAAATACTTTTCCCAAATTGTGAGGCAATCACTCGTCGAACACTAAAACTCCTTCCATCACGAACGGTTTCGACTTCGTATTCAATAGGGTGAGATGAATCCCCTGGGCGCAAAAAATAACAATGTAGTGAATGAGGAAACCGTCCTTCAACTGTCTGAGTAGCCGCACTCAAACCTTGGCCAATAACCTGCCCACCAAAGAGCTTAGGAAAACCAATGTCTTGACTACGGCCTATAAACTGAGTCGCCGACACACGCTCTAACTTTAACAAACCAATAAGATTATTAACGACCTGATTCACAACAGCCCTCCAGCTTCAATAATTATCCGTATTATGTCGTGTTTAATACGGCAGCCTGAACAAAAAAACCTTATAAAGTATGATAATACTAAGAATATGATCTAAATTTTTTTAGCTTTTGCTAAATAGACATTTTTTTGCTTTGATGAACACTTAATTTATGGGGTAACTTTTTCTTGGTCACGTCCGCTTTAATTGATCCATTTGGTCGAAAAATAGACTATCTACGCATCTCTGTCACCGATCGATGCGATTTTCGCTGTACCTATTGTATGGACGAAGATGTCACCTTTATGCCTAGAGACCATATACTATCTTTAGAAGAAATTGTTCATGTGGCAAAAACCTTCATATCCATGGGTACCAAGCGAATTAGAATTACGGGTGGCGAACCTTTGGTACGCAAAAACATCCTTTGGGCTATAGAGCAAATAGCCAACACTGACGGTTTAGAAGAGCTCACTATAACCACCAATGGTTCTCAGCTTTATAAAATGGCACAAAGCCTTCTCGACGTAGGCGTATCACGAATTAACATCAGCCTAGACACATTAAAAGCCGAGCGATTTTACGCCCTAACTCGCCGGGACAAATTCCAACAAGTGATCGACGGTATAGAAGCCGCCAGTAGATTGCCTTTTAAGCGCTTAAAAATTAACAGCGTCATGCTGAAGAACCATAATGATGATGAGCTTTTCGATCTTGCTAAATTTGCTTTAGATCACAAAATGGACATCAGCTTTATTGAAGAAATGCCGCTTGGCGTGATCACCGACCACAATCGTGCTGCAACTTATCTATCTAGCGACAATGTCATCGATGCGCTTAGCGAGCACTATGAGCTCACACCGAGTTCAATCACCACCAGCGGACCGACACGCTATTATCAAGTGGCTGGTTATGATCATAAAATCGGTGTTATTTCACCACACAGCCATAACTTCTGCGACACTTGCAATCGTGTCAGACTGACGGCCGAAGGCCGCTTATTACTCTGCCTAGGCAATGAGCACTCAAAAGATTTAAGAACCGTACTACGTGATAGTTCATATTGTTCAACGACTTTAGGGTCAAAACATCATGACTCAACAGAACTAAAAAACGCCATTATTGAGGCGCTAGCACTCAAACCAGAAAAACATCATTTTAATCTCGATGAAGCTCCGCAAATTTTACGTTTCATGAGCGCAACCGGAGGCTAAACAAGGAATCCCCATGGCTAAAACACCAACACCTTTTCGACCATTAAATATCAGTGTCCTAACTGTTTCCGATACACGATCCATTGCTGAGGACACATCTGGTGATGCTCTAATTGAGCTATTAACTACAGCAGGTCACACACTGAATGAAAGAAAACTCGTTAAAGACGACGTTTATCAAATGCGTGCCGTCGTTTCTAACTGGATTGCAGATCAAGATACCCATGTTGTGCTAATCACAGGTGGAACCGGATTTTATTCGCGTGATAGCACACCAGAAGCCATGACACCGCTGTTTGATAAAAACATCGAAGGCTTTGGTGAACTGTTTCGACAAATCTCTTACACAGAAATTGGCACATCCACTATTCAGTCACGCGCTATTGCTGGATTGGCCAATCAAACACTTATTTTCTGTTTGCCAGGCTCCACTGGTGCTTGTAAAACCGCATGGAATGGTATTTTAGAAGAGCAACTTAATGCTTCTCATAGGCCCTGTAATTTTGTCAGCATGCTGATAGGCCCGTACACCAACCAACATGAGGCATAACGGACATGGCCACTTTGCTCGCCTTTGAGGACGCCCTAGAAGAAATTAAGCGCAGCGCTAGTGTTCGTGTAGAACAGCAGACAATCCCTCTCATAAAGGCTGTTGGGCGTACTCTAGCAACCAACGTGGTTGCCGGAATTTCTGTCCCACCTTATGACAACAGTGCAATGGATGGATACGCACTTGCCTGCCAAGATTGGCAAGATGGCAAACGCTTTACCGTTAGTCAACGTGTTGCCGCTGGCCAGCATCCTCAGCCTTTAATGCCAGGCACCTGTGCTCGTATTTTCACAGGTGCAAATATTCCTTCCGGCGCTGATACCGTTGTTATGCAGGAAAACGCCGAGTTAGAAGGTGACAAGGTCATCTTTACTAAACAACCGACGTCTTCCGACAATATTCGACCGTTAGGGCAAGATATGCAGATCGGTCAAACGGTTGTTAAGGCAGGTGAGAAAATTACGCCAATACACATTGGTCTTTTGTCTAGCCTTGGTATCACAGAGGTCATTGTCTACAAACAGTTGAATGTCGGTATCCTCACAACAGGCGATGAGCTGATTCCTACTGGTGAGAAACTAAAAGAGGGCCAAATCTATAATTCAAATGGCCCAATGTTAAGCGCGCTTGTCACTCAAGCTGGTCATAACGTTAGCCAATGTTTACATGCAGCTGATACACCCGAAGACACAAAAATAGCCATAAAAACTTTGACGCAATCCTGTGATGTTATTCTTTCGTCTGGCGGTGTTTCTGTTGGCGAAGAAGACCATGTAAAAGGCGCCTTGGAAAAACTCGGCAAAGTACATTTATGGAAAATAGCCATTAAGCCTGGCAAACCACTTGTTCACGCTACGCTTCAAGGCATTCCTTTTCTTGGCTTACCCGGAAACCCAAGCTCAACGTTAGTAACCTATCATTGGTTCGCTCGCCTTTTGCTGTCCATCTGTGCAGGCCAAGTTGCGGAACTTCCCAAGTCTTATCCTGTAGACGCAGGTTTTAACCAAAATAAAGCAATCCAACGAGATGAGTTCTTAAGAGTTTCCATTGGTAAAGATGGAATGGCTTACGCCCACCCACAACAAAGCTCTGGCGCCCTGCTCGCTGCGTCTGAAAGCCAAGGTTACCTGCACATCAAAGCTAATACACAAGTCGAATACGGTCATTCTTATTCTTTTTATCCTTTCTCAGGCTTCTAACTTCCCTCTTTCTTCATAACTCACCTAGACTAAGAGAGCAGCATTCTGAAAAATCAGCAGGCTGCTCTCTTGATTTGATAGGCACTAACAACAACCAGCATTCAAAAGAGGCGAATAATATGAGAGACGTCGAATGGGAAAATTCCCTATATGAGCATCAACACACCATGATCAAGCGGCTCGATGCTTTTCGAAAAGGAGCAAAAGTTGTCGAATATTCGAAAGATGAAACCATGGTGATAGAACATTCATTTCAGCTACTTGTTGCTTCCATGCTGGACCTAGCTCGTTATGTTTTGAAACACCATTACAAAACCGAAATATCTTCGCGCAAAAAAGTATTAAACGCGCTGATCACCCATAAAGAGGTTACTTATGAACAAGCGGAACAAATTAGATCGCTAATCGTTTTAAGAGATCGAATTCTGCATGATTATCTAGACGAAAATTTTGCTGATTTAGAAGAAGCCATGACGCTTAGACGCTATAGCTTAGTGGAAGTATTAACAAAAGAATGGATAACTCGCTTATCAAGCCCGTCTTAATAAGCTTAGAGCATCTAGATTATACCGAGGCATCAAGAAAAGCCTGTCGCAATAATCCACGAAACCAAACATGGGCAGCGTCATGTTGGAAACGCTCATGCCAAATCATTGAATAGTCAAATTCGCGCGAAACAAAAGGCAATTCATGTACGACAATTTCAGATACTGTCGCCGCCATATCTTCAGCAAACAGCTTTGGAACCGTCAACAATAAATCACTGTCCATTACAACTCTTGCTGCCGGTACAAAATTAGGTAAATGCACCGAAACATGACGCTTATGACCCATTTTTTCCAGCTCTCGATCAACTGCGAAATACTCTCGACGACCTAACACTACTTGCACATGACTTGCTTGCAAATAACTTTCTAATGTTAATTTATTTTCAATCCCAGGATGATCTTTACGAGCCAAACAGACCATACGATCACTCTTCAAACGCATCGCACGAATACCGGCTGGCGGTTCTTTGGACAAAACAGCGACAGCCACATCGATATTCGTTTGATCTAATTCGGCTACCATATCTTCATTCCAAGATTTTACGTCCAATATTGCATCCGGCGCTTTTTGTCGAAATTGATCCAGTATTTTAGGCAAGACAGTTAATGTGCCAAAATCTGTGGTTGATAAGGTAAACCGACGCTTACTACTTTGAGGAATGAATTCACTGGGTTGAATGAGACTTTCAAGTCCCTTTAATGTGTCCGACAAAAGTGGAGCCAAGTCTTGCGTTTTAGCTGTGGCGGATAAACCGTGTGAAGTTCGAATAAACAGAGGATCATCGAATACATCTCGTAAACGTGACAATGACCGACTGACAGCAGGCTGGGAAACATTGAGCCGAGTAGCGGCTTTGGTCACGTTCAGCTCTTCAATTAAAACTTGAAAAACATACAATAGATTTAAGTCTATATCAGACAATCGGATTTCTGACAAAACAACACCTCAAGCAAGCTTGTTATAATTATAACTCAGAATCATAACAAGCTTTTAAGGGTGACAATAGCAGTCTCTATCGTAAGCACAAAAAATTACGTTGTACTTTAAATAGCGAAAAAGCCCACAGCCAGAATAATGATTACAAAGACAGCTCTCGAATTTGCGCAGACGTCATACCAAGCAAGTACAAAATCCCATCTAGACCAAGATTGCTCATCGGACACGGCGCCTGCTCTCGAACCAAGGGCTTAGCGTGTAAAGCAACACCCAAAGCGGCATGATTAAGCATCAACAAATCATTAGCGCCATCACCACAAGCAATCGTCTGCTGCCAATCAACATTTTGCTTCGCCACAATACTTGTCAACAAAAGTTTCTTACGCTCACCATCAACGATTTCGCCTAAATGTTTGCCAGTTAGCTCATCATTTTGAATTTCTAACACATTCGCATGCACTTCAGACATATCATATTCCGCTTGGACGCGATCGGCAAAGTAAGTAAAGCCACCAGACAAAATCGCCGTATGCCATCCATAATGATGCAACACCTTCAGCAAGGTTGAAATACCGTCCATGTGCTGAATTCTGTTATAAACACCGTCCATTACGTCACTGCTTAGGCCTTTAAGTAAAGCTAGGCGCTGTACAAAGCTTTCTACAAAATCAATTTCGCCACGCATTGCGCTCGCCGTAACAGCAGAGATTTGCTCGCCAATGCCAGCCTCTACCGCTAATTCATCCATCACTTCAGCCTTAATAAGGGTAGAATCCATATCAAAAACAGCAACACCTGGCGTTTTAATGTCCAGAGTTGATGACTGATAAATATGATCAATTCCAGTATCATTAGATAAAGTTAACAGCTCAGAACGAATAGAAACGGGGTTAAGTGCACCACCATCTACCTTGACTTGCGCCACAGAGATTGCGTCTTGGGCATCTGACAGCAAGCGAATAGGCCCTTGCAAACTCCGCAAGTCTAGCCAAGCGTTAAATTTTTCAAGATATTCAGGTGTCAAAGAACCGATAAGAGTAATACTGGCAGACATAAACGCTCCTAATTCAATAAGACGCCTACTATAGCAAATCGTTTTCTTTTCGCTAAGCACCTGTTCTACTTTAAAGAATTCAGAAAACAGCCGTTATGATGTGTATACTTTAGTCATTGTTCCACGAGTTACCCCAAAGGAAGTTAATGGACACCCAATCGAAAACCAAGGCTATCACTGCATTTATACGCAAAAAACTGAGTGCGTCAGCCATCACTGTTGCCACCTTTATCTCGCTAATCATCCTAACCGTTTGTATTTTTTGGTATACGATGACACATGCGCTAGGCAACTACTTATCTCAGCAAACAGAAGTATTAGGCAGCAGCTTAGCAACTCAAGCCGCATTCAATGCGACACAGTCCATCTTAAACAACGATTTATTAAGCTTGAATGTGTTGCTGAACCGCCTCGTTGTTGATGACAATATTTTGAGTGCTCGAGTCTTCAACAAAAAAGACGAACTACTAGCAGAAGCAAGCAGTGGAAACTCAGGCATGCAATCAGAACAAGACTTTCGACCTAGCGATACTCGCAGAGTCTATAGCTCAAGCATAAAGTTTAGAGACGAGATTGTTGGCCATGTATTAATTACGCTAGACAAAACGCCGGCTCAAGCAACATTACAGCACCTAAATAACCTGTTAATTGGTGTCGCCATATTTGTATGTACCATTGCATTACTGTTGGTTATTTTAATTACAAAATGGCTTTTTGCACCGATCAATGAAGCCGCTTCAGCCCTTTCAAACTACAGCAAGGGACGAAAACCAAACGAGCTATCTTCTCCAATTTACAAAGAAGCCAAAGCACTATTTAGAGCAGTTGAAACGATTCGATCCACTGAAAAACCAAAAGAAGAAATAGAAAAGCCGGTAAAAACAGAAGAAGCTATCTCGCCAGTGGCAAAACCCCAATTTGAAATAAACTTTGACGCTATATTCGAAGAATCTAGGCAACGTAGCTGTGTTCTCTATTTCGACATTCTTAATCTAGAAGAATGGCACAAAGACATGACACCCTTGCAAGTAGCCAACTTACTAACACCAATTTATCGAGCAATATTTCAGGCTAGCGAGATCTACTTAGGTCAGGTTCATCAGTACAAAAACGATTCGGCAATCGTGCTTTTTAGTGCGCATGACTGTGAAGATAATCTTTACATTAACGCCGTCAGTACAGCGCAACTATTTTTAGGCTTAGTCAATAAGTTATTAGAAAATGAACTCTACACAGACACACCTAAACTAAACTTTCATTTAGGGTTACATCAAGGCAACACTCAAGTTACCAATATGGTGAAAGAAAATTGCTTTGAACCAGATAGAATAGAAACGCTGTTGGTAAACATTCATCAACTCAGCAAGTCTGAAAGCATGAACACTTTGGTTATTAGCGACGACATTTTCACTCTATCTCATATCCAAAATCGTGTATTCACAGGTCTACCTGAAGTCATTGAAGATAATGATAAAGAAATATTAGCCTATGAAGTAAAAGGCATGTCAGATAAATATAAACAACAAGTTCATCAGCATATTCTTGATATTACTAGCCCCGAAGAGCAAGAAGACAGCACATTGTGATCTATTGATACAAAAGCCAAACATAAAAAGACCCCCAGTAATTGGAATATCCAACTATTGAGGGTCAATTCATTAAAATAGGGCTTTTTTATGTTCTAAATTTCATAAAAAGGATCTAGTCATCAAACCGAATCACATCGTCTAATGACAAACCTTCTTTATCCATAATCAAACGCAGCTTTCGCAATGCCTCAACTTGAATTTGACGAACACGCTCACGCGTTAAACCGATTTCAGCCCCCACATGCTCTAACGTGCTCGCTTCGTGCCCACGTAAGCCAAAACGCCGTGTGATGACCTCACATTGCTTCTCACTCAACTCGTCTAGCCAAAGCTCAATACTATGTAAAACATCACCGTCTTGGCGATCAGCCTCTGGGCCTTGATGAAGAGTATCCGCTAAAATCTCAACCAGACTCTTATCGTTATTCTCCCCACCGAATGTCGCATCAATTGAGCTAATTTTTTCATTTAGACCAAGCATCTTTTGCACATCTGCGACAGGACAATCTAGCATGTCTGCAATTTCTTCAGCACTAGGCTCATGATCTAATTTTTGCGTTAACTCACGAGCAGCACGCAAATAAACATTCAGCTCTTTGACCACATGAATAGGCAAACGGATAGTTCTCGTTTGATTCATGATAGCGCGCTCAATTGTTTGTCGTATCCACCAAGTTGCATAAGTCGAAAATCTAAACCCACGCTCTGGGTCAAACTTCTCCACAGCCCGAATCAAGCCTAGATTACCTTCCTCGATCAAATCTAACAGAGATAGTCCTCGATTTAGATAACGCCGAGAGATCTTAACAACCAAACGTAAATTACTTTCAATCATGCGCTTACGCGCTTTCGGATCGCCTTTTAGAGAAAGGCGAGAAAAATACACCTCTTCCTCGGCAGTAAGTAGTGGAGAAAAGCCAATTTCACTCAAATACATCTGTGTAACGTCAAGGTTGCGACTAGAATCAGCGTCAGCATATCGAGCACTTACCGCTGATTCAAACTCTTCATCAACCAAATCTTCGTCTAAGACATCATCCTCAACGACATCATCATCCAGTGTATCAAGATCAAAGTCCCCAACATTCGAAACCTTAGCTGCTTCTTTATCCCTATTTGCAAACTTCATGTCCCCTCCTTAAAACGCTAATTTCGCTTAATTCATTTTGGGCAAAACATCTAGCGGATCAATAGGCTGACCATCTCGACGCACCTCAAAATGAAGTAGTGGTCTATCATCTCCCTTACCACCAATAACAGCAAGAGAGTCACCTGCTCGAACATTTTGCTTTTCTTTTACCAATATTCTTTCGTTGTAAGCATAAGCACTAAGATACACATCGTTGTGCTTCACAATGACAAGATTTCCATAACCAATAAGACCGCTACCAGCATAAACAACTGTTCCATTAGCCGCCGCCTTAACTAAAGTTCCCTTTTCAGCTTTTATGTCTATACCTTTACTACTAACGCCGGCATTTGAAAACCCCCTAGTGACGTTTCCATCCACCGGCCAAGCCCAATCACCTGAGATTTTCTCGTCTTTCGTGTCGCTTTTAGAAACATTACTAGCCGACTTAACAGGTACAACTGGAGCTGGTTTAGAGGGAGTATTCTTTGTTTTTGATACAATTAAAGGAATACTTGATTTCGAATTATTAGCAACACTAGATGACGTTTTTTGCGTACCCTTTAGACGAATTTTTTGCTTAGGATAAATGATATATGGAGCGTCTATTTTGTTTGCTTCAGCAAGTTCTCTATAATCCAAGCCATAGCGAAAAGCAATGGAAAACAGGGTTTCACCACTTTTAACACGGTGAATGCCAGATGAAGGGATGGACGAAACGCTGGCATTATTGGAGGCATAAGTGCGGCTACCCTTGTCAGGATAATGGAGCAGTTCATACGAGCATCCAGACAACAAAAAACACAAAAGAACAAGCCAACTTATTTGCCAAGCCGACAATGAAAATCCATAATTTTTTAAGACGCAGCGAAAGATAATTCTTTACCCCAGTATTCAATTTCGACTAATTATTACTATTTGTCGAATTTCGTAAAATTATGTAAGAAATGAGAATAACACTCATAAACCCTATACAGACAAACACAAGCGGCATTAGAAAATCTGTTGGCCAATGAAAGTTTAATAAGTTCCAAGGTAAAACAAGGTGCTCTTCCAACGGAAGCTTTTTATCACCAATAACACTCCATGTATCCGTCACTTTCCAAGGCCATACTTTAACTAAAGCCCCCAGCATAACACCCGTAAGAAATGACAAAGTCATGGACCTCACATGATTTAGCAAATAATGAAGAATTTTAGAAAAAGTGAGCAGACCGATCAAAGCGCCCGCAGCAAAGACAAGAATAACAGCAGCATCGAAGCTCTTAATGGCTGAAAGAATAAATCCATACATTCCCAGCATTAACAATAAAAAGCTGCCAGAGATACCGGGCAAAATCATGGCACAAATCGCAATCATGCCAGAAAAAAAGACCATGACATACGATGTACTTACCTGAGTAGGGACAAGTAATGACAAGCTAGCACCAACGACCACACCAACGACAAGCCCAGCAAAATGCCGCCAAGAAAACCCAGTAATTTGATTAATTAAGAAATACGCAGAGGCTAGAATCAAGCCAAAAAAGAAACTCCATAAATAACTTGGGTATACGGCTAACAAATGAGTAATCAAGCCCGCCAGCAAAAAAATACTGGTGACAATACCAGCCCCTAACGATAATAAAAACGTACCATCAAAGTGCTTCCACAAACCTTTAAAATCGCCTTTACTTAACATAATCAAACTGGCTTTATTCACGCCACTTAACGCATTAATAAGTCGATCATAAACACCTAAAATAAAAGCAATGGTTCCCCCAGAGACACCAGGAACAACATCTGCCGCTCCCATTAATACACCACTCAAGTACACTCTAAGCCATTTAGGCATGTTCCATTCCTTCTAATAAGGGCACAAAATACGCAGGTTCTGTTCCTAGGCATTTCCAGCGATCACCTTCTTTACGCCAACATCCTATCTGCGGGCTTGGATGATCAATCGGCATAATTAAAATACCTTGCTGCTTCAAACATTCGGTCAAGGCTAACGGTATTTTACTAGCCATCGCGGTAATAATTACGGCATCCATTTCTACCTTATTTGGCCATCCTGTTTGCCCATCACCAAATAAATACTCGACATTCTTAACCCCCATCGAAGACAAACGCTTTTTTGCAAGTAAATGAAGCGGCTCGTGACGTTCGACGGTATGAACTTTATTAAAAAAATGCGACAAAATGCGTGTCTGATAACCCGATCCGGTGCCAATTTCCAACACGCGACCAAGTCGAGAGTGCGCCAACAGCCACTCACTCATCCTCGCGACAGTAAGCGGCTGACTAATGGTTTGACTGCGTCCTATAGGAAGTGGCGTTGCAGAGTAAGCCAAATGCGAAAACGCCGGCTCCACAAACTCATGGCGAGGAATAGACCCCATCAGAGCCAATAATTCTTCATGGCTAATCCCATGCTCTCGAAGTTGATCAACCATCTTAGAAGCTTTGGGTTCAGTGTTTGAAACTAACCAATTGAGATCGTTCAAGCTCATAACGTTATAGTGTCTGTCCATTTTTCGAGAGGAGATTTCGCTTCATAACACGTCATATCCGTATGAATTGGCGTAATAGAAACATAGCTGTGATTTACAGCGAAAAAGTCGGTTCCTTCTGACATGTCATGAGGTTCAGACAAGGCACCAATCCAAAAACTAGGCAAACCTCTGGGATGCTGAGCTGAGATAGGCGCTTGCGCCTTATGCCGATAACCAAGGCGTGTCACCTGCACCCCCTTTAGCTCACTATATGGGACATCAGGGACATTAATATTCAATAGAATACCGGCTGGCAAAGCAAGGGTGTGTGAATCCTTTAAAAGCATCATAATGACCTTGGCGGCTGTTTCAAAATGCTGATTGCCAACTAAAGACACCGCCAGCGCTGGTCGCCCTAAATGCCGTGCTTCCATTGCAGCAGCAACCGTACCAGAATAAATAACATCATCACCTAAATTGGCACCATGATTGATCCCTGACACAACCAGATCCACGTCACCATCGATAACACCTGACAACGCAAGATTGACGCAATCGGTTGGCGTACCATCGACACGGTAGCGCCCTTCTTCAACCATAATAGGCTGTACCGGACGGGACAAAGTCAACGAGTTACTAGCACCACTACGATTGCGGTCTGGCGCTACGACTAAAATTTCGTATTCACGTTCTAAATGCCTAGCCAGCGTTTGTATGCCAAGGGCATCAAGGCCATCGTCATTAGCGATCAATATTCTCATGGTATTTCTCAGCTGACTTATCCGTATAATCAATCATTTCGCGCAACAAGCTAGTCGCAAAACACCCTTTTGGTAGAGAGAACTCCACAATCAACTGCGCATTCCCTTCTTTCTCTCTAAGCAATTCCCACGCCATATTCATCGGCACAAGACGCGCTAGACGACTGTCCCTAGAAAGATCAAACGCAATGAGAGCCTCAACCAAATCCATGCGCTCAGATAGGGAAGCCTTCATAACTCGCTCTCTCTGAGGACCTGTGCCGGCCTCCCAACCTTCGCTAATCATAGGTAAAACAGGGCTTACCGTCCCGCGTAAAACGCTCAAATGCATCAAGGCATCAACTTCTTTCACTCGGAATTGCTCATCTTTGTGTTGAAACTGAGCAATATCATCATCACATAAGCGCATCCACATACCGTTTTCCACTTGATCACTTAATGCCTCATTGAAGCACCAAGAGCGAATTGCGGATAACCAAAAGGACTCTGTCTTTGATAATTTACGGCGACTTTGCCGCCCTTTAAGGACAAAATCTTGGCCGTTATGCAAATTATTACCGTTTATTCCAAAGCGCTGTGGCCCATAATAGTTGGGCACACCCGCTTGTTTTATCAAATTCAAGCGCCCTTCTAGTTCGTCCAAATCACCACTCACACTTCGTAATCGAATAACAAAGCGATTTGCTAAATGTGCGCCTGTTCGAAGCTTTTTAGAATGACGTAACTGCGCAATAACTCGCACGTTCTCCGGCTCTCTAAAGGCTTCTTGAATCGTTGATAAATCAGGCTCTTGATTCAGAACATGCAAACAAAACCACTGACGCGTACAAGCATGACGATCTTTTACGCCACTGTAAGTCACTTTATTCGGTGCTATTCCTGCGATTTGAGCCAAACGTTTGGCAAGAAAGTCGGTATTCACCCCTTCTTTCTCAATAAACACAAAGCAAAACTCGCCTTTGCCATCAGGCTCGAAGCCTAACTGCTCTTCGACGTAAAAGTCTTGTACATGGGTCTTCAAATCCCCTGTAACAGTTGGCTTAGACCAAGCGTATCGCCATTCGGTATTCATACATTACCTTGATTTAAAAGAGCTTTATTAAAAATAAGTGCAACCGCTTCAACCGCAATGCCTTCTTTGCGACCCGTAAAGCCAAGTTTTTCCGTTGTCGTTGCTTTGACATTTACCACGCTAATATCGACCGTTAAGTCTTCAGCAATGTTGGCACGCATAGCATCAATATGAGGACGCATCTTTGGAGCTTCAGCAATAATAGTGACATCAACATTGCCCACGTAAAAACCAAGAGCTTGTATTTCCTGATAAGCACGCTTTAATAAAATTCGGCTATCTGCACCAGAAAAAGCAGCATCTGTATCAGGAAAATGCTTTCCTATGTCACCCAATGCAGCGGCGCCTAACAAGGCATCAGTCAAAGCATGTAATGCTACATCACCATCAGAATGAGCAATCAAGCCCTTGGAGTAAGGGATAGAAACACCGCCAATGACAAGGTGATCACCTTCACCAAATTTATGAACATCAAAGCCATGACCAATTCGGAACGGAATCATGATAACTACTCCTGTGCTATGAATTGCACTTACTGTTTAAACTTGAACCGCTTCAATTCGGAAGATTAGAACCTGAAAGATAAGAAAAAAGCGCCTCTGCGATCAATAGGTCTTCTGGTAATGTAATTTTAATATTGCAGTTTTCTCCGACAACAAGATCTGGGTGCCAACCAACAAATTCCATGGCGGAGCACTCATCTGTCACTACGACCCCTTGAGTTTGAGCTTTTTCCAAAGCATCCAATAGGGCTTGGGCAGGAAATTTCTGAGGAGTCTGAGCGAGCCAGATTGTATTTCGGTCCAGAGTCTCACCAACCGATGGCATGCCTATCACTTGACGTTTCACCGTTTCTTTCGCCGGCATTGCCAGTAACGCACCTTGATCTGAATGATGTTGAATAATGCGATTTAACGCGGCCTGGCTTAACAGAGGACGCGCAGCATCATGAACCAAGACATCTTGTTGTTGCACACCGACTGTATCCAACAAATAGCGTAATCCTTTCTGTACGGTGTCACTTCGTTCCTTGCCACCAACAAAACTATGAACTAGATCGTCTTGTCGCCATTTTGAATCTGGCCAGTATGCGTCATTTTCACCAATACCAATCAACACACCAGCGATAAGTGGGTGTGAAGTGAAAATATCTATCGTGCGGTCTAGAATGGTTTGTCCTGCAAGAGAAAGGTATTGTTTTGGGCAATTCGCTTGCATACGTTGCCCAACACCTGCTGCGGGAATGATAACCCACAAAGGTTCGATCATTTTTTATTCACCATGCGATAAAACACTTCACCATCTTTGATATACTGAAGCTCACTGCGAACATGCTCTTCTACCGCCTCTTCACCCTGGCGAAGATCGTGAACCTGAGCTCGAAGCGCTTGATTTCGATGTTTCAGTCGTAAGTTAATCCGTTCTTGATAGGCGATCTGCTTTGCTAGCTCTTCCTGTCGCTTAACGCCCTGCTCACCAAAATATAGGTGATAAGATTGATAACCCACAGCACAGACAAAGAAGACAATTAACAAACGTGCCATAACACCCTCAAACCTAAAATAAAACATTCCTCTCTTCCGAGATTTGATAAAACTACCTCGCAGTTAACGTCTTGCAAAGCTTTTTAACAAAGGAATTAAAGCAAAAAAACAAAAAAGGGAGAACCAAGTTCTCCCTTTTTTAAGTCAGACGAGATTAAGCCTGACCTTTGATCTCAGAAAGACCTTTGTACGGTGCTTTACCACCTAATTGCTCTTCAATGCGAAGCAATTGGTTGTACTTAGCAACACGATCAGAACGACATAAGGAACCCGTCTTAATTTGGCCTGCTGCTGTGCCTACTGCAAGATCTGCAATAGTCGCGTCTTCTGTCTCACCAGAACGGTGAGAAATAACAACGGTAAAACCAGCGTCTTTTGCCATCTTAATAGCTGCTAACGTCTCAGTTAAAGAACCGATTTGGTTAAACTTGATTAAGATTGAGTTCGCAATACCGTTATCAATGCCACGTTTCAAAATCTTAGTGTTGGTAACAAAAAGATCATCACCCACTAATTGGATTTTATCGCCCATTAATTTAGTTTGATGAGCGAAGCCATCCCAGTCTGACTCGTCAAGACCGTCTTCGATAGAAACAATCGGATACTGCTTAGTAAGGTCTTGTAAGAAGAAGTTAAACTCTTCAGACGTGAATTTCTTACCTTCACCTTTAAGGTTGTAGATATTTGCTTCTTTGTCGTAAAACTCAGAGGCAGCACAATCCATCGCCAAAGTGATGTCTTTACCTAGCTCGTAACCTGCTGCTGCAACGGCTTCTTTAATAACAGCCAATGCTTCAGCATTAGATGACAAATCAGGGGCAAAACCACCTTCATCACCAACTGCTGTACTTAAACCACGATCGCTCAATACTTTTTTCAGCGCATGAAAGATTTCAGCACCGTAACGTAATGCTTCGCGAAAGTTTGGCGCACCAACAGGCTGAATCATGAACTCTTGAATATCAACGTTGTTATCTGCGTGCTCACCACCATTAATGATGTTCATCATAGGCACAGGCATTGAGTAAACGCCTGGCGTGCCGTTGATGTCAGCAATATGAGCATACAGAGGCACTTTCTTAGAAGTCGCTGCGGCTTTGGCTGCTGCCAAAGAAACAGCCAAGATAGCGTTCGCACCAAAAGTAGATTTGTTTTCTGTGCCATCCAGATCAATCATAATCTGATCTAGTTCTGCTTGAGCAAGGGCATCTTTGCCGATCAAAGCATCACGGATAGGACCGTTTACCGCTGCAACCGCTTTCAATACACCTTTGCCTAGGTAGCGACTTTTATCGCCATCACGTAATTCTAAAGCTTCACGAGAACCGGTAGAGGCACCAGACGGTGCACACGCTGAACCTACAGAACCATCAGCTAAAATAACATCAGCTTCAACAGTAGGATTACCACGAGAATCTAATACTTCTCTGGCCTTAATATCAACGATTTGACTCATAACAAACCTCTTAAAATAAATGAAAAATCACAAACTACCTGTTTGCTCAAATTATTTTTCTTTTCCTGCGTATTTTAGTGCCGCATGTACAAAGGCACTAAACAGGCCGTGTCCATATCTAGGTGTAGAAGTGAACTCTGGATGGAACTGACAAGCAACAAACCAAGGGTGATCGGCAATTTCTACCATCTCAACCAAAGAATTGTCTTCTGAACGACCTGAAATCGTCAGACCTGCTTTCATCAGATCTTCAACATAAAAGTTATTTACTTCATAACGATGACGATGACGCTCTTTTATGACCGCTTCACCATAAGCTTCAAAGGCTTTTGTGCCTTCCGTAAGATTACAGTTCTGCGCGCCAAGACGCATCGTTCCACCTAGATCGGATTCCTCTGACCGGATTTCTTTGGAACCCTCTGCATTAGTCCATTCTGTAATCAGACCAACAACTGGGTTCTCTGCTTTTAAATTAAACTCGGTGCTGTGTGCACCGGCTAAATTTGCCACATTGCGAGCAAATTCGATAACCGCTACTTGCATACCCAAACAAATACCTAAGTAAGGCACTTTATTTTCACGAGCATACTGAGCCGTTAATATTTTACCTTCAACACCACGTTCGCCGAAACCACCAGGAACAAGAATCGCATCCATCCCTTTTAACTGATCGGTACCTTTTTCCTCGATACTTTCAGAATCAATGTAATGCAGTTTCACTTTAGTACGAGCATGAATACCCGCATGATCCATCGCTTCAATCAAAGACTTGTAGGCGTCCAACAACTCCATGTATTTACCAACCATGGCGATATTGATTTGCTTCTCAGGGTTCAATTTCGCTTGAGTCACTTTATTCCAGATTTCAAGATCTGGCATATTACAATCTAAGTTGAAGTGCTCAACAATCAAGCTATCTAAGCCTTGATCGTTCAACATCTGAGGGATACGGTAAATAGTATCGGCATCAGGAAGGGAAATAACCGCGCGTTCTTCAACGCTGGTAAACAAGGCGATCTTCTTACGCTCTGGCGCTTCGATAGACACTTCAGAACGACAAATAAGAATGTCTGGCTGAATACCGATAGAACGAAGTTCTTTCACAGAGTGTTGGGTAGGCTTAGTTTTGGTTTCACCCGCAGTACGAATGTAAGGGACAAGAGTCAAATGCATGAACAAAGCACGACGTGCACCTAGCTCAACTTTAAGCTGACGTACCGCTTCTAAGAAAGGTTGTGATTCGATATCACCAACCGTACCACCGATTTCAACCAAAGCAACATCTGCGCCTTCAGCACCAGAAATAACGCGGCGTTTAATTTCATCGGTAATATGAGGAATGACTTGAACGGTTCCACCAAGATATTCACCACGACGCTCTTTTTTAAGAACATGTTGATAAACACGACCACTGGTGAAGTTATTACGCTTGCCCATTTTAGTGGAGATGAAGCGCTCATAATGGCCAAGATCAAGATCCGTTTCGGCACCGTCTTCTGTTACATAGACTTCACCGTGCTGGAAAGGGCTCATGGTGCCGGGATCCACGTTGATGTATGGATCTAGCTTTAACATGGTGACTTTTAGACCGCGTGATTCAAGGATAGCGGCCAAAGATGCTGCTGCCAAACCTTTACCAAGAGATGAAACTACACCGCCTGTAACGAAAATATATCGTGTCGCCATGAGTGGTTAACCCGCCTTACAAATATGAAAAAATGAGATTTGAAGGCACATAACAATGTACCTTCAGGACGGGAGAAAATAATAACATCGGAAGGCTGTTCACTCAATGTAAAACACAGTTGTTTTACATTGAGTGAACGATTCATCCCAAGAATAGTAAGGACAAATTAAGCAAGGCTATAAGTCCAACTCCAAAACAGGTGTTTTAGAGCGAGAACAACACGGCATGACCAATTTACCTTGCGCATGTTCTTTGTCTGTCAGAAAGACATCCCTATGGTCGGGAACGCCTTCAATGACGCCTGTTTGACATGTACCACATACGCCAGATTCGCACGACACGGCAAGGAAGACACCATTATTATCCAATACCTCAAAAATACTCTGATCCGCTTCAACATCAAAAACCTCTCCAGTACTATGGATTTTGACTTTAAACGGGGTATTGTCGCCTATATTTTCATCCATTGCAGGCGCGGCAAAAAACTCTCGATGCATACGATCTTCAGGCCAACCTAGCATTTTTGCTTGCAATAGAACGTAACTAATAAAGTCCGCAGGACCACAAATATACAACTCTGAATCACTCGAATGACGTGACAAAACATTCACCACATCCATTCGCCCAGAACTCGGAACCTGACTGTAGTGGAAATGCATTTTATCAGCAAAAGAACTGCTTTCTAATGCCGATGAAAAAGCAGCCGTTTCAGGTGACTTTGCACAATAGTGAAACTCAAAAGGCAATCCCATTTTTTGCAACTGCTGCGCCATTGGCAACATTGGCGTCACACCAATGCCGCCAGCTATTAATACGCTATGGCGTGTAGTATCAACTAATGGAAAATGATTTTTAGGTTCACTAATCGATAAAGAATCACCAATATTCAAGCGATGCACTTCAGTCGAACCGCCTCTTGATTGCGGATCTTTTAAAACTGCAATTTCATAGTACTGAGCTTCAACTTGCATACGGCACAATGAATATTGGCGAATCAAGCCACTGGGCAAATGAACATCAATATGCGCTCCGGCTTCAAAACCAGGCAAATCTGAGCCATCCTCAGAACCCAACACAAGCCGAACCACGCCCTGCGCTTCAGTGACAACATTTCTTACAACTACCGGAATCATTTGGCTCTCCTGACCTATTTATTTTTTTAAAACTAGAGAGCAAAGCCAGTTCACTCTCTAGCAGACACCAATCAAGTTAAAATGACACCGTTTGAAGTGGTGCGGTCGACTGAGATACTGACGCGTTAGATTGTTCTTTGGCTGCATGCTCTTTAGCAATCAGTCGATCGATTACTCGTCTTGACTGAACGCCACCTGCATCGATATCCAACTTCAATAAATCATAGTCAGGAAAAGCCAATAAGTTTTGCTGCTGTCGCTCTAGCACTTCCAAATCTTCAGAAAAAATCTTGCCCTGCCCTTCACGAATTGTATCCGTGAGTGCTTGATCTTCTGGCTTGAAATTACGCGCCATTCCCCAAAAATACCAAATAGACGTTTCCGTTTCAGGCGTAATAAAATCAACCACAGTGCTGCTGGCTTTTTTATCTGCTGGGGCATCAAATCCCCCATTTCCAGCATGAGCCACACCCACGTCTATCATCACATGAGAAGGCGGACTGAAACGACAAATCTGCCAACGATCGACCAAAACGTCGTCAGCCAAACCATTACCTTTTAGCGCGGCCTGCCAAAATGGTGGCGGCATGATGTTTTCCATAAAACGACTCGTAATCACTTTGTCGCCATCCACGTTTGTGGAAACAGGAGACTCATCAATTTCCTTCTGACCAATACTGCTAGCGTGAACATAAGTCTCATGAGTCAAATCCATCAGGTTATCAACCATCAAACGATAATCACAATTGATGTGATACAAACCACCACCATAGGCCCACTCTGGACTTACCGCCCACTCTAGATGTGGAATCTGTGATTTATCGGCTTGAGATTGATCACCCGGCCATACCCAAATAAAACCGTAGCGCTCCTCCACCGCGTAGGATTTCATACAAGGAAAACCTTTCACTCGCTGCAAGGGCATTTCTTTGGTTTTGCCATCCGCGCCCATTTTCAATCCATGATAACCACAGACCAAAAGACCTTCTTCAACATAACCTAGAGACAAAGCGGCTCCTCGGTGTGGACAAAAGTCCAAGACCGCGGCAATTTCGTTATCATGGGAACGGTAAAAAGCGATACTTTCACCACAGATTTTACGACCAAGAGGTTTGCTGCCCGCAACCTCTTCAGACATAGCAGCGACATACCACGTATTTTTAGGGAAAGTTTGCTGACTCATTGGAGTTCTCCTGCTGTTATTTTTATTTATTGGATCCAATATAGCCCAAAAAAATCATAAAACAATATAGCTATGCATTAATTGGATCCATTAAATCCATAATGAATATTAGTTATCAGCCTAAACAATTGATAAATAAAAGCTTCTTTATTGGATCCAATAGTTACTTTTTTCACTGCATTTACGCTATGATTATTTTTAAAATAACAATGTGTCGAAAACAATGAGCGCTTCCCAATGAGTACTTTCCAATGAGTAAACCTGGACAACAAGTAATCAGTCGATTGCGGCAAATGATTTTGTCTGGTGAGCTAGAGTCAGGACAACGCCTTGCTGAGATCCCTACCGCAGAGCAATTAAGTGTGTCACGCACTCCAATTCGCATTGCATTTCGAACTTTAGAGCAAGAAGGCTTGCTGACGAAGTTATCAGGGCGTGGCTATATTGTTCGTCAAGTAACACAAGCAGAAATTAGTGGTTCAATTGAAGTTCGAGGTGTGTTGGAAGGATTGGCTGCAAGACAAGCCGCTGAAAATACCCTATCAAATACCCAGTCTAATGAATTATTAAAGCTATTAAAGCAAGGTGATGAGCTATTCGCGAAAGGAAGTATCAATGAACAAGATCTCGCTTCCTATCACGACATGAATCAGCGTTTTCACCAAATCATCATAGAAGCCAGTTTAAACCCTGCTATAGCTGAAGCCTTAAGCCGCAACGAACATCTGCCCTTTGCATCAGTTAGTGCTCTGGCATTTGATCGTAATAATCTAGAACAAGAATATCGCCGCTTTAACTTTGCTCACATGCAGCACCACGCAGTATTTGATGCGATTAGTCATGGACAAGGAAGCCGAGCAGAAGCCATCATGCGTGAACACGCTAACGCCACACACAGTTACGCTAAAATTTTTTCTCAAATGGAAGAAAACGGTGAAAAAATGCATATATTAAAAAACATAAGCACACCAGCTTAGAAAAAACACCTAAGACAGATCGGTGTTTCCAAGCGGCACTTCTAAAGTATTAACAACACCAATGGGTTGCCCGACCATTTCGTCGTAGGCACTTTGATGACACAGCACCATAGTACCTACCGTCTTACCTTTAAACAACGCCTGTAGATCCAACTTATTATGACTAGTAAGAAAGCGCCCTGTGTCTGTTTTTATGTAGTCTTCTTCCTCTCCGATCACTACAGACAATTGATACAAGTTAGACTCCAAAGAATGCAGTTTTACTTTATCAACATGGGAAATTTTTTTAAGCTCTTTTAATAACATGGCAATACACCTTTTCAGCTTTTCTTTAGATACGCATTTAGCCATCACTCAGTTCACAAAAATTACAAATGATCTTAATGCGTTCATGCTAGAGTTCAGCAATAGATAACAAAAATAGGAAAACATATGGCTCTTGAACTTTATGACAGCTATGCAAATTCAGCAGAGTTACAAACTGCATTGTCTAAAATCGAAAGCAGTTTAAACAATCCCTATCGCACGTTAATCGGTTTAACTGGTGGTCCGGGTTCTGGAAAAAGCACGTTAGCCAATTACCTACTTAATCACTTTACCGAACAACAGAATACGCAAGTTATGTGCCTATCAATGGATGGATTTCACCTTTCTAAAGCCCAACTTCATGATTTGCCCAATGCCGAAAAAGCTTTTGCTCGTCGGGGCGCACCTTGGACATTTGATAGCACAGCCTTTATTGAACGTGTTAATAAGATGAAACAAAGCTATCAGCAAGAAGATATTTTGTGGCCAAGCTTTGATCACGCCCTTGGAGACCCCATTGAAGATGATGTATCGGTCAACAAAGAAACCAAAGTAATACTGGTTGAAGGGTTGTATCTGTTACACCAACAAGATGGCTGGCAAGAATCCAAAGCGCTGTTTGATGAGCATTGGTTTTTAGAAATTCCTGTAGCGGATGCCATTGAACGCTTAGCAAAACGGCACATGAAAGCGTGGAACTTTACCCATGAACAAGCGATGGACAGGATTAATCAAAGTGACAGCCTAAACGCAAAATTGGTTGCAACGTACAAAGGTCAGGCTGATTGGCTATTAAGAATCTAGCTCCCTCACTAGCAAGGTTTTTACTGTTTTTCTCTCATTATGCTTTTTTATCTGCGATAGCCTCAGCACTTCGCTCGAACGTCAAGTTGATCCTCAAGAACATCCCCTGAATGGCTTCAACTTGATTAGTGTCCCCTACCAAATCAAACAATTCTTCATGTAAAGAGTGGCAGGCTTTTTCAAAACCATCATCACATCGCCCCTTGCTGGCCAATAAAAAAGCATTAGCTAAAGCCACCTGCCAGCTTTCTAATGACTGTAATTGTTTGCCAACTAAATCCTCACAGATCGAACGTAAGCGAATTGAAACATGCCCAAGGTTCAAAGCCGTCAATGCCAAATCTGTAATCGCACGTGATTGAGAGCCTTGGTCATAGTTCGTTAGACGTAACAATCTATCAGCCATACGACGGTTATACCAAGCAACAGGGCTACTATGCTTATTAATTTCCAATAGATCTTGATAAGTTGTTTTAAAAATACGATGTACCAATAACTGAACACTTGGTCCTGTAATTAAGTGAAACACCCAAAATAAAATGCACACACCTGCAAAAATTGCCATAGCAGAGCTCACGGTGTAATCAATTGAAAAAGACCGACTCATGTCCCTACTTGGGCTGACTAAAATGGAAAAAGGAATACAAAAGCCCAAGCCATAAGGTAAAGTTTGCCTATCAGAAAGAAGTAATAAGCCAATAAAGTAAGGGCCAGCTAATACCAGCAGTAAAATCTCTAATTGCCCGGAACTCTGCGACAACAAGTTAAGAGCAAAAAACACAGCTACAAGGACCGCAACAATAACCCCAAGCAACAGCCTTTTCAGAACAACCTTTAAAATCATCAAGGGCAATCTGGCCAGCATGATGGAAAAAATGACGGGTAAAATCATGATCATCAAAGCTGCTGTAGAACCTGTTCCAACCCAGATACAAGCACCAATCAAAAATACAACACTCGTTCGAATGCCAATAATCAATCCTGCCAACGGATCTCGATAGGTCAACATACTCGGCGCATTCAACAAGGTACTATCACGCTTCTCTAGAGCACGATACGCGCGTAATAAAACCGTCAGTTCAGATGTGATCTCTGCACTGACATTCATCATATGAGATTCAAACGGCGAGTCAGGCTGATTATTTGAACGGTAGTCAGCAAGATCACGACGCAATGTTTTAACCTGATCTAAGCAATAGTCAAAATCACTCGACTCTGCAATACGGTCAAATGCCTCACGTAATTGATCCAGCAATTGAGACAGCGCAGGTGTTATTAATTCTGCATGGCGACGCTGCAAGCGACCAAATATCTGTACCAATGCCAATAACGAAAGTACTTTCTGAGCCAACTGGTTCGCTGCTCGTGTCCGACCTGGACCTTTTGGACCTTCGTAACTAGCGGCACTAGAGTCTTCGCTCACCATCCCCAATGTCGCCATAATTCCATCTATTTGCTTATGACGCGCTTCGTGAGAACCAGACTTATCTAATTCCGTCACTAAATACTGTAAGGTTTGATTAATAACAGACCTTGCCTGCATTTGCAGACTGTCTTTCACTTTGACAGGCCAGAACATGTGACTAACAACACCAGCACAAATGGACCCAATAACAATTTCACTTACACGCGCTTGAGCGATGCTAAAAACGGCCTGACTGTCAGCGGTTGATGGGCTCGCCATTACCATCAAAACAATAATTTCTGAGGTGACAGCCGCCATAGCGAACGCATAAACAAAATTAGCTTGTCTCACCATGGCCGATAAAGCTGAATTCAGCCCTAACCATAATGTCAAAACACCCAGCGCTAAATAGGGATATGGCATCAGCTGAGTTAACAACAAAATACCAAATAAACCACCTACGATAGTTCCGACAATCTGACAAATGGCTTTTTCAACCACCAAACCACTCTCAGGTCGCATCTGTAAAAAAACAGCTGAGACTAACGCCCAATATGGACGATCCAAATTTAAAGAAAGAGCAATTGTTAACGCCATCGCCATGGCAATAACGCCTTTAAGCGCAAAAATAACCGCCTGCTTTTCAGGAAAAAACAGATTACGAAGCACAATCCCCAAAACGACTCTCCTTACTGCTTAGTAAGATGAATAGTGGCCGTCATCCCAGCGCTAAGTTGTGTTTCAGTATTTGACGTATCTAACTTGATATCTACCGGAATACGCTGCGCTAAACGCACCCAGTTAAAGGTTTGCTGAACCTGTGGTAAAAGCTGACCATTGCTTTGGGTGTTGGTATTAGCTATAGCTTTACCAATACTCACCACATGACCATTTAGAGGCTTACCACCACTTAGCAAGGTAATTTTAGCTTGTTGATTGAGATGAACTAGAGGAATTTTAGTTTCTTCAAAATAAGCCGTCACATAAAATGAATTGGACTGAACAATGGCAAAAACCGAAGCACCTTGCCCAACATAATTACCCTGACGTAAATTCAAGTTAATTATATTGCCTGACACAGGAGCATAGACCTTAGTGCGGTCTAAATTAAGCTGAGCACTCTCCTGCTGAGCAACCGCTAAATCATAATTCGCTTTGGCTATTTCTGTACTAATTCTAGAAGCTTCCAAGTCTTCAGCACTAATGGCTTTTTGGCTCAACAATGCGGTACGACGCTCATATTTATGTTTCGCCAACTGCCAAGAATATAACGCATTCTCTGTATTAGCTTTACTTTGATTGAGTGCCGCCTGATAGCGCTGGGGATCTACACTAAATAATAAATCGCCTTTTTTGACAGCCTGATCGTTGGTGATATTCAAGTTGGTAACCCAGCCAGACACATCAGGAGCAACCGTTACGATATCGGCACGAATACGCCCGTCACGAGTCCAAGGTGAATGCATGTAATCATTCCAAACCCAACGTCCAGCAAAAATTGCAGCCAACACAACCAATACCGTCACTAGAATACGCAGATATTTCGTCATTGATTAACTTCCACCCAATAAATACACAGTTAATGCCAAGTAACAAACAAATAACGACACTTCAAACCAGGCAACTCGCCAAATACGATCATGCCAGTCCAAGCGGTGAAGAACAAAACGAGTCAAGGCAGCCAATAAAAAAGCAATCGGAAAATATACAACCAAGGGACTAAACTCTAAACCACCAAAAACAACCACATGAAGCATTATAAAAACCTTGCCGTTAAGACATTAGACAACATTATGAATACTCAAAAAAAGATCATATTTAAAGAATAGAATTTTATCTCGATAATACAAACTAAATGTGCAGCTAACAGCCAAATAAAAACACAATAATAACAACTAGCTACATCTAGGAAGGGGTAACTTAGCGCTTCGTTGCCATGAAACCTTAAGGTAACAATAATCAGGATGTTGCCAAAGGTCACCAATAGCCACCAACGTATCTCCCAAATACAAATATGGAAGATGGTCACGCCACCAGCTTGGAATCGTTTTATCGTTAAGCCATTTTTTCAACTTACGCGTTTTGCCATTGGGCATCAGTATGCTTTCACTTTGAGGTCGAGCTTTCAATTCACAGGCATCACTGCCAATCACGCAAATCTTGTCAAAAGAACGCTGCAATACCTCACCCGACATCAAGGGGGCAAGTTTCACCGTTTTCTCTAATGGCAAAAGATAAACCGCATTTTGATGACGCATAATGCGACCAAGAGCAAATACAAATTCAGGCTGCTTATCCTCCCTACTAGAAAACATGGCTTCAACGCTTTCTAACTGAGATTGAGGTAATGAAACCCCTTTGTATTCTAAAAAGTGTCGCCACCAAAAGAGTCGCTCGTCTATCGTTTTTCCCGCAATAGAAGACAAATCCAAACCGCCAAATTCATTACACCAAACAGCGAGTTGCTGCTGAGCAAATTGAGCAAGCATCGCATAATCAGTCGCAATACGCTGGGTACTAGAAAGTATATTTTGCTCCATCTTTGGAAACCGCTCTTTCAGAACAGGAACAATACTTTGACGAAGGAAGTTACGACTAAAACGCTCATCAAGATTAGACTCATCATGAATCCAAGCAAGGTCATTCTGCTGAGCATAATCTTCTATATCTTTTTTTGACGCAGCTAATAGAGGGCGAATCAAACGAGCACAGCCATTACCAAGCGGCCTCTCCCGCGGAATACCTGCTAAACCTTTACCTCCAGTTCCCCGTAACAAACGAAACAGCACGGTTTCAACTTGATCTCCCGCATGATGAGCAAGCAGAATAACGTCTTGCTTTCCCATTATTTTTTGAAAAGCTTGGTAACGAGCATTACGAGCTGCATCTTCTAGGGATGCTTGAGCTTCTAACTGCACCCGCTCAGCAACAAAAGGCACGCCAAGGTTGGCACAAATCACCTTACAATGTTTTAGCCAATCATCGGCATTAGTACTCAAACCATGATGAACATGAAGCACGACAAGCTGCCGTTTTTGCTCTACTGAGATTTGATTAGCTAAAGCATGAAGCAAAACATGAGAATCGACGCCACCACTAAAACCAACCCATACTTTTGTCTGCCCCGAGAATACAGAGTCAATCCACTCAGTGTTAAACCTGAGAGGAGATAAAGAAGTCAGTGATTTAGAGAGTAAACGTTTCATCATACAGCCCGGAAGGAAAACACCTTAACCGCAAGAAATAAAAAAGCCCCCTAAATATAGGAGGCTTTTTAAGTAAACAAAAATTTATAGACCGTAAGACATCAAACGGTTGTAACGACGAGCCAATAACTCTTCTGTCGTTAATGCTTCCATACGATCTAATGCTGCAAGCACATTTTGCTTCAAGCTTTGCGCAATTTGTTCGTGAGCAATATGCGCACCACCTAGAGGCTCTTGGATAATGGTATCGACAAAACCTAGCTCTTGTAGACGCTGGGCAGTGATGCCCATAGCTTTGGCAGCATCAGAAGCACGATCCGCACTCTTCCATAAAATAGACGCGCAGCCTTCAGGAGAGATAACCGAGTAAGTGCCATATTGCAGCATCATTAGCTCATCACAGACACCAATCGCCAATGCACCACCAGAACCACCTTCACCAATAACGGTAGAAATGATCGGCGTTTTCAAACGAGACATAACCGCTAAGTTAAAAGCAATCGCCTCACTCTGACCACGTTCTTCAGCACCAATACCAGGATACGCCCCAGGTGTATCGATTAATGTCACGATAGGCATATTGAATCGCTCAGCTGTTTCCATAAGACGTAATGCCTTACGGTAACCTTCTGGACGAGGCATACCAAAGTTACGAAGTACTTTTTCTTTTACTTCACGTCCTTTTTGATGACCAATAACCATAACAGGGCGGCCATCTAAACGAGCAATACCACCAACAATAGCACGATCATCAGCATAGTGACGATCACCATGCATTTCTTCAAAATCGGTAAAAACGTGTTTAATATAATCAAGAGTATATGGGCGCTTTGGGTGACGCGCTAATTGAGAAACTTCCCATGCCCCTAAATTACTAAATAGGCTCTTGGTTAATGCTATTTTTTTATCTTCAAGGCGACTAATTTCATCGCTTATGTTGAGTTCATTGTCGTTACCGACTAAACGTAACTCTTCAATTTTCTGTTCGAGCTCAGCAATCGGCTGCTCAAATGGGAGATAATCTAAATTCATGGTTTAATTACACTACTGTTTGGTTGCCATCAAATACAAGGGCAAAAGGCGGCTAGCCAGTTGCTCTATAGCTCTTTAAAGCGTACTGCTACGCTGCATTCCATTGCTAAAACTATTAAATGAGTCTAAGTATACACTAACTGAACATTTTGTTTACCGTATTGTTTCTGAAGTTGATGAATTAATTCGTCATCCGGACGAACTTTCCAACTCGATCCTAAACGGATGTCACCACATGCTTGCGGTGTATCAAAACCTATCACCACATCGCAGCCATCGCCTCGATATGATTCCATAAAGTTTGCCAATGTCTGTATTTCTGTTGGTGTTACTGTCTCTGACGTCCATGTAATTCGTAATGCTTCCACATAACGAACTCGAGCCTGAGCAATATCTAGAATGTTTCTTGCAATAACTTTCTGTCCACCACGAAACTCGTCAACAGTAATCTCCCCTTCAACCACAACCACTTCATCTTTGACAATAACGTCTCTAAAAGTGTCATAGTTATCAGGAAACACCGTCACTTCTATTCGAGCAGAACGGTCATCTAAAGTGACAAAGGCAATGTTACCACCTTTTTTACTCTTAGTAATACGCAAGTCAACGATCAAGCCCGCCATGATCTGCGTATCACCACGCTTGGGCTGTAAATCCACAATTTTTGAACGTACAAAGCGACGTATCTCTTTCTCATATTCATCAATTGGGTGACCTGTCACATACAAACCCAGTGTATCTTTCTCACCATCAAGGCGCTGGCGCGGAGGCCATTCATGCTGAATGCCAATATCCCTATATGCATCCTCCGTACTTTCTTCTACCGCAACCCCAAACAGATCCATCATGCCGGCATCTTGGTTTTTCGCATCTTGAACCGCTCTCTTAAGAGCCTCATCAATACAGGCAAACAAGGTTGCACGATTTGGCCCAATGGTGTCAAACGCACCTGAACGAACCAAGGCTTCCATAACTCGCTTATTCACTCTCTTACCAACACGTTGGCAGAAATCAAAAATATGCTCAAATGGTCCTTCTTTACGTGCTTCTACAATCGCCTCTATCGGACCTTCACCTACACCTTTAATGGCGCCAAGACCATATACGATGGCACCTTTAGGGTTAACGGTAAATTTGTAAACTGACTCATTTACATTTGGCAGCTCCAATGCCAATTCCATAGAACGACATTCTTCGATGAAAATAACTATCTTATCGGTATTCTGCATATCCGCAGACAATACCGCGGCCATAAATGGGGCCGGATAATGATTCTTCAACCAAGCGGTTTGATACGAAACTAATGCATACGCCGCTGAGTGCGATTTATTAAAACCATACCCAGCGAACTTTTCCATCAGGTCAAAGATGTTACCTGATAAGTCTTTATCAACATTGTTTTTAAGAGCGCCTTCCATAAAGATCAAACGCTGCTCAGCCATAACTTCGGCTTTTTTCTTACCCATGGCACGACGTAACAAATCGGCACCACCAAGTGAGAATTTAGCCAACACCTGAGCAATCTGCATTACCTGCTCTTGATACAAGATAATGCCGTAGGTTGGTTCCAATACAGGAATCAAATCTTGGTGCTGATAGTCAGGGTGCGGGAAAGCCAACTCTGCGCGACCATGCTTACGGTTGATAAAGTCATCCACCATGCCGGAACCCAATGGACCAGGACGATACAAGGCCACCAAGGCGATAATATCTTCAAAGCGCGATGGCAAAAGCTTTTTAATTAACTCTTTCATGCCGCGAGATTCCAGCTGAAATACAGCAGTAGTTTCTGCTCGCTTCAGTAGGTCGTAAGTAGACTTGTCTTCTAGATCGATCAAAGAGATATCGAGCGGTGGCTTCCCTTCTAGTGCATTGATGGTATCAATGTTTTTAACGGCCCAATCGACAACGGTTAAGGTTTTAAGACCCAAGAAATCGAACTTTACCAAGCCAGCTTCTTCAACGTCGTTTTTGTCGTATTGGGTCACCAGACCAGAGCCATCCTCTTCACAATAGAGCGGGGCAAAATCGATCAATTTGGTTGGTGCGATTACCACACCACCAGCGTGCTTACCAAAGTTACGAACCACGCCTTCTAAAGAAATTGCCATTTCCATGACTTCGGCCGCATCTTCATCACCCGCTAAAAACTCAGGCAAGGCAGGCTCTTCTTCTAAAGCCTTTTTAAGTGTCATACCGATTTCAAAAGGAATTAGCTTAGATAACTTATCTCCCAAACTATAAGGTTTACCTTGCACCCTTGCGACATCTCGAACCACGGCTTTCGCTGCCATGGCACCAAAAGTAATGATTTGAGACACAGCGTCACGGCCATAAGTTCGCGACACATAATCGATCACTCGGTCACGGTTATCCATACAGAAATCGATGTCAAAGTCAGGCATGGATACCCGCTCAGGGTTTAGGAATCGCTCAAATAACAAGTCATATTCAAGTGGATCAAGATCGGTGATTTTAAGCGCATAGGCAACCAAGGAGCCCGCACCAGAACCACGTCCAGGGCCTACTGGGATATCGTTGTCTTTGGCCCACTGAATAAAGTCCATTACTATCAAGAAGTAACCAGGGAACCCCATTTGGTTAATAATAGTTAATTCGAAATCCAAACGATCCCAATATTCCTGACGGCGTTTTTCAATACGCTCGCCATATTTTTTAGTAAGGAAGTTAAAGCGCTCAATCAGGCCGTCATAAGAAAGCTTGCTAAAGAACTCCTCCATCGTCATGCCTTCAGGCACAGGGTAGTCTGGTAAAAAGTACTTACCCAACAGAACATCAACACTACATCGCTTGGCAATTTCGACGGTATTTTCTAAAGCTTCTGGGATATCTTGAAACAGCTCTGCCATTTCTTCGGGTGTTTTAAAGTACTGTTCTTCCGAATAACGACGTTTACGGCGAGGGTCATCGATAGTAACGCCATCATGAATACAAACTCGTGCTTCATGAGCATCAAAGTTTTCACGCTTCAAAAAACGCACATCATTAGTCGCAACGACAGGACAGCCCAGCTCGCTCGCCAATGGCACAACTGCGTGTATATAACTTTCTTCTCCGGGACGACTCGTTCTTTGTAACTCAACATAAAAGCGATTAGGAAACACAGACATCCAATGCGCTAACCGATTTTTGGCTTGCTCATTTCGCCCCTTTTGCAATAAATAGCCAATATCACCAAAACCAGCACCAGAGAGCGCAATAACATCCTCGCTATGTGCTTCTATCCATTCACGCTGAGCAATAGGACGACCTTCTACCTGCCCTAACTGATAGCCTTTCGAAATAATGGCTATGATATTCTTGTAGCCTTTATTTGACGTCGCCAATAGGGTAAATCGATAGCGAGAATCCACATCCTCATCTTCGTCAACCACGACGTCGGCACCACAAATTGGCTTTATACCTTTTTCCATTGCGCCTTTGTAAAAACGCACAAAACCACAAAGGTTATTTTCGTCCGTAATGGCAACGGCAGGCATAGACATAAACTCAGTAGTACCAAGCAAGCCTTTGATTTTTACCAAGCCATCCACCAAGGAAAACTCGGTATGGACTCGTAGATGTATAAATGACGTGGACAAAATATTATCCCTCTAAAATCTTTTTAACTGGGCCAAAACTTCGTCGGTGAATCGGCGTGATACCATGCAACCGAATCGCTTCTAGGTGCAAAGCAGTAGGATAACCTTTATGTTTTTCAAACCCGTATTCTGGGTAAATCTCTGCGGCTTTTACAATATCTCTATCACGGGTGACTTTCGCCAAAATGGAGGCAGCAGATATGGCTGCCTGCCGAGCATCGCCTTTCACCACGGCCTCCGCTGAACAAGGCAAATTTGGCGGTATACGATTACCGTCAACCAATACATGCTCAGGCACTAAGGAAAGTAAAGCAACAGCACGAGACATTGCCAACATACTGGCATGTAAAATATTTATTTCATCAATTTCTTCAATCGTTGCACAGGCAATACCGTAAGCTAACGCTTTATCTATTATCTCGGCGTAAAGAGCTTCACGTTTTTTCTCTGTCAATTTTTTAGAATCCGCCAAGCCAAGGATAGGACGAGCAGGATCTAGAATCACAGCTGCTGCAACAACCTCACCAGCTAAAGGACCTCGCCCAGCCTCATCGGTACCTGCTAGCAAATCACCAAAATATATCTGACTAACAAAAGGCTCCATCACTTCCCTTTTCCTTCAAGCATAGTAACAATAGCTTGTGCGGCTTGGGCGCCTGCATTTTTTCGTAACATAGTATGCAAGTCCAGATACTTGGTCTGAATGTTTTTATCCGTAATGAAAGATCGCCAAGTTTGTATCAAACGCGTCGCCAAATTATCTGGTGTCGCAGCATCTTGCAGTAGCTCTGGAACTAATGCTTCATTAGCTAGCAAATTAGGCAAAGAGACATAAGGTACTTTGATCATTCTAGACATGATGGCATAAGTTAATTTATTAACTCGATATGATACAACCATTGGTCGCTTCACAAGCATAGCTTCTAATGCAGCCGTGCCAGATGCCAGTAAAATAGCATCCGATGCTGCCATCACTGTACGGGATTGCCCATCAACCAATATCGCCTCAGCGTTAGTTTCTTGTAGAATCGCTTCTATTTGAGCGCGTCTCTCTTTATTTGAGGCAGGAATCAAGAAAGTCGCATTGGGCTCTTTTTGCTTAATCAGCTTCGCTGTTTCAATAAACAATGGCGCTAAACGAGACACTTCCCCCTCACGGGAGCCAGGTAATATACCAAAAACAGGCCCCTTAACATGATCTAAATCCAGTGTTTTTCTTGCTTCCGTTACATCACTATCAAGAGGAATATCATCTGCAAGTGTATGACCGACACACACTACAGGAATATTGTGTTCATGATAAATTGGCAATTCAAAAGGAAACAGTGCCAGCATCAGATCGACAGATTTTTTGATATTAAAGATTCGTTTTTGGCGCCACGCCCAAACAGACGGGCTGACATAGTGAACAGTTGGTATGCCTGCTTGTTTTAGCTTTCTCGCAAGCGGCATATTAAAATCAGGCGAATCAATACCAATAAAAGCAGTAGGTGGATTTTTTAAACAAGACTGATATAGACGTTTGCGAATACCCAAAAGCTCTCTAAGGCGGCCCAAGACCTCTACCAACCCCATAACAGATAATCTATCCATTGGGACGACACTTTTGAAGCCTTGTGCTTCCATCAATGGGCCACCAATACCCTCAAAAATTGCATCTGGTTGTAACATTTTTAAATGAGCAATTAAGTTTGCGCCCAAAATATCACCCGAAGCCTCACCAGCCACCAACACATAACGTGCCTTAGACGTCACTTGCATTTATACAACCTCTGATAATAAAAAACCCCGAAATAGTCCGGGGTTTTCTTTTAAAACATGATGCCTATCGGACAATTCCACGTTTTGAATGCCGAATTGATAAAACATACTCAGCTACTTCAGGAATATGGATCATATCCCCTTGCTCAAGCTCTAACAGTGCAGCTTCTAATGTTAAACCTTTTAGATACACCGTCTTATATGCAGTGCGCAATGCTCGAATAACATCTGATGGCACGCCTCGACGACGCATGCCTTCAAAGTTCATTCCGTGTGCTTTAGCTGGAGTACCGGAAACCATGACATACCGAGGCACATCCTTAGCAACCATTGATCCCATGCCGCACATACTAAAAGAGTTCACTTGGCAAAACTGATGAATCCCAGTATAACCGCCAAGAATAACAAAATCGCCAACCGTCACATGCCCAGCAAGCGCTGCAAAGTTAGCTAATATATTATTATCGCCAACAATACAGTCATGACCAACATGCGTACTTGCCATAAACAAGTTGTTATTACCAATTAGAGTAATACCATTATCCTGAACTGTGCCACGATGAATCGTTGCATTCTCACGGATCACATTGTTATCACCAATTACAAGCTGTGTTGGTTCACCCTTATACTTTTTATCTTGGTTTGCCTCTCCGACAGAAGCAAACTGATAAATTTCATTATTAGACCCAATAGTTGTGTGACCATTAATAACAACATGGGATTTAATAACACTATCAGCACCAATTTTCACATTCGGTCCGATCACACAAAAAGGACCGATCTCCACACTGGAGTCAACCTCGGCTTTCGAATCGATCAAAGTAGTTGGATGTATCGCCACTATATCTTCCTGTCAGCACACAGAATAGTTGCAGAACAAGCTAACTCACCGTCAACTGTTGCTCTACACTCAAATTTCCAAATTCCACGTTTTTCAGTAACAATTTTCGCTTCAAGCTGCAATCGATCACCAGGGACAACCGGACGCTTAAAGCGAAGTTTATCAGAGCCTACAAAATAATAGATAGAACCATCTTCTGGCTTTTTATCCATTGTTTTAAAGCCCAGTATTCCTGCTGCTTGGGCCATTGCCTCGATAATCAAAACCCCAGGCATTACTGGATGATCTGGAAAATGACCATTAAAAAATGGTTCATTAATCGTGACGTTTTTATAAGCAATAATGGACTCTTTCAAATTCAGTTCAACAACACGATCCACCAATAGAAACGGATACCTGTGAGGTAAGTATTGGCGGATTTCATTTACGTCCATCATTTATTTATCAACCTTCTCTAAAAACTTATTAACCTGTTGTTTCAGTTGTGCAAACTGCTTTGCCATATCATCTATTCTTCTAACTCGAGCTACTGTCCTGCGCCATTTTCCAGTTGGTTCCATCCCCATCCCAGAAGAGTAAGACCCAGCTTCTGAGATCGAATTACTAATCATACTCATACCAGTAATATGAACTTTATCAGTAAGCTCCAAATGGCCTGCAATACAAACACCGCCTGAAATCGTACACATAGAGCCAATTTTAGTACTTCCAGCAATCGCCGTAGATGCTGCGATAGCTGTATTATCCCCAATTATAACGTTATGAGCAATTTGAACTTGATTATCTATTTTAACACCCTGACCTATTTGCGTATTTTCTATAGCGCCACGGTCAATTGTTGTACTGGCTCCAATCTCAACATTGTCGCCAATAACCACTGAACCTAGTTGATCAATCTTTTCCCAAGAGCCATTGTTAGGAGCAAAACCAAATCCATCAGCACCGATAACTGCTCCGCTATGAATAATACACGCCGCTCCAATTTCTACATTATGGTAAAGGGTGACGTTAGGGTATATGCGAGAACCTTGGCCTATTTTAACACCTCGACCAATAACGCAACCAGCACCGATAACACAGCCCTCTGCAATAACGACATCGTCGTCAATAACAACATTAGGGGCAATAACCACATTTTCAGATAACGTTGCTTTTAAGGAGACTACGGCACTTTGATGAATACCAGACCAATTATGTGTTGCCGGTACAAAAATATGTGATAGCTGAGCAAATGCCAAATAAGGGTTTGAAACAACAATAGCGTTATCGACTAATTTAGCTAACTCTTCAGTCTTGACCAGAACAGCACCTGCCGAGGTGCCCTCAAGTAGATTCTGGTATTTAGGATTAGCTAAAAAACTCAATTCATTTTGAGTCGCTTTTTCCAACGTCCCTAATTTATCTATAACTAGATTAGCATCACCCTTTACAATCCCTTGTACTTTGGCGGCTAATTGCCCTAGCGTATAACTCATAGGTTAATTGTCCTTATTAATACGTTTCACTAGCTCATCAGTAATATCTGCGTCCGCATTAGCATACAAACTTAATTGTCTATTTAATACCAAATCTAATTTTCGCTCTTCTATTAAAGACTTCAGGGCCGCTTCACCTTGTGGAGTCAGAGACTGTATTAATTGCTGTTCTAGTTCTTTAGCTTGGCGCTGCATATTGGCAGCCATACCACGCACTTGATTCTGTTGCTCTGCCAGTTGCTGACGACGCTTTTTAAACTCTTCTTGGGATAGCGTTAATTCATCACGCTTCAGATCTTTTGCAGAGGCTTCAAGTTTTTCTTGCTCTTTTTTCAAACGAGCATCCATTGTAGCCACTTTTTGCTTTGGTTCTTTGGCAGCTTCTTGACCGATATTACTTTGCAAAAGCGCTGCTCTGAAATCCACTACAGCCACTTCAGTCGCTTGCACGCTACCAATAAAGCATAGTGTAAAAATTACTGTTATGAGCTTTTTCATTTTAAAATCCTATTAAATAATGCTTTTTAAATTAAAAAGTTGTTCCCAGCTGGAACTGGAAAAAGTCTGTTTTATCGCCGCTTTTAGAATTCAAAGGACGTGCGAAATTAAATGACAGAGGGGCAATCGGCGTAATCCATGTCCAGCTTAAGCCAAGACTAAAACGAATTTCAGCTGGATCTATACCTTCATTACATTCGGTGTTACCCGCAAGACAGGTATCTGTAAATACGTTACCACCATCAAGGAATAATGCCGTTCTGACCGACTTATGATCCTCCACCATGGGTAATGGAAAAATAAGCTCAGCGGTTCCCGCCATAAGGATATTACCACCCAAGGCCGATGGCGAATTCGATGAACTTGTGTATGAGTTTTTAGGACCTAATGAAGAAGCCCCATAACCTCGTACCGAGTAGGACCCACCCGCGAAATAGTTTTCGAAGAAAGGCAAAACATCAGAATCCCCATACCCTGTACCATAACCTAAACGCCCTTTCAGACGAAACAACCATAAATCCGATCCATTTAAGTTCCAGTAACGCTGAGAGGACAACCCTAATTTGGCGTATTGCTGATCACCAACAGGAAGAGCAACTTCTAATGTAGCTTTCGTTGAGTAACCATCTGTCGGTAATACGCCACCAACGAGGTCATTATCACTCCATGTTAGACTAGCAATAATATCATCGTAGTTATCACCATTACTTTTAACATAGTCATTTGTTTCATTTGATGGATCATAACCTAGCTTAACTGTGGTTTCTTTGACCGTCATACCAAATGATAGGCGCTGTGTATCTGAAATAGGATAACCATAACTAACACCGGCACCGATTTCATCTAGATCGTAATCTTCTACATCATCATCCGCATGATCACTGGTTTTATAGAAAATCTGAAAGCCTCGACTAACGCCATCCACTGTGAAGTAAGGGTTATCATAACTAATGGCATAATCTTGTGTTTGGTTAGTACGTGAGGCATTAAACGACAACTTATTACCCGTACCTAAAAAGTTACGCTTAGAAATACCAAAGCCTAGCACCGTGCCATCTTCTTGTGAGTAACCGATACTAGCCTGAATACTACCTGAAGCTTGTTCCTGCACAACAACATCAAGGTCAACCTGGTCAGAGGTTCCAGCCACAGGCCGCGTACGAAGGTCAACACTACTAAAGAAGCCTAATCGCTCTATTCGACGTTTAGACGCCTGAATTTTAGAATGCGTAGCCAAAGCCCCTTCAAATTGGGTCATTTCACGACGCAATACTTCATCTTGCGTTTCGCTATTACCACTAAAAGTAATACGACGAACGTACACTTTAGGACCTGGAGCGATTTGATAACTAAGATTTACAGTATGATTATCTAGCTTCTCTGGAATCACATTAACGTTAGTAAACAGATAGCCCTCATCCCCCAATACGGTTGAAATGCCTTCAATTACTTTGGTTACATCACTGCGAGAAAAAACATCACCTTTTTGCTGAGAAATCTGTTTCCAAACCAAGTCTTCAGAAATGGGCAAACTGCCACTCAACGAAACGTTATTAATATTATAAGGTTTGCCTTCTTCAACATTAATAACAATATAAACGTCACGCTTATCGGCCGACAAACTTACCTGGCTAGAAACCACGTTAAAATCTAAATAACCATGATCTAAATAAAAGCTCTTAAGAGTATTGATATCACCATCAATCTTACCCTTAGCGTATTCGTCAGCAGAACTAAACGGGTTCCAAGACCCTGTTTCACTGGATTCAAAGTCTTTCGTCAGTGTCTCTTCATCAAAAGCTTTATTACCAACAATATTCATATGAACGATTTTAGCCGTATCGCCTTCGTCAATTTTAATGACGATTCCAGCACGATTACGAGGCATATCCTCGACTACAATATCCACTTTGGCACTATAACGGCCAAGCGCATAATATTGACGCTGAAGCTCTTGAACAATCTGATTTAGCGTCTCAGGTTTGTAAATCTCACCTACTTCTAAGCCCGATAATTTTAATCCGCGCTCTAAATCTTCGGTTTTAATCAGCTCATTACCTTCGATAGTCAAGTTGCCTATCGAAGGACGTTCCTCAACATCAAACACCAAGACGTTACTTTCTTCATATACATCTATGTCACTAAAATAGCCCGTATTAAAAAGAGAATTAATCGCCTGATAAACCTTATTTGAGTCATAGGACTCATTCTTATCAAAGCCGATAACATCAAATGCTCTGGACGATGGCATTTGCACCAAGCCATCAATTCGAACATCCTCTACATCTTTTGCAAAACTTTGCACGCTTATTAAAGCCAAAAATACTGCTGAAACGACTTTCACATCTACCTCTCTACAAGCGGGCAATATCATTAAAAATGGCAACGGCCATTAAAGCAAATAAAAGAGAAGCACCAACTCGATACGCCATATTCTGAATTTTTTCAGAGACTGGCTTTCGACGAATAGCTTCAATACCAAAAAATAACAAATGCCCACCATCTAACATTGGAATAGGCAACAAATTAAGCACCCCCAAACTAACACTGAGGTAGGCCATGAACTTCAAAAACGATTGTAACCCTGAGTCTGCTGACGCACTCGCCACTTTAGCAATAGTTATTGGGCCGGATAAATTATCAACAGAAATCAACCCCTGTACCATTTTCCCAATAGAAGAAACAGTTAAAGATATCATCTTAGAGGTTTGCGCAACACCATAAGAAAGCGACTCAATCGGACCATAATGGCGCTCTCTAATAAGACCTTCATCCCACTTAGGTGGAACAACGGCCAATCCAGCATACCCTATCGTCTTGCCATTTTGTTCAGTAGATTTAGGCAACAATAATAATTTAACAACATTTTGTGAGCGCAACACTTCAACAGCAAGCTCCCTACTAGGGCTTGCTTGAACCACTGAAACAACTTGCTGCCAGCTAGATACCGGTCGATTGTTTATACTTAAAATTTCATCTCCAACCTGAAAACCAGCCACAGATCCAGCGCCATCATCCACAACCTGAGCAATAATAGGAACCACTGTCGGCTGCCATGGGGATAAACCAAAAGCGCGAATCAGATTGCTTGGTTCATCGCCAACCAACCACCGATTAAGCTGTATAGTATCTTCCTGTAAAGAACTCATACCATCGGGCTGATAACGAACGGTAATAGTTCCTGTTTTTCCGATCAAGCCTGCTAACACTAAATTTACATCTTCCCATGAAGCAACAGACTCATCAGCAAGGGAAATAAGTTCGTCACCAGGCTGAATTTGTGTTTGAGCGATAGGAGATTTTTTTTCAATCTGGCCAATTTTTGGCGCTATAGATTGCACACCAAGTAAAGCCACTAAGGCGTATATAGCAATTGCCAAAATAAAGTTGGCAATAGGTCCTGCGGCCACAATAGCAATACGCTGCCAAACATTTTTTGTATTAAAAGCCTGATTTCTCAATTCAGCAGGAACATTTCCTTCGCGCTCATCAAGCATTCGAACGTAACCACCAAGAGGAATCATCGCCAATGTATATTCTGTACCCGTTTTGCCAACATAGCGATAAATCGGCTTTCCAAAACCAACGGAAAAACGCAGCACTTTGACACCACAACGGCGAGCGACAAAAAAATGTCCAAACTCATGAAAAGTAATCAACAAGCCTAGAGCAACAACAATAGATAGAATATTCTGTATCATGAAAATTTACCGCTAGAAATCATATCCAGTGCCAATTGACGAGAATATCGATCCGCCTCAAAAACGTCATCAAGGTCATTCACAGCAACTACATTCGCCGTCATCAAAACCCGCTCATTAAGCTTTGCAATGTCCAGAAAGCCAATCTGTTGATTTAAAAAAGCAGCCACGGCAATCTCATTTGCAGCATTCAAAACCGCCATAGCCGTCCCCCCCATAAACCAGGCGTCGGCCGCCAACTTCAAATTAGGAAAACGTTCTAAATCTGGGGATTCGAAATTCAAACGGGCAATATCAACTAAGCTCAATGCTGGAACACTCGTTTTTATGCGATTTGGCCAGCTCATCCCATAAGCAATTGGAATTTTCATATCAGGATTGCCCATCTGGGCAATTACTGAGCCATCAAGGTAGGACACCATCGAATGAATGATACTTTCTGGATGAACAACAACATCCACTTCATTAGGCGTAACATCAAACAACCAGCAAGCCTCGATCAACTCCAAACCTTTATTCATCAATGAAGCAGAATCTATAGATATTTTCTGCCCCATTGACCAGTTAGGATGCTTGCAGGCCTGCTCTGGCGTCACGGTCGCCATATCGTCAAGTGACCAAGTTCTAAAAGGCCCACCAGAAGCAGTCAAAATCACCTTGGAAACATCTTGCTTATGCGCTCCACGATCAGTTTGAGGCAAGCTCTGATAAATCGCATTATGCTCACTGTCTATAGGCAAAAGCATGACATCATGGCGAACCACTTCATCCATAAAAAGCTTACCAGCAGTAACCAAGGACTCTTTATTGGCTAACAAAGTTCTCTTACCAGCACGGATACCTGCCAAGGTAGGTTTAAGACCAGCAAAGCCCATAATGGCAGCCATTACCTGATCAACAGCAGAGTCAGCAGCAATACTGTCTAAAGCATCTTCGCCCCACTCAAATGAAATGGACATACCTGAGCAAAGTTGTGCCAACTCATCCCGCGCTTTTTGTGAGCCCATTACGACGCGTTGAGGGTTGAAACGGCGACATATTTCTGACATTTTATCGACACTTTCATTGGCCGATGCACAAATTAAAGAAAATTTGTCTGGGTGCTGAGCAATAATATCCAAGGTACTTTGACCAATCGACCCAGTCGCACCCAACAAGCAAATACCTTGCATCAAAGCCATCCAGCCAAACTTAGCAATAAAACATAAATGGGAGCCGCAGCAACCAAACTATCAACTCTATCCATAACGCCACCATGTCCAGGAATAAGATGACTAGAATCTTTCAAATCTTCATGACGTTTAAACAAACTTTCCGTCAAGTCACCCAAGACAGAAACAGACGATGTAATTAACGCAATACCAGCTAAAATACACCAATGAGATAGCGTAAAATCACTCAATACAGCAAAAATAGCCACACCAATTTGAGTTAGCACTAAGCCACCCATTACGCCTTCCCATGACTTACCAGGACTAACAAAACGCGCCAATTTTCTTTTACCAAAGGCTCGCCCTGCAAAATAAGCACCTGAATCAGCCCCCCAGATCAACCCCATCAGAAGCAACACCCAAACAACAAAGTTATTTGATTGCTTCAATACCACCAAGGCCGACCAAGTTGTCACTAACACCAAGACGCCAAACAACAAACGACTAAAACTATGACGCCAAATAAGTGGCGCTGGATAACGAATCACCCAATATAATGCCAAGACCCACAATAAAGGGCTCAAATAAAGCGATGCTTTTTGCAAGTCATAATTCAATACGACAAAACAGACACAACCAATAAAAGCAGCAAACAGAATACGAGAGGCCTGATTAACTAAACCAGATAGACGAGCCCATTCCCAGCCTGCTAAAAATACAACAGCCCCCATAGCAAAAATAAAATTAGAGGCTTCAAGTACAAAAACAGCACAAACAAACAATACAGCCATGACAATGGCACTAAAAATTCTAGGGAGTAACATGGTTATCGACCACCATAACGTCGTTGACGGTTTTGATAAGTTTGAATAGCCTCATCAAAATGTTTTTGACCAAAGTCCGGCCATAACACCGGAAGAAAAACAAATTCAGAGTAGGCTGTTTGCCACAATAAAAAGTTGCTAATTCGCTCTTCCCCCGAGGTTCGAATCAAAAGATCAGGCGCCGGCAAGTCTGCCAACTGCATATGCTCACCCAACAACTCTTCATCAATATTTTCTGGAGAAAGCTCACCTAACGCAACACGCTCTGCGATCGCCTTTGTCGCTTGAGCGATATCCCATCGACCACCGTAATTGGCTGCAATCACCAAAGTCATCTGGTCATTGTCTTTTGTTGCATCTTCGACATTCTTGATTTGCTTTTGCAAACCACTACTAAAGCTTGAAAGATCGCCTATCACTCTAAGTCTAATTTTGTGTTCATTTAATCGCTTAAACTCTTTTTTCAAAGAACGCATAAACAATGTCATTAAGCCATCGACTTCTAGCTTAGGACGTTTCCAGTTTTCACTAGAAAAAGCGAACAACGTCAACACCTTGACATCTGACCTAGCAGCGGCCTCAACCACACGCCGCACAGCTGACGCCCCTGCTGTATGACCCGCAATACTCGGTAGGTGTTTTTTCTTTGCCCAGCGATTATTGCCATCCATAATGATGGCAATATGAGCTGGACCGACAGCTGAATTAAGATCAGCGCCATCCAATTCAGACATAGCGTTACCCTAGTCAATAAAAAAAGCGAGCCGAGGCTCGCCTTCTTCATTAAATTTCCATCAAGTCTTTTTCTTTTGCCGCAAGACGCTCTTCAACTAGCGCAACATGCTTGTCCGTAATTTTCTGAACCTGATCCTGTCCACGACGATCGTCGTCTTCAGAAATCTCTTTTTCTTTCACTAGGTCTTTCAAACTTCCGTTAGCATCACGGCGAATATTACGAATAGCAATACGGCCATTTTCAGCTTCGTTCTTTGCTTGCTTGAAGTAATTCTTACGAGTCTCTTCAGTTAGCGCAGGCATAGGAATTCGTATTAGATTGCCATTAGTCGCTGGGTTTAAGCCAAGATCAGATTTCATAATGGCTTTTTCGATTTCAGGGACTAAGTTATTTTCCCAAGGGGAAACCCCCAAAGTTCGTGCGTCTTCAACGGTAATGTTGGCCACTTGGCTTAACGGTGTTTCAGAGCCGTAATAGTTCACTTTAACTGAATCTAAAATACTAGGGTGCGCACGGCCTGTACGGATTTTTTTGAATGCAGACTCTACAGAGGCAACAGCTTTGCCCATACGGTCTTCTGCATCTTTAAGAATTTCGTTAATCATAACTTCCTCACTTAATCAGTGTACCTTCACTGCCACCAACCATGATATTTACCAAGGCTCCCGGCTTATTCATATTAAATACGCGTATTGGCATACTGTGATCACGGGTCAAACATATTGCAGTTAAGTCCATGACACCTAATTGTTTTTCAAGAACTTCATCGTAGCCCAATGTATCATATTTCACCGCAGCAGGATCTTTCATTGGATCTGCGGAGTAAACACCGTCTACTTTCGTTGCTTTCAGTACGACATCCGCATCAATCTCAATACCGCGCAAACAAGCAGCAGAGTCAGTCGTAAAGAAAGGGTTGCCAGTACCAGCAGAGAAAATGAGCACATCACCTTCTTTCATCAAGCGCATGGCACGACGTCTATCATAAGGCTCAACGATACCAGTCATTGTGATTGCTGACATCACACGAGTTGCAATATTTGCACGCTCTAACGCATCACGCATAGCCAACGCATTCATTACCGTTGCCAACATCCCCATATGGTCACCAGTAACACGATCCATACCAGCCTGACTTAACGCCTGACCGCGGAACAAATTACCACCACCAATAACGATACCAACCTCAACCCCTATACCGCGCAACTGCCCAATCTCTAGGGCAATTCGATTCAACACTTTAGGATCGATACCAAAGGACTCATCCCCCATCAAGGCTTCGCCGCTCAGCTTAAGCAAAATTCTTTTGTATTTTGGACTCTTTTCTTTTGGCATATCAACCTCCGGCAATGATTTCATATCTTGAGTAATTGAGGCTAATGTAGCCGACACTCATGTACTTGTCTTTCATAAAAAGGGGCAGTCAAGCTGCCCCTTTTTTTGCAAGACATTACAACTAGGAATTAACCTTTAAGTTGTGCTGCTACTTCTGCTGCAAAATCCACTTCAGCAACTTCAATACCTTCACCTACTTCAAGGCGAATGAATGAAGCTACCGTTGCGCCAGCGTCTTTTACTAACTGACCAACTTTGATTTCTGGGTTCTTAACAAAAGGCTGTTCAGTTAAGCTGTTTTCAGCCAAGAACTTCTTCATACGACCAACAATCATTTTATCAACGATTTCTGCTGGTTTACCAGCCATGTCTGGCTGTGCACGAACAATCTCTTCTTCTTTTGCAAGAACTTCAGCAGGCATATCTTCACCGCGAACAACGCGAGGAGATACAGCGGCAACGTGCATAGAAACATCTTTAGCCAGCTCCGCAGAACCACCTTCAAGCTGAGTCAATACAGCGATTTGGCCATTACCGTGAAGGTAACCACCTACTAAGCCACCCTCGATGATAACAGCACGACGAGGTGTGATGTTTTCACCAATTTTTTGAACCAAAGCTTCACGAGCTTCAAGCATTTCGCCTGAAATCACTTTCGCCATGTCAGTTTCTTTCGTTGCAAAAACAACGTCAGCTACTTTATTAGCGAAAGAAATAAAACCTTCGTCACGAGAAGCGAAGTCAGTTTCAGAGTTAACTTCAACCAAGACACCGTAAGATGAATCATCAGCTACACGCATAATGATTGTACCTTCAGCTGCAGTACGGCCCGCTTTTTTAGCTGCTTTCATGCCACTTGATTTACGTAGTTCTTCGATAGCCACTTCGATGTCAGCGTCAGCAGCGACAAGTGCTTTTTTACACTCCATCATGCCTAGGCCAGTACGATCACGTAACTCTTTTACCAATGCTGCAGATACTGCGGCCATGTTAAATCCTCTTTATACCAATTCAAATTTAAAAAAGGAGGTAAGAAACCTCCCTTTAGAAACCAGAACAAACTAGAAAGTTTGCTTACGCTTCAGTAGCTTCGCTTACTTCAACGAATTCGTCAGCAGTGCCAGCAGTCGCATTACGACCTTCAAGAACCGCATCAGCAAAAGCGCCAACGTACAATTGAACTGCACGAATCGCATCATCGTTAGCTGGGATGATGTAATCAACACCATCTGGATTACTGTTAGTATCAACGATACCGATAACAGGAATACCTAATTTGTTTGCTTCTTTAATTGCGATACGCTCATGATCAACGTCAACTACGAACAATACATCAGGAAGGCCGCCCATATCCTTGATACCACCCATAGAAAGCTCTAGTTTTTCAAGCTCACGAGTACGCATCAAAGCTTCTTTTTTAGTCAGCTTATCGAAAGTACCATCGGACATTTGAGTTTCAAGTTCACGAAGACGCTTGATAGATGCACGAATAGTTTTGTAGTTAGTCAACATACCACCTAACCAACGGTGGTTAACGTATGGCATACCAGAGCGAGCAGCTTGCTCTTTAATCGTTTTAGATGCAGCACGCTTAGTACCAACAAACAAAACCTTATTCTTGTTTTCAGCCATTTTTTTAACAAGCTCTAGAGCATTGTTAAGAGCTGGAACAGTGTGCTCAAGGTTAATGATGTGGATCTTGTTACGAGCACCAAAAATGAAAGGCTTCATTTTTGGGTTCCAGTAACGAGTTTGGTGACCAAAGTGTGAACCAACCAATAATAGGTCGCGCATAGAAACTGTAGGCATTTTACTATCCTTTATATTTGGGTTATTTATGCTTACCAGCTAAAAGCGTCAGTCAAATAAGGTTTAAGGCAACCTAAGACACCCAAGACACTTTCTTTAGTAGCGGCAAGATCGTTGATTTAAGTTAGTTAGCTTATTTTAGGCACAAGCCTAACAAGCCGGCGTTTTATACCACATTCAGGCAAAAACCAAAAGACTTGAACGTATTTTTTACACACCATCAGAGACACGTTTTTTTCAATTAGAGAGGCGATTCTGCCGCTCAAGTCATGTAGAATGTCCCGCAACGATATTATCGACCCAGATATAAACCTATTTAAGACATGTGAATTATGAGCAACGAAACCCTACAGAAAATTGAAGAGCTGACCAAAAATGGTCGAATAGAAGCGCCTAGCTGGACACCACGCCCAGCGTCGACTCGCTTTACAGACATTAGCGATATAGAAGGTATGCGTACGGCAGGCAAACTGGCTGCTGACGTGCTGGTTATGCTAGAAGAATTTGTTGTTCCAGGCGCAACGACAGAGCAACTAGACATTATTGCCCACAACTACATTATCGAAGTGCAAGGCGCAATCCCCGCTCCCTTAAACTACCATGGCTTCCCTAAGTCTTGCTGCACCTCTGTTAATGATGTTATCTGTCACGGCATCCCAAACGATAAAGCACTAAAAAAAGGTGATGTAGTCAATATCGACATTACCATTATAAAAGATGGGTATTACGGTGACACCAGTAAAATGTTTTTCGCAGGCCCAGCTCTACCTCATGCAGAGCGCTTAGCAAAAATCACTCAAGAGTGTCTCTACCTTGCTATCGACATGGTGAAACCAGGCACACGTCTTGGCGATATCGGCGCCGCTATTTCCGCCCATGCACACAAACACCATTACACAGTTGTGGAAGAATATTGCGGCCACGGTGTTGGAACGACATTTCACGGCGAACCACAAGTCGCTCATTACGGTAAAGCTGGCACTGGCGTTATGCTAGAAGAAGGAATGACTCTTACTATAGAGCCAATGATTAATGCGGGTAAAAAACAAGTTAAACACACCGGTCCAGATAATTGGATAGCTAAAACCAAAGATGGCCGCTTATCCGCTCAATATGAACATACTCTCCTTGTCACTGCTGATGGGGTTGAAGTGCTTACCCGTCGACCAGAGGAAACGCGCTTCTCTTAAGAGGGGCGCATTTCTTAAGAATAGTTTAACAATCTTTTGCACGCACACTTAACAATCATTTATTCTTCGAGGCTATTGTATGGACTTCCCTGCTTTTCCAGACGCTCCGCCACTACTGACACAGGAAGAGAAACACGAGCTAGCAAAAGCAAACTGCTCTGTTTCACATTACAAAGCCATCATTGAAGAAAAAACCTACAGCTATAATGATCTTTTTCACTCTCTGTATCCCATTGAAAAACTCGTTAAAGGCCTTTCCTGTTTCTACGACGAAATCATGCAAGCCGCATGGATATCGAAGGGATTAGATAACGAAGCTCATGTCAGCCTTGTTGCCGTTGGTGGATATGGCCGCGGAGAATTGCATCCTAAATCTGATATTGACCTATTGATTTTAATAGAGAATGAAACATCTGCACCAAAAGATAAACTTGAAGCTTTTATTACCTTTCTTTGGGACATCAATTTAGATGTCGGCCATAGCGTCCGCACCATTGATGAATGCACAGAGATGGCAGCCAAAGACATTACCGTCATCACTAACTTAATTGAGTCACGCACACTCATCGGACCAATTAACTTATTAGCCACACTAAAACTTCACGTTGATATATCTCAGATGTGGGATGGCCACTCTTTTTACCAAGCTAAATTAGCCGAGCAAAAACAGCGCCACGCAAAATATCAAAACACAGCATACAACTTAGAACCCAACCTAAAAGAATGTCCAGGCGGCCTAAGGGATATGCAAGTCATCGACTGGGTTGCTAAACGCCACTTACACACCCATAGACTTAGCGCCCTCATCGAAAAAGAGTTTTTATCGGAAGATGAATACATACAACTAAAAGGCGCTGTTAGTCACCTTTGGAGAGTTCGCTGGGCTCTACACATGGTCGCAGGACGCAAAGAAGATCGACTACTTTTTGACCATCAACGCACCCTAACCAAACTATTTGGATTTGACGATGATGACCTGAAGCGCAACGTTGAACGCTTCATGCAAGGCTATTATCAAAGCGTTGCCGCAATTCAACAACTTAACGACTTACTCCTCCAACACTTTGAAGAGTCTTTTTTAGCCAAAGATGCGATTAATACGGTAGAAGTCATTAATGATCACTTTCAAATTGCCAACGGCCAACTTGAAGCTCGCTCTGCGACACTGTTCAACGACACGCCTTCCAGCATGCTGGAATTGTACGTTTTATTTGGCGCTCACGAAAACATAAAAGGCATTCGCGCCAACACAATGCGACAACTTCGCGATAGCCTAGACCTTATTGATGACGACTATAGAAACAACAAAGTAAATACCGATCTATTCCTCGATATAATAGCCAGTCGTTATCGACTCACCAGCATTTTAAGATCGATGAAACACCTAGGACTACTTGGCCGATATTTACCCGAGTTTGGGGCAATCATTGGACAAATGCAGCACGACTTGTTTCATATTTATACAGTTGATGCACACACACTACAGCTAGTCGAAAACTTACGCCGCCTCTGGCTCCCAGAATTTAAGCAAAAATTCCCTATTTCTGCACAGGCCATCCGTCACGTTGCGAAAGTTGAACTCCTGTACATAGCTGGATTATACCATGACATAGCGAAAGGCCGAGGTGGCGACCACTCAGAGCTAGGCTGCGTTGATGCACAAGCTTTTTGCGAGCGCCACGGACTGTCAAAGCAAGACACCGACCTTGTCGTTTGGCTAGTAAGAAACCACCTATTCATGTCAGTAACTGCGCAACGCAAAGACATCTCTGATCCAGAAGTTATTTGGGAGTTTGCCAGCTACGTAAAAGATCAAGAACGCTTAGATTATTTATTTATACTTACTGTTGCCGACATCAACGCAACCAACCCAACGATGTGGAACAGTTGGCGGGCCTCTCTTATGCGCCAGCTGTATTTAGAAACCAAACGCGCACTTCGCCGTGGCTTGGACTTTCCAATTGATGCTGACATGATAAGTGACGAGCACAAACAACGCGCTCTGGAAATTATGATCGAGCGTAATGTAGACATAATGGAAGCCGAAACAATTTGGGAAACCATAGAAGACGAGTACTTTATTCGCTCAAACGGCGACGAAATTGCCTGGAATACCGAAGCCATTTTGCGCCACAGACCCAGTGATAAGCCATTAATCGCCATCACACCATTAGGTGGTCGAAACTTCTCAGGTGCCAGCAAAATTTTCATCTATACCTTAATCAGTAAGCACCTGTTTGCAGTGACAGCCGCGACGTTTGAGCAGCTTGGCCTTACTATTTTAGATGCCAAAATAAGCCACACCACGAACAACTACAGCTTAGACAGCTTTGTTGTTATGGACAGCAACGACAGCGATACAAACCTACACCTAGATAAAGAACGCATCACTCTTATTCGTAAAACATTGATGGAACAACTGGAAACCCCCTCTCTTTATGAAAGTGTTGTTCAACGCCACACCCCGAGAATTTTAAAAATATTTAATTCTCCTTCTACAGCTCACTTTGTCAGCCAACCAGAAGAAGTTTGGTCTGCTCTTGAGATAACCGCCCCAGACAGACCCGGCTTACTGGCCTTGGTGGGACAGTTTTTTATGAATCAGAACATCATGCTTCATAAGGCAAAGATTGCCACGCTAGGAGAGCGCGTAGAAGATACCTTCTACATCACCGAAGAAAATGGTGACCTTATTACTGACCCTGAAACCATGAATAAAATTTGCACCCTTTTAAAAGAGAAAATAGACCGTTTTTCTCAAGCGATGGACTAAAGACCAATGAACCCTCTTATACATTCTTTGCACCCATACCCTTTCCAAAAGCTTGCAGAGCTTATAGAAGGGTTGACTCCAAACCCAGAAAAGCCGCTGATCAAACTAACGATTGGAGAGCCGCAACACGATGCTCCAGCCATCGTCCTTGAAACACTAGCCAATAGCCTTGGTGGTGTGAGCAAGTACCCAAGCACCAAAGGCGAACTCCCACTAAGAGACGCCATTAGCAAATGGGCAAAACGTCGCTTCCATTTGGAAAAACTCGACCCTGATACAGAAATACTACCTGTAACAGGAACAAGAGAAGCCCTGTTCGCCATTACCCAAACACTTGTTGGAGAAAAGCAAAACCCTCTCGTTGTTAGCCCAAACCCCTTTTACCAAATTTACGAAGGTGCTGGCATTCTTGCAGGAGCCGACCTGCACTTTTTACCTTGCGGGTCAGAAACTAACTACAAAGTAGATTATCAACTTGTCGATGACGCTACTTGGCAGCGCTGTGAAGTTTTATTCGTTTGCTCCCCTAACAACCCTAGCGGCAGTATCACAACATTAGAGGAATACGCTTACCTAATAGAGAAAGCCAAAACCTTTAACTTTACTATTGTCGCTGACGAATGTTATTCCGAAATTTATTTTGGCGATCAAGCCCCATTAGGATTATTAGAAGCCTGTGAAATATTGGGACATAAAGATTATAAACACTGCCTAATCTTCCAATCCCTATCAAAACGCTCTAACTTACCAGGCCTTCGATCTGGCTTTGTTGCTGGCGATGCCACTATCCTCAAGCCATTTCTTCTATACCGCACCTACCAAGGCTGCGCCATGCCAATTCATCACCAAGATGCTTCGGTTGCCGCTTGGAACGACGAAGAACATGTCATTAAAAATCGTGAGATTTACACACGTAAATTTGATTCAGTTTTAGAAATATTATCTCCTATTATGCCAATATCTAAACCTGAAGCCGGTTTTTACCTTTGGCCAGAACTCAGCATGAGCGATGAAGAGTTCTGTACTGCTTTGTATCAGGAAGAATCGGTTTTAGTACTGCCAGGCAGCTATTTAGGACGTGCAGTAGAAGGCATTAACCCTGGTAGCCACCATGTACGCATGGCACTAGTCGCAGAAGAATCTGAATGCGTTGAGGCAGCTAAAAGAATTAGAGACTTCCTCAGTCGCAGATAACCCCTTAGCAACCCCCTTTAGACAGATAACTCAGTTGGAGAATCACATGAGTAATACAATTTTCGCGTTCGGTCTTGGTATCGGATCACAAAACAAAGAAGGCAACTGGCTAGAAGTATTCTACTCAGCGCCAAGCCTAAACGTAGAAAAAAGCACCCTAGATGCACTTTTAGAAAGTACAAACTACGAAGGCGGTAACAGTACGCTAGTGTTAGATGAAAGCGATCTAAACCGCTTGCACATGAGCCTTCTAAAAGCAGGCAATATCGAACAAGCAGAATTAGCCTCTCGCCTAAAAGCCTCTACTAAGCCTGTTATTCTTTGCGTTCTAGCAACGGATGAAGCACCAACAAGCCCAGCTGAAGTTTACCTAAAGCTTCAACTAATCTCGCATCGTTTAGTTACACCTCACAACACTGTGCTAGATGGCATGTTTGGCCTATTAATCAATACCGCATGGACAAGCGAAGGCCCTATCGACGTTCGTGAACTGGCTGATCGCCAATTAAGCGCCCGTATGGAAGGACGTACCATCGAAGTATTCAGCGTTGATAAATTCCCTAAAATGCTAAACTTCATTGTCCCTACAGGCATCCGCGTTGGCGATGCAGCACGTGTTCGTTTAGGTGCACACCTAGCAGAAGGCACAACGGTTATGCACGAAGGCTTTGTTAACTTCAATGCAGGAACGCTTGGTAACAGCATGGTCGAAGGTCGTATTTCTGCTGGTGTTGTTGTAGGTAACGGTTCTGACCTTGGCGGCGGCTGCTCTACTATGGGAACCCTGTCTGGCGGCGGCAACATTGTCATCGCTGTTGGCGAAAAATGTTTGATCGGTGCGAATGCCGGTATAGGTATTGGCCTTGGTGATCGCTGTATCGTTGAGTCAGGCCTTTATATTACTGCAGGCTCTAAAGTTGCTGTTCTTGATGAAAACAACCAAGTTGTTTCCACTGTAAAAGCCCGTGAACTTTCTGGTCAATCTGATCTATTGTTCCGCCGCAATTCTGCGACAGGCGCAATTGAATGCAAAACCAATAAAACGGCTATTGAACTGAACGAAGCACTGCACGCTCATAACTAATAGTAAGTCCAAAAACGCCATTTTGATTAAACACCAAAATGGCGTATTAGGAGAACACAATATGATTAAAGTATTTGGCATCAAAAACTGCGATACCATGAAAAAAGCTTTTCGCTGGCTAGATGAAAACAACGTGGAATACAGCTTCCATGACTATAAAAAACAAGATCTAGACGAAGCCACAGCAAAAGAATGGGTCGATAAACTCGGTTGGGAAAACGTAATCAATAAACGTGGAACGACTTGGCGTAAACTGGATGAAGAAACAAAGAGCACAATGGACAGCAAGAACGCCATCAACACTATGCTCACAAACACATCCATTATCAAACGACCTATCTTAGTGACCGATAACGAAATATATTTAGGGTTTAACCCTGAAGAGTATGCTAAGCAATTACTCTAACGAAGAACTGGCGTATAAATGCGAGGCTGTTCTCGTCGCTGCTGCGACATAGGCGTTACGGTTGGCGTGTAGCCAGAAGATGAGTTATCAGAGCGGATAACTGGAACAAAATAGGACTCCTGAATGACAGGCTGCTGAAATAGGCTACAACCAGCGGAAATCAAACCCAAAAAAACAACAACACCTAACTTCATAACCCCACCTTTATTTGAATCTCCTGTTATAGTAACAGAATCTTCCATAAGGTAGCGAAAACCAACACAAAGGTAAAGAATGTCTGACTTGTCTCCTACACTAAAACTTGCCATGGATCTTATTTCACGCCCTTCTGTGACCCCAGAAGATGCAGGCTGCCAAGATCTGATGATAGAGCGATTAAAAAACATTGGTTTTGAAATCGAATACATGCCTTTTGGGGAAGTTAAAAACTTTTACGCAAAGCGCGGTAATACTGGCCCTAATCTATGTTTTGCAGGACATACTGATGTCGTGCCAACTGGCCCAGAAGCCGAGTGGAAAGTCCCACCATTTGCCCCGGCCATTGTAGACGGTATGCTGTTCGGTCGTGGCGCGGCCGACATGAAAGGCAGCCTTGCCGCCATGGTAACGGCAGTGGAAGATTTTGTTGCCAAGCACCCAGACCACCAAGGTCAAATCTCTTTTTTGATCACCAGCGACGAAGAAGGCCCTTTCGTTGATGGCACCACTAGAGTCGTTGATGCCTTAATGGCACGCAACGAAAAAGTAGACTGGTGTATCGTTGGCGAACCTTCAAGCACCAAAACACTGGGTGATATTATCAAAAATGGCCGTCGAGGCTCATTCAGCGGTGACCTAACCGTTTACGGTAAACAAGGTCATGTTGCTTATCCACACCTAGCAGAAAACCCAATTCATTTAGCGGCACCAGCGCTTACTGAAATGGCAAGCGCGCATTGGGATGATGGCAATGACTTTTTCCCACCGACCAGTTTCCAAGTTTCGAATATTCACTCAGGAACAGGTGCTACCAATGTTGTTCCGGGCAAATTAAACGCTCAATTTAATTTCCGCTTCTCTTCTGAGCTAGACTTTGATGCACTCAAAATTCGCGTTCTTGAAATTTTAGACAAGCACAATTTACGCTACGATATTGAGTGGACATACAATGGCCTACCTTTTTTAACTCGCCCTGGCGAATTAGTAGATGCGATAGTTGACGCCGTTCAATCAACGGTCAATATCACTCCCGAATTATCCACTTCAGGTGGCACTTCCGATGGCCGGTTCATTGCCAAAATGGGTACGCAGGTTGTCGAACTTGGTCCGATTAACGCGACAATCCATCAAATTAACGAATGCGTCGACGCCGAGAGCCTAAACCAACTTTCAGTGGTTTATGCCCGAATACTTGAGAATCTTTTTACTACAAAATAGCCCAAAATAAAGTAATCCGTGAGAGTATAAACCAACACCCAAATGAAGAATGCCATACATAAACTAGCCATGAAGCTGGGCAATAACCCTAGAGCTGCTTTAATCAAGATGATACAAGGTGGATTAATTTTCGTCTTTGGCGTTTTGGTACTTATGGTGGCAGATCGTGTTGTTGTTGAGTCTCTAGCTCAAGAGATCATGGCATTATTTGGACTGATACTTGCGGGTTGCGGCGTGCTATGGACGCTCATTGGCTATTTATCAATGAGCGTCCTCAGAATTTACCACATGATTAAAAAGAAGGATTAGAACGATGCAAGCCGACATTGAAATATATGTATTGTCCTGCCCGACAGAAAACATCATTTCCTGGCTAGAAAACACGTTTACTCTAGTCAAAAAAAGCAGCCCTTCGGCACTCTGCTCAAAATTAACCTTAGCATCAAATGATCACGAAATTGAGGTGACTATTTTAGAGCAGGCAGCGGGCAAGCGCTTCACCTCTATCTGGTTCGACTCAGATAAAACCCCTTGGGAAGACGATATCACTTGTGCCAAGCAAGCATTCAAATCCCTAAATTGCGAAGTGCGTTGCAACTTTCAAGGATGGGAAGAAGAAGGCAACCAAGACCCAGACCAATGGTGGCGAATTAATAGCCATGAAGAAGGCCCGTTCATCTGGAACTAAAGGCGCCATAAACGTAAACACGCTACACAGAAACAATTATAGAGACCCAACACATGCAAATTACACTTCTTAAAGGCAAACTACACATGGCTAGCGTTACCCAAGCGGAGCTTTGGTATGACGGCTCCTGCGCCATAGATAAGGACCTTGTAGAACTCGCTGGCTTTCGAGAGTTTGAACAAATCGATATCTACAACGTCGACAATGGCGAACGCTTTCATACGTACGTAATCTTAGCCGAGTCAGGCTCAGGCACTATTTCTATGAATGGCGCTGCCGCTAGAAAAGTACAAGTGGGCGATCGAATCATCATTGCCGCTTATGGTCAAATGGATGAAGCTCAAGCCGATGAATTCAAGCCCAAATTAGTCTACCTAAACAAAGACAACAGTGTAGAAAGAACAACCAACACTATTGCTATGCAAAAAGACTAGACCAGACTTTCTGGATTTAAGAGCCAAAACTTTTTTACAAAGACAAAAAAAGGCCGCTTCCGATCAACTCAGAAGCGGCCTTTTTTATCATTATCAAATTACGATAATACAGCCAAAGCCGCTTCGTAATCAGGCTCATCAGCCGTTTCAGCAACTTGTTCTGTGTAAATTACAGAACCCTTTTCATCCAATACCACAACAGCACGAGACAAAAGACCAGTAAGAGGTCCCGTTGCAAAAGCAAGGCCGTAATCAGCGCCAAATGTTGAACGGAAAGTAGATCCAGTATCAACATTATCGATACCCTCAGCACCACAAAAACGCGCTGCAGCAAAAGGCAAGTCAGCCGACACACAAATGACGTTAACACCTTTTAGTGACGCTGCCGACTCATTGAATTTACGCACAGATGTTGCACAAGTTGGCGTATCAACAGAAGGAAAGATATTTAGCACCAATTTAGCGCCTTCATAATCCGCCAATGTAGCGACAGACAAATCCGTTTTGACAAGCTCAAACGCTGGCGCGACAGAACCCACTGCAGGAAGGGAACCTACTGTCTCAAAAGAGTTACCTTTTAATGTTACAGTTGCCATAAAAACCTCTTAAATCGAATAAAAGAATTAACCGCGGATTATAGATACATTTTCAGCTTGCTTGCCTTTCTCACCTTCAGTGACATAAAAGCGAACCAACTGACCTTCAACCAAAAAGCGGCGACCACGACCACGAATAGCACGGTAATGAACAAACACATCATCACCATTTTCCATGGTTAAAAAACCAAAACCTTTAGAGGAGTTAAACCACTTAACCGTTCCTTGCTCACGATCATCATCTTCATCTTCTTCAGACTCAGAATCAAATCCAGCAGAACTGGTCTGGCTTACCATAGCACCGACAAAAACAGACACTAGAAAAAAGCCAAAATATACTAGGTAATTTGTGCCTATCTCTTCTTTCAATACCAAAGCTAAAAGCAAAGGCACAATCAAAGCAATAACAAGGCTAACTATAAATGTGCGCAACGAAAACAAACCGGAACCAACAGAAGACCCTTTATTACGCGAAACATTATCCTGATGATCATTCATAACAGTATATCTCTTATTAAATTAAATATTATTGTGAAGCAGACTAATTCCCTAACAGAAATCAAGCCTGTATTAGTAAAACGTGAATAAATGAATATTTTTACTAAACTCTTGCTGAAATCGCCATGTGAAGCTAAAGAAGATAGTAGTAAAATACTCAACTTCTTATGAGAGCAATTTTCACGCCACTCTTACACGTAAACTGACCAATACTTACGTCATGTTTTTGTATAGAATCGCTCATTAAATACGAATTTAGCCTACTAAGGTTAACACACAGAAGGTATCTATGAACACCTCACAAATCAATCAACGTATTGACGAATTAGAATTCAAACTGCAATTTCAAGAAGATACGATTGATAGTTTAAATCAGGCGCTTATCAGCCAACAAAAAGACATACTATTAATGAAAGAAAAATTGGTTCAGTTAGGCAATAAGCTAGAGTCTTATCGCCAACAGCAACCTATTCACGATGGTGATCGACCACCGCATTATTAAGGAAGGTACGAACAAGTCCTCTTGCCTCAGCATGTGGATAAAAGCCTGTTGTTCGAGGCGAGTACCGAATGTGAATAGTGGTTCTATTTTCGAGGTGCTCAACAAAGAATACAGGCTTTTAGACCATGCCCCACGGGTCTTTCAGAGAAAACGCCACATGTCGTTGCGACTCTTTGAAAGGTACCTACATCCCTTCAGAGTCGCGCCTTATTTGACGATTTCTCTGAAAGACTGAGGCTTAGTAGACTTATTCGCACCTTCCTTAATAGCCAGTGCGTTAAACAGAGGGAGAATCGAGTGATTTTAATACGTAAATATCAAATCGCCCAGACTTACCCTCTAATTGGTAGGTTGGCTCAGTATTATCTAAAAATGGAGCGCCTTTAGGGCGTTTCACAACAACTCGATATTCCGCTAAACGCAACGCATAAGTCAGTAGGTTATCAGCATCTAGATCCTTACCTACTAGATCCCTAAAGAAAGCCATTTCTTTTTTAGCAGCCGCTGAGGATTTATCTGTGTGTGGGTACATAGGGTCCAAATACACAACATCAAACCTCTCTTGTACATCGATACCAGCAATATCCGTCTCGAGCAATGACATCTTAGCGACAATTTCAGCCACCTCATGATGAAAAGACGCTCTATACAAACCATCTTTTAACATGGCACGTACAAAACCCACCCGTTCGCACAAGGAAACAGAACAACCTAAGCAGGCCAATACAAAAGCATCGCGCCCCAAACCGGCCGTCGCATCCAGTACAGATAAGCTTGCGCGCTTATTAAGCCCAACAGCTTTAGCAATATCTTGGCCTTTCCCCCCTCCGAACCGCCTTCTGTGATCGACAGCCCCGGAGGTAAAGTCCACATAAACAGGCTTCGGAGCCCCTTTACCTGTTTTAGCCACCGCAATCCCATCCGGCGTTATTAATAACAGATAATCAATTTTAGAAACAAACTTGAGAGGCTCATGCAAAGACATAAAATCAAGATTTAATGACTTAGCCAATAAGCGAGACTCCGATTCCAAAGACTTATCAGTTGTCGCAACAGCAATGGAATTAAGCAAAAGTCTCTCCAAAAAATATCATTAAACAAAAACAAAAACCGCGCCACCACATAACAATAACGCCAAATAAAACGGATATTTATATGACTACAAATAGAAAAAGCTTCTAAACATTAGAAGCTTTTCACATTAACTAAAGAAGTCCATTCACTGCATCCATTACCAAGCACTCAACCTAAATAAAGAGCCTCGAGCAACTAGAGGTAAACAATTAACAAAAGTATGACACCTAAGACTAACCTGTAGACAAAAAACGGAAAAAAACCGATTTTATTAAGCCATTTTAGGAAAAGATAAATACATAGATAAGCACTGATCGCTGATAAAATAACCCCCATTAGGATACTCACCCAATCAACGTCAATATTTGACGTTACCAGCTCAATCGACTTCAAACCACCAGCGGCCAAAATAAGAGGGATAGATAATAGGAACGAAAACCGTGCCGCACACTCTCGACTAAAACCAAGAAACCGAGCCGCCGTCATCGTAATACCAGAACGTGAAGTTCCTGGTATTAAAGCTAAAGCTTGAGCTAAGCCAATATACAGAACATTTTTTAGTCCAAAATCTTGCTCACTCTTGTTGGAAGAGCCATATCGATCAGATAACCAAAGCAAAACACCAAAACCAATCGTGGTGTAAGCAATCACTTCCAAAGAACGCAAGTGAGTACTAATAAAATCATCAAACACCAAACCTGCCACACACGCCGGCAAGGTCGCAAGGCAAATCCACCAAGCCAAGCGACTATCAGTTGTTGAACGCTTATCTCTAATGGAAACTAACCAAGCCACCACGATTTGCACGATGTCTTTTCTAAAATATCCAACGATGGCAATTAAGGTTCCTACATGCACGGCAACATCAAACGCTAGGCCCTGATCAGGCCAATGCAACAATTGCGCAGGAAGTATTAAATGAGCAGAACTTGAAATAGGCAGAAATTCTGTTAACCCTTGAATAACGGCCAAAAAGACAATGTGATACCACAACATATATTTAACGCTTCCCTATACGTGGAGCCTGTTTTTCCCAGCTTATTTCATCCCTTAAATACGTTGGAATAGCGTCATAGGAAGACAGCATTTCACCTTTCTGAAATTCCAACATGGCCAACTCCGCAATACAAGCGGCACGAGGTGCTAAATCAGTTAAAATATGAGCAGGAAGAATAGGCAGCAAAGGTGTTAAAACATCTTCGTAGCACCAGCCAGAACCAACACCATCAAAGTTAATTGAAAACGCAGACAATGCCGCAGGCTTAACCACGCACTCAGCAATTAAAGGCTCTATTTCGTAGCGCCCTTCTACTTTATTGACACGGTAACCACCCATATAGATTTCACCCATACGAGCATCAAGGGCAGCCAGCCAATTATTTTGCCCCGTTTTCTGAAATCCTTCCAACGACAAAGCCGCAAGTGTAGAAATAGGAATAACTGGCAAATCTGCACCAAAAGCGAGCCCCTGTACAACGCCTGCACTAATTCTAAGCCCGGTAAATGAACCAGGACCTCGCCCAAAAGCGATAGCGTCAATATCAGATAAACTCAAACCTGATTGACTAAGAATCTGATCAACCATGGGTAAAATCAAATCATTATGGAGACGTGGAGCCATGCGAAAATCTTCCAACACGACCCCGTCAATATTCAACGCCACCGAACAGGCTGGCGTTGATGTATCTAATGCTAAAATAACCGTCATTGAATAATTAAGCCTTTAAAGACGCTAATAGGCTTTGTTTAATCTCATTCAAATCGCCAATACCATTAACTTTGACAAACTTAGGCGCTGTTGCGCTGTCTGCTTTTAGCCAATCTTGGTAATAGCCAATTAGCGGCGCGGTTTGATCGTGATAAACACCTAAGCGAAGACGAACTGTTTCTTCTGTATCGTCTGCACGCTGCACAAGGTCATCCCCTGTCACATCGTCCTTACCTTCTACTTTAGGCGGATTGTAAACAACATGATAAGTTCGGCCTGAAGCTTCGTGCACACGACGTCCGCTCATGCGCTTGACGATTTCTTCATCAGCCACATCAATTTCAACAACGTAGTCAATTTTCACACCAGCTTCTTTCAAAGCATCAGCTTGAGGAATAGTGCGTGGAAAACCATCAAACAAAGCACCATTAGCGCAGTCGTCTTGCGTCAGACGCTCTTTAACTAAACCAATAATAATATCATCTGAAACAAGTTGCCCTGCGTCCATAACCGCTTTGGCTTTTAAGCCCATCTCACTTCCTGCTTTTACGGCCGCACGCAGCATATCTCCGGTAGAGATCTGCGGGATACCAAACTCTTCCGTGATAAATTGAGCCTGAGTACCTTTACCAGCGCCTGGCGCACCTAATAGTATTACTCGCATAAAAAGTCTCCAAAAGACAGCGTTAACTGAATAGCAAGGATGCCCGACACAATGCCTCTTCAACGTACAGTTAAGCACGGCAGCAGTGTGTCCAGACAAACCAATTGCATAATAAAAAATTGAATGGCCGCCAAGCATACCCAAGCAGCCATCCATTATGCAAATTTACCTGCCTTTTTTGTCGTTTTCTTACTCTTACTGAGTATTTATCAACCAATTTTACAATTAGCCCGTATTTTGCATTCCACTGGCAATGCCTGCCATGGTGATCATTAAGGCTTTGTTCACTTCCGCATTTTCTTCATCTTTTCGACTACGGTACAAAAGTTCTGCCTGTAAATAATGCAATGGATCTATGTATGGGTTACGCACATCAATAGACTGACGGATGGTCTTATTATCTTCAATAAGGCGCTCTTGCTTCTTCAGCATTTTCACCAACTCACTTACTTGCTTAAGCTTACCTCGCAACAAACGCCCTAAACCTTGAAGCTCCTCGCCGACCAAACGCTTTTCATAATATTCAGCAATCTCTGGCTCTGCTTTTGCTAATACCATGTCGAGCATGTCTAAATAAGCACCAAAAAACGGCCATTTTTTATGCATTTCACGCAGTTTTTCTAAATTTCCAGATTCAATACCTTGCTGCAACGCGCTCTCTGCACCTAACCAAGCAGGTAGCATTAAACGAATTTGCATCCAAGCAAAGATCCAAGGGATAGCGCGCAGGCTTTCTACGCCACCATCCGAACGACGACGAGCAGGACGAGAACCTAAAGGTAACTTGGCTAATTCTTGCTCTGGTGTTGTCGCTCTAAAGTAAGGTACGAAATCCTCATGACCACGAATAATAGAGCGATACTGATTCATTCCTACTTCGGCCATTTCATCCATAATCGCACGCCATTCCTCCTTAGGAGGCTCAGCAGGAATCAAAGATGCCTCCATCACAGCTGAACAGTAAAGCTCCAAAGAACGAACCGCGATATCTGGAATACCAAATTTAAAGCGGATCATTTCACCTTGTTCGGTCACCCGAATAGCACCGTTCACAGACCCCGGCGGTTGCGACAAAATCGCTACATGAGCAGGACCGCCGCCTCGACCTACGGTGCCACCACGGCCGTGGAACAACGTCAGGTGAATGCCATGTTTTTTACAGAGTCGAGTCAAAGCCTCTTGCGCTCGGTATTGGCCCCACGTTGCGGCAATTTGCCCTGCATCTTTGGCAGAGTCAGAATAGCCTATCATCACTTCCTGACGACCATTGATATAAGACTTGTACCAAGGAATTGAAAACAACTGCTCAATAATAGGTTCTGCATTATCCAAATCAGCAAGGGTTTCGAACAAAGGAACAATACGCATTGGAAAGTTAACACCAGACTCTTTTAGCATTAAGGCAACCGCCAAAACGTCAGATGGCGCACTCGCCATGGAAATAACATAAGAGCCAAATGAGTTCTGCTGACCTTGAGAGATCATCGTAAAAGTATCTAATACTTCTTTTACTTCAGCCGTTGGCGTCCACTCCATAGGTAAAAGTGGGCGTTTAGAGTTTAGCTCCGTCAACAAGAAAGCCTGACGCGACGCTTCATCCCATTCCGCATAGTCTCCAAGACCATAAAAACGCGTAATCGCAGATAACGCATCAATATGTCGAGAAGCATCCTGACGAACATCGAGACGCACTAAAGTCGCCCCAAACGTAGCAGCACACCGAATGAGATCTAGCAGTGATCCATTAGCAATCACCTTCATACCGCAATCTAACAGAGACTCGTAACACAAAATAAGATCATCAGTGAGCTCTTGAATATCAAGGAAGATATCCTCACCAGATGTTGGCTTACCATCTAAACAGGCTTTCGCCCAGTTCTTAGTTGCAAGCATCTTGTTTTCTAGATGTCGTAAAACTTCACGGTAAGGCTGAGCGCTATCGCCAACACGGGCACGCAACGCATCATTGCATTGCGTCATAGAAAACTCTGAACGCAAAACATTCAAGTCTTTTATATAGAGATCCGCAGCCATCCAGCGAGCTAATAACGTCACTTCTTTGGTTACTGTATGAGTCACATTCGGGTTACCGTCTCGGTCACCGCCCATCCAGGTCGCAAAACGAATAGGCGCCAAATCCAATGGCAAACGATCTTCATTTGAAAACTCACTAAATTGCTCATCTAATTGGCGAAAAAAGCGTGGCACAGCTTGCCATAAGGACTGCTCGATAACCGCAAATCCCCATTTAGCTTCATCAACTGGCGTTGGCCGATCTTCACGAATTTCATCTGTATGCCAAGCCTGAGTAATGATTTCCTTTAAGCGGCGTATATGCTTGGTTTCTTCTAAGGGTAGGATATTATCTTTATCAAGAGCTTCTAGTTCACTGGAGATGTTGTCGTATTTACGAATCAATGAACGACGCACCACTTCAGTTGGGTGTGCAGTAAGAACAAGTTCAATCGATTGTGACTGCAATGATGAAATCATTTGCTCAGCAGTAAAGTTCTGCTTCGAAAGACGGACTAACAAATCGCCAACAGGGTTATGGTACACGCCTAAGCTTTCATTGGTTCGGCGGCGGTGAACACGGTGGTATTGCTCAGCAATATTAGATAAATTCAAAAATTGATTAAACGCACGGGCAACAGGCACAATCTCTTTGTCTTCTAACGCTTCTAAAGCCTGAATAAGAGCCGCAGAGTCGCCAGACTGACGCCCATCTTTCGATAGCAACCGGATATTTTCTACTTTTTCTAGAAAGCCCTCTCCTAAATGATTACTCATGCTTTCGCCAAGACAATCTCCTAGCAACCTAACATTTTCGCGTAATGACGCCTGACTATCACTCACTTCACCCTCCTAAATGTTGCCAATAACGCCCTTTCAAGCGATCTATTATCCGTGTATAGATTCTCCCACTATAAACCTTCGCGTTTGGCCTGATCCCAATAACGGTCTAGTTCTTCTAAAGAGCAATCTGTTAATTTTTTATTCTGTGCCGCTACAAGGCTTTCAATTCTACCAAAACGGCGGCGAAACTTTATATTCGTCTTATTTAATGCCACATCAGGCGAGACCTTAAGATGACAGGCCAAATTGCTGACAGCAAAAAGAACATCTCCCATTTCCTCTTCAATATGAGGATGGTTTTGCTCCTTCATTGCCTCTTCAAGTTCATCTAATTCTTCTCTGATTTTGTCAAAAACGGGGGCAACATCCGGCCAGTCGAACCCCACTTTAGCCACTTTCTGTTGGATCTTGACTGCCTGCATTAACGCAGGCATAGAGTTTGGTACTTCTGCTAACAAGGCCATATCTGTCGGGCCTTTTTCTTGCGCTTTAATCTGTTGCCATTGCTCGGAGATTTGCGCTTCAGTCAGCGTTGTGGGCTCTCCAAAACGAGTAATATCCCCATCAGGAAAAACATGAGGATGACGTCGCAGCATTTTTTCAACAATACCAGCCGCTATATCATCAAACGTAAAGCGCTGCTCTTCATTTGCCATTTGCGCATAAAAAATCACTTGGAAAAGCAAATCCCCTAGCTCTTCTTTTAAATGCTCAAAATCTTCACGCTCAATGGCATCCAACACTTCATACGTTTCCTCCAACGTGTAAGGCGCAATGCTTTTATAAGTTTGCTTTTTATCCCAAGCACAACCAAACTGCTTGTCCCTAAGACAACTCATCAAATACTGAAGCTGTTCAACCTTGCTGCTCAAAAGTCTCTCTCTCTGAACACATTCAACACATTAGGCAACTGATTAATACGATGCAACAACTTACTCAACACGCTCAACTCACCTACCTCAATAGTAAAGCGAATACTGGCTGTATGGTTTTCTTTTGCCGACAAGGTATTCATCGATAAAAGATTTACCTTTTCATTCGCCAACAAACCAGTGATGTCATTCAATAATCCGGTACGGTCATAAGCTTCTACCTGAATATTAACTGGGTATTGATTATCAAGCTCTTCTCCCCAGCTAACATCGATAATACGTTCTGGCTCATCTAAACCCAACTGAACGATATTAATACAATCCTGTCTGTGTACCGATACGCCCCGGCCTTGGGTAATAAAGCCAACAATGTCATCTCCGGGTATAGGCGTACAACATTTCGCCATCTGCGTTAATAATTTGCCCACGCCCAGGATATGAACATCATTATCCGAAGACTTATGACGGCTCTTTTTCAAACGAATAGGACGCGGCGTCGATGTTTCACCATTAAGATTGTAGAAATCATCAATAACTCGTAACACACGAGATAACTGGATATCGCCCGCACCGAGAGCAACATAGACTTCATCAGCATAAGAAAAATTAAAACGCGAAGAAATAGCGTGTAAATCGATCCGATTGTCTTCCAGACCAAGCCGTTTTAATTGCTTATCAAGCAAGAGCTTACCCGCTTCTAGGTTTTTCTCTCGATCTTCTTTCCTAAACCAGTTTTGAATCTTGGCTCTGGCTCGATTGGTCTGAACATAACCCAATGTAGGGTGTAACCAGTCACGACTAGGTCCACCTTCTTTGGTGGTTAATATTTCAACCTTATCGCCCGTTTTTAAGTGAGTAACCAAAGAAATGATTTTACCGTTTACCTTGGCACCACGGCAGCGATGGCCAATTTCGGTATGAACTCGATAAGCAAAGTCAACCGCCGTTGCATTGACAGGCAAGTCAACTACGTGACCATCAGGAGTAAAGACATAGATACGATCTTGCTCGATGTCACTACGAACTTGCTCAGACAAAGATTCCAAATCACCTTGCACTTCATGAAAGTCCAAAATGGTTCTTAGCCATTGGAGCTTCTCTTCGTAACTACTGCTATTGGAACTTAAATCCGTACCTTTGTATTTCCAATGGGCACACACCCCAAGCTCTGCATCTTCATGCATTTTGTGAGTACGAATCTGAATTTCTAAAGCACGACCTTGAGGACCAACAACCGCCGTATGAAGAGACTGATAACCGTTCGATTTTGGATTACTAATGTAGTCATCAAATTCCTGTGGAATAGGACGCCATAAATTATGAACGACACCAAGAACGCCATAACATTCCATTGGCTCATCAACTAAGATACGCACAGCGCGAACGTCATACACTTCATCAAAACCAATATTTTTGCGCTTCATCTTACGCCAAATACTGTAGATGTGTTTTGCTCGCCCCATCAAATCCGCATGAATATTAATAGCCTTTAAGCGCTCATCTAATAAGCTGATCACATCATCGATATACTGCTGTCGGTCTAAACGCTTTTCATCTAGCCAAGTGGCGATGCGTTTATAATCACCTGGATATAGGTAGCGAAAAGAAAGATCTTCTAACTCCCATTTGATATGACCTATACCCAAACGGTGAGCTAAAGGTGCATAAACACTTTGCACTTCTAGTGCAACAGCAACACGACGATCTTCATCTTGATGCTTAGCTTCTTTAATAGCACATGCACGTTCTGCGAGTTTTATCAGCACCACTCGCACGTCATCAATAATTGAAACCAACATCTTTCGTAAAGATTCTAGCTGATTATCACTACGACCCAACACTTCAGCTGCTGAGTCAGCCGTCAAATTTTTTGAGACTTCGCCCATCTTCATTACCCCTTCGACAAGCGAAGAGACTTTTCGACCAAACATGTCAGTCACACGAGAAATAGGCAATTGATCTTCTCGTACAACACGATATAAGGCAGCGGCAACCAATGAATCTTGGTCGGCTCTAAAACCGGAAAGGATCTCAACCATCTCCAGTCCTGCACGGAAAGTACTCGCTTGCGCCCCCCAATAGGAGGGTCTAGCGCACTGTAATTCAGCTTGACGAGCCAACTCACAGGCCATACGTAGAGGGACTCGGGAACTGTCGTCAATCAAATGGGCAAAATGCCCCATCCAAGCATCAATATCGACGCTTCCATCCTCTAACACAGGGTGATCTTTTCTTACCGTTACCATTTATCCGCCCTTAAATTCACTTCTTTTTTTGCAATAACATCATCGTTTCTACATGAGAGGTTTGAGGAAACATGTCCATCAAACTAACCCGTAAAACACGATATCCCTTTGCAACTAAATATTCAGCATCTCTGGCTAAAGTAGAAGCATTGCAAGAAACATACAATATTTGCATGGGTCCAATTTTTATTATGCTGTCTAAAAACTCAAATGCTCCAGCACGAGGTGGGTCCAACAACACTTTGGTAATGTTCTGCTTAAAAAGTTCATTTTCAACAGTTTTGGTCAAATCAGCCGCTACAAACGACAGATTGTCAAAACCATTAAGCCGCGCATTGTCCCGCGCAGCTTTAACCATCATTTCTTGCACTTCAACGCCAATAACCGATTGCGCATGCTGTGCTAGCGGTAACGAAAAATTACCGACACCGCAAAACAAATCTAGTACTACATCTTGCTTACTTGGACTTAGCCAGTCCATTGCTTGCGCCACCATTTTTTGATTCATGGCAGCATTTACTTGGATAAAGTCTTGTGGATGATACTTCAACCTCAACTCACCAAGATCATAATAGCGCATTTTTTCAGGTACCACTTCCGCCTTGCTCGCTTTTGGTGCCTGCCAATATAAAGCAACCTGCTCCTTTTCCGCCCAGTCTTCCCATGTTTTTTCAAGTTCATCGGGGATTGAAGACGTTAACCGTAAAAGGACAGAAACACCTTTCGTATCTTCAAGTAACTCCACATGACCCAGTACACCCGCTAGTTCATTTTCTAGTAGCGCGTGCTTGAGTGAAAGAAAGGTATTTTGCAAATTAGGGGTAAGCACAACACATTGATCGATCGTGATAATGTCATTAGATGCTTTACCACGAAAGCCGAAAGTCACACGGCCTTTCTTGAGAGCAATCGATATGCGAGCGCGTCGACGATAACCGCTAGGTTTATCTGATAACAGCTCAAGTTCTTGGGTGGTAATTAGATTACGTAGTTGCCCCTTCAACCAATCGGCTTTTGCAGAAAGCTGTTGCTCAGCCGCTAGATGCTGAAAACTGCAACCGCCGCAAACGTTGAAATGCTGACAAGAGGGATCAACTCGATAAGCACTCGGTTCGATGATGTTTACCAGAACCGCTTCATCAAAGCGACGACCCGCTTTCTTAACTTGTGCCTCGACAGTCTCACCAGGCAAAGCACCTTCAATAAAAGTGACTTTACCTTGTAAACGCGCGACGCCTTTTGCTTCATGCGTCAAACCATCTACCGCAAAGGTCTGTATTGGGCCCATCGGCCGTGGTTTAGGTGCTGTTGCTCGACGTGGGGATGTTCTTCTTCTCAAAGGAGGCTCTCTTATTCCTGAGTCTAGGATAATTGCGTGGTTATTCTATCGCATCTGAATACAGAACAGTATGCGATAGCGAGCCTTAAATAATTGGGACCTTGATAAATATCATGAGCAAGGGTTTGCTAACTATCAAAAACACCTGTCGACAAATAACGATCACCACGATCACAAATAATCGCCACAATCACAGCATCATTTAGCTGTTTCGATAATTCCAGCGCGGTAGCAACAGAACCTCCTGAAGATACACCACAGAAAATCCCTTCCTCTTTAGCTAATCGACGCATTGTTACTTCTGCATCCTCTTGAGAAACATCCATAACAGTATCCACTCGAGTCTCATCAAAAATAGAGGGCAAATACTCTTTTGGCCAACGGCGAATACCTGGAATACTTGAGCCGTCTTGAGGCTGAAGCCCAACAATTTGTATATCCTTATTCTGCTCTTTCAAGTATTGAGAAACGCCCATAATGGTACCAGTCGTGCCCATTGAGCTTACAAAATGAGTCACTGCACCTTGTGTTTGTTGCCAAATTTCTGGACCGGTCGTGACATAATGCGCGTTGGGGTTATCTTGATTAGCAAATTGATTTAAAACGATACCCACACCTTGATCTTGCATTTCTTGAGCAAGGTCCCGCGCCTTCTCCATACCTTCTTCTTTGGTCACCAAGTGCAATATTGCCCCATAAGCTGACATAGCAGACTTACGTTCTTGGCTCATATTATCAGGCATGATCAAATGCATTTTATAGCCTTTAATCGCTGCTACCATAGCTAACGCAATACCTGTGTTACCACTGGTTGCTTCAATCAAGCTATCGCCCGGTTTTATATCACCACGAAGTTCTGCCTGAAGTATCATATTTAAAGCAGGACGGTCTTTTACTGAGCCAGCGGGGTTTTGCCCTTCTAGCTTTAATAAAATCGTATTACGTGTATTAGGATTGATACGCTGCAAGCGAACCAAAGGTGTTTGCCCGATTAAGGACTCGATACTAGGGTATTGGATCATAAAAAACTTCATTGACATTGATGACTTAGGGAATGACACTTAACGCATTACGCCTATTTAAGAACACTTACACTAAACAGTACAATAAGAAAGCGTTATAAACTTAGTTTCAATTTCGCATTCTAGAGTAAAAGATATGCTCGTAACACGCATTTTCACCCTACTTTGTTTATCACTAATAATAAGTAGCTGTGACCAGTCCAATGAAGATCTTACTGGACTAAATAATGTAGAACTCAGAAAAAAGTGGCGCGGATGCGCTTACATTAACGCGCCAACTAGCAGTGAACAGAAAGCATGCGGTAACTATGAAAGAGAATGCAATGACCGTAAAAATAAAGGCAATCTATCCTGCTACTAACTCGCCAATTAGATTCATAGCATGAAGAAACCATCCATTAAAAACCTACCTACGCTCAGTCTAAGCAACAAACTATTTTGGGCATTATTTGCGCCAGTTTTCATCATTTCTTTGCTGGCCAGTGGCTTTCTTTTATCGACACGTTTTCACGACCTAAATAACAATTTATACGAGCACACTTCCCACATTACAGAGCAAGTTGCCACCACGAGTGAATACGCGATTGTATTTTCCGACCAAAACATGATGTATCGAATTCTGCAAAATGCTCTAAAAAATCAAGACATTAGTAGTGTGCAACTGTTTAGTAGTGAACAAAAAATCATAGCAGAACTAGGCAAAGCACCAGAGCCGAACGATATTATATTTCCCGATGACAGCACGATAAGAGAGTACGATTCCTACTTAGAATCCATTAGCGCCATTCACTATACCAACAATTCCTCCGATGCCGCCTTTAGCACTCAAGCCGATTTGTTCAACTCAGCGAATCAGCGCAGCCTAATAGGCTGGGTGAAAATTGAAGCGAATAAATCTGCAATACAAATAGAAATGTATCAATATGCTAGCTTGATCATTTTTACTCTCGTCATTTTTAACATCCTGGTTATTTTAGGGGCCTTTCATCTTTCTAAAACTCTAACACTGCCAATAGACAGACTCTCTTCTGCCTTAAATAAACTGGTGAAAGGTCAATTTTCTACCGCTAAGCTGATGAAATTACCGCCAGAATACGCAACGCTTCAAAAGGACTTATTAGATCTAAGTGAAAGACTTGAGCATCATAACGAAGAAATGACAGCGGGTATTGAGCAAGCAACGGAAGACATACGCCGAAGCATGGATAGCATGGAAGAAAAAAGTGCTCAGCTACACATAGCCAACCGCGAAGCGATGGAGTCAAACCGTTTAAAATCACAATTCTTGGCCAACATCAGCCATGAAGTACGAACGCCATTGAATGCTATATTGGGTTACACCAAAACCCTGCAAAAAGACATTACCGACACCCAACAACGTCTTTATGTAGATACCATCGAACAGTCCACTAATAGCCTACTCACGATTATCGGCGACATTTTAGACTTTTCAAAAATTGAAGCTGGTAAACTTAGCCTTGAAAGCAATCACTTTAACTTAAAGGCACTTCTAGATGATGTTTATCAAATCCTCAGCATCAACCTACTGACAAAAGAAAAACAGATCGACCTAGTGCCAGAGTTTAGCCAAGATGTGCCAGAGTGGGTCATTGGCGACAGCACACGAGTTCGCCAAATTTTAACCAACCTTATAGGTAACGCCATCAAGTTTACCCACCAAGGTTCGGTTCGTACCAGGGTATCTATCGCAACAAAAAACAGCCAAGATATAACCCTGTGTTTTCAAATTATCGACACTGGCATCGGCATCGCTGAACACAAAATACACCGACTGTTTAAGCCTTTTTCACAAGTTGATACCAGCACCACCAGACAATTTGGTGGAACTGGACTGGGTTTGGTTATCACTAAAAAGTTAGTTGAGCAGATGAATGGTAAAATCGAAGTTAGCAGCGATCCAAGCATTGGCTCGACATTTCGTTTTACCATCGACCTCAAAGCCTCACAAAAATTAAACCTTGATAAAAGCACATTAGACCGACATGTCGTTTTACTCGAACCTAGCACTACGTATAAAAGCTATCTAAACAGCTATTTAAAAAGCATTGGCGTTAGCTGTACAGCCTGTTCTGATTTAGAGCAAATGGTCGCTCTGCTCAATAAGCAGCACGATAGTATTGATGCTATTTTGCTCAGCGTTATGCCTGATGAGCAAAGCGCTGCCGAAGCCCGCGAGCTTATTACCTATTCAAAACAGCAATTTTCTATTCCATGCATTTTGATGATTCAGCCTCCCGGACAAATCACTCATTACCCAGATCTAAAAGAGCTGTGCAGTGACATCCTGCTTAAGCCTATTAGTCACGATCGCCTCTATAACGCACTGCAAAACCTTAGCAACAGCAATACACCAATTAAGCTTCAAAAACCTAAAATAAATACGCTACACGAAAAAATTAGTGGGCTTAAAGTTCTGGCGGTAGACGACTCACCAATAAACTTACAACTGCTCAAGCACTGGCTAGCCCCAATAGGCATTGAAGTATCTTTAGCTTACAGCGGACGACAAGCCATAGATATGGCAATGAATGAAAGCTACGATCAGATATTCATGGACATACAAATGCCAGAAATGGACGGCATGGAAACCACACGCCAACTTCGACAAATCGAACACTATAAGAACATTCCTATTATCGCCCTCACTGCGCATGCATTAGGGTCAGAGCAGCAACAGATTCTGTCTAGCGGCATGAATGCTTATCTCACTAAGCCAATTAATGAAGAGCTACTGCTTAACACCATTGCAACATGGCGATCAAATACCGACACCTTTCAAGATCAAGTTGATGCCAAATTAGTCGGCATTTTTGATTTAGACAAAGCACTCGAAATTGTCGATGGAAAAGTGGAAATAGCAAAGGAAATGTTCGATATGCTAGCCGACTCACTGGATGCTGAGAAAAAGCTCGTCCAACATCACCTAGAAAATCAAGACACAGAAAAACTCATTGAAGTTGTGCATCGAATACATGGTGCTTCTAAATACACAGGTACAATAAACATCGCACGTCACGCAGGTTTTTTAGAGACACATCTGAAAGAACTGGGCCTAGAAGAGGTAGAAGGTGTAGCGGAAGACTTCATTGAGGCTATAGAAGATCTGCTGAACCACAGGCAACTTATTCCTTGGCCTCAACGGTAAAGCTCTGCTATTTAGATTCTTCTATTTAGACTCAAGAATGACAAAAGCCTGAGCATAGGCTTTTTCGTCTGTCAGACTTAAATGCCAAGATACCGGAAAATCGTAACGAGCCGTGATACTCTCATCCACGATAAGTACAGGCTGACCAGAAGACAGATTACTAACGTTAAAATGCTGAAAGCTGACCCCAGACCCAATACCCGTTCCTAATGCCTTTACTGCAGCTTCTTTTGCTGCGAAACGTTTAGCGACATAGGCGTTCGCTTTCTCTAAGTTGCTAATTTGTGCCCAACGAGCTTTCTCATCGTCGGTTAATATTCTATCGATGAATCGCTCACCTAATCGCTCAATAGATTGAGCAATACGAGATATTTCTACTAAATCAGTGCCAACACCAATAATCAAACACTCACCTCTTTATAGAACTCATTTTCACAAAGCACGAAAAATAGGCACACCTAAATGTCGCTCCCCTTGAAAAGGTTGTTTCGGTAATAAGCGTCTGGAAACGACGGGCTTACCATTCAACAAACTGTCCAGCCAATTACGATGCAATTCTTTGGCGAGACTCAAAACCTGCTTATCAGTCCACTTACCAGCGTGATAATCGAGTGCAACCCGCCCTTCTACAAACAACATGGGTGTTTGTTTAGGTATTTCGCCATAATAAGGCCGCAGACCAAACTTATAATGAAACTGATAAAGCTGACGCGCCTCAAGCGCCTCTCCCCGACCGGTTGATATCATATTAATACCAACACCCAATTCAGAGAAAAGCCCGACTTCAAAGCGCCTTAACAAAGGTGCTATCGGAGCACCAGCATGTAAGTTTTCAATTAACCATTTATAGAGTTCAAAAACATCTGGCAATGGTAAGTTAACAGGCAGCAGTTTCTCAAGCAGCTCATGTACATAAAGTGCCGCGTAAAGAGGCAGCCCCTCTAGAGAGGAGGCTGACTTTATCGACTCTAAGCTTTTTACGGTTTTTAAATCACCACGGCCAGAAAACTCCATTTCATAACATAAAAAAGGCCCAGGTATGACCCGAGCCTCTTTTTTTGGTAATCGCCATACTCCCCTAATCAAACCCTGCTCAAGCGTTAACATATCAAGCAGGATTTTACTGTCCTGAAAAGGGCGGGTATGAATAACATACGCAGAAACGCGCATCGGATTTATTCTTCCTGATAACCTAGACTGGCCAACGCACGCTCATCATCAGACCAACCAGAACGTATTTTAATCCAGAGGTTCAACATCACTTTATGCTGAAACAAGTTCTCCATATCAATACGCGCTTCCTTACCGATAAGCTTAAGTTTTTCACCACGCTCACCGATAATAATGCGCTTTTGGCCGTTTCGCTCAACCAAAATCAAAGCACTAATATGAATAGCAGATTCCTCAAAAACAAATTCTTCAATCTGTACAGCCACTTCATAAGGTACTTCTTGACCAAGCTGACGAGTGATTTTTTCACGAACAATTTCCGCGGCCAAAAAACGCGAACTACGGTTCGTTATCTGATCTTCAGGGTAAAACTGTGTGCCTTCTGGAATGTAGCTTTCAACTAAGCGCTCCAAACGGTCCAAGTTGTTATTGCGCAGTGCTGATATTGGTACGATCTGAGCGAAATTCATCCGATCAGATAAATTAGCTAAGCGTGGCAAAAGGTCTTCTTTCTGATCCAATTGATCCACTTTATTCACTACCAAAATAACAGGGCAGCGAGCATGCTTGACCTTTTGAAGAACCGACTCATCTTCCTCTGTCCATCTATCCGCATCAATAACAAACAACACAACATCAACATCTTTCAACGCGGCGGCGGCTGTTTTATTCATAATACGATTGATGGCTTTCGCTTCACCTAAATGCAATCCAGGTGTGTCAACATAAATGGCCTGAACATGACCTTCTGTTTTTACGCCTAAAATCTGATCTCGGGTTGTCTGCGGCTTACGTGAAGTAATCGATAATTTTTGACCCAAGATGTGATTAAGCAAGGTTGATTTACCCACATTTGGGCGACCAACAATGGCGATATAACCACAGTGCGTAACTTCAACTTCAGCTTCAGACATCTTTCTTTTCCAATTTTTTCAATGCTTTTGCAGCAGCATTTTGCTCTGCAATTCGGCGGCTATTACCCTTACCTTCAATGAACTCTTCACAAAGCTCTATATGACAATGCACATAAAAAGTCTGATCGTGAGGGTCACCTACAATATTAACCACATCATATTGAGGTAATGCATGTTTACGAGCCTGCAAAAACTCTTGTAGACGAGTTTTTGCATCTTTAGTGACAATTTTTAACGATGTCGCATTTAGACGCTCTTTATACCACTCTAAAATATGCTGACGACAAACATCCATACCAGCATCTAGGTACATGGCGCCTATGATCCCTTCGACGGTGTCTGCCAAAATAGAATCACGTCTAAAACCACCACTCTTTAGCTCTCCAGCTCCCAGTTTAAGATAGTCACCTAACTCAAACTCCCTTGCCAATTCAGCCAAAGTATCACCTTTAACCAACGAGGCTCTCAAGCGGCTTAATTCGCCTTCTTTGGCTTTTGGAAAACGGTGAAAAAGATCTTCCGCAATCACATAGTTAAGAATAGAGTCACCCAAAAACTCAAGGCGCTCATTATTTTTTCCACCAAAACTACGGTGCGTTAGCGCCAGTTCAAGCAGTCCAAGGTCAGCAAAAAAGTAACCAATTCGCCGACTCAGCTTCTGATACAATGAACTCAAAATGTCTCCAAAAAATACTTATTCAATCAAACCGTTATTTTTAAAGCTTGGGATACTGAAAAACTTATCCCAATGTAGCCACACATAAAAGGCGCGACCCTTCATGTTTTCATCTGGGACAAAACCCCAGAAGCGGCTGTCTGCGCTGTTATCTCGATTATCACCCATAACAAAGTAATGCCCTGCAGGAACAGTCCATTCTCCTTCATGGGGGGTAAATCGATAACTATTATAAATATCGTGCTGTACGCCACCCAAGTTTTCGCTAAACAACTCAACCGGCTCTTGATCCGGGTTCAATGACACTGACAATTTAGCTAAAAGCTCTTTACTCACTTGCTTACCATTTATCGTCAATATCTTATTGTGATAACTAATATTATCGCCAGGTAAACCGACTAAACGTTTAATATAGTTTAAATCAGGTTTTAGCGGATACTTAAAAACCACTACATCACCACGTTTTGGCTCTGTTGTAGGAATGATAGTGGTATTTAAAACAGGCAAGCGAAGACCGTAGTCAAATTTATTTACTAGAATGAAATCGCCTATTTTAAGTGTTGGCAGCATAGAACCAGAGGGAATTTGAAAAGGTTCCACAACAAAAGAGCGAAGCCCAAAGATAACAGCGATAATAATGAAGTATGACTTCACTTCTGCAACAAACTTAGGCGTCTGTGCCAATCGTTGCTGAGCATCTTTGCTCAAGGCCGCTCGCGTTTCGCTTGCCATATTTGCCATCACCGCTTTACGTTTTGGCAAATACACAATACGGTCGTAAACCCAGAAGACACCCGTCACCAAAAACGCTATGGCCAGTATCAATTCGAAATCAAAACCCATACTTCATTTCTCCACCAAGATGTGCACTAGCACACCTGTTGATTATCTGGCTAGCTATCCAGTTGTAAAACAGCAAGGAAAGCAGACTGTGGCACTTCAACGTTACCAACCTGCTTCATGCGTTTTTTACCTTCTTTCTGCTTCTGCAACAGTTTCTTCTTACGGCTTACGTCGCCACCGTAACATTTGGCAATAACGTTTTTACGCAACGCTTTCACCGTGGTACGTGAAATCACTTTCGCACCAACTGCACCTTGGATTGCGACGTCAAACATCTGGCGAGGAATCAAGTCCTTCATTTTTTCACACAAAGCTCGACCTCTGAACTGCACGTTATCTTTGTGCATAATCAGTGCTAGTGCATCCACTCGCTCGCCATTAATCAATATATCCAAACGGCACAAGGGTGCTGGGCTAAAATGAGAAAAACTGTAATCCAAAGAAGCGAAACCGCGACTACAAGATTTCAATTTATCAAAGAAGTCCATAACCACTTCGTTCATTGGTAGCTGATAGCGCAACTGCACTTGTCGGCCAACATATAACATGTCTTTCTGAATACCACGCTTCTCAACACACAGAGTAATAACGTTCCCCAAGTACTCTTGTGGCACCAAAATATTGGCTTCCACAATAGGTTCACGCATTTCTTTAATGGTGGCAGGATCAGGCATTTTTGAAGGGCTATCTACATTAATAACGTCACCGTTATTTAGCTCCACTTCAAACACTACCGTTGGCGCAGTGGTAATCAAATCCAGATCATATTCACGCTCTAAACGTTCCTGTATGATTTCCATATGAAGCATCCCTAAGAAGCCACAACGAAAACCAAAACCTAGTGCATCAGAACTTTCAGGCTCAAAGAACAAAGACGCATCATTTAGTGTCAATTTATCCAAAGCGACACGAAAATCTTCGTATTGATCCGAGCTTACAGGGAAAACACCTGCATAAACTTGTGGTTTAACTTTTTGGAAACCCGCTAATTGAGGAACATCAGGAGTCGACGTATGGGTAATGGTATCACCCACTGGCGCACCATGAATGTCTTTAATACCCGCAACAACATAACCTACTTCCCCCGCTCTCAACACGCCAGTTTCTTTACGTTTTGGCGTAAAAATACCAGCCATATCAACAGGGTGAGACATCTTAGTAGATTTAATATAAATCTTATCTTTCTTGCGTAAAGTACCTTGCTTAATACGAACAAGGGAAACCACACCCAGATAATTATCAAACCAAGAGTCGATAATAAGCGCTTGAAGCGGCGCATCCACATCGCCTTCCGGAGGTGGAATGGTCGCAACTAAACGTTCTAAAACATCATCAACGCCCATGCCAGTTTTTGCAGAACAGGTCACAGCATTCATTGCATCGATACCAATGATCTCTTCAATTTCAGCACTGACGCGTTCGGGTTCAGCTTGAGGCAAGTCAATTTTGTTCAATACCGGCATAACTTCGAGACCTTGCTCGATGGCGGTATAGCAGTTAGCAACAGATTGGGCTTCAACACCTTGCGCCGCATCAACCACCAGCAATGCACCTTCACAGGCTGCAAGAGAACGTGAGACCTCATAAGAGAAATCAACATGCCCCGGTGTATCGATAAAGTTCAATTGATAAACTTGACCATCTTTCGCATGGTAATCCAGCGTGACGCTTTGCGCCTTGATGGTAATGCCTCGTTCACGCTCGATGTCCATAGAATCGAGAACCTGAGCAGACATCTCACGCTCGCTCAAACCTTCACAAGTCTGAATGAAGCGATCGGCTAAGGTCGATTTTCCGTGGTCGATATGGGCAATTATAGAAAAATTGCGTATGTGCTTAAGATTATTGGAAGACACTATTTACTCACACTTTAAAAGCGATGTTTGAATGATTACCTGTTGATAAATACGTCACCTATGCACATTTTTTAATCTAAATCGTGCATTCGTTAGCTAACATCATCATGTAAGCCAAATGGAAAAATTTATCAACAAGTATTCAGAATAGAAATTGGCGAGCATTCTACCGAAAATCGAGCGCGGACTCCATTTATTTCAGAGATCAAACAAGATGGAGCCTCAACAACTTGCCTTTACGGTAAGACAATGCCTCGTTCCTTCAAAATGCGCTCTACAGTATCGACAGTAGCTTGCGTATGCGCATCTATCTCAAGATTCACTTTATCGCCAACCGACAAACTACCAAAGGTAGTCAACCTGAGCGTTTCAGGAATTAAAGACACCTCCAACCAATCATTGCCAATATCACTAATCGTCAAACTCGCTCCATTCAAGCCGACGTAACCTTTATTGAATAGGTAACGTCTCGCATCGACTTCATCTTGGCGATCAGTTGTAAAACGAATATGGACACTTTCTTCAATTTTTTCGATAAGGGACACAGTAACAGACGTCATGATATGGCCAGACATTACATGCCCGCCAATCTCATCGCCCATTTTTGCGGCACGTTCAAAATTAACTACATCGCCTGCCTGTAAAAGGCCAATATTGGTTAATGCTAACGTGGTATCAATAACGTCAAATGTCAGTACATCATGTCCCATTTCCGCAACAGTAAGACAAACACCATTTATCGCCACACTCGCGCCAAGTTGCTGGCTCAACATAACCCCAGCAGGAAAAACAATTTCAAGGCGCTTATTTCGCCCAACTTGACTCGCTGTCTGGACAGTCGCCGTGCCCTGAACAATACCCGTAAACATAAAACGCCCTCACTTTCAGGTGAAAATATAAACACATTAGTCAATTAACATACGTTAAATCAAAGACTGAAGAAGAAATGAACACCTATGATCAAAGCTGCATAGTGACTGGTTCTGCGTAAGTTATCAAAGATTCACCAATAGGGTTATCCACAGGTTACGGGGATAACCAACATTCAACCTGATAACTAAAATTCTTAACCCTACTAATGCGCCCAATTTATTGTTTTTCAAGCACTGCAAAAACAATAGTTAAATAAATACCAACCAACAACGAAAGAAAATACACATTTTCACTTATTTTAGAGATAAAAAAACCGCTTTAAAAAGCGGTTTGTCTTCATTCAAAACAAAACTAAATCACCCAAAAATGGCTAGGCTAGTGCTTCGATCATTTCTTGTGTCACCAGGGTAATACCATCTGAATTTCGATAAAAACGCGCCGCATCCGCAGCAGGATCTTCACCAATAACCGTACCTTCTGGGATACAGCAATCAGAGTTAACAACCACTTTAGTCAAACGACAGTGTCGCCCAATATCGCAACGAGGCAATATGACCGATTTGTTTACATGAGAATAAGAGTTTACGCGGACATTATTAAATAAAATGGACTGCTCAACCGTTGAGCCTGATACGATACAACCCGCTGACACCACAGAATTTAACGCGGTACCAATTCGCTCTTCGTAGTTATAATTAAACTTGGCTGCTGGTCGCTGATATTGAGCCGTACGAATAGGCCACTCTTCATCATACAAATCCAGTTCAGGAACCAAACGAGTCAAATCCATATTGGCTTCCCAATAGGCCGTCAACGTCCCCACATCACGCCAGTAAGGATCATCAGGATAGTTCTTGTTATCGATGACACTGTTAGCAAAATGATGCGCTTTAATTTTACTGCGGCCCACAAATAGCGGAATCAAATCCTTACCGAAATCATGACTGGATGCATCATCACTCGCATCTGAGCGTAAATTTTCAGACAAGAATTTAGTGTTAAAAATATAAATCCCCATGCTCGCAAGCGAGACATCAGGCTTACCAGGCATCGTTGGTGGGTTAGAAGGCTTTTCTTCGAACGCTATAATATTATCGTTTTCATCCACATGCATGATGCCAAACTGATCGGCCTCTTTCAGCGGAACTTCTATACAAGCGACAGTTACATCCGCCCCACTTTCAATATGGTCTTGTAACATAAGGCTATAATCTTGTTTATAAACATGATCGCCAGCAAGAATCAAAATGTATTCGCTGTCTAAATCATTAATCATGCTTAGATTTTGGTAAACCGCATCCGCTGTGCCACGATACCAATCACTACCTGTTTGCTGTTGGGCGGGCCAGAGCTCAATAAATTCATTGAAGTCAGAACGTAGGAAGTTCCATCCTCGTTGAACATGTTGATTTAAAGTGTGAGAGCGATATTGCGTGAGGACAGCAATACGTCGCATGCCTGAATTGATACAATTAGAAAGCGGAAAATCAATAATTTTATACTTGCCGGCAATGGGCACGGCAGGTTTAGAACGGTTATCTGTTAATTGCTTTAATCTTGAACCACGTCCACCGGCTAGAATAATGGACAGAGTTTTCATACGCGCCGTATTTAAATCCATGTAATGCCCTTAAAATTTTTATCAACACACTCTATTCGAAGTTTCATTTAGGTATACTCTTATCATTATTCCAAATCAATAAGATGCCTAATAATGAAAATACTATTTGCTGCCTCCGAAATTTATCCCTTAATCAAAACAGGTGGCTTAGCCGATGTAGCTGGCGCCCTTCCCGTTGCTTTGAGAAAAAAAGGCCACGATGTCAAACTGATAATGCCCGCTTACCAAGGCATATTAGAAAAGGTAGCGCCAATTCAAAAGAGTATCAACCTAGGAAATCCATTTGGGGTTGGAGATTTGTTACTTCTTGAAACTCATATCCCCGAAAATGACACGCCAATTTGGCTCTTACAATGCCAAGCTCTTTATGAACGGGAAGACGGGCCCTATGTCGATAAAAACGGTATAGACTTCGAAGACAACCACATCCGTTTTGCCGCGCTATCATGGGCTGCCGCTACCTTAGCGCTGCATGGGCACCTAATGGATTGGCAAGCCGACATTCTCCATTTAAATGATTGGCAAACAGGCTTTGCAGCCGCCTATTTGGAAAGCTGGAAAACAGAGCATATCCCCGTTGTCACGACCGTACATAATTTACGCTATAACGGTAGTTTTGACATGGATCAATTTTCCGCCATGCAGTTATCTCCAGAATTACTCAGCATGCATGGCATGGAGTTTTATGGCAGATTCTCTGGCCTTAAAGCGGGTTTAGTCTACGCAAATGCAATCACCACCGTCAGCGCCACTTATGCCCAAGAAATTCTCACACCAGAATATGGCGACGGACTAGATGGCACTCTAAGGGCCATGCAAAACAAGTTAGTCGGTATTTTAAATGGTGTCGACTACGATCAATGGTCACCAGAGAAAGATACATTAATTCCACAAAACTACAGCACAGACACGCTCAATCAAAAACAAGCCAACAAGCTCGCTTTATTACAAGAGAACAGTCTATCAGAAGATCTAAACCAACCAGTGTTTGGTGTTGTCAGCCGACTAACCGAGCAAAAGGGATTAGATCTTATTTTGCAAGTTGTACCTGCTATATTGGAGAAAGGAGCCCGACTTATAGTATTAGGTTCAGGCGATAAATATCTAGAAAACCAGTATTTAGAGCTTCAAAACGATTACCCAAAACAAGTCTCTGTGCGGATTGGATACTTTGAAGATTATTCGCATCGCCTCCAAGCTGGCATTGATGCCTTGCTTATTCCATCGCGCTTTGAACCTTGCGGATTAACACAACTCTATGCGCTTAAATACGGAACCCTACCGGTAGTAAGGCAAACAGGAGGCTTAGCCGATACCGTGTTTGAAGAAGGGGAGAAAGCGAACGGGTTTGTTTTCAAAGATGCCAATGCAGCATCTTTGCAAGCGGCAATGGAACGTACAGTTGAGAGCTTCCATGACGCCACTAATTGGCGACAAAAGCAACAAAATGCAATGAGTTATGACTACAGCTGGGAAGCGGTAACCGATCAGTGGATTCAGCTCTATGAGTCCTTGATAATAAGCTCGTGAGTCTACTCTCTCTGAAATAATCAGCTACGGTAACAGCCTAACAGTCACCTATAGCATGGCAGGTTATACTAAGTAATGGGGTTCAATACGATCCATTTTATATGTAGCCGTAGGCTGGTTGACGACTATTCTGATCAATCAAGCTATACCTGAGACCGTGCATGAGGCATCTCAACTGGCCATGCCCTTTCCGGGGGTAATACTGGTAGCCATCTCCTGGCAGACATGATGGCCGAGCGAAACGTCCATATTGAACCTGCCCATCATCTAACTGAATCGATATTTCATGTTGTCGAGTGAATGTCGCGCATAAGTTCGGTTACCCAATCCACAAGCACACGTCTGGCGATAGAAAACGTTGATGCAGATAGAGTAAGGTTACTACCACGGACGCAGACTACTAGTCAGTCAGAACTTCTGATCAGCATACAGATGATCTGATACTACTTTTCAGCAAGCTGTGCCAGCCCGAATCTATCAAGGCACATTTTTATTGAGAAGCCTGTCTCATTGGCGGGCGCTGACAAAGTACATTTCAGCCGCTTACTTGGCGCGACCTGAAAATAATGGACGACTCGGTGATGAGATAAGTCTTCTGAAGTCTGTGGGATACCCTTTTCTTCAAGATATGCGTCATATTAACACCAATGACATCAACCTTATAGCTATCTGACAATGCTTTTAGGGGACATGTTCAGCCCAGACGGCAGCGCCAAGTACCATACAGATTCATATTTACTGCCGTGATTACCATTACGCAAGCTCAAGAAAATCGGCGATCAAGTCGCTCCAGACGGGTCTTGGTCTTGTATTGATGCAGAAGATTTTCTATGAAATGTGGAATGGGGTGTAGTTAGTTAAGCATATGATGGGATAATTGATTAAGTGATCAAGCCTTCCAGTATTAAAGCAACTTACCCAATGTTAGCGTGCCAAAGTTATGAAGCGCTTTATTGTACAACCACTAAGGTAGGCCCGGCTAACCGGATAGACAATGATGGTTCGTTGATAGAAACTGAGGCAATTTTTTCTGCAGGATTTCCTGAAGTTAGGTGTACAGGAGCACTAAATCATTAGTTCATAAAGCACTTTTGCAAACAGCTTTTGTATCTACATATTGTGCGTGTATGTAAACCTGACTTGAAAGCAGATACGCGTCAATTCAGGAGCACTGGATAATAGCTCTGTTTTGTTTCGGATATAACTTTGGCATTCCTTTTTATGAAACCCTTTCGTTGTATCGATAAGTCGATCAATTACCCATCAAATCCGCTTTAATGATGTAGAGACGATTAGAGTCAACCATGTTTTTATCAAGGTGCTTTTGCTCCAATTTGCCTTTCGTCGACCAAGTAGCAAAATCATCATCATTCAACACTCCAAGATGATTGTTATCAATTACCCACAAGCCTTCCATTTTATCATGTGGATAAGAAACCGCTTTCACCATATCAACAACCAAGGTTTTGCTAACGGGTTTAATTCCTTTGTCTGCCAACGCTTGCCAGCCATTTTTAATTGCGAACTGCTCTAGTGTTAAGCCGTCAATCATCAAACCATGGCTTGCATCACGCTTAACGGACTTAGACAAAGCGATAGAAGACAGAGGAGTGGCTGTTGTTAGATCAATACGATAAACATGCTTTTGTGCATTCGGCTTAGCTTTAGAGTCACCATCGGGGCCGCCTAATAAGAAAGCACCGTCTCGCTCGATCACCAAAAACTTATTCGCTGTTAAAGCAGAAATTTCAGAGTTCGAGTTTTCATTTTTTTCTTGGCGATACAAATACTGTTCAGTTTTGCCAGTGGTTAAATTCAACGTCACAATACGCGTTAAATTACTTTTTTGAGCTGCTTTATTTGGGTTCTGCAAAGTCGACTGCATGATGCCCACTAAGGTCGTTTCGTCTGGCGTAATGGCTAGCCCCTCCATGCCTCGGTTGGCTCGACGGTGTGCAAAGACAGCAGGAAGGTGATAGATATCACGACTGTCGTCTTTAAAAGCATTAATACGACCTATCTCGACACCATTACTATCAAAATGAACAATGTGTGGCCCATATTCATCACTCACCCAAAACGTACCGTCTTTAAGTGCAACTAAACCTTCGCCATCCAAACCGTAATCATCAAGCTTAATAGGGTTAGTGGTCTTATCGTAAGGCTTATTGTCATTTACTAAAACAGGCTGACCATTTGAATGATAAGGCGTCTCACCTGTGCCACCTAATGCAGACGTATTTGGCAAACCAGAAATCAAACTGCCTTCTGGTCGCTTCAGCAAAATGCTTTTTATCATAGAAACAGTGCCATCTTCGGCTACTTCAAACAAACCAATACGAGGTGTGTAAGAGGCCACAGGAAAGCTTTTACCTTTTCCATAATCGCCACTATAGTTAGCATTTGGACCACGATCAGTTAATGCATAAAACTGATTCGCTTGATTTGGATTTGCCGTCATTGCCGAGCCAAAACCACCATTGCGAATTTCAAATGACTGATTCGTCTTACCATCAATCAAATCATCACGTAATACAGAGTAAGGCAACTCACTGCCTCGCTTTGGGACATTATCAACAAAACTTAATGCTGAAGTCGCTGTAGAGTGATTTGCACAACCAAATAAAACCCCAACAGAAATCAAACTCGCTAACCAAATCTTACTTATCATTTCTTCGCCCTTTTTGTAAAATCGCACATCAGTGCATCTTATAATTCTCAATTAAGGGTAAAGACTTGCCATGACGATTTAATGACGCCTAAATAAAAGCCCCTTATAAGCGACCAAAATAAGCACACTTAATAAAAGTCATAATTTTTCATTTTACGGTTGAAGTTTGCACAGAGGTCAATACAATAAATTCACGCCATATATAAATGATATAAAAACCATAAAAAGTATGAATATTAATAAAATAGACCTTAATCTGCTTATTTATCTCGACGTTTTGCTACGAGAATGCAACGTCACGCGTTCTGCTAATCAACTAAACATTACTCAGCCTGCGATGAGCAATGGCTTAAAGCGGCTTAGAGACTTGTTGAGCGACCCCCTTCTCGTTCGTACTAGTGAAGGTATGAAACCAACGGAAAAAGCCTTACGTCTGCAGCCGATCGTACGTAAAGTTCTATTAGAGCTAGAAGAGGCCCTGCAGCCAGAAGCAGACTTCAACGAAAGTATTAGTACGCGTGTATTTCGTATTATGGCAAGTGATTATGCCGCCTCAACGGTTATTCCACGATTACTCAACCGTCTGCGGGAATTTGCACCAGGCATTACACTCGACATAATGACACCGAGCGATGTTACTTTTCATGATGTTGAAGCTGGCAAAATAGATATGGCGATTAACCGCTTCGAAGAGCTGCCTCAGTCATTCCATCAAAAAAGCGTCTGGTTCGATACTTTTGTCTGCATGATGAGTTCAAAAAACCCGATCAAAGATCATTTTGATATTGATGCTTACTTGCAAGCCCAACATATTTGGGTCAGTAAAACAGGCTTCGGAGTCGGCGTTGGAATGGATCCAAACGATGTACAGAAATTAGGCTGGGTTGATGAAGCATTACAAGCCATTGATCACAAAAGAAGTATTCGTGTATTCACAAGAAGCTACCATACAGCGATGCACTTGGCGCTTGAGCAAGACCTTATCGCCACCCTTCCTAAAAAAGTTGCCATGGTGAATAGAAAAAATCCCGACCTAGTGATTTTAGAACCACCTTTCGATATTCCACAAATCGAACTAAAAATGATCTGGAGCCCACTTCTTCATCACGATGCCAGTCATATATGGTTTAGAAGACAAGTCATTGCTGTCGCGAACGAGCTAAAGGCACAAGCTAAATAATAAGAGCCATAAGAAGACAAATCCTATGTTCAATGTTTCTCATGTTCACCACGTCGCTATTATTTGCTCTGACTATTCAGTTTCAAAACGCTTTTATCATGAAATTCTAGGATTTCAGATTATCAAAGAAACCTACCGCGAAGCACGACAGTCTTATAAATTAGACCTTGCTATTAATGAGCATCAACAGATTGAGCTTTTCTCATTTCCATCACCACCAGCACGCCCTTCTTACCCTGAAGCACAAGGTTTGAGGCATCTAGCCTTTGCGGTGGAAAATATAGAAAGCTGTATTGAACACCTAAACCAACACGGTGTAATCACAGAAGACATCAGATTAGATGAGCTAACCGGTAAGCGCTTTGCCTTTTTTGCAGATCCAGACGACTTACCTCTTGAGCTTAACGAACTATAAAGCCAAATCCTATACACCATAATTTAAGTACAGGAATTTAAATCAAAAAAAACACCCACTATTTTTCAATAGTGGGTGTTTTTCTTGCTATAAAACAAACGTCTTATAGAGACTTAGAATTTTCAGCAAGGTAAGACGCAACACCTTCAGGTGAAGTGTTCATGCCTTTGTCGCCTTTGTTCCAGCCTGCTGGACAAACTTGACCATTTTCTTCGAAGAACTGAAGCGCATCAACAACACGAACCAATTCATCCATGTTACGGCCGATAGGCTCATCGTTTACTACTTGTGAACGAACGATACCTTTTTGGTCAATAACAAAAGACGCTCGCATCGCAACACCAGCTGGGTAGTAAGAATCACCACCTTCAGACTCAATGCCATATGCTTTAGCAATTGCGTGGTCCATATCTGCTGCTAGCGTGTATTCAACTGCTCCGATACCGCCTTGATCAACAGGCGTGTTACGCCACGCATTGTGTGTAAAGTGAGAATCGATTGATACACCAATAACTTCCACGCCCATTTCACGGAATTTATCCATGCGGTGAGACATAGCAATAATTTCTGAAGGGCATACGAATGTGAAATCTAGAGGATAGAAGAACACGATTGCGTATTTGCCCTTAATTGTTTCAGCAAGGTTGAAAGAATCAACGATTTGGCCATCAGCCAATACGGCTGGAACTGTAAAATCTGGGGCTTTTTTACCAACTAAAATAGACATCTTTAACGTCTCCTTTTATTGCTTAATGTTTATAGGCTAATGTTTAACTCAATAATGCCACTTACTACTGTAAGCAACACAAAAAACTTACTCTTCTGAAGAGGAACCAACTGCTTCGTTGATCAAGGTCTGTAGTTCACCGTTTGCAGCCATTTCAACGATAATATCGCAACCACCAACTAGCTCACCTTTTACCCAAAGCTGCGGAAATGTTGGCCAGTTAGCAAACTTTGGCAACTCAGCACGGATATCAGGATTATCTAGTATATTTACAAACGCAAAGCGCTCGCCACAGGACATTAGCGCTTGTACTGCCTGAGATGAAAACCCGCACTGCGGAGCGCGAGGGTTGCCTTTCATATATAGCAAAATATCATTACTGCTAATCTGCTCTTTAATTGTTTCGATTGTATTACTCATACTAAAAACCTCGCTCTGCGACTGTCAATTTGCAAGGACAAATCAATTATTAATGCCCTTACTAAATTCAAGTCTATTAAAATCATTAAACTTGCATCAGTTTATTGGGTCTCGTGGTGTATTTACAACCCCAAAAAGAAGCTTTCCTTTCGACTTTCTATTGTTATTTAGCCTTTACTCGTCTACCTGAGTGTATTAAATTGGTCGATTCCCTTTTTTCAAGACATACAAGGAGTCCTAGCGTGTCGCCTAGACATTTTCTTACTCTGAAGGATCTATCTTCTGACGAGTTAAAACAGTTACTTCTACGAGCTTCTGAGCTTAAGAAAATCCATCACGAAGGCACTCTATTTCAACCGCTGAAAAATCGAGTTTTAGCGATGATATTTGAAAAGTCATCGACGCGAACTCGGGTTTCATTTGAAGCTGGGATGGCTCAATTTGGCGGCCACGCATTGTTTCTTTCATCTCGTGATACTCAATTAGGACGCGGTGAACCTGTTGAAGACAGTGCTCGTGTTATTTCTAGCATGGTCGATGCGGTAATGATTAGAACCTTTGATCACGAAACCGTCGAAACCTTTGCTAAATACTCGTCCGTTCCAGTTATCAATGCGTTAACAGACGATTATCACCCATGCCAACTGCTGGCTGATATGCAAACCTATCAGGAACATCGCGGTTCTATCGAAGGTAAAAAGGTTGTTTGGGTTGGCGATGGTAACAACATGTGCAACTCTTATATAAACGCAGCTGCTATGCTCGACTTCCATCTAGTCATTGCTTGTCCTGTAGGCTATGAACCCAACGCTGACCTGGTTGCAGAACATGCCGATAGAGTCTCAGTACTTCATGACGCTCATGAAGCTGCCAAAGGCGCTGATCTTATTGTTACTGACGTGTTTGCCTCAATGGGCCAAGAAGACGAGCAAGAACAGCGTCTAAAAGACTTCGATGGATTCCAAGTAAACAGCGAACTAATGGCGAAAGCCAATCCTGATGCTTTGTTTATGCACTGCTTGCCCGCTCACCGAGGTGAAGAAGTGTCTGCGGACGTAATAGACCGCCCAGATAGTGTTGTCTGGGACGAAGCAGAAAACCGTTTGCACGCACAAAAAGCACTACTTGAATTTTTGCTTTGCCACTAACACAATACCAAGGCTCGTAAGGATTAAGCTTCCCTACGAGCCTTTTTATATCCAAGCATTGAGCTTCTAAACGTTGACTCTTAAGTATGGGGCTTTTAAAAATGGTCCTCTTAACTATAAGACTCTTAAATATGGGTAAGCATCAACAGTGAAGTACTATGAGCATTATTGAAGTTAGGCATTTAAAAACACTGACCGCCCTCAGAGAAACTGGCAGCTTAGTCGAAGCCGCTGAACGAGTTCACTTAACACAATCCGCTTTGTCGCATCAGCTCAAAGATCTAGAAGAGAAACTCGGTTGCCCACTTTTCATCCGAAAAACAAAACCCGTCCGCTTTACCAGTGCAGGATTGCGTTTATTGCAGCTTGCCGATGATGTGTTACTTTCATTTCGCTCTGCTCAGCGCGACATACAACGTTTTGCTGAAGGTGAAAGTGGACGCTTGCACATAGCTATCGAATGCCACAGTTGCTATGAGTGGCTTATGCCGACAATCGACCACTTCCGCGAACATTGGCCTGATGTCGAACTCGACCTGTCTACCGCTTTTGGATTCATGCCATTACCAGCTCTTGCTCGAGGTGATTTGGATTTGGTTGTGACATCCGATCCACAAGACATTCCGAATATTGAATACATTCCATTGTTTCAATATGAATCTCAGGTCGCCTTGTCTCGACATCATGCTTTGGCAAAAAAAGATTTTCTAACACCTGAAGATTTTGAGAAAGAAACACTCATTACCTATCCGGTAGAAATAGAAAGACTGGATATTTTTAAACATTTCCTAAATCCTGCCGATGTGTCGCCAGCTAAAATTCGTCACAGTGAATTAACATTGATGATGATGCAGTTAGTGGCAAGTGGGCGGGGGGTATGCTGCTTACCAAACTGGGCCTTAACAGAATACACAAATCGACAATACGTCATTACTAAGTCGCTGGGCGAAGAAGGGGTGTGGTGCAAACTCTACCTGGCCATCAGGAAGGATCAGCGCGAGAACGCCTATATGGAAGACCTGATTTCTACCGCATCAAAAACCTGCTTTAAAAATCTAAAAGGTATTCTAGCGCCAGAACTTTAAAAACATCACTCAAAACCAACTTTCAAACGATTTCACGAGCGAAGCCTAGACGAGGCAAAAATAGACGAAAAAGTGAGTGACGACATGGATGTAGTTATTAGGGCGACGCAGGAAGCCAGAGCCGAATTTATGGGTTATAAATGAGCCCTTTTTGCTAAATCCATGAATAAGCGAGTCTATTTTTAACAAAGTATTGGCAAGCGCAGTAATCGTTACAGGTGCAGCATCAGGACAGAGAGTTCTGATGCTGATTACGAGACCAAATCAAACTGAACTTAGCTCCGCCAGATTCACTGGCATCGATCAATACTGCACCACCATGCCAAAAAGCAATTCGCTGCACGATCGCCAACCCTAATCCATAGCCACCAGAAGCACGTGTACGACTGTTATCTAATCGCTGAAAAGGTATAAAAACCTTATCCCTATCTTCAAATGCGATGCCTGGCCCATCATCTTCAATATCTAACTGCCAACGCTCTTCATCATGAGAAAAAGTAATAACAATTTTACCAGCAGCGTACTTTGAGGCATTTAAAATAAGGTTCTGCAATGCTCGACTCAAATGATGCTCATCAGCTAAAACTAGATCAGTTTCATTAATATTCACCTCAACATTGAGATGCTGAAGCAATAAATGATTATGTTTTAATATATCGCCAACTAACTGAGAAATAGACAGTTCTTTGAAGTTAAGAGCCAATGAGCCCTCCTCTAACTTTCCATAAGTTAGCACTTCATCAACCAGTGTATTCAACTCCTCAACATCCCCTTCAAGTGCTTCAATCGTTTTAGCCACATCATCGTCAACTTCATCTTTCATCACTTCTAAACCAAAGCGTAAACGAGCAATGGGCGTTCTTAACTCATGAGAGATAGCATTAATCATTTCGCGCTGTACTTTTAATAGCCGCTGAATATGCGAAGACATGGAATCAAATGAATACGCTAACTCTTTCAGCGTGCCACTGCTATCAGGAATCTCTTTCGGTAAACCACTGCGACCACGAGCAATTTGACGAGTAATGCTTTCGAATGTTTTGCGTTTAAAGTCCAATGAGATTAGCTCGCGCCAAATTAGCAGTAACATAATGGCAATGCCGGCACCGACAACAATGACCACAATTAAAGTCAAGGACACATTATCATCATGAACAACAGACAAATAAACGGGATTATTGGCTCCCTCATCCTTCCAGACAAAGCCATATTCACTATAGGCACCACTCACAAGAGCAACGGCTGTTAGTGGGCTAGAAACCGTGTAGGAAACATCCTCCACAGAAAGGCAAGACATACTTTTTAGCAAGGTAACTTTATCATGGTAGGAGACGTCATTTGCTAACAAAAACTGCCTTAACAACGACTCTATTTTAAACAGAGGGCTACCCTGATCAGCATGCCCAATAAGAACAGGCTCATCGTTTTTACCGAATGTAATTTGATATTTGTTATTGGGGAGCTTAAGCCATTTCTTATCGGCGATAAGAGAAGAAATGGACTCGATAGAAAGTGGACCTGAAGACTCAGAAGCCCAATTAAATTGGGAGTCGGAGAGATTTTTTTTAATACCTGAAAGGAGTATCGCAGAACTAATTTCAGCATCAACGCAAAGTAATTGTTCAGCTTTTGATGTACCAAACCGAATTTGGGTGAATTCCATGACGATGTAACAACACACCACAATAACGACACCCCCAAAAATAAGGTGTCGATATAACCGCCACATTTCAGCCCGCATTCTATTTATACTTCTTTTACAAATAGATACCCTTTACTTCGTATAGTCTTTATACGACGGGGATGAATAGGATCATCACCAATTTTTGAACGTATACGAGAAATTCTAACATCAACCGAGCGATCTTGACCGTCGTATTCGATACCACGCAACTCACCAAAAATCTCTTCTCGGCTCAAGATGCGGCCGGCATTACTCGACAGCAACCATAACAAATCAAATTCCGCACTGGTTAATTCGATCTCTTCCTCGCTCAACCATGCTTCACGGCGAGAATTATCAATCGTCAAAGGACCAAAAACTAAATTCTGCTCTTCTTTAGAAACATCAATCGTCAGATCTACATCTTGTGTGCTGCGACGAAGTAAAGATTGAACCCGAGCTAACAAAACTCTAGGTTTGGCAGGTTTAGACACATAATCATCGGCACCGATTTCTAACCCTAATATTTGATCAACATCGTCACTTCGAGCGGTTAACATCAAAATAGGACCTTTGTAGTCATTACGGACGCTGCGGCATACCGTAAAACCATCTGCCCCTGGCAGCATAAGATCCAAAATAACCAAAGCAGGTTGTTCATCAACAATACGAGAAATCGCTTTGCGCCCATCAGGTTCGATCCCAACAGTAAAGCCATTTTTCTGCAGGTACTCTTGAGTAAGTAACGCCAAACGCTCATCGTCTTCAACAATCAAAATGCTTCTGTTGTCATCTATGCTCATGGGCAATCCTCGTCCAGTTGTTATTGTTTCAGTATTAAAAAATCAAGCGCTATAAATCAACTCTTTTAAAATCAATCTACTAGAAGACTTTGAATTTGTCTAACTCTCTCGCGGTTAGTACCAAAATCAGAATAACCAACTCGGGAAGCAGAACGTACATGCACCACACTGTCGGCAGCTGGTAGATAAAACTCAACATCATCAATATAGCCAACCAGAGGACTTATCACTTCAAAGTGAACATAGCCCAATGTGCTGCTAACCAGATGAGCGTTACCATTGTTTAGAATAAAAGACTCAATCAACAACTGAGTCTTCATACGGTCGCCAGTGTAGACGATTGTTTCCGCGTAGTGTTCCACATCCTCTGGAGATGCTTGTGTAGAAACACAGTTCGGTGAAGAAGGACAAGGCATCAACTCACCATCCGTTAGTCCAAGTCCCTCAGGCAATTTATTACTTATATTGACGTATACAAAGAAACCTACGAACAAGACAACAATCAATGCAACTATCCAGCGAACCATGCTTCTACAACTCCTAAGCAATTTTTATCTTAACGAAATGATCTTTTACCTGGTTTTTTGGGTTTAAACTCAGGCTTGTCATTGCTCTGCCAATCAAAGCCTTTTGGTGGCGCACGACGAGCGCCGCCAGCCGTCGCTTTGTTTTTATGACGCTTTAATTCCAATTTCTCTTGCTGCGTCTTTGGTGTCAACTCTGACAGTTTCAGATCAACCATGGCACATAAAGAGTTAACATCTTTGTCTTCCATCTCGACCCAACGGCCAACTTTTGCTTTTGACGGCAAGAAGACAGGACCAAAGCGAACACGTTTAAGACGATTCACTTTTACGCCTTGAGACTCCCAAAGACGACGAACTTCACGGTTACGACCTTCCATCAAGCAAACATAGAACCAACGGTTAATACCTTCACCACCGCCATCAACAATGTCGGTAAACTTGGCAACACCATCATCTAAAATAACGCCTTTTTTCAAGGTAGCCAGATTTTCATCAGTAACTTCACCCATCACGCGGACAAGATACTCGCGATCTATTTCGGTTGAAGGGTGCATTAATCGATTTGCCAACTCACCATCTGTGGTGAAAAGCAGCAAACCGGAAGTATTAATATCCAAACGGCCAACGGCAATCCAACGCTCTCCGCGCAATTTTGGCAGTTTATCAAACACAGTCGGTCGACCTTCTGGGTCTTTACGAGTACAGACTTCACCTTCTGGTTTGTTATAAATAATAACCCGGCGATTTTCACCGGCTTCGGTAGCAATAATAGAATAACCATCTATTGTGATCGTATCTTTAACGCTAACGCGGTCGCCTAATGTAGCAACTTCACCATTAACCAATACACGACCTTCACGAATACGGGTTTCCATTTCACGACGTGAACCTTGACCCGCTCTTGCTAATACTTTTTGTAACTTCTCGTCCATTACGAACCTCTTAGAGGGAATGCTTCTCAGCAACCCAGTTTTAGTAATATTAATTAATCATTTTACACATTATAAGCCACACGGCATGGGCCTTGACAGCTGAATATTAAAGATTTTACAGAAAGGGAGCAGGATCACCTGCACCAACACGTACAACTTCAATACTATCTGCATCCATTTTTACTACCGTTGTTGGCTGCAGCCCACAAAACCCGCCATCAATGACTAAATCTAGCGCATGTTCCAACGTATCGCGAATATCATACGGATCTGTCATTGGGTCCGTTTCTCCAGGCAAAATAAGAGAAACGCTCATAATTGGTTCACCCAATTCTTCTAATAACGCAGACACTATGTTGTTATTCGGAACACGAATACCAATTGTCTTTCTTTTAGGGTGTAATAATCGTCTAGGTACTTCCGATGTGGCATTAAATATAAAAGTGTAGGGGCCAGGCGTATTATTTTTCAACAACCGATACAAACGATTATCAAATCGTGCGTAGGTTGATATTTCAGACAAATCACGACACACCAAGGTAAAATTATGCTTATCATCCAAACGACGAATAGCACGAATTCTATCTAACGCTTCTTTATCGCCCAAATGACAGCCAAGCGAATACCCACAGTCTGTTGGATACGCAATAACGCCACCATTACGAATCACTTCCGCTGCCTGTTTTACTAAACGCGCTTGCGGGTTTTCTGGGTGTATCTGAAAAAATTGACTCAACCTGTTCTCCACTGAAAAATATATAATCGATAACTCATAACCAACTCAATAGTCCTAATGAATAATCAGCACTACGGCCAAGCTCGCCACACTAAATCCACCTCACTTTCATGTATTTGGGTAAACTTACCAACCTGCATCCACGGACCAAAGGGTCCATGATAATCACTTCCTACAGAGGCTTTTAAATCAAACTCTCGGGATAAGCGTTCAAGCAAACGAACACTATCAGGGCGTTCATTTCCTGAAACGACTTCAAGCCCGGTTCCACCCCATTTTTTAAAATCACCCAATAAACGTTTTAATTTGGTGACAGTTAAAGGGTAGCGCTTAGGATGAGCTAAAACCAGCTCAACTCCCTGACCTGAAAGAGCCACTAAAACATCTTCTAGTTCCGGCCAAACATCACGCAACTGGCCTAACTTTTTATTACCAAGGTAACGATCAAACGCTTTATTAGTATCTTTTACAAAACCCTTTTCTACCAACAAAGTGGCAAAATGTGGTCGCCCAAGCTGACTCTCTCCCGCCAAAGCAACCGCTTCATCATATAAATCAGGTAGCCCCTGTTTAACCAATAAGTCGGCTATCCGTCTGGCTCGGTCAAGACGAATCGCCTGATTTTCATTCACAATAGACAGCAAGGCTATGTTATCTAAGGAAAAATCCAAAGCAACCATGTGCAAAGGAATACCATTCCATTGCGTTGACAACTCGACACCATGAATAAAACTAAGTCCATGTTCAGAAGCTCGCTGACTCGCCTCTGCAATGCCATCTAATGTGTCATGATCAGTAAGAGCAAACAAGGAAACGCCCTGCTCAACGGCAAGATCGACAAGTTCCGTTGGCGATAAACGACCATCTGAACGCGTAGAGTGTGTATGTAAATCGACTTTTCGATAACTTGCTGCTTCAGGCATAGATTGGCTGTTCTTTAAAAGGAATGGTGGTTATCATAAGTCCAGCATACATACATTTAAGTATACATTCACTGGATTTTTATATGAAAATACTGTTCGACTTCCTTCCTATTGTTATCTTCTTCGTTGTTTATAAAATGACAGGCAATATCATTTTAGCAACAGCTATCTTGATCCCCGCCACCATACTTCAAGTGGGTTTCACTTGGTTCAAAAACAGAACAGTAGAAAAGATGCACTTGGTTTCTCTGGCATTAGTTGTACTGCTAGGTGGAGCAACAGTTCTACTTGGAGACGGTGATTTTATTAAATGGAAGCCAACAATTGTAAATGGTTTGTTTGCGATTGCATTTTTAGGCAGTCAATTCATTGGTGATAAAAACATTATTCAACGTATGATGGGTGATAAATTAGATTTACCTTTCAAGGTATGGCGAACATTAAACCTTGCATGGGTTGGCTTTTTCATTATATCTGGTGTCACCAATTTATATGTCGCGTTTTCATATAGCGAAGAAATTTGGGTAGATTTTAAATTGTTCGGTTTATTAGGAATGACCATTGTATTTATCATACTACAAGGCATTTATTTATCATCGCATTTGCAAAATAAGGAATAACAATGCTGTACTCAATTATTGGTGAAGATGTAGCAAACAGCCTTAGCGCTCGCATGCAGGCTCGCCCTGCTCACTTAGCTCGATTGGAGGCCCTACAAAATGAGGGTCGCTTAGTATTAGCTGGACCAAATCCAGCCATCGACTCAGAAAATCCAGGCGATGCGGGCTTTAGTGGCAGTGTTGTTATTGCTGAGTTTGCCAGCCTTGAAGAAGCGAAATCTTGGGCAGACGCAGACCCTTACGTAGCCGCTGGCGTTTATGAAAATGTGACTGTTAAGCCGTTCAAGCAAGTTTTTCCGAACGCCTAAAAGAAACACCCGCCAACCCTTCCCTTGAAGCTTTTAGCCCCTCCCTCTGCTAAGAGGGAGGCTGGGAGGGCGTTATTTCTTCACATCCGAATGCCCAAGATCTCGTTCAGGGTCAATCACATCCCGCATTCTCTGCTTTAGTACTTTCGCTTCTGGAAAACCGTCTTCTTTTTTACGGCACCAAATTTCTTCTCCATTCACCCTAACTTTAAAGATCCCACCTTGGGTTGGTACCAATGTGACGCTCTTGATATCGTCATCAAAGGTTGTCAGTAGCTCTTGGGATAACCATGCCGCACGCAACATCCAACGACATAAGGTACAATATTCAATTTCTACGGCTGCAGTTCGCATTCGCTTTTTCTCCAAAATTTTCACTCGACGTCTTGGAACGTCAAGACATACCCAATACTATTGCCCATACATTAAATTAGGAAGTAGCACTATGCGTAAATATCTTATCACTGGTCTGGCTTTATTCACCCTTTGCTCCCAAGTAAACGCCACCGAAGTGGATATTGTAACAAATCAAGGTTCGATTAGAGTTGATCTAAATGATGAAGCCGCACCAAAATCTGTTGCTAACTTTCTTCGTTACGCTGATGAAGGTTTCTATAACGACACGATTTTTCATCGCGTTATTCGTGGTTTTATGGTTCAGGGCGGTGGCTTTACGAAAGACCTAGAACGAAAAACAACCCATCAAGCCGTTGCCTATGAAGGTGACAATGGCTTGGCTAATAATCGTGGCACACTTGCCATGGCGCGTACACAAGATCCGAACAGCGCCACATCGCAGTTCTTTATCAATCAAGTTGATAACACCTTTTTGAATGACGGTGCCCGCGGTGCGGCCGGCTACACTGTTTTTGGCAAGGTCATTTCGGGAATGGATATCGTTGATGCCATCTCTGCTGTACCAACCTCTACAGTTGGTCCCTACCAAAATGTCCCAAAGACACCAGTTATTATCGAGAGCATCACGCGTGTTAACTAGTTACCAGTTAGAATCTCCTGCATTAAGTTGGGGTGAGGATGGCGCACCTCACTCCAACCAGTTTGACGATGTTTATTTTGACAAAGAGTCAGGACTGGAAGAAACACGCCACGTTTTTTTAAAAAACAATCAGTTAAGCGAACGCTGGGCATCACTTCAAAAAAACGCCTTCGTGATTGCTGAAACAGGCTTTGGTACAGGGCTAAATTTTTTATGTGCATGGCAGGCTTTTTTAGTCGAAGCGGGCAGCGATAAACAGTTGCACTTCATCTCGGTCGAAAAATATCCCATGACCAAAAGCATGCTGACTGACGCATTAAAAATGTGGCCATCTATAAGCCATTTTAGTCAGCAACTAATCGATGCCTACCCAGAAGTGTGTCATGGCTTCCATCGCATTGAATTAGAACAAGGGCGAATCCAATTAACGCTTTGGTTTGGGGAAGCTGAAAACGGTTTCGCGGCGCTTGATGCAGACGTCGATGCTTGGTTTTTAGATGGTTTTGCACCAAGTAAAAACCCTGAAATGTGGTCTGATAACCTATTTCACCATATCCATCGCCTTAGCCACCAAGGCACGACCTGCTCAACCTTTACCGCAGCAGGTATTGTACGTAGAGGGTTACAAAGCGTTGGCTTTGACGTGCGCAAAGTAAAAGGCTTTGGCCAGAAAAGAGAAATGACCGTTGGCGTTCTAAACACCACAACAGCCCCATTGACTGAACGCATGTCTCAGGGACAATCTTGGTTCAACCTTCGCCAAGATGACACTCAAGACATCACTAAGGTATTGGTCGTGGGTGCTGGACTAGCAGGTGCCAATACAGCTTACGCTCTTGCTAAACAAGGCATACAAGTCGAGGTATGGGAACAAGGTGACTGTATTGCTGGCGGCGCGTCAGGTAACCCTCAAGGAATGCTTTACCCTAAATTGGCTGCGCAGGACACACCCGTAAATCGTTTTTATCTATCCGCTTATCTACATGCGACTCGCTTATATTCCAGCCTAGATACAAACAAACAATTCTGGGACGCCTGCGGATTAATACAAATACCGAAGCACGATAAAGAAGCCGAACGCTTTCAAAAGTTGCTCAATGAAAAGCTATACCCTGAAACTATTTTGCAAGCCTCAAAAGACAGAGAAGGCAGTTTACTCTTACCGCTATCTGGCTGGGTCGTTCTGACAGAGCTTTGCAAGACTCTTTTGTCTCATGACAATATTAAGGTTTGCTTAAACACTAAGCTTGAAGACCTTTCTGCCATCAAGACAAATGATCAAACTATTGGCTGGCAGGCTCGATCTGCCGATCTTAAAACTGACTTCTCTCATGTAGTGCTTTGTACAGCCAATGACACCAAAGCCTTAGACATGACACCAAATATGCCAGACTACCCGATTCGGGGGCAAGTCTCGTTTATTGATATAGAAAAAGCCAAGTCAGCGTGCGAAGCCATGGGAGAATCTGCCGATAAAATAAATTTCGACAAAGTACTTTGTGAGTTTGGCTATGTTTCCCCGTCAATAAATGGCTTGCTGCATTTTGGCTCCACTTACGATCTAAAAGATCAAGATGGCCAAGTAAGAGAAGAAGGACACAAACGAAACTTAGCTATTTTGGAAAGCCTGCTTTTATTACCAAAAGAGACTTTTAATAGTGAAGACTGCGGAGGACGAGTATCTTTTAGATGTGCCGTACCAGATTACACACCAATTGTTGGCCCTGTTCAATCGGAAGACATCTATCAGCAAGCTTACTCAAGCCTAACCAAGAACGCTAAATGGCAAAGCAATAACATTGCCGAGCCGATAAAGCAGCTCTATATCAATATTGGACATGGATCGAGAGGACTTATTTCAACACCATTAAGCGGCAGTTATATCGCCAGCTTAATTACGGGAACTCCTTCTCCTTTAGAACAACAAGTAAGCCATAGACTGCACCCAAGCCGTTTTATCATTCGCGACCTAAGACGAAGCCAAAGCCTTTAACATGGCACACTTTATTCACTGCATTGCTCATGAAAACGCAATGCAGTGATGCATGCCACACTATTTCCTTATGACTCAAACAACTCACAAGCACTTGGAATGAGCTCAACGAATCGATTAGAAGTTTGAGGACGGAATACATATCGATTAAGTTCTGGCAATAAAGCTCGTAACTTATCACTCAGTTGAAGCAAACTTGGATTAATTGGCTCATAAGGATAAACGTGATCCTGTAGGCTCAATTTATGCAATTCATCAAGTTCATCCTGCAATATGCCCTTCATCGCAAAAAAGCGATCTTTCTGATTAATATCATTGGTTTCCCAATAAGCATCGGAAAACGCAGTATTTAATTCATAAAAGATATGCAATGCATCAGCAACATTTTTTTTAGACATATTATCTCCATCTTTTTGAGCAATCTTCACATTGCCCCTTGTAATGTTTAACCCTAACCTTATAACCTACATTCTAAACGTGAATCGATATAGGTGAATACCCCTTGAGTACAACAATGCGTCATGCCGTGACTTCTGACAATTTATGGTCATCCTTACAGATGGAAGCAGAAAAGCTTGCCCAAGATGAACCTATTTTAGCCAGTTATTTCAACACCACTATTTTGCGCCATGAATCATTGTGTTCTGCTTTAAGCTTTTTACTCGCTAGTAAGCTAGACAGCATATCAATTCCCGCTATGGTATTACGAGAAGTATTCGAAGAAGCCATGGCAGATACTCACTCTGGCATTGTCAGATGCATCGAGCAAGATATTTTAGCGATAAAAGAAAGAGATGCCGCTTGCGACACTCTTACAACGCCTTTGCTATTTTTTAAAGGCTTCCACGCCTTGCAAACTCATCGAGTAGCAAACTGGCTATGGAAAAACAACCGAAAAAGTTTAGCTTTGTACCTTCAGGGACAAATGTCCATGGTGTTTAGTGTTGATATCCACCCTGCGGCAACAATCGGCTGCGGTGTCATGTTAGACCATGCCACAGGCCTTGTGGTTGGCGAAACCTGTGTTATTGAAGACAACGTATCTATTTTGCAATCGGTCACTCTAGGCGGTACAGGTAAAGAGCACGGGGATCGTCACCCTAAGATTCGCACTGGTGTATTAATTGGCGCCGGTGCAAAAATCCTTGGCAACATTGAAATTGGCGAAGGGGCAAAAATTGGTGCAGGTAGCGTGGTGTTAGAAGCCGTAGAACATCACACTACAGTCGCTGGCGTTCCAGCAAAAGTAGTTGGTCGTAACATGGGAGAAGACCCATCAAGAGCCATGGATCACAATATCAATCATTGTGTTCGAGAGTGCACTGAATAGCGAAACAGCAAAAGGACTTTTACACGACGTTACAGTAGTCGTGCGCATTACGACCTCACATGAGGTCGTAATGACTTAAGTCACTCTTCGGAATCATCTTTATGGTTTCGCTCTCTGTATCAAATAACAGAACCGCTTCCCCGCTTCGCAACGATCGCAACGCCTGCTCGCGCTTTTGCGCTGCCGACAAATCATAATCGCCATAATCCGTGCCATCACGCGACACAATATCATCTAAAATGGTTTCTAAGGTGTCCGACGCTAACGAATCATAAGGTATTAAAGTATCCAATTAGATCGCTCCATGTTGAGTTAGCAAATCAATCACGCCTGCTTCATCAATGATAGGTACGTTAAGAGACTGTGCTTTAGTGAGCTTTGAGCCAGCTTTTTCACCCGCAACAAGACAATCTGTTTTTGCAGAAACCGACCCACTCACTTTTGCGCCTAACGCTTGCAACTTGTCTTTTACTTGATCGCGGCTAAATTGATTCAATGACCCCGTCACCACATAAGTTTTGCCCGAAAGCGGTAATTCATCAACAGATACTTGATGCTTTTTCTCCCAGACAACCCCCGCCTCTAGCAGACCTTTAATAGTGTCTCGGTTCAATTCTTGATCAAAAAACAAACGTACATGTTGAGCAACAATAGGTCCCACATCTTCCACTTCCACTAAGGCTTCTTGATCTGCCGCCATTAGATCATCCAACTCGGTAAAGTAACTGGTTAACGCTCGCGCCGTGGCTTCACCTACTTCACGAATACCCAATGAATAGATAAAGCGATTAAATTGCGTGCTCTTTGCTGTCTCAATAGAGGCAAGCAGCTTCTCAACTGATTTTTGCCCCATGCGCTCCATAGACAATATGGTGTCTTTTTTCGCTTCTAGGGTGAAAATGTCGACTGGCGTTTTGACCAACTCTTGATCCACCAGCTGCTCTATCAACTTATCGCCTAGGCCATCAATATCCATTGCTTTACGAGAAACAAAATGCTTGAGAGACTCTTTTAGCTGCGCACCACACACCAAACCGCCAGTACAGCGAATGACAGCTTCGCCTTCGACTTGTTCAAGGTCCGAACCACAAACTGGGCAAGCTTCAGGAAAAACAACCTCTGTCGCATCGTCAGGGCGCTTATCAAGCACGACTTGAACAACTTTAGGAATCACGTCGCCAGCGCGATGCACTATTACGAAATCATTGACTTTCACCCCCAAGCGAGCGATCTCATCTTTGTTGTGCAAAGTGGCATTAGAAACGGTTACCCCACCAACAAACACAGGCTCTAAACGTGCAACAGGCGTAATAGCGCCAGTACGGCCCACTTGGAAATCAACACCTAACACTCGGGTCATTTCTTCCTGCGCCGGAAACTTTCTAGCTATCGCCCAACGCGGTGCTCGGGCAATAAAGCCCAGCTGATTCTGCAGAGCAATTTGATCTACTTTATAAACAATGCCATCTATGTCATAGGATAAATCAGCACGTTTTTCATTAAGCATTTCGTAATACTCAATGCAGCCTTGCGCGCCCTCCGCTTTTGCCATTAGGTCATTGGTACGAAAGCCCCACTCACTTAACTGCAGCAAACCTTCATAATGACTTGTCGGTTGATCCCAACCTTCGACATAGCCAATGGAATAAGCACACATAACAAGTGGGCGTTTGGCCGTTATTTTTGGATCAAGCTGACGTAAGCTGCCCGCCGCCGCATTACGAGGATTAACAAAAGTTTTTTCGCCTTGCTCTACCGCCAATGCATTAAGCTTTTCAAAACCATCTTTTGGCATATAGATCTCGCCGCGAACTTCCAACACCGCTGGCGGTGTTTTCGTGCGCAACTTTAAAGGTACGGAGTAAATCGTTTTGATATTAGAAGTAATGTCTTCGCCAGACAAACCATCACCACGAGTGACACCTCGCACCAAACGGCCACCCTCATAACGCAAACTAATCGCCAAGCCATCCAATTTAGGCTCACAGCAATAGGTGACATGATCAGCATTAAGCAACTTACGAATACGCTGGTCGAAATCAGACAGTGACTCATTGTCAAAAGCATTATCTAAGGACAACATAGGGACTGTGTGCGCAACATTAGCAAAACCGCTGTCCGGCTTTTCGCCAACACGCTGAGTTGGAGAGTCGGCCTGAATCCAATCTGGATGCTCGTGCTCTATAGCTTGAAGCTGACGATAATCTCGGTCGTACACGGCATCTGGGACGATTAGTTCATCTTTTACATGATAAGCATAGCTGTAATCGTTAAGTTGCTGGATTAGATCCAGCATGTGCTGATGCGTCATGTTTGTCTCTTGGCTCATAGATAAATAAACTCGAATTTAATTCTTATGACAGGTCTAAAGCAACCAAGGCCCCTTAGGGCCTTGGTTCGTATTACTGTTTGTTGCGCATTAACCGGCGGCGCTCAAAATCACGTATTCGTTGACGACAATGAGCAATGGTTTGATCGCTCATTGGAGAGCGTCGCTCATCACGCAACTCACCACCAAGGTTACGTACTAAGGTCTGAGCGGTTTCAAGCATAAAATCAAACGCTTTCATGCTATTTTTTGGACCAGGCAAGCCCATAAAGAAGCTTACGCCTGGGCAATCTGTTTCACCCATGGTGTCTAAATCGAATGTGCCCGGCTCAATGGCATTTGCCATACTGAACTGCACTCGACCGCGATCAAAACCATCTTCATGACGATGGAAAATATCCATTTCGCCATAGCGCATTCCGCAATTCAAAATCAGTTGAAGCAATTCCATACCTGAGTAATTTTGCTCTTCAGGTGCAAAAATATTGATGACGATAACTTCTTCAATTTCCGCAACGCTATTATCTTCGTAATCACCTTCGTCAAGATCATCAACCACTCCGTTAGGCGTCACTTGATCAATATCAACCTCAGAATAATTACGCTCATAATCTTCATCGACTTGACCGTCGTAATCATTCGATGTCTCTGTCACAAAGTCTAAATCAAGCTCATCTTGCTCGTAGTCTTGCTCATAAAAGCCATCATCAGAGTAGTTTTGCTCAGAGACAGCGGAATCGCCAAAGTCTCGCTCAGGCACTAAAGAAGCCAACTCATCAAGGTGCATTTCTTCATCTCGATCCAACTCGGGACCAGAATCCACTTTATGAGGAACATCCGTTAAAGGCGCTTTTGCGGTTTTTCTAGCATTCTCAAAGGCATTGATAATTGGATCATGCGACGATTTCACTCGCTCCCCTGAAGGTATATTACCATATCCGACAGCAGAACCTTGACGCACAGGTACATCATCTGAATCATCTAGATCAGTGAAATCGTTATCTGCTTGGGCATATTCCTGCCCTTTTTTATACCGACGAAATCCATCTATGAGGATAACGACAATAATGACGACCCCAATCAAGATTAGCCACTCACGCAAGCTAAATTCCATTACTTATTCCGATTTGCATCAATTAATGTTGTTCGTATTATCAAACGAAGCGGCCTAGGATTCAATTACAAGGCGACCTTGATTACGAAAATCTCTTTATGATTTGTAAGTAAACCATGCTTTGTACCGATAATTCGACCTTTTGTAAGATCATTGTCATTAATATTCGCCAATTTAACCACTAAATCCACTTTATCGACTTCTGCCAAGGTCTCCGTTGGCATTAAGGAATCGAGATTGGTTAACAAAATAGGCTGGGCTAAATCCTCAGGAAACACTCTTTGAATAGCAACGGGCATTTTTTGCCCTTTCACTACCGCATAAACCAACAACACATCGTCATTATGCCATGTCAACTTACTGGCATCCCACTCGATCTTAACCGCTAACTGATCGGTAATAATAGGTGCGACTTGCTGATAATCAATTCGACCTAATTCTCGGGCTTTACTGATCGCAGACAACAAGGCTAAACGCTCTGTTGAATGTCTACTGTAGCGGATCGCTTCCTGCCAAGCCAATACAGCCCCTAAATAATTTTGTTGCGAAAAATTTGCCACGCCTTTTAAGTCCAGCGCGGTGGCTTGGGTCGGTGCGACTTGTAAAATAGCGTCTACGACTTTTAACATTTTCGTTGAGCTTTGACCGCCATTGGCATAAAAAACTGCCTGCGCGTATTCCACCAGCAGGTTCACTCGATTCTCAGCATTTTTTGGTAATTTACCTAACGCAGTTTCAAATGCAAAAACAGCCTCTTGGTACTTTTCAGCACTGACATAATCCGTCGCTAGATAATACCAATCCTCAACTCTGCCATAGCGTTCACTGCGATATTTTAAAAAATCACTTACTTTCTGCGGAGTTAACTGTTGTGTTTGCAAATCTTGTGTAAAAACAACCTCTTTTGAATAACCAATCTGCTGATAAAGACTAACACTGCCTAAAACAGCTACAACCACTACCGCAAGCATGACCCAGCGAGCAAAAAAAGTGTCATTTTTAAAAAAGCGTTTTTGTCCACCATCAACAGACTGATCAACAGACTGCATTTCAGCATCAAGATCACGTAACAGCTGTGAAGATTCATTAGCTGTTAATCGCCCCGCTTCCTCTTCTTGCACAATTTCTTTTCGACGCACCAGTGCAAACGCCTGCGCATCTTTACCATTTAAACCGCGATCAAAAGGACGAATCATAGAGTTCAAAAGATACACTAGGCTCAACACTATCATAGAGGCCATGACTAAATACGCGACCATCATAAATCTCGTCCTCGCCGTTTACGGTTCGCCATTACCACATAGACAAAAGCCAGAAGCCCTATTCCAAGCAAAATAAATGGCCCATACCAAAGCAAAAAAGTGGCCGTCGAGTGCTTTGGACGATACAAAACAAAAGAGCCATAGCGCGCCACCATGTAATCAACAATTTCCTGATCCGTTTTACCTTGCTCTATCATTTGATGGACAAGCTCACGAAGGTCGACAGCAATACCAGAGCCAGAGTCTGCTAAGTTTTGATTCTGACATTTCGGACAACGCAATTCTTCGACCAAGCTTTGATAACGAGTTTTATTCAACTCTGAACTAAAAGGCATTTGCTCTTGCGCAAAAACAGATAGGGAAAAAGCCACCATTACAGATAAGAAAACACCTTTAATAAACATCATTTCATGTAGCCCTTTATTTCAGGCCAATTTTCAGCATTAATCACGCCCTGATGTCTATACACAACCACCCCAGAAGTATCAACAACAAAAGTTTCAGGCGCACCTGTCACGCCCATATCAACACCGAAGTTACCGATTTCATCCATCAATATAGCTTGATAAGGGTTGCCTTTTTGCTCTAGCCATTGCTCAGCAGGCGCTTTCTCATCTTTGTAATCGATACCAATAATAGGCACCCCAGAATTAGCCAGCTGCATTAAAAAAGGGTGTTCAACATGACAGGCAGGACACCAAGTTCCCCAAAAATTAATCAAATATGGCGTGTTCGGTAAATCCTTGTGTGTATAAATCTGATCATCTTTCAATGACACCAAGGTAAAGTCAGGCACTTTTTTTCCAACCAAGGCCGAAGGCATATACTGGGCATCTTTGCCAAGCTGCAAATAAAACACCACGCCTAGCACCAAAAAAACTGCCAACGGCATAAAAAACAGCAACTTGCGCATGGCTACACTCCTGCTCGTTTTCGATAACGTTTATCTAATGCGGCTAACAAACCACCCGCCATCATCATCAAACCACCCAGCCAAATCCAACGCACAAAAGATTTCACGTAAATTCGTACGCCCCAAGCAGAATCATCTAGCCTTTCGCCCAAGGAAACATACAGATCACGAGTAAACCCAGCATCCAGTGCCGCTTCCGTCATGACTTGCTGACGAGTGGAAAAGAAGCGTTTTTCTGGATGAAGAACAGCAACAGCTTCACCCGCTTTATAAGCCATAAATTGCCCTTTGCTTGCCTCGTAATTTGGCCCTTGCACTTGCTCCATTTGATCAAATTGAAATTCATAGCCTGCGATCGTTGCTTTATCCCCTGGCGATAATCGCAACATAGATTCATCACTATTTACGCTAACCAATACAACTCCTATCAGTGTCACCACCATGCCAAGATGAGCCAACAACATGCCGTAGTAATTTCTGGGCAGTTGTAGAGCACGAGGAATAATACCTTTTGTACCGGCAGACACTTTTCCAAACCAATCAGAGAAAGCTAAGCACACCACCCAGAAAGCCACCACTAAACTCAACCAAGTGATAAAGCCAAACTCATAGCGATACACAACTAAACTGGCCAGCGAAATAGCGACGCCTGCTGCGACAGCACATACCTTAAAGAACACACTAAATTTCGTATAGTGCCATTTAGACAGTGGACCAATCGCCATAAAGACCATCAGCAACAGCGCAATTGGTGTAAAAACGCTATTAAAATACGGCGCACCAACAGAAATTTTCCCTAGGTCTAATGCATCAAATATCAACGGATACAAGGTACCTAACAAAACAGTAAGCGTCAGAACCGTTAGTAAGATGTTATTGAGCAGCAACCATGCTTCTCGTCCCGAAGCCCCAAAAGACACTGTCGAACGTACCTCTGCCGCTCGGATGGCATATAACAACAAACTGCCACCAACAAGCACCAAGAGTAAAGCGAGAATAAAAATACCGCGAGTTGGGTCGGCCGCAAAAGAATGCACCGATGTTAATACCCCAGAGCGCACCAAAAATGCGCCAAGCAGAGAGAGACTAAAAGTAAAAATTGCCAGTAAGACAGTCCAACTTTTGAATACTCCGCGTTTTTCTGTCACAGCAAGAGAGTGCAGCAGCGCAGTTCCTGCTAACCAGGGCATAAAGGAAGCATTTTCTACTGGGTCCCAAAACCACCAGCCTCCCCAACCTAATTCGTAATACGCCCACCAGCTCCCCAGAGTGATTCCCAATGTCAGAAACGCCCACGATGCGGCCGTCCAAGGCCTAGCCCATCGCGCCCAAGACGCATTCAAATTACCGGTAATCAAAGCCGCTACAGCAAAAGCAAACGCGACAGAGAACCCCACATAGCCCATATACAAAACAGGCGGATGAACAATCAAACCAAAATCCTGCAGCAGAGGATTTAAATCGCCACCATCTGGTGGCACATCAGGTAATAAACGAGCAAAAGGCGAAGAGGTAAAAATCAAGAAAGATAAAAAACCGACACTAACCATACCTAGCACAGCTAAAACAATAGGTCCGATATCGTCTGGAAGAGTTCTTATCTTTAACGCCACGGCTGAACACCAGCCAGACAAAATCAGCACCCAAAGCAATAATGATCCTTCGTGTCCGCCCCACAAGGCACTAAATTTATACCAAACAGGCAACTGACTATTCGAGTTTTGAGCCACATACAACACCGAAAAGTCGTCCGTTAAAAATGACCAACTCAAGGTGACAAAACTTACCAATACTAAGGTCGACATGATAAAAGTCAGTGGACGCGCAGTTTCCAGCAAAAGCCGATTGCCTTTCCAATATCCAATCAAAGGCACAAAGGCCAGCGACAAGGCAAAAAATAACGATAATATTAGCGAGAATTGACCAATTTCAGGAAACATAAACAGCCTACATTAATAAGTATATTGCGCAGATGCTGCGCTCTCGTCAGTCGAACTTTGAGCACTTTTCAATGCTTCTGTAATTTCTGGCGGCATGTATTTTTCATCATGTTTAGCCAAGACTTCAGTGGCTTCAAACACACCATCATTATTGAGCTTGCCCTGAGCCACAATACCCTGACCTTCTCGAAACAAGTCAGGCAGAATTCCCCGATACTCTATGGTGACTTTGTGCTGGAAATCGGTCACATCAAATGCAACCGCTAAGGTGTCAGGGTTACGCTTTACACTGTCTTTTACTACCATGCCGCCCGCACGAATATTGGCATTTCTTGGGGCTTCCCCCATAACAATTTGGGATGGAGAGAAAAATAGATTAATATTTTGCTGCAAGGCATACATGACCAAGCCAACCACTGCGCTCAATATCAACACAATAGCTGTTATCACTATCAGCCGTTTTTTTCTTACTGGATGCATTAGCGGGTTTGATTCCTCAAAAAGCGTTTATGTAACGTATCTCGTGTTTTTCGACGGGCCGATAAGGTATTCCAAACTAACCAAGCTAACGCCAAAGCGCTAAAGCCATAAGCCGACCAAACATAGACACCGTGTGTTCCCATCGACAAAAACGCTGCCACACTGTCAAAAGCCATTTTCCATTACCTCTTGCTTCACCCAGTTCGATCTATGTTCGCGAATTAATATCTCAGACTGCATTCGCCACATAACCAAACCAGCCACAAAAAAATACATACCAACAACAGCAATAAGCAATGGTAACCACATCTCGGGAGGCATCTCAGGTTTCTTAGTGAGTGTAAACGTTGGCCCTTGGTGTAAAGTTTCTAGCAACACAACCGAGTATTTTATAATGGGCAAATTAATTAACCCGACGACACTGATCACGGCTGCCGCCTTGTTTGCCAACACCAAATCATCTAAAGAATTTTGCAAAGCGATAATGCCCATATAGAGAAAAAACAACACCAGTACAGACGTCAGTCTTGCATCCCAAACCCACCAAGTCCCCCAAGTAGGCTTCCCCCAAATGGCACCAGAAACCAAGGCTATCAGAGCCATAACAGCGCCAATTGGTGCCATTGCCTTGATAAAAATAGGGGCCATCTTCATCTGCCAGACAAGAAACACAAAACCAGCCACACCCAAGGCCAAGTAACAAGATTGTGCCAACATTGCCACAGGCACATGAATATAAATAATTCGAAAACTGTTACCTTGTTGGTAGTCAGCAGGAGCAAAAGCCAGACCCCATACCAATCCAACGACAAGACACAGACAACCAAAACAAAATAAAGGCAAAGCCCAAGATTTAGACCAAGAGAAAAACCATTTTGGCGAACCTAATTTATGAAACCACGACCAGTTCATCAATTTACACTCGCTTTGACTGCAATCGCCGTCATAAAAGGCGATACCACTAAAGATAATAAAGACATGGCCAACAACATGGCCAACAATCCAGAGTAAGGCAAACCGGCTTGTACGGCTTGAACCGCTGAGGTCGCAAAAATAATCACCGGCAAATAAAACGGTAGTATCAATAACATTACCAAAATTGCGCCTTGCCTTATTGACACCGTTAGAGCCGCACCTATCACGCCAATAAAGAACAGGCTCGGCGAGCCCAATAGCAATGTCATAATCAGCACCCAAAAACCAGAACTTGGTAGATATAACATTTCACTAAACAGCGGCATCATAACAAGCAAAGGCAAGACAACAGCCAACCATTGCACGATGACTTTTAACAAAATCAACACAGGCAAAGAAAGTCCACTGACAACCCATTGCTCCAAAGAACCATCTCGAAAGTCCTCTTTAAACATGCCTTCTATCGCCATCAAAATAGCCAATACCAGAGCACACCAGACAATCCCTGCCGCTGCTGGAGCCAAAAATTCAGCAGAAGAATTAATACCTATAGGAAACAAGGCAACCACAATAACGAAAAATAGCAGCGCATTAACAACGTCTTGTTTACGACGCCACAACACCAAAAATTCAGACGCTAAAAAAGAAGAGTACGTCATGGCAGTAGCACCACGTTACGAGAAGAAAGGGACAACAATTCCTTATGCGTGCTTAATACCACCAAACCACCTGACAACACATGCTGTTGAATACGATCCTCTAACAAAGCCACTCCTCTGACATCTAAAGAGGAAAAGGGTTCGTCCAATAGCCAAAGTGTTTTTGTACTCAGCCATAAGCGCGCCAATGCAACTCGGCGAGCTTGGCCGGCAGATAATTTCTTCACCTGCACGTCCATGTAATCAGTAAGCTCCAGCTGCTCCAATACCTCATGCAAGAGATTTAAAGCAACGTCTGGACAAGACCAACGCAGATTCTCCACAACTGTGAGAAGGCTTTTCACACCAACAGAATGACCAATATAGATTGCATCTTGCTGTAACGGATTTCTATCTAAGGTGACATCCTTACCTGAATACACTATTCGCCCTTCTAAAGGCGACAGTACACCTGCGATAACTTTTAACAGCGAGCTCTTACCAGCCCCGTTCTCTCCCAAAATACGCACAACTTCACCAGACTGAACGTTAAAAGATAACCCTTTACACAGGTCTCTCTCTCCGCGCTCGATCCAAAGGTCTGATATTGTTAAAGAAGCAGAAGATTGCAAAAGATTTATCCAATTCGGCCGATACAAAAGTCAAGGTTAACATTGTTTGGCTACACTGTTTTAACAATACAGCTTAACCTTACGATAGAGCGCAGACATTATATGAGAAGCGTTCCCAAAAGCACAAAACAATCGACACTCTAATCAACAGGCAGGTTTCATGATCTCTGACATCCAATCTATGCTTAATGCATCATCTGGCAGGCAGAGCGATGCAAGTAACAACAAGGCATTGAGCAATGTGGGAACAATCGCAAGATTAGGTAATGAGATGAAGCTTATTGAAAACCTCAGCCTGATTAAGTTTCAAGGAAGCGAATCCCTTAATTTCCAAGGAAAACCAGCCCAGCTATTGCATGCAACCAGCGCACACCAGCCATTTACTCTTGTTAATACTGGTCCAACTATCGATATTAGCAACATTCAGCATGCTAAATTGAATAAAACCAATGCGTTGCAAGTCTCACTAAATCTTCCGGCAGATAATTCATCGAGCAAATTAACGGCCAATCAAACTCCCCCTCAAGTTAGGCAGACAGACAACCTAATAATGGCGTCTCGCGTCGTTAACCTAACCGTCACCTCAGTAGTGCCTACGGTCAATGAACAGCTGACTGCAAAAACAAACACACCACCAGTAACGGTTGCTGCGCCCCAGAGTTCTAACACTAAAGCAGCACCTTCTCAGGCAACCAGTACTCAAACGACAGCGACTCAGGTGACAGGTGCCCAGACAACAAGCCCTCACACTACAGCGGCAAACATTCAGCTCCCGACAACGAATTCATCTACACCAACGTCAACACCGCAAATAAACACCAGCATTCAAACGGCAACATCAACCAACGACTCCCCCTCCCTACGAGCAACGGTTTCTGATGGTAAGACGGAGTTTCCTATTGTTAGCCAGACGCCATTAAAAAAAGGGGACGTCATTCGCGTCATGGTAGACGCCAATAACAATATGCAAGTACTGCCAACAAAAACCAATACTACAGTCCCGTCGGTGCAATTAGAGGCCCTTAAACAAAGCTTACCGAAGCAGTTGTCACTAGGGGATATGTCCCAGCTCGTCAAACAATTACACAATCTGAACGAGACGACATCCACAAACCTACCACCACAAACCCAGCAAGCACTTAAGCAGCTGATGCAAAATATGCCAACGTTAGGAACATTAACAACCTCGCCAGAAGCGATGAAACAGGCCATTCAAACCAGTGGGCTATTTTCTGAATCCCTATTGGCCAATGACAGTAAGACTCAAATACCTGCAGATTTAAAGCTCAATCTTACGCGGTTAAAAGAGGTTCAAGAAAGCGCTGGACCTATACGTCTAACAGGTGTTCCAACAGAGCACATTGCCAATGCCATTGAACGCATTACAACAACTCAGTTACGACATTTTTCAGACCCAAACCAGATCAACACTCCAACCTATCCATTGCATATAGAGTTACCGATAAAAAACGGTCAGACTCCAAGCTATGTACAAATAGAAATAAATAAAGACGCAAGTACAGAAGAGCGTGATAAACAAGATAGACGCTGGTTAGTGAAGTTAAAATTTGATTTTGAAGAAACGGGAAGGTTTGATGCCAGAGCCAGTATTCAAGCAAATAAAGTGGGCATTCTCTTTGCTGCAGAAGATTCCGATACCGTACAGAAATTACAGAAAAATTTGTCTGCTTTGAAACAACAGTTAAAGGAAAAAGACATTGAAGTCGAAAGATTAGACGCGTTTCAAGCCAAACTAGATAATGAAAAACACAATGTAGTCAAAACTCAATCCTTGATAGATGTGAGGACCTAATGCAAAAAGCAGTCGCTTTAAAATATGACTTTAGCGCAGCACCAACAGTAGTCGCCAAAGGCAGTGGTTTACTTGCAGAAAAAATCTTGGCGGTCGCCAAAGAAAACGATGTTCTACTTCACCAAAGCCCTGAGCTCGTGGAAATGCTCAGCACTTTGGAGTTGGGAGAAGAAATACCTGAATCCTTGTACCTAGCTGTTGCAGAAGTTATCGCCTTTGCACATAAGATCAAAGACCATCAATGGTAATCGGAGTTTCTGCGTGACTCTTGCTTTAATAAGCTAATCAATTCGGCCTCAGCTCGTATAAGTCCGCATTTGGAAACTAAATCATCAATGGTTGCGCCCATTTCTAAAAGCTCCATAGCACGATTGTATGAGACTCCACCCTCTTTCGATAAAATCTCAGATTGCTTTTCCACTGCTAGATTCAATTTTTTCTCAATGGCCACCAAGCGGCGCCCCATACCAATTGACCCTGAGGCAAGAACTTGCACCTGCTTTTTTTGATTCAATTCTGCTTCTGTATAATATTGCTTCATTTGCTTCAGGCGTTTTGACAATCGAAAAGCCCAAACAGCAACAGCAATCAGGATCACAAATTGAAGCATCAAGAGAAGGTTAAATAACCATTGAGATTCCATTTAGTACAACTGCCTTAATTACTTACTTCAGACCATTCATCTTCTGATAATAATTTATCAAGATCTACAAGAATCAATAAAATATCATTTTTGTGACAAACGCCTTGGATAAACTTAGATGATTCATCATTACCAACATTTGGCGATGGTTCAATCTCAGACTGACGAAGGTAGACCACTTCAGATACCGCATCTACAAGAATGCCAATAACATGACCTTCCACTTCTAAAATCATGATACGCGTAGAATCCGTAAGCTCACCTGAAGGCAAACCAAATCGCTGACATGTATCAATAACGGTAACCACTGTACCACGTAAGTGAATAATACCCAGAACATAGCTAGGTGCTCCAGGAACTGGCGCGATTTCAGAATAACGCAGGACTTCTTTTACCTGCATAACATTCACACCATAGATCTCATTCTCTAAGCGGAATGTAACCCATTGCAACATGGGATCATCTGACAGGCCGGCACTTTTCAACGCAACACTACTACCCATATTCTTCTCCTAAAATCACTAAATGATTCTATTATTTAATCGAGCGTTTAAATCCATTTTGTGGATCATCCAACAATTCTACAAAGCCCTGTACATCTAGTATGGCACACATATGATCAATTACCGTACCGGCTAGCCAAGGCCGCTTACTTCTATCACTACGCCATTTTACTTGTGATGGCTCTAAGGTAATTGCTTCGGCAACTCGCTCACAAGCAACGCCCCAATCGGTTCGATCAAGTTGTATTACGAATTTAAAATTATCTTTCATTTCACCTTCGTAATGATTAGGCATAACCCAACGAGCAGTATCCACTGTACGAAGATTAAATTCACCTACATTTGCAACGCCCATAAACCAATCAGGCTGACCAAAGATAGAGGTCAATTTATCTTCGCCACTTTGAAAAATCCCCCCCAGTTCAACTAAGGGAACAGCGAGTTTCAAGCCACCAACATAAAAAAGCAAACACTCGAATCTTCCTACAGCCCATGGCAAGGGATCTGTTTTTGAGACTTTTTTAACTGGCTCTGGCTCTGGCTCTGGCTCTGGCTCTGGCTCTGGCTCTGGCTCTGACTCTGGCTCTGGCTCTGGCTCTGGCTCTGGCTCTGGCTCTGGCTCTGGCTCTGGCTCTGGCTCTGGCTCTGGCTCTGGCTCTGGCTCTGGCTCTGGC
>NZ_JBXUKU010000012.1:0-115651 GCF_057180105.1 Marinomonas sp. ATLA20
AGTTCTTTTTTGTTCATTTGCATCTACCTATCCTTAATTCTCAATAGAATATGTTGTGATAGGCAGTTACACAAAATTAGTTACAGTCTCTCATTGGAAGCTTTATATCTTTTAGATGATTCTTGAATGCATTACTAATTCGGTTTCTTCGAATACCAAATATCTCTTCATCAGTCATCAATAACACCTCTGTGAATTTTAGCTTTCCTTTTTCTATATCTGGTAAGACTATTTCCAAGCACTCAATAGTTTTAATGCAATTAAAAACAATGTATTGATAAATTTCTATATGCTCCTTAAACCATTCTCCATGCGAATGGTATTTTTTAAACATAAGATGTAGCGATTTCTCATCTTCTCTATTTCCGGGCATTCCCCCAAGAAATATAAGTCGATCTGGAGACGATGACCTCATTGGTTGCAATCTATCTTCTAAAAAGTCACTCGCGGTATAGCCAATTTTAATTTTTTTAGTAATCTCACCTTGCACAAAGTAAATCATAATTTTTTATCACTTAGTATTTGCAATGATTCGCAAGTATTAATAAGCCACTTTAAGTATGCTTAATTCCATCTAACCCAATCCCAAAATTATCTCTTTACCCCAATAAAAACAACAACTAAAGCCCACTAATAAGTAGGCTTGCTTTTGCTGATTGGAAAGGCTTGTCGCTTAGAAGTCTACAAAGTTGCGTTGGGCGTAGTCTTTGACGCGGGTGATGTTGTCGTTTACCCAGTCGGGTGTTTGGAGTCGTGCTATTTGCTGTTGGTACATGCGGATGGCTTGTACCATGTCGTTTAGGTCGCTGGCGGGGACGACGACGGGGTTGCTTTCCTGTTTCATGGAGGTAACGATGTTGTTGATCAATTTGTACTTCTCGGTTTCCAGTACGGCGGTGTCGGCTGAGGTGGCGGGAAGTTGTTTTTGCTCGTTGAATTGTTTGGGGCTGATAAAAGTATATCTAGCCCCAAAAAATCTACTTATTTGGTAGAAATCTCAACGAAATTTGATGAAGCAGTATTAATTGCCTTAAGAACTCCCGCTGGACCTTCAACAAATATCAATGTTCCTTCAACACTTTGAACTGTAAAACTACTTACAGAATCACCATCAGATCCACACATCACAACTTTTACATTTTTTCCTACAAATTTTTCTAACATTTTGTATACCCAGTCCGCTTAAACAGTCACGTTTATCAATAGATGCTAAACAACATCTACCCCTAACTTAACTTATTCCCTTACCCCAATAAAAACAACAACTAAAGCCCACTTTCGTGGGCTTTAGTTGCTTGTCGCTTACTCGTCTAGGAAGGTGCGGTTGGCGTATTCCTTGATGTGGTCGACGTTGTCGTTTACCCAGTCGGGGGTGCGTAGTTGGGCGATTTGCTGTTGGTACATGCGGATGGCTTGTACCATGTCGTTTAGGTCGCTGGCGGGGAGGACGACGGGGTTACTTTCCAGTTTCATGGAGGTAACGATGTTGTTGATCAGTTTGTACTTCTCGGTTTCCAGTATGGCGGTGTCGACCGAGGTGACGGGAAGTTGTTTTTGCTCGTGGAGCTGTTTTTCCATTTGGTTGAAGGCGTTGATGTAGGCTTCTTTGAATTGGGCTGCTTTGGTGCCGGTGAAGCCCATGGCCAAGAAGACGAAGCCGTCGCGGGTGATGCGATACGCTCGATCTTGGCGAGTTGCGCCTTTGCCTACTTCCACATCAATTATTATCAGCTCAAAATTGAGCACTTTAAATTCAGCACTATATTTTTGGCAGCTTATAATCTCCCCCTAAACAGCTGCTATTTCGCATTACGAAATTTTTCCTATTCTTTTTCCATTAGTTTAAAACTAGATCCTCTTGTCTCTTAGATATCTTGTAATTTTATGACATAATGTTGTGCATCAGTCGCAGGGAGTTGCTCTCTTATGTCGCGACGCTTTTTTGAACTTATTCGATAGTAGAAGAATGTCACTAGATAATGGGTCTAACCCAGTAAATTCAAGCGCTGAGCTTGATCGTCGATTTAGCATTGCACCCATGATGGATTGGACTACATCCGATTACCGGGTTTTCGCTAGAACACTTAGCAAGAATACGCTGCTTTATACCGAGATGGTGACGACGGGCGCGTTGCTGCAAGGCAATCATCCTGAAAGATTCTTACGTCATGATGGTTGCGAGCACCCTATTGCTTTGCAATTAGGCGGGTCTGACGCGGTTGCGTTGGGGAAATGCGCAAAAATGGCGCAGCAAGCTGGCTTTGATGAGGTTAACCTTAATGTCGGTTGCCCAAGCGATAGAGTGCAGAATAGTTTAATCGGTGCCTGTTTAATGGCTTACCCTGATAAGGTAAAAGATGCCATGCGCGCCATGCAGGATAACTGCGATATTCCGGTGACGATCAAACACCGCATTGGTTTAGACGACCAAGAAGATTATAGCGTGGTGCGAGATTTTGTTGGCGATGTCGCCACCACTGGCGTGACGACTTTTATTGTCCACGCTCGCAATGCGATTCTGGAAGGCTTGAGTCCGAAAGAGAATCGCGAAGTGCCACCGTTGAAATACCACTATGTGCATCAGTTGAAGAAAGATTTCCCTGACCTTGAAATCATTCTAAACGGTGGCATAAAAACACTAGAGGAATGCCAAGAACAATTGGCACACGTCGATGGTGTGATGGTTGGCCGCGAGGCTTATCACAACCCTTGGATATTAAGCCAAGTCGACGAGGTATTATTCGGCGGTCAGGCCTTGGTTCATGATCGCTACGAGGCACTAGAAGCTTTCGTTCCTTATGTTGAACGCAAGCTGGAAGAAGGCGAACGCTTGATGCACCTCACCCGACATATTTTGGGTATTTTTCAGGGCGAAGCCGGCGGCAAACAGTTCCGTCGCTACCTATCTGAAAATGGTCACAAAGCTGACGCAAAGGTAAATGTATTATTAGAGGCCATTGAATTGGTCAAAAATCATCAACGCAAAGGATAAGAGCAATGAGCAATAAGTTATCTCAATTAAAAGAGTTCACGACCATTGTGGCCGACACCGGTGATATCACGGCAATCAAAGATTTTTTACCACAAGATGCGACAACTAACCCATCTTTGATGCTTAAAGCTGCACAAATTCCTGAATACGCCCCTTTCCTTGATCAAGCGATTGCTTGGGCAAAAACGCAAAGTAACGACAAAGATCAGCAAATTCTAGACGCTGGTGACAAGCTTGCCGTTATTGTTGGTACTGAAATCCTAAAATATGTTCCAGGCCGTATTTCTACTGAAGTAGATGCACGCTTGTCTTTTGACAAAGAAGCAACACTAGCGAAAGCGCGTAAACTGATTGCGCTTTATGAAGAAGCTGGCGTGTCTCGTGACCGCGTTCTTATCAAAGCCGCGTCTACTTGGGAAGGCATTAAAGCCGCAGAAGAGCTAGAAAAAGAAGGCATCAACTGTAACCTAACATTGCTTTTCTCTTTCGCTCAAGCACAAGCGTGTGCTGAAGCGGGCGTTTACCTGATTTCTCCATTCGTTGGCCGTATTCTTGATTGGTACAAAAAATCCACTGGCCAAGAATACACAGCTGAGACTGATCCAGGTGTGGTTTCTGTGACTGAAATCTATAACTACTACAAGCAGCATGGCTACAAAACCGTTGTGATGGGCGCGAGCTTCCGTAATATCGGCGAAATCGAACAACTTGCTGGTTGTGACCGTTTGACTATCAGCCCTAACCTGCTTGAAGAGTTGAAAAAAGACGAAGGCAAACTTGAGCGCAAATTGGTGCCAACGACAGATGTGAAACCAGCTCCTGCAGCAATCACAGAAACAGCATTCCGTTGGGCAATGAACGAAGATGCGATGGCAACTGAAAAACTGTCTGAAGGCATTCGTAACTTCGCAGCGGATCAGGCTAAACTAGAAGTCACTTTGGCGTCTATGCTTTAATCATGACAACTGCGCTTGCTGCTGCTTAGAGATAACACTATTAAGCAAAGGTAAGTAAGTTATGCTAAAAACGCGGCCTAGGTCGCGTTTTTTTATTTCCTCAAGAAGAACGAAAAATGACCGAACGAACGGAATTTGAAAAAATGATCCATGGCGAGGCATTTAATGCCATCGACCTAGACCTTCGCCTGCGCAGAGAAGCGGCACGCCTTGCATGCGCTAAGTTCAATGCTCATCCAAGCAAGGGCAACCTTCGTCATGTGACACGCTTGTTTGCCGAGTTTGGCAGCGTGGTGATTGAGCCAGGCTTTCAATGTGACTATGGTTCGCAGATTCATCTGGGCGAACGTGTTTTTATTAATTTCCAATGCATATTCTTAGACTGCGCCAAGATCCATATTGGCGACGATGTATTAATCGGCCCTGGTGTTCACCTTTATACAGTGGATCATCCTAGAGACGCTGAACAGCGTGCCTCTGGCGAGTGTTTTGCTCGACCGATTACGATTGGTAATAAAGTCTGGATTGGTGGCGGCGCCAAGATCCTTCCCGGCATTGAAATTGGTCATAACGCGATTATTGCCGCTAATGCGGTTGTGACTCGAAATGTGGCCGACAACGAACGCTATTTTGGCTAGGCTTGGTCAGTAATATTTGTGCATAATTTCACCAAAAAACACGCTTTACAGCCTTAATTAGAGTGGATCTGAATACTTCATTCAACTAGGTAAGCAATCGGCAATTGTGAAGGAAATGCCTTTCCAAGCCCTCTCATTGCGTCTATTTTCTATATACTGAATGGAAATTAGCGAATAAAGAGGTCGCCCTATGAAAACTTGGATTATATTTTTAGCTAGCCTTATGGCGCTAAATGCTAGCGCCTCAGACGCCATTACAGATAACTCCTTGGAGGTACAAACCGTCACTCAGTTTGATGGTATCCCTTGGGGTATTTCTATTATAAATGATCAAGAAGCCATCGTTACCGTCAAAAAAGGCTCTGCTTATAAGGTCAATTTATCCACGGGTAAAAAGCAAGCTCTGACAGGTCTTCCAGAAGTCGACAACAGAGGCCAAGGCGGTTTGTTGGATGTGGCAAAATCACCAGAGTTCAAAGAGCAAGGCTGGCTATATTTCACTTATTCAAAGCCAACGGATGAGGGAGCAAAAACAACGTTAGCCAGAGCAAAACTAAATGGTAACAAGCTGACCGCATGGCATGATTTATTAGTCACAGATTCTGCCACCAGTGAGTCTAAGCATTATGGTGGTCGCATCGCCTTTGACGATAAAGGACACGTTTTCTTCTCTGTCGGTGATCGAGGTGTTCGTGATAACGCTCAAGACCTGACAAACCATGCTGGTAGCGTTATCCGTTTAAATCTAGATGGCAGCGTGCCTGCGAACAATCCGTTCGTGACTCACGCCAATATACGCAATGAAATCTGGAGCTATGGTCATCGTAATCCCCAAGGCCTATTTTACGATACGGATACAGAAACACTTTGGTCTAATGAACATGGCCCAAGAGGCGGTGATGAAATAAATTTAATTCGTCCCGGCGCCAACTACGGCTGGCCGATCGTGTCTTATGGTAAAGAGTATTGGGGACCAATTAGCGTAGGAGAAGGAGAAACAAAAGACGGCATAGACAATCCAGCTAAAGTGTTTATTCCTTCTATCGCACCAAGCAGCTTGATTCGATATAAAGGCATGTTGTTCTCAAATTGGAACGGAGATTTTTTATCTACCGCGCTTGCACTGAGACACTTAAATAAAATCAGAATTGATAAAAATGGCGAGACTACCGAAACGCGTTATCTGCAACATTTAGATGAGCGTCTTCGTTCGATGGCCCAAGACTCTGCTGGCATATTGTACATAGGCACAGACTCAGGGAAATTATTGAAAATATCACTCGCTGAGAATATAGCCATTGCAAGTTAGCGAGTCGCTCTAGTCTTTGCTTTGGGCTGTTATGCAAGGTTGGTAGTTTTTATACCAACCTTCTAGCTCATCTAAAACCATTGGTTTAGATAATAAGTAACCTTGAAAAAAGTCACAGCCCGCCTCTTTTAAACACTGCAGCTGTGATTCGCATTCTATCCCTTCTGCTGTCACAACAATATCTTGCAAATGACATAATTGGATAAGCGGTGACAAGAGTTTTTTATAGTCTGGATTGGTGACTCTTTCTGTAAGTACCTTATCCAATTTCACCTTATTAACGGGATAATCAATCAGGTGCAACAAAGGAGTATAACCGACACCAAAATCGTCTATCACAATATTAAAACCCGCACTCTGCATGCCATTTAATATTTCAAACACAGAGTCTGTTTGGACGTAACTAAAGGTTTCTGTTAACTCTAACTCTATACTTGAATCGTCTATTTGATATTGCTCTTTTAGCTCTTTCAGACGATCTAATACCGCATGATGACTTAATTCAGCCGCTGAAATATTAATAGATAAAACACAAGATTCACCAAAAATAGCCTTTATCTTTGGAAGACTTTTAAAAGCAGTTTCAAAAACCCAGTTGTCTATTTTTGCGTAGGTTCCTGTTTGTTCAGCAATAGGAATAAATTCATCAGGGTCTACAATACCCAGTTCTGAAGAGTGCCAACGGATTAATACCTCAAAGCCTTTAACTTGATCTTTGCTGCACGTATAAGGCATATAAACCAAAAAAAACTCATTTTCGCAATTCGCCGTTTTTAAGTGATTTTCAATAATTTTTAAACGGCGAGCTTGTGTGGCAATGCTCGTTGAGTAGTGTTTATACTGATTTTTACCTGAACGCTTTGCGTGATACATTGCCATATCGGCATTGGCAATGAGCTCATTGAGAGAGACGCCGTCATTGGGAAAAGATGCGATCCCCATACTAGCAGAGACAGGAAAGTAATAATTATCTGATTCATAACCGCCGTCGAACAATGCAACAATAGATAGTGCTAACTCATCGACCTCTACTGGTTCTAGATGCGTCATCACAATCGCAAATTCATCTCCTGATAAACGCGATACCATACAGTCAGGCTGTTTCTCGATTAGCTTATGCAAGTCTCTGGCAAGAAAGAACAACAGCTCATCTCCTGCTTCATGACCTAACTTATCATTAACAAACTTAAAATTATCAATATCAATATAAACAAAAGAGACTAAAGCCCCATTTTCCTCAGCTCGAACTAAAATATGTTTGGCATATTCATAAAATCGGAATCGATTAGGTAAAGCCGTCAGCGCATCTGTAATGGCCATCTCATGAGTACTCTTCAAGTTGTTCTGTAACTGCTCAAACAAATCAAAGAATTTTTTACTTAACTTTCCCACCTCACTTTTATTGGGAGTGGGAGAAATATTATCTTTTTTATAGCTTATAACTAGGTCAAGTTCATTATCTAACTGGCTTATTGGCGCGGTTATAAAGCGAGAAATTAAGTAAACAAGTAATAGATAAGTAAACAAACCAAGACAGATGGCGATAAAAGTCAATTTACTAAAAAATGCAAAAAGTGGTTTATCTAAAATCGCTTTATCAGGACGCACAGTCAAAATTTGACCTGGCGAGAATTGAATAGAGTAACTTAACTCATGCTCTGAAGGTGGACTTCTGTCCGTCCAAATAACTTCAGCTTTATAAAATGAAGTTAAGTCCAACAGCTCTTCATAAAATTGATCCATACTAATAGAAAAAGATAACTGCACGCTGTTATTTATATCTCGACCTTTAAAGGGAAGTAACGCGACACTATCGAGTAAACGCCCTGCCACTACATTGAAATCACTTCCATGATGAAAAAATTTCCATTTAGTAATAACCCTATTGTTAATCATCTCAATAGACATTTCTTTTTGTACAGCACTGATCTTGTCAAAAGGCTCTGAGCTACGCTCATAATAAAACAACTCTGCACCATCACCACTAAAAACAGCAAAGGAAATAGGGCTAGATTTATTAATTAATGACTGAGAAATTAGTAAGCTTAAATTTTGCCCCAAAGCAGAGTGGCGATAATCAGATGGCGCTGACAATAAAAAATCAGACAAGTAACGGCCTTCTAAAAACAACGCCATCAGATTATCGACAACTGACGCCTCCTCTTTGAAGACGCTTTGCAGCTTAAACATTCGCTGCTCTAATTTTGCTTGTTCTAACTTAAATATATTACTTTTTTGATATTGATATACAAAATAAGTAGAAAGCCCGTAGCCAAACAAAATAACAGGAAGGAGCAAAAAAATAAGCCGTTTATTTAGATTCATGAATAACCTTAACAGCTTCTATCATTCGAGTACGAAGTCGTATATTAACATCTGACAATGCATCAAATGGCAGTAATTTATTGAACACGTCTTCTGTAGGGTAAATTAATTCATCTTCACGAAATGACTCACTCTGTAAATAATAAGCATCCCGATTCACTGTTGCCACACCTAAACTTTCTGAATTCGAAGCAGCAATACTTGGCTGCCCTATAAATTTCAAGAAAGACATCGCTAGGTTTTTCTTTTTAGATTTTATCGGTACCACCCAGCAATCTAACCAAACAAAGGAACCTTCGTCAGGTAAAACATAGTCCCAGACTTCGCTCCCTACCAAATCATTCATTGAATATTGATCACCGCTGTATACAGCAGCGGCATAAAGCCTGTCTCGTTTATTGGAATTTAACAAATAGGAAGGGGCATATTCATAAGTCAGCACGTCACCAGCTTGCTGTTTTAATAGTTCATAAGCTTGTTTTAGATCTTGCTCTTCATCTGTATTTGCTGGCAAATTCAAAACCAACAAGGCTGGTGCTATCAGTGAGTAATAATCACTAAGCATGCCTATGTGGCCAGTTAAATCCTCCCTTGATGAAAATAAATCCCCCCAAGAGCGGACATCCGAGGTTACCTTATCAGTTCTATATGCGATCCCGAACGTTCCCCACAAGTAAGGCGTTGCAAACTTGCCGCATTGGTTCAGCCAACGTGGGTCGATACTTTCTTGCATACTAGTGTCTTCTAAATTTATTAGATAGTTTAACTCGGCCAGTTTTTGAGCTGACTGGGCATCAACAATGGCCAAATCAATTTGATTCTGCCTAGGATCAGTCAAAAGTGCGTCACGAACAACTTCATCGTCATAAATGATAATACGTACGTTTGCACCTGTCTGGTCTTCCCAAGCCTTAATAACATCCGTTGAGACATAGTCATCCCAATTCAAGATATTAAGCGTTTTCACACCATTAGCATGGGTACGAAAGGATATAAGAAGAAAACAAAGATAAAGGATACAACTAATAAAAATGGCTTTCCTTTGAAAACGAGCATTTTTCATAATTTTTATCAGCTAAAAAGGAAACAAAATAAGATTTTTCTATGCTTTAAAGTTAAACAGACATAAAAAAAATGAAGTTAAATCAAGAGTTAAACTTAGCTCATGTAAATGGAATTGTTAATAGGACTTAAATAAAAAACACCAATCTGTAAAGTAAAGTTACAAATACCAACCATTCGATACAAAACCACATTTGCATCAACATCTCTACATTCACCCAATGTTTTGGTAGGTATTTTATTCCTGTACTTGCTCACAAAAGAAAGAGAATTTCGTCATTCTTACTTCATGAATATCAATATTTATACTTTGTGATAGATGAACGAGGAAAGCAGCCGCTTTCCTCGGAACCTACCATTCGAACACCTTATTCAGACCAGCTACTATCGATAGGCTGCTGATCATCATTAGACACAGACTCATCGCCCCAGCTATCACTTGCTGATTCATCGCCCCAGCTGTCACTTGCGGATTCATCACCCCAGCTATCACTTGCTGATTCATCGCCCCAGCTGTCACTTGCGGATTCATCACCCCAGCTGTCGCTTGCAGATTCATCGCCCCAGCTGTCATCAGTACCATCATCCCCCCAGCTACCGTCTGCAGGTGCCGCATCAGTCGCTTTCTTTTTCTGAGGAGGATTGCCATCATAAACTTCATAAGCTCGGTTTTGCAGATAGACATCTCTAATAAAGCTGTATCTGTCGCCGACTATCATACCTTCAGCATTCAGATATCGTGCGCGAGTATCAACCACATCCAAGCCAAATAAGCCTAACTCTTCATCACTGTTCAAGTCCAACATACCCGTTTCGTCGACATAGGTATATTCGACGGCAAAGGCCGATCCATCACGGACAGTGGATGGGCCTAAAAATGGTAAAACCAAATATGGACCAGATGACACGCCCCAATACCCTAAAGTCTGCCCAAAATCTTCATCATACTTTTTCAACCCCAGCTCGCTGGCCACATCAAAAATACCAAACCAACCCGCGGTACTGTTAATCAGAAAACGAAAGGTGGATGACGCTGTCGCATCCCACTTCCCTTGCAGAAGGTTATTGGTGATATTTCCGATTTCACCTAAGTTGGAGAAAAAATTACTCACACCCTTTTGTACTGGCGTCGGCGTAATGGCTTTGTACCCTTTGGCAACAGGCTTTAAAACAGCCCCATCTACCGCATCATTAAAGATAAACATTGAGCGATTGAAGCCTTCCCATGGATCTTCTTTGGTTTCTACTGGCACCTGTGCACAAGATTGCACAAGCAATAACATAGAACCAAAAAGCAAAGTGCCTATTACCTTAAACATTTTCACAATCCTTAACTTGTAAGACTTCACACTCAGAGTCTGACTAAAAAACATTATATCTTTATAAAATCAAACCAATTTTTTAACTTCTTGCCACTGTTTAGACAAGCGCTTATCTGAAATTGGCTCTAATGTACCAACCGACTGGGCAAATAAAGAAATACGGTATTCCTCTAACATCCAGCGATATTTAATCAACTCTGGGTCGTACAAGGCTTTTTCGTCATGAGCTTTTTTCTGTCTAGAATAGGTCTGCCAAAGGCTTTCTAATTCAGACACATATTGGTTCTCTTTGTTCAAATGATTCTGAAAACGCTCTAAGCGCACCTCAATTCCTTTGAAGTAACGCGGTAATTGTCCCAGCCAAAACAGCGGCGTATTGCCAATAAAGCCAGGGTAAATAAGCTGTTCTAATTGCACTTTAATGTCACCATAAACCCGCGTCCAAGGTAAAGGAATGCTTCCCTTCATTCGCTTTGCGACCCCCTGATAAGAGGACAATACGCGATAAAGCTGCCCTGCCATATCATTCGCAACGCTTACTAATTGCGGTTTATGATTAGTGACGCAGCTTTCAAATTCCGCTTTAGTACGCGGCAAAGCTCGGCCATCTAAGAAAACCTTATCTAAAACCGCATTAAGTAAATCATCCAACAAGGTTTCTTTTTGCCCTAATGGCGAGAATATCAACATCGACTCTCTTAAATGTGGCAAGTTCTTTTGTAAGTAACGCATCTCTTTGCTCAAGGTTAGCTTAAGTAAGGTGATCACACCTTTTCGATGCGTTTCTAATGCGGTATTTTGATCATCAAACATTTTTAATGAAACATGATCGCCTTGTGCTACCAAAGCGGGAAATGCCGTGACCTTGATGCCAGCTTGCTTGATCTCTTGGCGTTCAGGAATACCCTGCTCCGGCCAAGAGGTTAAACCTTCTTGCTCATGTTGCTTGGTACCAAATTTCGCAAAACTCTCTTCAACCAAGTCACTAAACTGAGCCTGAAGCTGCGCCAAGTTTTTACCCACACCCAGCACTTTGCCGCGTTCGTCCACCACCTCTAGATTCAAGGTTAAGTGAGAATCCAGCTTGTCGGCATTCCACTCATTAAGCGGAATATCAATCAAGGTTTCGCGTTTAATCTGCAAGCTAAGTTGCTCAAGCAAATCGCCTTTGTCTTTTGACAAATTCGGGTATACGCGATCAACAAACTGCGGAATCGGCACAAAACGACGGCGTAGCGCTTTTGGCAACGCACGCAGCAAGGCTTCACAGCGCTCTTTGATAAAGCCGGGGACGGCCCAACCTAGATCTTCTAAGCTCAACTGACGCAACAACCCAACAGGGACCTTTAGAGTAGCACCGTCGGCTTCTTGGCCAGGATCGAACTTGTAATCAATAGGTAGCGCAACACCGTTTAGACCAAAAGAATCTGGGAAGGCATGATCATCAACACTCACATCCTGATTGATCAAATCGTCACGAGTCATTAACAGAGCATCAGGCTCGGTTTTAACGAAATGCTCTAAACTTTTAAGGTTGCGCACGTGTTCTGGCAAGCGAGCGTTATAGAAAGCGAATACCGTTTCATCATCAACCAAAATATCGCGTTTACGTAATTTAGCTTCTTGGGTTTCTAACGACTCAATCAAGGCTTTATTCTTACGATAGAACGCCTGTTTGGTTCGCAGTTCACCTTCCACCAGCCCAGATCGAATAAAGATCTCACGCGCTTCTTCAGGATTCACATGACCGTAATCAATACGACGCTTCGCAACAATAATCAGACCATAAAGCGAGACTTGCTCATTGGCCATAATACGGCCTTGGTTACGCTCGAAATGCGGGTCAAAATATTGGCGTTTGACAAACGGTGCGGCATATTCTTCGATCCAAGCAGGGTCGATGCGAGCCGTCACTCGCGCATACAGCTTGCTCGTTTCAACTAACTCCGCCGCCATAATCCATTGTGGTGGTTTTTTGAATAGCATGGAGCCTGGGAAAATCGCCAATTTGCGCGAACGACACCCAAGCATTTCTTTGCTGTCTTCCATTTTATTGGCGACTTGCGTAAACATCCCCGCCAGCAAAGAACGATGAATGGCTTCATAATGACGCTCTTCATGGTGAGTTTCTTTGAAACCAAGCTGCTTACAAGCAATCATGATTTGGCGATGAATATCACGCCATTCGCGCATGCGCATGAAATTCAAAAACTGCTTACGACAATATTGACGCAATTGATTTTGCGATAAGGCTTGGCGCTGCTCTTCAAAACGTTCCCACAAATTCAAGAACACAGCGAAGTCAGAGTCTTCGTCTTTATCGACAGCATGAGCTTGGTCGGATTGCGTTTTCTTGTCTTGCGGACGTTCACGAGGATCTGGAACCGATAGCGCACTGACAATAATCGCCACTTCTTTGAGCACGCTATGTTGCTCTGCAGCGATTAAGATACGGCCTAATTTCGGGTCAATTGGCAACTTAGCCAACTGACGACCAATCGGTGTAAGTCGCTCTTTATTTAAAGCTCCCAGCTCCGTCAAAGCACGATAACCATCGTTGATCATGCGTTTTTCAGGCATTTCAACAAAAGGGAATTTTTCAACCGCGCCCAGTTTCAAGTTGGCCATCTGCAAAATAACCGACGCCAAGTTGGTACGGAAAATTTCCGGGTCGGTAAATTCAGCACGATTGTTAAAGTCGTCCTCGTCATACAAGCGAATACAAATACCGTCCGCCACACGACCACATCGCCCTGCTCGCTGATTAGCGCTGGCTTGGCTAATTTTCTCTATTGGTAGTTGCTGAACTTTGGAGCGCACACTATAGCGACTAATACGCGCCAAGCCCGGATCAATAACATAACGAATGCCGGGAACCGTTAGCGAAGTTTCTGCAACGTTGGTCGACAAAACAATGCGACGACCAGAATGAGATTTAAAAATACGTTGCTGCTCGCTGGCACTGAGCCTAGCATACAAAGGCAAAACCTCGGTTCCGCGCAATTCAGCACGACGAAGAATCTCGGCGGTTTCACGAATTTCTCGTTCACCCGGTAAAAACACCAAAATATCACCCGCACCGCGATAGCCAGATTGGCGTTCTTCCGCTATCAAAAGTTCGACGGCGTCTAAAACACCTTGTTCCATGCTTTGGTCTTCATCCAACTCTTCCGAGTCAGATTTACTTAGCAAAGGCTGATAACGAATTTCAACCGGATACGTTCGACCAGATACTTCGATAATCGGTGCGTTTTCAAAATGCTCAGAAAAACGTTCAACGTCGATGGTCGCCGAAGTAACAATAACTTTTAGATCCGGTCGAGCCGCCAAGACTTGCTTCAAATAGCCAAGCAAGAAATCGATATTCAGACTGCGCTCATGGGCTTCGTCAATAATGATGGTGTCGTATTTATACAGGCGCTTATCTTGCTGAATTTCGGCCAATAAAATACCGTCGGTCATTAACTTAATAAGGGTTTCTTCGTTGCTTTCGTCACTAAAACGAACCTGAAAACCTACTTGCTCACCAAGGTTAACTTGCAACTCATCACTAATACGCTCTGCCACGCTGCGCGCGGCAATTCGTCTTGGTTGCGTATGACCAATTAAGCCCGCGATACCGCGACCTGCTTGCAAGCACATTTTAGGCAATTGCGTGGTTTTACCAGAGCCTGTTTCACCCGCAATAATCACCACTTGGTTTTCTTGAATCGCCTGGATAATTTCATCGGCGCGAGCAGCAACCGGCAAGCTTTCATCGTAGGTAATTTTTGGCATGCGAGATAAACGAGCTTGATGCAAGGTCTCAGACTTTTCGATGAGCGTATTCACTTCAGATTGCATACGGTCAAAAGGCAAACCTTCCTTTTGACGCTTGGTAAGCTGCGCTTGTTTTTGGTCAATTAGATGACGATCGCGCGTCATTAGGGCATTTGTCGGCATGATAGGTAAACTTGTATCCTTTTTACGTGGCGCAAAAAAAGTAGTGGTAATAAATAACGCGCCGTTTGTATTAGAAGCTTTGGTACAGAGCTTCAAGCGAAGCTAAGTGGTTGTACGAAAACCTCTATCTATATAGTTGTAAATTCTAACATCAATCCCAACCTAAGGGTTATAGTGAACAACATTCACGGTGCATCTAATACGATGTTGCTATTACTCTCTAAAGACCAATTAACTACAGATCAACCACAAAAAGGAAATGGTATGTCTCATCAAATCTTTGAAGATAACTCTCTTACCATTGGCAATACGCCTCTTGTACGTTTAAACCGCATCGGTAATGGAAATATTTGGGCCAAGCTCGAATCTCGCAACCCTGCTTTCTCAGTAAAATGCCGCATCGGCGCCAACATGGTGTGGGATGCAGAAAAGAGAGGCATTCTGAGCAAAGGCAAATCCATTGTCGAAGCGTCTAGCGGTAACACAGGTATTGCTTTGTGTTTCGTTGCTGCGTCTCGTGGTTACCCGATTACCATCACCATGCCATCCAGCATGAGTGTGGAACGTCGCCAAGTGATGAAAGCCTTAGGTGCGACTATCGTGCTAACAGAACCCGCGAAAGGTATGAAAGGCGCTATTGCCAAAGCCGAAGAAATTGCCCAAGACGACAAGTTCGTATTGCTGCAACAATTCGAGAACCCAGCCAACCCAGAAATTCATGAAAAAACCACTGGTCCAGAAATTTGGCAAGATACCAATGGTGAAATCGATGTATTCGTTGCTGGCGTGGGTACTGGCGGCACAATCACAGGCGTGAGTCGCTACATTAAAAATACTCAAGGTAAAGCCATTGTGAGTGTGGCGGTAGAGCCAACTAGTTCACCAGTTATTACGCAAACCATGAAGGGTGAAGATCCAACGCCATCACCACATAAAATTCAAGGCATAGGTGCGGGTTTCATTCCGAAGAACCTAGACCTTTCGATTGTGGATCGCGTTGAGCAAGTGTCTAACGAAGACGCCATTGCCATGGCAAAACGCCTAATGCGTGAAGAAGGCATCTTGTGTGGCATTTCTTGTGGCGCAGCAGTCGTTGCGGCAGAACGATTAGGTCAATTGGACGAATTTAAAGACAAGAAAATCGTTGTGGTATTACCTGATTCTGGTGAGCGTTACTTGTCTACCGCTTTGTTTGAAGGTGAGTTTACTGACAACGAATTGGTTCAATAATTCATATCATTGATAAAACCTCGCTTCTCCCCTTATTAAGGGGAGAAGCGTACAGTTTCCCTTCCCTAGAGCACCATCCACATATCTCAAACCATCAAGTATGGAATCACCGCTTTGTTACAATGTAACATTATGATATAAATGCTTATCATCGATCTGGATAAAAACTTCTTAGAAAATAGAGAGAAGCATGAAAGACATTAAAAAGATGTTTCGCAACCTTGAACAAACTTTACGACAGTCCAGCTGGTTTAACGACGGTTGGGAAATTTATAATCGCGGTCCCTATATCCAGCTCTACAAAGAGACATGGTACAACCATAATCAAGGAGGCGTTCATTTTGAAACCTACATTGAAGGCCCGCAAATACAAAAGAAGGCATTTCCAGTGTGTTTGCACGCAGAAGAAGACTGCCCAAACCAACAAGCATTTATTCAAGCTTTCCTCGCACTAGAAGAAGAACGCATAAGTAATTGGAAAGACTACAAAGTGATCGGCGAAGGCCATGATATTTGTTACCGCAGCTTACCTTTGAACTTTAAAAATCTAGAGCAACGGCTTCTTGAAGAATTCAATAGGCTGCGTCAGCTTGAAACCAGCATTGAGAATGCATTGCGCCAAGTGGCCTAATGCTATCGTCACACATAATTATGAGATAATGGCCAGCTCGAACGGCAACGTTACTTTGGCCACACGTTATCCCCGTCATAGCCGCCAGACAAACCAAAAAGGGACACCATGAAGGATCATATCAAAACCATTCCAACTAACATCATTACTGGTTTTCTAGGTGTTGGTAAAACCACCGCCATCAATAGCCTTCTTGCCAACAAACCCGAAAGCGAATCATGGGCCATCTTAGTGAACGAGTTTGGTCAAGTAGGCATTGATCAAGAAATGATGCCAGAGCAACAAGGGCTGTTCGTTAAAGAGCTACCTGGAGGTTGCATCTGTTGTGCTCTAGGCTCCGCTTTAACTCCCACTTTAAAAGCACTGATTGAGCAAACTCATCCTGATCGATTAATCATTGAGCCAACGGGGATCGGTCACCCAGAAGGCATTATAGATATCTTGATGAGCGTAAGTTTTAAGGACAAACTCGATCTACGCGCTACCATTTGTTTGCTCGACCCACGTTCATTGGAACAGCAAGAAGTACTCGACAGCGAAACGTTTCACGACCAGCTTAACCTTGCAGACGTGATACTAATCAACAAATGCGACCTAGCTGAAGAATCCCAGATCGAAGTGGTCGAGAACAGCCTCAACCAAATGTTTCCACCGAAGCAGCATATTGCCCGCACTACTCGCGGCGTAATCGACTCATCTTTATTAGACATTGTCCGTAATGGCCAACTCAAAGCCCAGTTTCCAGAAGCTCATGCTCATCATGCTCATCACCATCATTCCCACGAGCATCAGGATAACGCGCTCCCAGAGCCACACAAGCCGATCCGGAAAACAGGCCATGGCAGCGGACTCTTCAGCTGTGGCTGGGTATTTCACCATGAGGACTGTTTTGATTACTGGGCGCTAGAGAAAATATTAAATGGATTGGAAGGCATCAGCCGAATCAAAGGCGTCATTCGAATCGGCCACGCTTGGGTGTTTTTCAACCGCGTCAAAGATGAACACGATTTCGATAAAGTTGCTTACCGCCGCGATTCTCGTATCGAAATCATCTGCCCACGAGAACTGGATTGGGAGCAAATCGAAAAAGACATGCTGGCCTGTCAAAATAGCTAAATTCACAGACAACGAATTGGTGCAGTCAAATAACCCAGCTAGAAAACTAAAATCCCCGCTTGGATCAAAATCCAAGCGGGGATTTTTTACCCCTTCCCTAATGTCTTCAAGGTGAGGTTCAGGAGGTCATTTCTTAAAAAAGAAAAGTCTAATTAATGCGGTTTTTTAGTACCGTAACGAACCATGTCTTTGCCATTCTCAAAGACTTCGGTCGTCACATAACGCCCTAACACCAACTGTTGATTATCATCAAGCACTGCCACAAACGGACGACCATTGGCATTGTTTGTCGCCAACGCCACACCAGATACGTTATCAAGGCCCAAACCACCAACCTCAACCAAACGTAAAAACGTCTCAAGCTCGTCTAAGGTTTCGATCACATCGTTATCATTAATCATTCTTACTACTCTGTTACACCAATAATGGCGCTAGGATAACAGTTCTGAGAGCGAGAGAAAAATGGTCAAAACGGATATAAGAGTAAAACACTCTGCAAGCAAAGAGACTAGTCATGCTACTAAATTACATTCTCGTTCGATAATTTATGAAAGTCCGATTCTTTAGACTGTGTCAGCCCTAATGCCGAGCCAATAAATTGCTCTATCTTTTCTTCAATTCGACTTTCATCAGTTTTCAATCGAAATAATGTCAGCTCCGCCTTTTGCAAAATGCTGTTTTTTAAAGCATCTCTTCTCTGCTGTTCTGACGTATCATGACTCCCACCATCGACTTCTATGACGGCAAAAGGTTTCTTACCAACTTTGTGGTAAATAACAAAGTCGCATCGGCTTTTAATCATAAAACGACGTTCGTATTCCGTCAGGCCTTCATAATTTCTTGCTACTAATTTATGTAGCTCCACCTCCATATGAAACATCACACTATCATAGGGTGCTGAGGATAAAATTTTGCGCAACAATTCAGCGACGATCTGTTCAGACAGAAATTCTGAGTCGTTTGGCCTCAATCGAGACCTAAGTTTATCTAAGGAAATATCATACTCACGATACAGCAAATCAAATGCTGAAATAACAGGAGATCTATAAATATTGGAAGTGCCATTATCGTAATACTCAATATAGCGAATCAATGCAGCAATAGGGCCATTTAATGCACTAAAAACACGATCTCCTGTTACCAAAGTAAACTGGTGTTTTGCTCTAGAAACCGCAACATTGATTAAATTAGAATTATCCACGAAACTCAAACTTCTTACATTGCTGGGTTTCTCATCTAATACAGTCGAAAATATAATTTTGTCGCACTCCCTGCCCTGAAATCTATGCGTTGTATCCTTTATAAAATTTGCAGGCAGATGCAATTGAGATAGATCAACTTGTGCATTATAAGGGGCGATAAAACCTATATTAGAAGTCTCATCCCAGTGGCTGCTTTTTCCCTGCTTCTGTATTTCAAGTAGAGAATCCAGTTCTCGAAGATTTTTATAACCCCGAGTATGATTTCCTTTGGACGTAACAACCAGCTGTAGAGCAACTTCACCATTATCTTGCGTCATAGGTATGAGCTGATTGTTATAGAACTGCTGGTTACAAAATTGAATGATTTTGGGGTGACATCTGTAATGTTCTTTTAATAATGTAACAGGAGCTGTACCACCAAACACTTTAAGACAAGAATCTAGCAAACTATACTTACCACAATCGTACCTTTCATCTGGTGCAGGTATTTCAGTTTCATTAAATATTGGTGGTAGCTGCTTTCTATCTCCAACAACAACCAGATTTTTAGCACAGCCAAGCGCTAAAATCCCTGGGATAATATCCTGCTGAGACGCTTCGTCGATAATTACATAGTCAAGAACTGTTCCCGCTTTAATCGAATTCACAATAGAATGCGTCCCACTACCTATAATAGGGTATCGACGTAAAAAATCGTCGATTTTAACGCGATAATTATCTGAGCTAAAAGTTTCCTTGGACCACTTTCTTTGCGAGATCTGTTGCTTAAAATAAGACATTGATGATGTCGTAACATCTTGTAAAAGCGACTCGAAATTGCCCTTTATTAGTATCTTCTCACAAGCAGCTAACTCTTCTTCTTTTTCTTTTAGCTCATCACTATAGAATTTCAGTTGTAAAGCAGAAGTCATAGCATTTAACTTATCAACACTGCTAAATGGACCCGTACGAAAAATCCGAAAGTTCAGTAATAATTCGAAACGATTTCTCAGGGTGATTGGACTATCTTTGAGAAGAGTCAGATAGGATATTAAATCTAGAGTTTTTGATTTAGATAATCGGTATTTCTTTAACAGTCTGCTAAACGGTTTTGCACTATCACTTTGATACTCTGAATTACATTTAAGTAGGTACTTATACTCTATTCTCAGCTCGTCAATTTGTGATTTCAATCCAGCAGCTTCATTCTGGGCATATAGCAGTTGCGTTAATTCTTCAACCTTCTCCTCTACGAGCGATAGCTCTAGATCATCACTTTGCTCAAAAGTTGGTAACGCTGGGAGATCAGAAAAAAAATCGTTCCTTTTATCTACACTTCCTAACTTTGCGACCAAGAAATCAAGTCCGTTTTTGGCTAATTTTTCATAGATATTTTCTACGGCTGCATTGTTATTAGACAGTATTGCAACCGTTTTTCCCTGCAACAGAATGTTTGCCAAGATGTTTAATATTGTTTGAGTCTTCCCTGTGCCAGGAGGGCCCTCAATAATACTAACTTGAGAAGAGAATACTGATACTAGAGCCTTAAGCTGACTTTCATTTATACCAAATGGAAAAATGAGGTTTTGGTGGCTCTGAATAGGCTGACTATGCCCTTTGCAGTATCCATATAATGCAGTTTTAGTTGAAAGTGGGAGTTTTTCCAGTTGCCGCAAAATATTATCAGCAATACCTGAATTTGATCCACCATTTGACTTAGCAATACGTTCTCGTGAAACGGCTTTAAAATATTGAAAAACATCACTCTCACTTACATCAGACTGCTCAACTAAATGAACATCGTCATACTTCATTAAATAACGCTTAGATTTACCAGAGTACTGTAGAACAACATACTTATTTCCATAAACAACCGCTTGATCTACCTGCTCAACTCTATGGCTATCCTTTCGTGTAAGCAGCTTATTTTGCATTTCTTCTGTAGGAGCTATCTTGCACTTACTTAGAGGGAGTTTAAACACCTTTCCAGATGGGAAACTACATGTAAGCCACAGGTTCTCACCTGATTGGCTTATCTTCCAATCACTAATCTGTTTGGTCTTATCCTGACCGTCCATGATGATCGAGACCATAATTTGCTAATTTCCTATTAATTTTTGAATAATCGGACAGGGATTAAAAGTGCTTTTTTGAAAAGCTGAATAATGGCCAATAATTACTAATTATCCAAGAGCAAAGACTTCATTTTTAATGCTGGAAGCCATTTCGCTCGACATAGAATACTAATATAGAGTGTCCCATCTACATAACAACAAAAGCCAAAGCAAACCCCATTAGTGAAATCAAACGATAGTGTCTAGCGAGAGAGAGGTTACTTTGGCTTTCGAGATAAGCTGATCAATTGGAGATAAAAGAAATCTTTGTCGGTATACATCTCAATCTACAAAACTAAGCCTTTTCTGACAAGTCTTCCGCTTTGATCTGACAAACCACTTCGCCACCTTCAAACACGCACAATTCGCCCTCTTCCATTTGTTGCCATGTTTCATCATGTGTTAATGGTTGCGTGGCGATCATGGTGACGACGTCTTTGTCTGTGGTGACTTCTTTAAAGTCTATAATCACATCTTCGTCCGACAAGGTGGCTTTTTTAAAGGGTGCTCGACGGGTGATCCAATGCAGCTTGGTGGTACAGAAGCAGTATAAGCGCACGCCATCAGAAAGCATCATGTTAAACACGCCCATGGCTTTTAGCTGTAAAGCTAATTCTGAAAGTACTGCCGACACGTCATTTAAAGCGGGTTCTTGGTCGCCAAAACGGGTCTGTAGCTGTTCAACGATCCAGCAAAAGGCTCGCTCTGAGTCCGTGCTGCCTAATGGATGATAATGCTCTATTGGCAACGAGCCTGATGACTCTAATTGACCATTATGAGCGTAAGTCCAAGTCTTACCCCACAACAGGCGGTTAAAGGGGTGAGTGTTTAATAAACTTACCGCGCCGACGTTCGCTTGGCGAATATGACTGATGACAATATCGCATTTTAACGAGGTGTTGCTGATGACTTCCGCCATGTCTGAATCGGCGCTAGGCCTTGGATCATGAATCGCCCAAACATAGCCATCACGATACATGGCCATTCCCCAGCCATCTTTATGCGGACCAGTACGCCCGCCGCGAGCACGTAAACCGGAAAAACTAAAACATATATCCGTTGGCACATTTGCACTCATGCCCAATAACTCACACATCGTCTAGGTCATCTCTCTTAATCGAATTATTTTTCTTTATGCGACGATACATAAAAATACCGCCTGCGATCACGACAATGCCGCCAAGGTTTAGCCCAGCATACAAAAGCCATTCTGTTTTAGACAGGCTGTTCGCCTCATCTATAATCTTCTCTGTTGTCGACTCCTCTGCTGGCATACTCGCTTCTTCAGGCGAAGTATCCGAGCTTTCTTCAGAATCACTCACCACCGAGATAGAAGGTGAAACCAGCATTGGTGTTACGCCTTTGTTGGAGGCAGCAGCAGAGATAATAGCCGCTCCTAACGGAGCCATTTCACCTAGTCCGACCGAAGGATCTTCATTACCTTGTCGATTAAAGTGCCAAACTGGCGTCCAATATTCAAAACGCAGTCCGGTTTGAGTGAAACCAATTAGCTGCGCACGGACTTTAACGTTATCATTTGCAGAGACAGGAATGATTTTTTCCCAATAGCCTTGACCAATAAGCGGCATCTCCTCAATTTCTGTGGTGCCGTTGTTATAGGTGAATTCAAGTTTCACATTAGAACGCTGCATATTCAGTTTTAAATTTACCGGTTTGGCGGAAAAAGACACCAAGTTACCGCTCGGATTACTCCCCTCGAAACTGATCGCAGGATGCACGGTGAAAAATTGACTGAGCTGACGAGAGAAAGTTTTTCCATCAACCAAGCTTACTAATTCATAATTTCCCGGCTCAGTAATACCCTCCAAGCGCTGCTTAAACTGTCCGTTCGTTCTGTCCATTTTATGAGAAAAAATCGTTTCTTTTTGCTCGCCACTTAAACGTACTAATGTTTGTTTAACGTTCAGCAAGTTCAATATTTTGTCGTCTTTTATAACCTTGTCATTTTGGAATAAAGCGACAGTGGAATAAATCGGTTCATTCTGAAATATGACTGGCGCGACCGGCGTTGCTTGAGCACTTAAATCGGTAATAACCCTAATACTGCTTCGCTCTAGATCGACATTATTAACTTGCCAATCCCCCGAAGCAGGAGCACGAACCGTAATAAGGGTGTAATGATCCGATGTAGAGACAGAAACATTTTTATTACTCACCAAAGACAAAAGCGTGCCATCCGGTTTGACGATATGAGGCTGTATACCATTCTCGTGGAACACGACTAATGTCAGTTCTTTAATTGCGTCGTCCACTGTAAAGCGATTGCCATTGAATGGTAATTCATCCGAAGGCGAAGCTTGGGTAAAAATGCGGTCAAAGGTGTCTAATAAATCTTCAGGAATAGCGACTTCGGTGTGCGTCGCATTGGTTCGAAGAGAAAGCGATTCGAGCAAAGCTTTATCTGTGTAGCCCGTCATAGAAATGGTATGAAGATGAATACCGCGCTCTTCTAGTTTGTCAGTCAGCTCATTAAGGATACGATCACGAGATGCCTTATTTACTGCATCGTCCAAGCTGATATCCACCATACCATCGGTCACTAAAATCCAATGACGATTAAAACCGGGTTTTAGGTCGCCCGAATCAGGTGTTTCTAACAACAACTTAACAATGGCTTCTAGATCGGTTTTGACGTCTTGCGTGACATAGCTGTCAACATAGCTCGCCAGTTTGGCTTTGTTGGCTTTGTTCACAACGGCTTCTGGTAAAAGGACACGAGGCTCTTCACCAAACAACCAGATTCCCAGAGTCGCTTTTTCTTCTGGAGCAAGATTTGAAATAAGACGCAATGCCTCAGCGGTTAGCTTATCAGGATCACTGATCAACATACTGCCAGAGGCATCAACAATAACACGGAATTGAGTATCCGCTTGGCTAGATGGCATCCAAAAGGATAAAACAGCCACTAACAACACAGTATTTATTTTCAACCACTTCACGTTTGCGAACTCCTTGAACTACTTTACTTTGCTGATATTAGCGACCGTTCGTCATACTCACGTTATTTCATACGGCTCCGGCATACCATGTACCCATTTGATAATATGGGTTTCCCAATCTTCTTCGTCAACCGTATTTTCGTTCACCGCGTAATGGCGAACCGTAAGACCTTGTTGGAGCATCTCTTTGTCATTCCCCACCACCAAAGGATGCCAGTTTGGCAACTCTTTGGTTTCATGCAATACGCGATAACTGCAGGTATCAGGCAACCAATGAAACTCATCAATCTGATCTGAGGTTAGCGTAATACAAGTCGATACTTTTTCCTGTCGGGTGTTGTAAACCTTACACTGGCAAGAAGCAATATTGAGTTGATGGCAAGATAAGTTGGTATAAAAAACCTCTTCTGTTTCGTCATCTTGTAATTTTTGCAGACAACATTTTCCGCAACCATCACAGATAGACTCCCATTCCGCTTGAGACATCTGCTCTAGCGGCGTGGTTTTCCAAAAAGGTTCGTAACGCTTTGCTATCATTATCTAAATCCAGGTAATTAATAAACCGCTTCTGTCGGTGTTTTATACAAATCCAACAAATAGTCATCTTTCGCTGGTGGCAATTGTAAATAGAAGCCTTTTTCACGAATGCCTTCAATTACTTTTTCAGGCGTTGCTCGAGCCAATTTACTTTCCTTAGTTAACAACATGGTCATCGCACTGATGCCTTTGCCAAATCGAGACATAAGTTCTTCAGGGATATCTTTCAGTCCCTTACTTTTTTCCACGTACAAGTACATTCCATCATGCTTGCTAGAACGAAATACTTCTACGATTAAATGCTGTTTCATATTTTACCCTTGGCGCTTTAACGCCATGTTAGGACTCTTTAAATGTCTCTAGTACTGGATTAACGATCACGTCACGTCGCCAGCCGGTTAAGGCAGGGTTCTGCCAATCAATCTCGGTGCCATCATACAAATGACGCACTAAAGGATCTAACAGCTTACGCTTCATCATAGCTTCTGGTGCAATTTTCAGCGCGTCTGCTTTTTCACGAACAAATGACTTGATGCGTTTCGTCAATTCTCCTGCCTGAGATGGCAAAGGAACTTCCAGTGGTAATTGATATTCATCAGGCGACAACTCATTTACCAAGGCAACATTCTGCAAAATCACCTCACCGTACAAACGATGCTGACGGCCTGTTAACTCTTCTGCTTCAGAAACTGCTTTATGATGTGTCGGCAAGGTTTTCGCCAATGACCATAAAGTCCGATCTTTGAGAATCTGACCTTTTGGCACATCCTCTTTACGAGCTTGTCCATCGCGCCAAATAAACAATAAACGCAGCAACGTCAAACCAGCGGGTGACAAACGCCATGCTGTTTTCACGCCGTCCCAGTTTTGCTCTGGATCAGAGTTCATCTGGTATTGCCACTTCAATGAGTCACAATCTTCCATTGCCCATTCAAGCATGTTTTTTTCTTCTAAACGGGCAATTTGCATTGGGTACACTTTCGCCAAATACACCACATCAAGAGCAGCATAACGTTTTTGCGCATCGGTTAACGGGCGTTGAACCCAATCAGAACGGGTTTCATCTTTTGCCACTTCAATTTGCAAATACTCATGAATAAGCTTCACATAACTCAGCGACCATTGGGCGCTGGCGTAGGCTTCACCAATTTGAGTATCGTAAAAAGGAGCAGGCAAAACACCTAACAAACGTTCAAAAACATCCAGATCTTCAGAACAAGCATGGAAAACCTTCATTACTGAAGGCTTAACCATCAGGTTACGAAGCGGCGCCCACTCGTCGATACTAAGAGGATCAATCAGTACGGCTTTCTCGCCTTCACTAATTTGAATGAGCCCCGTAATTGGAAAATAGGTTGTGCGGCGAATGAATTCTGTGTCGACAGCAATGACTGGCAAATCTGCCCAGTAATCACACCAACTCGCCAGGGACTCATTGTCCGCAACCCACACAATATTCAGAGCATCATCTTGATCATTCATACTAGAGCTTCTTCCGTCCCTCTAGCGCTAAAGCTAGAGTGTTTCCATCAACGTATTCCAGTTCGCCACCCATTGGAACGCCATGGGCAATACGACTGACATTGATGTTCAATGTTTTTAATTTTTCAGCAATATAGTGACAAGTTGCCTCGCCTTCTACTGTTGAGTTAGTAGCAATGATTGCTTCTTCCACTTTATTATGCTGAACCAGAGCTTCTAAACGATCCAAGCCCAATTCTTCTGGACCAATGCCGTCGATAGGAGACAAATGTCCTAGCAAAACAAAATAACGCCCAGAAAAACTACCCGCAGATTCAATTGCGACAACATCTGCGGGCGTTTCTACAATACATAAATGCTTTGAATCGCGTTCTGGGTCTGTACAAAGTTGGCACTCAGTCTCTTCAGTCAGAGTGCGACAACTTGAACAACGCCCAACTTTGTCGAGCGCCTCGCGCAATGCATTTGCCAGTCTATCTGCCCCTTGATGATCACGTTCTAATAAATACAATGCCATCTTTTGCGCCGATCTTGGCCCAACCCCCGGCAAACAACGTAATGATTCGATCAGTTCTTTAATTAAGGGACTAAACAAAGCTCGCTCCTAGAAAGGCATCTTAAAGCCAGGCGGCAAAGACATACCTGCCGTCGCTGCAGCCATTTTTTCTTTTTGAGATACTTCGATGTTGCGCACAGCATCGTTCACAGCGGCCGCGATTAAATCTTCTAACATCTCTTTGTCATCACCAAACAAAGAATCATCGATAGAAACTCGCTTCACATCATGACGACCCGTCATTAGAATTTTTACCAGACCCGCACCTGCTTGGCCTTCTATTTCCATATTGGCAACTTCTTCTTGTGCTTTCTGCACATTTTCTTGCATCTGCTGCGCTTGGCGCATCATGTTACCCATACCACCTTTAAACATAACTTTTGCTCTCCAATTTAAGCTTTAACTTTAACCGTATCGTAAACCAATTGTGCGCCCATCGTCGCCGACAAAGCTTGCACAACTGGATGTGAATTTAAATGCGTGATCGCAACCTGTAAGGCTTCTGCTCGCTTACTGGCGGCAAATTCTTCTGCGGTCACACCCGTGGTGTCTTCCACTGTATCTATAATCAAAGGCACCGTCATCCCGAAGAAGTCGCTCAACGCACCTTGTATTTGTTCATAACGCACTTGGTTAAGCATGTGCCCATACTCTAAAGGCACTTCAAGGCGAACACCTTGATCGCTTGCATCCACCAAGCTGGAATTCATTAAAATATTTTGCACCAAACCTGTCAAAGGCAAACGAGGCGCCACCAGCCACCAAAGTTTCATGGTTAGCTCATTATAATGGCTCATCTCAGGTAATGGCATGCCTAGTGCAGGTTGAGCGATTGTATCCGGTACTTTCGCTAAACGTGTATCAGGCTCTTTGCTTTCTTCGACGACGGGCGAGTCAATAGGTTCCGCACCTAAAGCATCAACCAATTCCGCAGCGGGATTAAATGGATCGACGATATCGGCAATGGCGCGTTCTTCCGCTTCTTCATCATCCTCATCTTCATCGCTTTCATCTAAGCCGTCTTCTGCGAATGTCTCTTGTGCAACAACAAAAGGTTTAGGCTCATGCCCTGTTTTTTCAACCGTTTCTGTCGGTATGTCTGGCTCTTGCGAAACAGCAACATTCACTGCTGTGCTCTCTTCTTCCATCATCGCCTCAACAGGCTCTAATGGATCGTCGTTTTCAATTTCAGCAGCATCGACATGATGCGGAGTGACATGCTCAACGTCTTCAGCATGCTCTTGAGGTGCTTCATCCTGAAGGTTTTCAGAGGTAACACCTTCAGCCACGGTATTTTCAGCAGCATCTTGCTCTACAAGAGTCGCTTCGACCGCTACCGATTCAGGAGCGTCTTCCCAAGGTGGATGTTCTGCAGGCACTGTTGGCACAGCAGGTTTTTCTTGTGCAAGTTCTGGCTCAGGCATTTGCTCAGCAGGTTCAGATACTACTGGTTCATCTTGCTCAATAACGGCTGTTTTTTTTTCCGCCGTCGTCTGCGACGAATAATCAGGCTCAGCTGTTTGATTCGGCGAATCTGACGACGCTACTGGTGCTGGAGCCACTTCTTTGTGAGCCTGTATTGCTGGCGGCGCATCATGACTAACTACCATTGGCGGTGCTGGGCGGAAGGCTATCAACCTTAGCATCAGCATTTCAAACCCAGCGCGGGCTGAATGAGCCAAGTGCAAATCACGACGACCAATCAACAAACTCTGGTACATCATTTGTATTTCTTCAGAGCTCACACTGGCGGCAATCGCTTGAATACGTGCCAAGTCCCCCATCTGGTCCATCAAGGCACCGGGCACTTGTTGCTCAATCGCTACACGGTGCAGCACGTCAAGTAAACTTCCACAAATCGCCGCAAAATCTGGTTGATAGTCAGCAAGTTGCTCTATTCTATTCAACACTTGCGCTGCGTTTTTGGAGGCCACACTTTCTAATAAATCCAACACTTGCGCCTGATTCACCAAGCCCAACATTGCTGTCACACCAGATTCTGAAATCGTCCCATTACCAAAAGCAATTGCTTGATCCGTTAAACTCAAGGCATCACGCATACTGCCATTGGCTGCTTGTCCAATTTGCCAAAGCGCTGGCTGGTCAAAATTAACTTGCTCGGTGTTAAGCACGGTTTGCAAATAGTCCACCACGCGCTGTGGCGACATATTTTTAAGATTGAACTGCAAACAACGAGACAAGATGGTCACAGGCAGTTTCTGTGGATCGGTCGTTGCTAGCAAAAATTTGACATGGGCTGGCGGCTCTTCAAGGGTTTTTAATAACGCATTGAAGGAGTGAGTCGACAGCATGTGTACTTCGTCTATCAGGTAGACTTTAAAGCGACCACGAGTTGGCGCGTATTGTACGTTTTCTAATAATTCGCGGGTATCTTCTACCTTGGTACGCGATGCTGCATCCACTTCGATCAGATCAACAAAACGACCTTCAGCGATTTCGCGGCAACTATCGCAGGTTCCACAAGGCTCTGGGGAAATGCCATTGGTTTCACAATTTAAGCATTTAGCAAAAATACGCGCGATCGTGGTTTTACCGACACCGCGTGTACCAGTAAACAAATAAGCGTGATGTAAACGCTGTTGGCGTAAGGCATTCACCAACGCTTGAAGTACATGGTCTTGCCCAGCCATTTCAAGGAAAGTCTGTGGGCGCCATTTTCGTGCGAGTACTTGGTAGCTCATGCAATCCAATCTGATGATTATTGAGGCTGTGTAGCACAGCGTTTGATTGTTTAACCATACTACAGTCAACGCATATGGTTATATAATTTGCTGAATTTTAAGCTTTTTCAGCTTAAAAAGAAATGAGCTGACAGGAATACTATAGAGAACAAAATACCCCACAGGCTAAATCAGCCTAGTGGGGTGTCGAATTTATTGACGATCCTTTAATTTGAAGTCTTTTGGAACCTCAAAACGGCTGGTATGTTCACCGGACATATTAGCGGCTTTCACTTCTCGAATATAAGAAATAATCGGCTTACCGTCTTCCATCCCCATCCATTTTTTGGCACCTTTTTCTGCTTGATCAGAAAAGAAACTACCTGCCATGTCTTTCAAAGAGTTAACAGGGTCTTTGGCATCAAACTTAGGGTCATCCTTTTTAGCTTCTGTCTCTGGGCAAGTATTCACATCTGCATACCACTCAAGTTTCACAGAGATTGGCTCACCACCAACGGATGTCAGTTTTTTCATTTCATTTTCTTTTCCCGCACTAAAGAAAGCCATCGAGCTTTCCATATTTTGATCAAGCAAACGAGCCAAAGGGGTTGGAGCAATCACTTTGTTGAAATACTTTTGATCAAAGTCATGCGCCACTTTCAAAGCCTGATTATTAGACACATCAGCCATCCAATAATCCATCGTAACCACGTGTTCATCACGATTACCTTGATCATCTTCACTCACTAAATCCCATCGAGCAACATACTGGTCAGCGACAAATCCATTTATCTGTCGACCTCGCGCTTTGGGCGTCACAGTAAAGTCGTATTTCTTCACAACGACCTTACAACTGTCATCTCCAGCAGGATTGTAGTCTTCCTCATCGCCTTCGCCTTTATTTTTAAGCTTTTCTAGAGGGCTCAAAGAGCTACAACCAGACAAGGGACACTCAGCGTAGTTTTCTGCACTATAATTGACCTGCCAAACTAAGTTTTTATCTAAGCGAGTAATTTCAGCCGTGTGATTATCGCCTGCAATGGTACTTGTTACCCAAGAATCATACTCTGTCTTTACTTCTTCAGTGCTTTTGTTCCCAGCGGTATAACGAACCCTTGTTTGAGTTCCATCAGGTACCAAAGGACCACTGGTGCGTATGCTGGTTTTTAGCACACTTGTATCAACCACGGGCGTTTTATCGACGACTTGACTAGCACAGCCTGACAACAGTAGAGCGGCGCCGGAAATGGCGAATAGGGACTTCGAATACTTCATGAAAAGAATCCTTCTAAAATTAATCCAATAAATGACAGGCCTAAAAAACGGTAATCAGCCCGAGCGAGTAAGAATACTAGATCTATCACCTTCTAATTTCAACACCAACAAAAAAGGCCAGCATCAATGCTGGCCTTATAAAATACTCAATCAAAACAATATTATCAGGCTTGTTCACGAACCTTGCGCTGACGCTCTTTTTCTAGCGCTTTTTCCAAACGATGTTTTTCAACTGCATCCAGCACTTCCGCACCGATATGCTCTTCACCACGAGAACGGGCCAGCTGAACTTGACGCTCACGCTCGATAAAACGTTGACGCTGCTCATCGGTGAATTTATCAACGCAATGCACGCAACTCACACCTTGAATGTAATGCTCGCTTTGTTTCTCTTCTTCGGTAATCGGCATACGACACGCATGACATTGGTCGTATTCGCCTTTTTGTAGATCGTGATTTACAGACACACGATTATCAAACACGAAACACTCACCTTCCCATAAGGTTTCTTCTTTCGGCACTTCTTCCAAGTACTTCAAGATACCACCTTCAAGGTGGTACACCTCTTCGAAGCCTTGTTCTAACATATAAGCGGTGGATTTTTCACAACGAATACCACCCGTGCAGAACATAGCAACTTTTTTCTGTTTCGCTGGATCCATGTTTTCTTTCACATAGGAAGGAAACTCACGAAAGGTCTCTGTTTTTGGGTTAACCGCATTTTTGAACGTGCCAATTTGCACTTCATAATCGTTACGGGTATCAACAAGAACCACATCAGGATCAGAAATTAAAGCGTTCCATTCAGTCGGCTTAACATAAGTACCGACCACGCGCTTAGGATCGATACCTTCAACGCCCATGGTAACGATTTCTTTTTTCAGTTTTACCTTTGTGCGGTAGAACGGCATGCCTTCGTCATAAGACTCTTTGGTGACAATGTTATCCAAACCTGGCTGCTGATCTAACCAAGCCAACATGGTATCAATACCTTCACGAGAACCCGCTACCGTACCATTAATACCTTCACTTGCTAGCAACAAAGTACCGCGAATCGCGTTGTCTTCTAAGGTTTTTTGGAGGGGCTCACGAATGGACTCAAAATGAGGTAGAGCGACAAATTTATAAAGGGCACACACAACGACTTTAGACATAACATTCTCCTATGCGATCTGGAACGTAAAACCAGAGCAATTAAACAAGGCGCGCATTATAAAGATTTATAGACCATTTTTCGAGGCCAAATCCTAAAAAAACCATACAAACAAAAGGGAATAAATTTACTGATCTGGATCAAGCGTAGACCCAGTGGTGCTATTAACACGGAACCAGCCAGCAATACTGTGCCGAGTCCGTTTCGCCACGACCACTTCATGATAAAAGCATTCGCTCAAAAACACCGCCAAGCGCCCTTTTTTCGGAAAGAATCGCCCTACCTCGACAGATGGATCATTCTCGTCGTAAATAATCAATTCACCACCATCGCCATCTTGCCAATCTTCGTTCAGATACAAAACGGTCGATAAAATACGATTACTCTCGCCTTTAAAGGCATCTATGTGTTTTTCGTAAAACGCCCCTTTTTCATATCGGGCAAAATGCGCTTCATAATCGAACAAACCTAAGAACAAACGACGATTGAGTGCGACACGCAAGTCCGCCATCATTTTTAAAAAATCGGTGCGAATAGCTTTGTCTGGATCAATCCACTGAATGTAATCACGTCGTGCATCCAAAACAATTTGGTGATCTTGCTTACGACCAATACCCGCCTGCAACATCACCGCATTTTGTATGCTTTCTGCCTCATCCATTAACGCCTGAGTAAAATCCGTTGAAAAAAAGTCGTCCTGTATGCTCCACCCCTTGGTCTGTAAATCCATTAATAAATTAGCAAATGGCTCCTCCCTACTGAAAGCGGGAATAGAATTTTCAACATACAGACGTTTAGCTGGCAGAACTTTGTTAGACATAGATAGATTCGTCACTTAAAAAAGATCACTTGTAAAAAGGCAAAATTACGACAACAGGTATGATACTGTAGCCAAAGACACAACACACCAAGATTTCACCTGATAGATTTAAAACAAAATGACCCAAACCTTTCAATTACGAGACTACCAAATTCAAGCCGTTGAGGCGTCTTTGGGACACTTTCGTAATAGCGACGACCCAGCCGTTATTGTACTTCCAACAGGTGCAGGAAAAAGCTTAGTAATAGCAGAGCTTAGTCGATTAGCCAAAGGTCGAGTTATTTGTCTGGCACACGTGAAAGAACTGGTTGAACAAAACCACGCAAAGTTCTTGGCGACCGGTGCATCGGCGGGGATTTTCTCTGCTGGGCTAAGTCAGAAAACCAGTACAGAAAAAACCACTTTCGCCAGCATACAATCACTATCGGCAAACCTTGATGATTTTAACGAACCCGCAAGCTTAATCATCATTGATGAATGCCATCGCGTCGGCATGGAAGAAAGTGGCCAATACAATAAAACCATCGAACATTTTCGAGCACTAAACCCGAAGGTAAAAATTCTCGGTTTGACCGCTACACCCTATCGTTTAGGCAGTGGCTGGATCTACCAGAATCATTACCATGGCTACACGCGAAGCTGCACTAACTCATTATTCAAAAAATGTATTTTTGAGCTACCACTCCAACACATGGTGAAAAAAGGCTATTTGACGCCGCCTATACATTACGATGCCGCAATTGCTCATTATGATTTCAGCTTACTAACCGAGAGCTTGGATGGCGAGCAAAACACCGACGACATCGCCTTAAACGAGCTGATTCATAAACACCCAAGAGTCACCGAAGCCGTTACCGAACAAATATTACAACTTAGCCAAGATCGCCAAGGCGTGATGATTTTTGCTGCCACCATAGATCATGCTAAAGAAATCGCCAGCTACTTACCGGCAGATAAAACCGCGCTAATAACCGGTAAAACCAAGCTCAAACAACGCGATTCATTAATCACTGCATTTAAAAATAAAGAGATCAAATACTTGGTTAACGTTTCCGTATTAACCACCGGATTTGATGCGCCCCATGTGGACGTAATCGCCATATTACGGCCAACGCAATCAATCAGTTTATTCCAACAAATTGTCGGCCGTGGTTTGCGTTTAAGTCCTGGCAAAAAAGACTGCTTGGTCTTGGATTATACCAATAATGGCTACAATATATTTCAACCTGAAATTGGCGAAAAGCGCCCAACTCAAGATTCAGTGGCAGTGCAAATTCATTGCCCTGCGTGCGACTTTGCCAATACATTCTGGGGAAGAAAAGACGCCGAAGGTAATATCCTTGAACATTTTGGACGCCGCTGCCATGGCCTAGTGGAAACCGAACACGGAGAAGAACAATGCACGTATCGCTTTCGCTTCAAACGCTGCCCTCATTGCAATGAAGAAAATGACATCGCTGCACGACAGTGCCAACATTGCGCCGAAAAACTCATTGATCCGGACGATTTATTAAGAAGCGCACTCAATCTAAAAAACAACAAAGTATTGCGCTGCTCAGCGATTACGCCAGAAATAAACATCAAAGAAAAAAGCATTAAGATCACCTATCACGATGAAGATGGATTAACACTGGCAGAGACATTTCGTTTTAATTTCAAGAAGTCCCGACAAGCGTTTAACGACCTATTTGCGCGGAGGATTGCCAACGGCAGTCAATCTATTGAATTTGATAATCTTGAAGAGGTGGAACGCTTTTTACCGTATCTTCCTGCGCCTGATTTCGTCATCGCGAAAAAGCAAAAGCAACATTGGCAGGTCACTGAACGATTATTCGATTACCAAGGACCTTATCGAAAAGCCAACGAGCTTAGTTAAAAGCATTAACCCTTGGCTTTTAACGCATTACGATAAGACATTTCAAACGGCAGATTCATTCGTTTCAAGTGGTCGATTGCAGCCGCACCCAAAACACCTTTTGGCACCCCTGTCAGCAAAACAAACCAATAGTTAGCAATCATATTTTCCGCAAAAATACCGGCGGTTTTATCGTCCACACCCACTTGCTTAAAGCGCTTAACGATACCTTCTGAAATAACCGCCATTTGATTGGTATGAAACCCACCCTTCGCCAAGCTATCTAGCAATACTTGCCGAGTAAATTCAGCGTATTCATCGTAAAAGTCAAATAAGACTTGAGCCATCTGCAAAAGGTAATCAATTGGCGAAGAGCTGGCTTTTTGAGAAGCAACAGCCGCGCGAAGCGCCACATCCATCTCATCAAAAAAGATATCTTTTACTAGGGAAAGTTTATCCGGAAAGTGTACAAACAAGGTTCCAACGGCGATGCCAGCTTTGTCACTTAAGTAGCGAGTACTGGTTGCCTCAATACCTTGCGTTAAAAAAGCTTGCTTGGCAATGGTTTTGATTTTAGATCGAGTATTGGCTTTTTGCTGCTGACGAAGACTCACCTTAACATTCCCCTAAGTAAGATATCAGGAGAGTCTAGCCTGTCTAATTTTCGAAAACGAGCATAATTTAACGCGTAGAACATTAACGCATTGAACTTAGATTCGGCATAGACGATCGAGCGAGGGACTCTGAAAGATCCGACATAAAAGACACAATACGTTCTGCATTTACACCAAAATCACCACTACCCACCCTTGAACAAGAGCGCATATCAACTCGAATTTTATCGGACTCCACCTGTGTGATACGAATTATCACATCATCACGAAAGCCAAAAATCGGCGTACGAGCGGTTGCCTCAATAATGCCGGCACCAGAGTACGTTGCCAACACATCCCAGCCTCTATCCTCAACAAGTTTTTCTATTTGAGAGTAAACAACCTCTTTGCTTTTCTCAGAAAACAAAGGCTCAACTTCAGGATAATATTTACGCTGAATAGGAGCCCAATCACGATTATAGCTCAGATCATTTTCTTGAGATTTACGGATGAAGTTAGCATTGAGAAAAGCAGGAGGGATATTTGTATCGGTTGTAATGTCGTTTATGTCAGGCAAATTGGCGCGTTGTAGATAAAAACCAATCCACATTAAGCTGTAGACCAAAGACACAATTAGAACCAAAAAGAAGAATCTCTGACACGCTATATTTCTTTCTTTCCAGCAAACACCTAGCGACACAGCAGCAAGCAAAGACAAAACCAAAGAAGCTAATACACTCTTACGGAGCATAGAAAAGCCTGTAATTGGTTCAAAAATCCCAACTCGAACACCGGCAATAGATATAAATGCAATACAACCAACCAACATGAGAAGAAGGTATAAAACCGGAGAGATATAACGACTCATAGACAACTCATAGCGAAAAAATAATATCTCACACCATATCGCGACTTGATGATAACGAACAGAAGCAACTGGCTTGTTTCGACGCATTCCTTTGTATTTGCATATTTTGTGTAAACTTTTCCGCAAAACACCTGAAAGAAGGCACTTTTTGTTAACAAATTGAAACATTTAACTCTATTTCTAACTCTCGATTTCACTCCTCCAAAATGCCATGCCAAACAAAAAAATACGCGTCATGTTGCCACTAGACATTTAATACAAAAAGCCGATAATTGCGCCGTTAAAAAATAGAGTGCAAAATAAATGAAGGCGATACCGAACAGACATTGTGTCGATATATTACGAGAGCAATGCAAAACAAACTCAATGAGACCCTTCATAGCAAGGGGATCAAATGCCGTTCGATGTACGAGTTGCCTAATGGCTGAATTCGCCTGCTTTTGCCACCTAAGAAAAAACCTTGTCTCGCCAATTGAATTTATTCTGCTTTTTCATCGCGATGAAATTCATAAACCCACCAATAGCGGCCGGCTCATCGCTGATTTATTTCCAAACGATACCCAAGCCTACCTATGGAGCAGAACCGAACCACATAAATCCTTACTGGATCATATAAATAGCAGACAAGGAAACTGCACGATATTGTTCCCAAACACAGAAACCGCACAAGCCAAGAATAGACTACTAAGAATGGCCGCCCCACCAAGCGATAAAGGCAATGAAAAACACACCTTTATTATCTTAGATGGGACATGGAAACAGGCAAGTAAAATGTTTCACCAAAGTGAGTGGCTTAAAGATATCCCTCACTTTGAAATTAACAGTGAAGCCCAGCGCTCTTTTCTTGTTAGACATTCAAGCCATCAAATGCAGTTCGCCACCGCTGAAGTGACCGCCATGCTACTAGATACGCTTGATCACCCCGAACAAAGCCAAGAGTTGCTAAGCTATTACCAAGCGTTCAACAAACATTGCTTGATAAGCCGAAAGCGCGGTAACAACGAGTCTTTGTGAAAGAAAGTTACATAAATAGAAAGCTAACTAAAACAACGAAATACCATTACTTCGTCTATTAAGACTCTCTAAACAACAAATTCACCCAACCGTTGGAATGAAACTGCGCCGCTTGTTTTTTCTTCTTTCCCACTAGAACAGGTCCATTATCTAAAAACAAAAACGCTTTCCAAGTGCGCTTAAACACACCCCAGCTAAGTTCAAAAACCAGCTCATTATGGCAGCAGAAAAACACCGTAGTATCTTCTCCCCAAGCAGAAAAATGCGCTAACACATCATCTGGCAATGATGGCTGTTCGCTATCCCATGCTTTTTCCCATTGTAGCTTACCGTCAGGGGCTTGAGCGCTGATTTTCTTCAACCAATCACGATCAGTAAAGTGATCTGGGTGTATTTGCTCATCACTAATATAGTCTCGCCAAATTTGACTGGCACGCAACTCACTCAACAAGCGAATGTCTTGTAGATCTTCCGTTTCGACTTTTGGATCATTACGTTTAAAAATCCAACTCTTTGAAAACTGTTCTAACGATTGGTACAAGGAGATTTCCTTAAATGTGTTCTGGTTTAGTAGACTTTAGTATGATGAAAAAAACTAACCTATAGAGTGAAAAAGGATCGTTTGTCCATTCAGTCAAGCTTAACTAGTATTAGCATTGTTGTAATAAAACAACATTTCTTAATTCGCACATCAGGAGAATACTATGGACTCTCAAGAACAATACGAAGCATTACTAGCAAAATGGGGCTACGCTGACACTTCTGTTGAAGATCAGGCTCGCCGTGAAAGACGCGCTCTTCGCATCAAAGCTGTTGTTGCTTTTTTCAAGAACTCTGTAAAAGCCATCAAAAAAGCAAGCGCTCGTCCTCAGCAACTTGGTCAAGCAAGCAACTAAGCTTCACAATAATAAGCCCATAATAATTGGGTGACAGTGTATCGTAAATAGATCTTTTAAAGGGGAGAAAAATAATAAAACCCCTCCCTTCCTTAACCCCCTCCAAATTCGCTATCATCAATACTCATTCACAACAAAACATCTTCTTTTATGACTTACTCTTACAAAGCAATAATCTTTGATTGCGATGGCGTTATTGTCGACACTGAAAACATATCCAATACTATTTTAAAATCTATGCTAAATGAATGTGGCCTCGAACTCGACGACGAGACCCTGCACGCAAAATTTACCGGATTCACCAACCAAGAAAACCTAATCAACGCAGAGAAACTACTCGGTAAACCACTCCCAGAGAACTTCGATGAAGATTACAGACAACGCTTTCACAACGTCATCGAAGCAGATTTAGAGCCAATAAAAGGCGTGCGAGATCTACTCAGTAAAATCAAAACTCCAATTGCCATGGCGACCAATGCACGTCGTAAAGAAATGGATTTCAAGCTAACAAAAATCCAGCTAGCAGAACGTTTTTCTACGCGTTTTTGTGTCGATGACGTAGAAAATGGCAAGCCAGCACCAGACCTTTACTTGAAAGCAGCGAAAGCACTCAATGTGGAACCAGAAGATTGCTTGGTAATAGAAGATTCAGTCGCAGGAATAACCGCCGGACGAGCAGCCGGAATGCGAGTACTCGCCTTTAGCGAAACACTTGATGAAAAAATGCAAACAGCCGCAGGCGCGACTGAGTGCTTTAAATCCATGAAAGAACTAGAAGGTCTGTTAGGTCTATAACAAGCTTTCTACCCGTTCATCTCAAACAGGTCGTGTTGTCTCTTAGTTAGACATAGACTGCAACTGTTTCAGCAGGCTCTTCGGCAAATCTTTAATCGTCAATGTGCCAGAGTCTGCATCAAACACAACAGACTCTGCCAAGAGTTCACTATCAAAACTGATCGTCAAAGCACGTGAACTACCAGACAAGCGCGTCAACTTTTTCAGCGCGGCTTTTTCAACGAAGATTTCTTTCTCCATCTTGAAGCTATCAGAATCGGCGATTTCTAAAAACTTATTTGCCTGCTCAACAGAGAATCGAGACTCAACCTGAGAAGCAATCTCTTTAATCGCCAACGGCTCGCGGTCTTGCGCTTTCGCCTGACAATGCTCAGAAACCACTTTCTTAAATTCATTCGCCTGCTTAGAAGGCAAACCTTCAGACTGACAAAACGCCGCAGTCAAATCCACCAGCTTGCGCGTTTCTTTTGCCGCGACCTTCGGTTCATCACAACCAATAAACTGAGTAAAGTATTCACTCTCAAATTTAGGCGCTCGACCAAAACGAAAAGAAATATAGCGACCTTCATCGCCCGCTTGCCACGCAGTCAAATTGATACGCAGCGACATATGAAGTTTTTCCATCTCAATTTGTTCGATTTGCGACAAACTCAGATCCGCACCAAGGCCAATGCCTTTTTTGCGTTTCAGCATCACTATGTACAAGAAATGCGTATCGTGAAGTTCGTAATGGTTAAACCACAACAAGCCACCTTCCGCTTCTTCAACAGGCTCTAAATACTTTAAGTATTCTGCCGCACAGTCTTTAGTAAATCCTGCAAAATCGACAAAAGTATCGTTCTTAAAATGCTTAAACAGCAAAGCGGGTAATTGTGCGCCCTCTTCACTTCCCTGAGGATTTACAAAACGTCCAGTATTCATACCAGAACGATTAAATAGATTCGTCACCTGAGCAGACAATGCTTCGGCTTGCCCATCAACAGGGTTTTCATTGGGACGTGCAATAAGTATCGCCTTACGCTCGCCTTCATGCTTTTGAATCTCATGCACAATTAAGTTGCTAATAGACACCAGCTACCTCTTACGTTTAATATGGATGATTACGATCATTTTTTAACCCATCGACTCACTAAAGGACAACCCGAAACCAAAACGCCATGATAAAACCCAAAACCACCAAAAGAGACACACGCGAAGAACTTGAGTCTCTGGTAGATCAATTTATCAAGAAAAACGGAACGATCCAGCAAGTCGACATGGGTGAATCCGGTTTAGTTGATGGCAAGTATAACACGAGCCACATAGGCTTTAACGAGCCAAAACAAGATCGTACCCCATTAAATCACGTTGTTGCTGCTATTCAACAACGAAAACACAGCAAATCCCCACCAGTAACACCTCCTAAGAAGCGACCTAAGAAAAAAATCATCTACGATGACTTTGGTGACCCCCTTCGCTGGGTTTGGGAAGAATAAGAAGATAAAAAGAGTCTTCTCTCTATGACTTTGAATTACTGGGCTGATACTGCAATAATGCTCCCACATTTTTAACAAAATTAGGGAGTTATCATGTCCATTAAATACCTACACGCCATGATAAGAACAGATAAGCCAGAGGAAAGTCATACATTCTATACAGAAGGTCTAGGACTCATCCAGACCAGACGTATGGACAGTGAGAAAGGACAATTCTCACTTATCTACTACGCCACAGAAAAAGGCGCACCAGAAGTTGAGCTGACCCATAACTGGAGCGATCGCGCCTACACTGGCGGCGACCAATTCGGCCACCTAGCCTTTGAAGTCGACAATATTTACCAAGTGTGTGAAAAGCTACAATCCATGGGCGTGACTATTTTACGACCACCGCGCGATGGTCATATGGCTTTTATTAAAGACCCGAACGGCATTTCCATTGAATTGTTACAAAAAGATGGATCTCTTGAAAGTGCTGAGCCATGGGCTTCTATGGAAAACACAGGTAGCTGGTAGTTACATAAGTTTACAAAAGCCCAAAATAATTAAACAAAGATACAAATATCCAATAGTTATCTGGGCAAGTATTTCTTAAGCTAACAGAATCGAAAAACTTAAAGGTAGCAATAGGGTCATGAAGACACTCATTAAAACCATCACATTAACAGGAACACTACTGCTTTGTGGACAGCTCGCAGCAGCAGAAAGCTTGTACGCCTCCAATGTACAGTCACGCCTGGCTGATGCAGATAGAGATGGTGTTATTGATGCTCGCGACCTTTGCCCTAATACTCCGGAAGGTGCAGCGGTAGACAACGACGGCTGCACCAACCAAAGTACAAAATTATTATCGGTAGAATTAAACGTTCTATTTGATAGCGGTAAAGCAGACATCAAATCGCGCTTTTACTCAGAACTAAAAGATCTGGCAAGATTCTTACAAGACCACCCTAAAAGTACAGTGGTTATTGAAGGACATACAGATAGCCAAGGTTCTGCAGAACTAAACCGCGACTTATCTCAACGACGAGCAACTGCGATTGCAGATGTACTCATAGACAGCTTTAGAATTAAAGCTGATAGAGTAAAAGGCATTGGCTATGGTGAAACCCGTCCTATCGCTGACAACGACACAGAAAGCGGGCGTAAGCTAAACCGTCGAGTCGTTGCAGAAGTCTTTGCAAAACAACAATTTGCCAACGAACGCTGGACAATCTACAGCGTGGACAAAAATGCCAGCACCGCGCTAAACAACAGAAACTAAGCGCTTAGTTAATAGAATCCCCTAAAAGCCAGTCATGATGAATGACTGGCTTTTTTTCGTTTGGAGATTGGGTTATTAACATTCTGGTTTTAATCATGAGAAATGATCTCACCAAGCTCATGTTACGATACAATATCCGTAATCGTAACGAACATACTTTAAAGATCAAAAACATAGACTCAAAAAGATAGAAGAAGAATTTTCGACCAGAATTAGAAAATACTTCCAACCAGAAGACTTAGCAAAAACAGAGGGCATGTAACATGCTATTGGAAAACAAACTCAATATCACTGACCAAATAGAACTCGCGAAAACAGAGGAAAAAATCAGTAAGCAAAAAGCCAAGCAGCTGTTTGACTCCAATGACATAGAAAAAGTTGAGATTGCTACCTTCTTCCCTAAGCTTGCATGAGTATGCTTGTACACCAAGAAAATCTGGGATCCGCTCTACCGTTTTAAGGATTGATAATGACCGCTTTGTTGAGCTTCTTCACTACTCGTATTCACTCCAATGCCTATATATTACTGATTTTATGCACTCTGTTTTGGGGCGGAAATACCATTGCGGGCCGTTTGGCGATTGGTCAGGTCTCACCCTTATCCGTGGTGTCTCTACGCTGGTTGATTGTGAGTAGCGTGATGTTGTTCTTTTATGGCCGTCAGGTACGTCAGGAATGGCACCTGCTGCGTCCTCATTTATTGAAAATGGTGCTGATGGCGACTCTCGGTTTCACCTGTTTTAACTCCCTGTTTTATATTGCAGCCTATCAAACCACCGCCATTAATATCGGAATCATTCAAGGCAGTGTCCCTGTACTGGTACTGCTCGGCGCCATGTTACTGTTTCGGGAAAAGGTCCATCTTTTGCAAGCCACTGGCATTATTTTCACCTTATTGGGAGTGACGCTAGTGGCTACTCGGGGTCACCTGAGTACGCTGTTAGAATTGTCCATTAACCCTGGGGACGGCTTAATATTGATCGCCTGTATTTGTTATGGCATCTACACCTTGGCCCTGCGCAGTAAACCCGATGTCTCCGCCATGGTGTTTTTTACTGTTTTGTCTTGTATTGGTGCCATCACAGCGCTGCCGGCTTTGGCCTATGAAGTCGCTACTGGCGCAGCCTACTGGCCCACACCGAAAGGTTGGCTGATTGTGCTGTATATTTCATTCTTTCCTTCGTTAATCTCGCAGGTGTTTTTTATGCGTGGGGTAGAATTGATCGGCCCGGCTAGGGCTGGGGTGTTTATCAATTTTGTACCGATTTTCGGCCCCATTTTAGCGGTGCTACTGCTGCACGAAACATTCCATGTTTACCATGCGATCGCCTTGGCCATGGTACTGGCAGGAATCTGGCTGTCGGAACGTAAAAAACGAGCGGTCACATAATTGATGTAGGATGATCTGATCACTGGGACAGATAGCTGCGTTTGAGTAAATGGTGCTGTCGTGAAAGCAAGAAACAATACTGACCAATCCTAAATTGGTCAGTATTGTTATCATAGAGCTGAATGACAATGCTTTCAGCTTGGTATCATAGGAAGCTAATTTTCGATCAAGATCGCTAACCCGCAACCAGTTGTTTGGCGCAGGCTTTATGTTTTTCTATTAAGGCTGGTAAGTCTAGGCCAATGATTTGCCCTTCTTTGACTCGCCATTGCCCGGCTATCATGACATGTTCGGCTTTTTCAGCACCGCATAGTAATAACGCGGCGATTGGGTCGTGACTCCCCGAAAACCTCAGTTCGTCTAGCTTATAAAAGGCGATATCAGCCTGTTTACCTGGGGCAATTTCGCCAATATCGTTACGCCCTAATAGGGTCGCTGAGCCTTTGGTTGCCCAGCCAAGCACTCGCTCTGGGGTGATGTTTTCAGCGCCGTATTTCAGGCGCTGGAGGTAAAGTGCTTGTCTGGCTTCGTACATCATATTTGAAGCGTCGTTGGACGCAGAGCCATCCACGCCAAGACCAATAGGAGCACCTGCTGCACTGAGGTCTAACGTAGAGCATATTCCAGAGGCCAAGCGCATATTAGAGACAGGACAATGACAAACCCCTACGCCTGCTGCTCCCAGCCGTTTGATCTCTTGCTCGTTAAAATGAATGCCGTGAGCCAACCAAGTTCTGTCGGTCAACCAACCGACGCTGTCCAAATAATCCACGGTGCGTAACCCAAAGGTCTTTAGGCAAAAGTCTTCTTCGTCCAATGTTTCGGCTAAATGAGTGTGTAAACGCACGTCTTCCTGTTGCGCTAATAATGCGCTGTCCGCCATTATCTCTCGAGTAACGGAAAAAGGAGAACACGGTGCCAGTGCGATTTGAATCTGCGCGCCCTCGCCTCGCTCATGGTATTGCTTAATTAAACGCTGACTGTCGGCCAATATGACATCACCACTTTGCACTGTGTGCTGCGGCGGTAAGCCGCCTTCTTTTTCCCCTAAACTCATTGATCCTCTGGTCAACATGGCCCGCATGCCAAGTTGTTTAACCACATCAACTTGCACATCTATCGCGTCTTCCATGCCCGTTGGGAAAAGGTAATGGTGGTCTGCCGCTGTGGTACAACCCGACAAAAGTAACTCCGCCATGGCAACTTGTGACGCCAATGACAGCGCCTCTGGCGTAAGTCGCGCCCATACTGGATAAAGTGTTTTGAGCCAAGGAAATAAAGGTTCGCTAACAACCGGTCCCCAAGCGCGAGTGAGGGTTTGATAAAAATGATGGTGGGTGTTAATTAGCCCGGGCAAGATAACCAGCTCACTGGCGTCGATCACCTCATCCACTGGATTCGCTGGTAATTGATCCAATGCCAGCACTTCTTTAATTTGGGTATTTTCAATAACAATACCACCACGTGCATCAAGTTCATTGGCCGTAAAGCACGCAAGGGGTTGTTTAATCCAAATACGTTTAGATGAAGAGTTAAGTGGCTTTTTAAGGTCTTGTTGATAAATATTATTTGGCTGTGTCGCAGACATAGCAGGCTCCTTGATGTTGAGTATCGTCAATTTGCCAGCTCAGTTATGCCCTGTCTGCTGATCCAGGGGCGTTTATGAAACGCATGTCTTTACTCTACACAAAATTTAATATGATGCAAATTAAGTAGCTAGGGAACTAAAAATGGCCTAGCGAAAGTGCTAAGCCATTTTGTTTACTGAGGTGAAGTTATCTAGTTAACCTTTTAATAACGCGGGATTCTTGATCCATTTAACCAAGGTAAAACTACAACAAAGGATAATCAATGTGGCGGGTAAGCCGCCAAGGTTCGATAAGGACTTAACGCCAGCCACGCCGACGGTGCTGACCATAATCCAAGCGACCAAACCTATGATGGTTCCCCATAACACTTTAATTGGCAATCCCGTTCCTTCTTGTGAGTCGGCATTGAAGTTTTTCACACACAAATCACCAATGGCGTCGGTACTGGAATCGGCTGCTGTTACATAAGAGATAAACGCAATAAATACCAAAATCAATGACGTTATTGAGCCAAGCGGTAACTCACCAAAAATATGGTAAAGCAATTGCTCAATGCCACCATCGTTTAATATGGCATACAGGCCGCCGTTGCTGGTTTGATCCATAAAGATGGCCGCCCCCGAGAACACAGAAATCCATAACAGCACAAACAAGCTAGGGAAAATAACGTTCACTTGGATAAACTCACGCACTGTGTAACCACGGGCAATCTTACCTAGGAACATCGCGGTAATGGGTGCCCAAGCGAACCAAACTGCCCAGTAGAACACGCTCCACCACTGCGGCCATGGATCACTGGCCGCTTGCCCAGTAAATAAGCTGAGACGGAAGAAGTTTTGCAAGAAAGCGCCAAAGCCTTCCACGCCAATGCCAAGCATATACAGAGTTGGCCCAAAGATCAGAGTGAAAACAAACAAACCAATCAATAACCAAAAGTTGATCATAGATAGACGCGCGATGCCTTTGATCAAGCCACGTGCCGCAGACAATACAAAGGTCAGCACAATCACGCCGATAATAATACCCAGAGTCAGCGCATTACGCTCAACCGGTAAATACTGACTCACACCACCCAGAAGAGTTAACGCGCCAGTACCTAACGATGACGCCATACCAACCACCAACGAATACAACGCCAGCGCATCAATCACATCGCCCATACGACCAGTCACGTATTTGCCAAAAACGGGGCGTAATGAACTACTGATAGAATATGGCAGTTTTAAATTATGGAACACCAAGGCAAAAATTAACGCTGGAACGGCGTAAATAGAATAAGGCGTTGGCCCCCAGTGCAAAAACATCGCCGAGAAAGCAAACAACACAGCGTTCGGACTATTGCTCTCAATACCCCAGCTTTCTGGTGGAGAATGCAAATGATACAGTGGTTCAGCCGTGGTCCAAAACAACACTCCCACGGCCAGAGTTGTACATAATACAATCATAAACCAACGAGATTTTTTGAGTTTTGGCGTGGCATGTTCGCCACCGATTCTGACATTTCCCAATTTGGAAAAGTAGGTAATAGCAATCAGCACCAGCAGATAGAAACTGCCCAAGCTGAACAGCCAAGAAAAATGCGATAAGACAAAATTATTGGCTATTTTGGTGTATTGAGTAAAAAGCGCCAAGTCCACCAAACTGAAAATTAACGCACCAACCAATATGATAAAGGTTGGAAAAAAGACCAAAGGTCGTAGTGATTTAAACATAAATTAGTATCCTAATAGAGATCATCGACTAAACGCCTGTTCGTTTGATGGTTTCCTCGAACTCTTTGCTGAAAATCAGCTCATCATCATGGAAGGCTTGCCACGTACTGGTGACATAAAAATAATCATGATCACAGCGCATGTGATAGACGCCCTTTAAGCCTGTCCACCAGCCTTCTCTCCCCATAGTTAAGTCAAATATCAGCTTGGATTCTGCCGTGAGCGGATCGTCAGGATGGATGGTCTGCCACTGACTCATGGACATATCAATCATGCTTTCGCAAGAGTTGTAATATTGGCGGCCGAAATCATCGTGGGTTTTTAACGTCACCAAGCCCGTTTTGCAATCCTGATGCACCACTCGCTCACTGTTCGTTGGGCGAAGAGTTTCACCATCGATCGCAACAGGTTCCTCTAATAGAGGTGGCTGAACTTCTGTCACCAAGCTCGTTCTATAAGGCACTTCAATACGACTTAAAGCAGACTCAAGTGTAATCGTGGCATGATCTGGAGATGGCCAAATTAACGGCCAACAGGCTGTCGAAACGGAGATACGCAATCTGTGCCCTGCTGGCACTTTATAGGCCACATGGTTAACCGGAATGGCAACATGGTAAAGCTCACCTGGATTCAACGGCTCGACAAACTCGTGGCTGTCTCTATGAGTTAGGTTCAACACGCCCACACTGATACGTGTGACTGCGCCATCGGGATGCACATCACAGACTCGTACAGCAAGGTTTGCTGTTGGCTTGTCACTACGAATCGCTAAATTCGCCATCACTTGGCCTGCAATCGCCAAATCTTCTTCAAGAGGTAAAGTATCGAAACATAATGAACCCGCATCATCAGCACGTTGATCGGCTGGTTGCTCCATTTCTAAACGAATCCCGACACACAAACGACCACCATTTAACCCCACTGTTTGTGGCGAGCAAATCTGCTGAGTTACGGCATTATCGTGTTTTGTATCGAGTAACTGCCCATTCGATGGAAACAAGGTTTTCCATTCGGTTTGCGGTGATGGCCAAACAGGCTCCGAAATCCATTGCCCAGCACGGTGCTCATAATCTGATTGAGGGCGCACACTGTCTTGCATGTAGTAGGTTAATTCTGGCTCATCGTCGATGCCATTTTTAATGCATTTTAACCAACGATCCCACCAGCGAACAGACTCTTTTACGTAATCCATTTTAGGATTTGGATAGGCTATATTGGGGTATTTATGCGCCCAAGGACCCACTAAACCTTTTCGAGGTACGTCTAAGTTTTCGAGTAAGCTAAAAACCGTATTGCGATAATTGTCTGCCCAACCACTCATGGCATAAACGGGAATCTTAATATCGCTGTAGTTTTCACATACAGAACCATGCTTCCAGTAGTCATTTCGTACTTGTTCAGTTAACCAAGGCTTCGCTAAAAATGGCATTTGGTTTAAACGATCCAGCCATTGCTCTTTCCAACCATCGCCAACCAACTTAGCATCTGGCGCGCGGCCTTGAGCGTAGGCCCAAAAAAATGATGCCCAATCGAGATTATCGTTCAATAAACAGCCACCCATGTAGTGCACATCTGTGGCGTAACGGTCGTCGGTAGAACATTGGGTAATGATGGCTTTTAATGCTGGCGGATTCAGTGCGGCGACTTGCAGTGAGTTAAATCCACCCCACGAAATTCCTACCATGCCAACACTGCCACTGCACCAAGGCTGCTCTGCCAGCCAAGCGATAATATCGAAACCGTCTTGTAGCTCTTGCTCGGTATATTCGTCGCTTGTGTGACCTTCTGATTCGCCGCAACCTCGAAGGTCAACTCGAATACAGGCATAACCTTGTGCGGCCGTTTGCGCCATAGTGATTTCGTCGCGGACAATCGTGCCGTCATTTTTACGATACGGCAAGAACTCCAAAATCGCGGGAACCGGTTTATCATCAGCATCGCTTGGTAGCCACGCGCGATAGGCGAGCTTAGTACCATCTGGTAATGGCAACATGGCGTGATGAATGTGTTTGATGTTTTGCATAACGTCCTTTCGTTCTATTTGTAGTGTCTATTTATCTTAGGAAGCTGAAATTGTAAGTAAAACGCTATTTTGTTAGCCTCATATGAACTAAAAGTTCAGGATAGATAGTTACATGCCGATCAATAACCGAACAATTCCCTCTCTAAACAGCCTTATTTTGTTTGAAGCATCGGCTCGCCTTGGCACGTTAACCAGTGCTGCTAATGAGCTGTGCGTTTCTCCGACGGCGGTCAGCAAACAAATCAAACAGCTTGAAAGTTTTCTGAATACCAAATTATTTATTCGTAAAAAAACTGGTTTGGAACTGACAAAAAAGGGACAAAATTATTTAGAAACGGTTAGACAAACTCTAGCTGCCTTGGCAGAAGCATCGCAAAAAATGGATGATAAAGTATCTCCTCTGCCGCTTAATTTAGAAATTGGCGCGTGCTTCAGCCACTTCTGGCTCATTCCGCATTTAGATAGTTTTCGCGATAAATACCCAGATATCATGCTTAATATAAGCATCAATAATGAGCGTAACATGAGCGAAGTAAACAGCGACGCATACGATGTGGCGTTTTATTACTCATCATTAAAAACCTCTTATAAAAACAATTTTTTGTTGTTTAACGAACGAATGCTATTAGTGTGCAGCCCAGGCTTTCTAGAAAAGCGTCCCGAGTGCCACGATTTGAAAAATATCTGGCAACAACCCTTACTTGGTCTCAAAGATGCCCCCGACTTCTGGGAAAACTGGCAAACATGGGCCGCTCACTCAGGAATAGATTACCAAGAACCATTAAACGAAATTCAGATGGAAGACCAAATCGCCGTCGTTCATGCTGCTCAAAATGGCTTAGGCATTGCCCTTGCTTGGGATTGGCATGTGGAAGACTTAATCGCCGAAGGCAGCTTAATCGCCCTCACGCCTCCTGTTGAATGTAAAAACAACGCCTTCTTCTTAACTCGAACCAAAAATGCCAACCAATACAGTGCCGAATGCTTTATTGACTGGGTTATGGAACTGGTAGCGGATCATAGGCAAGCCACAATGATCTAGCGGTCGCCTTCGCTCACGCCAATCACAACAATACCGTGATTTACGTATCACCATTATTTGCAGACGATAACTTTTTCTATTTGTTACACTGATGGAAATAACACCAAATAAGAGAGCATTTTATGAACAGTGTTGGATTTTTAGGTTTAGGCATCATGGGGAAAGCCATGGCTGAAAATTTAGTAAAAGCGGGATTTGACGTAACCGTTTGGAATCGTAACCCAGTAAAATGTGCTGAGTTAGTATCTCTAGGCGCTCGCCAAGGCGCAACACCAAAAGACGTAGCCGCAAGTTGCGATATTACCTTCGCCATGGTGTCTGACCCTGAAGCGGCGTTAGCGCTTTGCCAAGGCCCTGATAGCGTCGCGGCAGGCATTGGCGCTGGTCGTGGTTACGTTGATATGTCGACGGTTGACGACACAACCTCAAAAGCCATTGCCGATTTAATTTCTCAAGCAGGCGGACGCTTTTTAGAAGCGCCTGTTTCAGGTACGAAAAAGCCCGCTGAAGACGGCACGTTAATCATTCTTGCTGCGGGCGATCAATCGCTTTATGACGACGCAAAAAGTGCGTTTGAGGTGATGGGTAAAATGTCACCCTACCTCGGTGAAGTCGGCCAAGGCGCAAACATGAAGCTCGTCGTAAATATGATGATGGGCGGCATGCTAAGCATTTTCAGTGAAGGCATGTCTTTAGGACAAAAAGCCGGTTTAGACGGTCAGCAGATTTTAGACATCGTTGATGCGGGCGCCATGGCGAACCCTATGTTTAAAGGCAAAGGCGCCATGCTGCTAAAGGAAGACTACACCACCAGCTTTCCGCTTAAGCACATGCAAAAGGACATGCGCCTTGCCGTCGCCCTAGGCGATCAACTTGAGCAGCCTTTGCCAAACGCCGCTATTGCTAATGAAGCCTTTAAGCAAGCGATAAAAGCAGGCTTTGCAGAGGAAGACATTGCCGCAGTTTATAAAGTAATAAAGTAGTGATTGCAGTAACATTTAAGAAGGTAATGGAGTACTCCTCTACCTTCTTTCCTTTTCTCTCTTCTCAGTGTGCTATCTAAATTCATCGCTCCATAAAATTGGAATATGAGCTTTCTTGGCCTGTAAGCCGCGTCCTTACGTGAGCATTTTTTGAGAAAAGTGAAATCTTAAAATTCAGCAGCAATCGACAACACCATACAAAACAACATTCCATTAAGAGAGTTATTAAATTAAGCCGTTCGGCATTTACCTTCGCTTCAAGTCATATTTAAAAAAACAGGTTTGACCGTTTTAATTATAATATCGATTAATAGGTCAATTTGATTTGTTAATGTTTCTAAAGTTTGTGCATCAGCCTTAATTCCACGAGAAGTAACTGAAAAAATGTAAGCTAAATCTTGAGCATCCAAACTAGAATCCGTTGGCAGAACACCCCTGATTAACTCAGCAAGCATAGCCTGAAAAATTTCATAGTGATTATTAACTGCGTCAGGCGCATAAGAAGATACATTTTGTAAAATATCTCGCCCTGTATCCAACTCTATCACTGAAGCTGCTGGCTGAAGCGTCCAAACATCAAAAAAACGTTCAAGCTTTCCACGAAACGATAGATCAGACAAAGCTAACCCTTCTGTCTCACGAATATTATGCTCTAGTGATTCATTAATTAGCCCTACGACAATCGACTCTTTATTTGGGTATGATTTATAAAGAGTGGTTCGAGAGATCTGACAGGCATTGGCAATGTCTGTCATGGTCACTTTAGGGTACCCATATTTCAAAATGAGTTTTTGCGCTTCTCTGAGAATCATTACGTTAAATTCTATCCATCTTCTGTAGACACGAAAGCATGTCTGAAAAACACATTGACATCAAGCGTTAACCTGTTAAGTTACCTCTTGTGAACAAAATAACAAAATATGTTCACATGTTAAACTACAAGTTAATATAGGTTCTCTATGAAAATTTTTATATCAGGCGTTACAGGTTATGTTGGACGGAATGTTGCTAGGCACTTAGCTCAGTCTCATGAGATCGTTGGTCTTTCACGAGACAAAGAAAAAACCAAAATCCTTAAAGACACCCAATTAACATTCGTATATGGGGATTTACTTAGTCACACACTAAGGAACGACCTAAAAGACTGCGACATCGTAATTCATACAGCCGCGGATACAGACCACAAGAACCTTTCCAAAAACCAATTTAAAACTAATGTCGATGGTACAGCCCAACTGCTCAAAGCCGCAAAGGCAGCTGGAGTGAAGCGGTTCATTCATATCAGCACTGATTCAGTACTACTGACAGGCAAGCCTATAAAAAATGTATCGGAAGACGCCTCATATCCCAAAAAAAGTGTAGGAGACTACTCACACACCAAGCAACTAGCAGAAAAGATAGTGTTGAATGCGAATTGTGACACTTTCACTGTTATTGTGCTGAGACCTCGCTTTGTCTGGGGTCGCGACGATACAACAGCCATGCCACAAATACTAAAGGCTATTGAAAATCAAACTTTTGCCTGGATCGGCGGCGGACACTATCTCTCGTCAACGACACACATTGCTAACTTATGCAATGCAATTGAAGCCTCTCTCTATTACGGCGCCCCTAAGGCAATCTATTTCATTAGCGATGGCGATGATAGACCATTCCGAGAGACCATTTCCGGCATAATCGAAGCGCACGGGCTAACTGTGCCAGATAAAAACATCCCTGCTTTTATCCCTCTCGTAATTGCAAAGTTAGACAGCTTACGCCGTCGTCTAGCCCCAAAAAGCAGTCCACTTCCTGTTACTTTCCAAGAATACGCCACAAGCGCTGTAGAGGTTACCCTAGATATTACCAAAGCTAAACAAGACTTAAGCTATCGTCCAATGATGACATTTCAAGCAGGACTAGATGAATTAAAAACAACAAAGTCGACCAAGCAGCTATCGTAATATAACGAGCAGAGTTGGTTTCTTGCAGTGGTCAGCAGCTTTCAATCAGCTTAAGCATATGCAAAAGGACACGCACCTTGCTGTCGCCCTAGACGATCAACTAGAGCAACCTGTGCCAACCGCCACGATTGCCAATGAAGCGTTCAAACAAGCCATAAAAGCTGGCTTTGCGGAAGAAGACATTGCCGCGGTTTATAAAATCATAAAGTAGCGCCCGCTGCCACAGTCGTCCATCACATTTATCTTGGCTCAATGCGAGCCAAAATTTTCACTGGCATCGTGAGAGGCAGTGCAAGAATGGCGGCTTCACCAGAACTTGGGTAGATTTGTGTTAAGGCGGTGAAATTCACTTGGTGCGTGACCAATATAGTGGGTTTACCCACAGACTCATGGGAAAACATCCGCAGTACACCTTCTGTTTGAGCAACCCTATCTCCTTGGCCTGCAAAAAATGAGTTCAGTATTGGCAATGATTCCACCTCACCCAGCGACATCAGCTGCGCCGTTTCTAAGCAACGACACCATTGACTGCTATAAACCTGAACCGGGCCGCTATGTTGGCTTCGAATATATTCCCCCCAAGCGACGGACTGTTTTCGTCCTATATCATTGAGGTTGCGTTGAGTACTGCAATCCTCTAAAGCAAACCCACTGGGATCACCGCCACCAGGAGCTAAAGCATGTCGCATGATAAAAACCGCCTTTCCATCACGCCATGCCTGCCAAGCGGTCGCATCTGCCCAGCTGACTAACGGCCAAACACATAACATCAACAACATAAACCATCGCATCATAACCACCCTCACAGCCTTTCTTAACTGTACGCAATGGCACAACAATAAGTTCAATAAATTAAGTTATATATCGGTAAACCATCAAACATACTGCCCAGCACAAAAGCCACTCGCCCAGGCCCATTGGAAATTATAGCCGCCAAGCCAGCCAGTCACGTCTAGGACTTCACCTATAAAGTAGAGACCTTTTTGTTTTTGTGATTCAAAAGTTTTCGAAGACACTTCGTTGGTGTTAACACCACCAAGGGTAACTTCCGCGGTGCGATAGCCTTCTGTTCCATTCGGTGCGATGTCAAAGTTCGCGAGATAATTGAACAAACTGTCGACCTGTTCGTTCGAGGTTTGTGCGCTGCGTTCAGTCAACCAAGGGAATTCGGCTTTTATTAGCTCTACCAATCGCTTTGGCAAAACATTAGACAAGAAACCCTCGTAGCTCTTTTTCGGAGTACTTTGGCGAACATCAAGTAAGTCGACTAACGACAAGGTCGGAGCGATATTAATGCTAAGGGCTTCACCTGGTTGCCAGAAATTGGTGATTTGTAATATGGATGGACCGCTCACGCCACGGTGAGTAAACAACATTGGCTCTTGGAAAGTGACGCCATTTGCCGTTGCGGATATTTCACAGGCAATACCTGATAGCTCAGAAAATTGTGCTTTACGATCTGGCTGTACAGTAATAGGTACCAAGCTAGCACGTGTCGATAAAATATCATGTCCAACTTGCTTGGCTATATCGTAACCAAAACCTGTCGCGCCCATGGTAGGAATTGATAAACCACCTGTGGCAACCACAAGAGATTCACAAGCAAAGTCTCCTTGATTAGTTTTGACAACGGTCTGTCCGTCTTGAAAATCAATATTATGAATTTTTGTGTTTAACTTTAGCTCTGCACCAGACCATTCAAGCTCTGTCAGCAATATATCAAGTAGATCTTTTGCGGAATGTTCACAAAATAATTGTCCCGGTGTTTTCTCTACATAATCCAGACCATGGCGATCCACGAGATCAACAAAGTCTTGAGATGAAAAGCGACGTAGTGCAGAAATGCAAAAGTGGGGGTTGTCAGATAAAAAATGCTTAGGTGCCGCATCCATGTTGGTGAAGTTACAACGCCCACCACCGGACATAAGAATCTTTTTACCTGCTTTGTTTGCGTGATCCAACACCACTACTTTTTTCCCACGGTAGCCAGCTGTTGCTGCACACATTAAACCAGACGCTCCGGCACCAATTACGATCACATCAACGTTATCCACAACCAACCTCATTACTCATTTGTGGCTGCATTATAGTGTCTGACACATTTATTACCATCGAATACGGTGAGTTTTCTATCATCTGCCGACAAAAAAAGAACAAAGAAATCTTGTCCACAGAAACCGTTAAGAAGGCTGTGGGAATCATTAAAATCCCCTTTAAATTCAATCAAGTAAATAAAATCAAACATTATTTTTTAAATATTCAAAAAATCCCATCTAGATCAAAATCAAGAATTTTTTTGAGAATTGCAAACTATTTTTGAAAAAGACGCTATACAAATTTACTGTTTGGATATACAGTACTGTATAAATAAACAGTAAAGATATTTTAAGGATGTGGATATGATCAAGCTATTAAGCCCTACTCATACAATTCATAAAGTGGCACTTCTGGGTGTTATTGCCTTGGCTTTGTACGCGCCAGCAAAGGATCTGCTTCAATTTGCAGAAGCGCACTTTGCAAAAGAAACGATTCAGATTGTTGATGCTTCTTTTGGTACGAACATGCCTTGGCAGGAATCAAACACTTCGTATCTAAAAGTAAGTCAAAATGCACAGACGAGCTTATCTCGCTCTCAAATTATCTATACTAAATTACGCTTTACTAACCCGACATCTGAGCCGCAAACTTACCGTAAAATTTGGTTAAACTTCTCTCACGAGAATGGTGATCAGGAATACACAACAGATTACACTTTGTACAACACAGAAACTCGTCAGCGACTCATTGGGCAATCTGTTCAGTTGGGAGCAAATAGTAGTATTGATGTGGTGGCGGCTTATCGATTTATTCCTAGCTATAAGAACAAATCACCTATTAGCATGAGTGTTTCTTGGGAGGGGCAGAGCCTTTTAAGAGACAAAGCCTGTGAATACGATCTACAAAAAACGACAGGCAATACTTTTCAATACCAGTGCGGCAATTAACACCTCCGCACTATTCATGTAAAAAATGTGCAAACTTACTCATTGATAATCGTTTTCATTTCCAATATTATACTTGCACAAAATAATATTGGAGCTTCAGACATGAAACGATTGTTAACCCCCATCGCCATTTGCGTTACCGGTGCGATGCTTACCGCTTGCGGACCAGCAAACGTAAAACAAGAATCTACAGCAGTCACAGCGAATTCCGTTGTCGTTCACTATGCTGATATTGCAGAAGCTGTTTACGGTGACTCTTTACAAACAGCCAAAGCGCTTCGCTCCTCTATTGATACTTTTTTAGCTAATCCAACAGAAGCAAACTTAAAAGCCGCTCGAACTGCTTGGGTTGCCGCTCGCGTTCCTTATCAGCAAAGCGAAGTGTATCGCTTCGGTAATCCAATTGTGGATGAATGGGAAGGTAAAGTTAATGCTTGGCCACTAGACGAAGGCTTGATCGATTATGTAGCGGTAGACAGCTACGGTACAGAATCTGATCTAAATCCTCTTTATGCTGCAAATGTTATCGCTTCTAAAAGCTTAACAATTGGTGGTGTAAAAGTAGATACAACTGACATTACGCCTGAATTGATTGCCGACAGCCTTCAAGAAGCTGATGGCGTAGAAGCAAACGTTGCCAGTGGTTATCATGCCATTGAATTTTTGCTATGGGGTCAAGATCTAAACGGTACAAACCCAGGTGCTGGCGAACGCCCTGCTACCGATTTCGATCTTAACAACTGCACAAATGGTAACTGCGATCGTCGTCGTGACTACTTGGTAGCGGCTACTGATTTGCTTATTTCTGACCTAGAAGAAATGGCGAACAATTGGAAGCAAGGCGGCGCAGCTCGTGTTGCATTATTAGAGCAATCACCAGAGCAAGGTCTTTCTACTATTCTGACCGGCATGGGCAGTTTGGCATACGGTGAATTGGGTGGCGAAAGAACCAAACTTGGTTTGATGCTACACGATCCAGAAGAAGAACATGATTGTTTCTCAGACAATACCCATTGGTCACATTACTATGATGCTAAAGGCATCAAAAATGCTTACCTAGGTGAATACAAACGTGTCGATGGTAGCTGGGTTAAAGGCGCATCTTTATCTAACTTGGTGGCTAAACAAAACCCACAGCTAGATAAGGAAATGAAACAAAACCTTAATCAAACCGAAGCCGCTGCTCAAGCAATGGTCGATGCGGCAGCAAAAGGTCAAACGTTTGATGTTTTAATCGCCATGAATAACACTAAAGGCAATCAGCTCGTGCAAACTTTTGTAGATTCCTTGGTTAATGAAACCCGCTCTACGGAAGACGTTATTCATGAACTAAACCTTGAAGGCATTGCTCTAGAAGGGTCTGATAGTTTGGACAATCCAAGCGCCGTATTTCAATAGAGAGCAGATTTAACTGCTCCACTATAAAATAAACGAATGAGATGCCATGGAAGATGTGTCATTTAGTCAGTTAATGGTATTTGTCTATTTATGACTGCAAATTTAAAAAATGGTATTTTTTTAGTAGCTGGCGTTTACGCCAGCTTTTTTTGTTTCCAGAACACAGCTATTGCCAGTGATTATTCCACACCTCTTGCCAGTATTACGGTTGAAGACAAACTAGACTTCCATATTGGTAAAAATGTTTTTCAAAAGTTGTGGGTTCCAGCCCCATCTTCGACTACCGCTAGCGATGGCTTAGGCCCACTATTCAACACTCGCTCATGCAACAACTGCCATTTGAATAGTGGTCGCGGCCATGCTCCAGAAGCAAATATCAACGGCACATCCGTACCTTCTTTTTTAATTAAGCTTGGAAAGTCTTATCCTGCTTCCAACATCCAAACGAATAAAATCTTTTCTCCTGTTGGTGACAAACGCTACGGACATCAATTTCAAGGCCAAAGTTCGCCTGGCATTTTGCCTGAAGGCGATTATTACCTCACTTACAGCACACACACAGAAACACTAAACGATGGTACTGAGGTTATACTTAGAAAGCCGAACCTTCATTGGACCATACTGAACTATGGCGACTTCGAAGACAGCACTGGCTTTACCATGCTGGTATCACCCGCCTTAGTTGGTATGGGGTTATTAGATAATATTCCGGACAAACTCATTATATCTGGCGCCGATCCAGATGATAAAAACAACGACGGCATTAGTGGCCGCGTAAGCTGGGTGCTGAGTGACAAAGAAAAAGTTATTGGCCGTTTTGGCTACAAAGCAACAGCCACAAGCGTTAGTGCCCAAAATCAGTCAGCGTTTAATTCGGATTTGGGATTATCTACCCCTCTCAATCCAAAACCATCAGGTGATTGCACTGAATTCCAACGCGATTGCATGCAAAGCCCAAATGGCAATAGCTCACATTTAGACAATTTAGAAGTTGATAAACAGCAAACTAGACTCGTTGACCTTTTTGTATCATTGTCTTCCCCTCCTGCAATGCGCAATCTAACCAATAAAACATTTTTAGAGGGCAAACGCTTTTTTGATAATGGCCGCTGTGCAAGCTGTCATACCCCAAAGATGGAAACAGGAAATAGCTCAGAATTTGCCGTTTTAAATAATCGCACTTTCTACCCTTTTACCGATATGTTGTTGCACGATATGGGGCCTGAGCTCGCAGGTGGATTTCCAAGCTTTTCCGCAAGCCCAAGCGAGTGGCGAACAGCGCCTTTATGGGGAATTGGTCTATCAGAAAAAGTGTCAGGCCGTGTGAGTTTTCTACACGATGGCCGAGCTCAAACCATCGAAGAGGCCATTCTTTGGCATGGTGGAGAAGCGAATCAGAGCAAAGAATATTACAAAAATCTAAATAAAGAACAACGTGAAAAACTCATCTATTTTTTGGAGTCGCTGTAATGAAATATTTTCCAAAACTAATTGCCATAGCCATTAGCGCGTCCACACCGTTACTAGCGTCTGCTGGTCAGTGGCAAGGCCCACTTGATGGCATCGTTACCAATGTCGTCAAGCAAGGCTACGAGGCCTACACAGAATCGTCAAAGACATTACAAATTCGCACAGAAGAGCTCTGCGCTTCCCCTTCTAAAGCAAAGCTTAATGACGCACAAGAGGCTTTTCAGGCCAACGCTTTGGATTGGCAACAGGTACAATGGCTCAATTTTGGCCCCGTCACTTACTTTATGCGCTATTACGCTTTTGAATATTGGCCCGACAAAAAAGGCGTTACTCAACGCCAGCTTAGAGCATTAGCACAAGGTGATCCTGCAGCTATGGATGCACCGAAGTTTTGGACATCAGCCAGTATTGCAGTAAGAGGTTTAACGGCGATTGAAAGCTTGCTGTACCACCCTGATTTTGAGCCAACAAGATCTGCGGAGCATTGCCGATTACTTGAAAAAGTGGCCACTCATCATTTAGAAAGTGCTACTGCGGTTGCCAAACAATGGCAAGATGGAAAGGCACAAGACTGGGTATTCGATGAAGAAGGTACTGGCTTTGATTCCGAAAAAGTCGCCTTGGAGTTATTTTTGCAGCAATGGATCGAGCATATGTCGGCCGTCAAAGACGCCAAGCTCGAAACACCTATTGGTTATAACAGTCGCGAAAACCTAAAACTTGCCGAGTTTTATCGAAGTGATCTTTCATTAAGATCTATTCAAAAAAATCTGCAGTCTTACCGTGAAATTTATCATGTAGGCTCACCATCTCTATATGATCTAGCAAAGCAAACCAACCCGGTCCTCGCGGATCAGTTTGATGAACAGCTCACTCAGAACATAAAGTTGGCGCTTCAATTGCCAAGAGACTTCTTCCATGCAAACCATACGCAAGAAGAACGCATCTCACTGGCAAAACCACTCGTGAAATCTATCTCTAACAGCCAATCTTATTTATCAAGCATGGTCACTCAACTAGGTTTCCAGATTGGTTTTAACAGCAGAGACGGAGACTAACCTAAGATGCTGACAAGACGGTCTTTCCTTGCGATGAGTGCCTTGAGCGGTGCAGTCGTTAGTACGCCATCATGGGCAACATTAACCCAACAACATTCCGGCAAGAAGCTCTATGCCTCTGCGTATTCTTTAAATAAGAAAGAACATTTTTTTGGCCTGTTCAAAGAAAATGGCGATATTGCTTGGAGTACTCAGCTGCTAGATAGAGCCCATGCTCCTGTTATCCACCCGAGCCAGAGCATTGTTGGTATTGTTGCGCGAAGACCTGGCTTCTTTATGGATTTCTTTGATGTATCCACTCATCAAAAAATTACTCGCATCAAGCCAAGTAAAGACCATCATTTTTATGGTCATGCCCTATTTACTTCTGATGGTAAGCGCTTAATTACCCAAGAAAACCATTATCCGACAGGACAAGGCAAAATATTTGTGCGCGATTGGCCAAGCGGTCAGGTACTTCATTCTTTTAGCAGTAACGGAATTGGCCCTCACGAGTCCGTACTTTTAAATGACCAAGTGCTGATTATTGCCAATGGCGGACTAATGACGCACCCAGATGAAGATCGAAAAATCTTAAATCTAGATACCATGAAACCTAATGTTACTTATCTAAATCTGCAAGATGGTACTGTTTTAAATCAGTCCGCCAATAGCGCTGATTTACATCAGTTGAGCATTCGACATCTTGACGTTAACCAACAAGGAACCGTTGCTTTAGGTTTTCAATATCAAGGTGAGATGTGGGACCAAGTGCCATTGGTTGCTATATCTCGTCTTGATCAAGCAGAGCTTGAATATCTGCCGATTCCGGAAGAAGTGCGAGTCCGCTTTAAGCAATATTGCGGCAGCGTTTGCTTCGATAGTTCAGGTGAAATACTTGCCATCAGCACCCCAAGAGGCGGCTTAGTTGCCTACTGGCACGTGAGTTCAAAAACCTTTCTTGGCGTTGAAAATTGCCGAGATGTTTGTGGTCTTGTTGCGACAGATAACGCCTATGAGTTTTTATTAACAAGCGGCATAGGCTCTCAGCTAAAAAGCAATCCTGTCCAAAACGTCAGCAAAGTGATCAAAAAACATCCTAACGTACACTGGGACAATCATTTAAGGCAAATTAACGCATAATTTTTAATTTAAATTATAAACTAGCGTAGTCAAGTTCTTGATTTTTAGGTACTGTCTATTGAAAGCCGCAAATAACTGCGGCTTATTTTTTCGCATTATGAAGTTTATTAATGTTTATCAATTTTCTTAAGAATTATTTTTTAGTAGATTCAGACTCCTCAATAGAGGGCGATGAAAAAGCATTTCAACAAAGCGCCCTGCGTATCTTAATCGCGCTGACGATCTGTATTTTTTCGGTTTCAGAAGTACATTATCTAATTACTTATCAAGACCTCACTTTTTTAGGCATCAATAGTACGTACCTTTGCCTCCTTGGTGGACTTCTTTATTTCAGTAGAAAATACGCCAAGATTACAGCGATTCTATTTCTTATTACCCTAATCACAACCAGCTTTCTTCTACTGACGTTAAGCGAAGAGTTTCATGCTGCAAAATACGCATTAGTATCTTTGTATTCCCTGCCTCTCATTACTCGCCTACTGTTCAGCTTCAGAGCCTCTTTAGTAGCAATGGTTGCCAATATATATCCTTTTTACTTAATGACGAGCAACGGGCTAGATAACGGCCAAACCGATATCGCCTCGTCTTTTTACTTTCAGTTACTGACCTTTGCAACGCTCAATCTAGGCTTACCGCTAGCAGTCTCTAGAATCATTCATACACTCGAAAACAATGCTTCTCACATGAAGCTGCTTTATCAAAAGCTAAATGACAATTACGCAATGTACGAAGAATTTTTTGAGAACACAGGGACACCAACCCTATTATGCGATCAACGAGGGCGAATACTTAAGGCCAATCAATTGGTTCGAGAGCTACTAACAGATTCCCCTAAAACCCATATTTCTGATTCTACTATTACTGACTGGCTAGCCCCTCTCGGTGATACAGGACGCTTTTTTTGGCAATCAAACGTAGCCGAATGTACGTTAAAACAAAAAACTAACGTACACATTGAAATTCGTCGGGCCTCATTAACCCAACACGGCTACTATGTTCTTCATCTGCAAAATACGACTCAGTTGCGGGCAATACAGCAAGAACTAGAAAACACGCAACAAACCAATAGTCGCTTAGCACATTTCGATTTACTGACTCTGCTTCCAAACCACAGACACTTTTGTAGACAGGTTAATCAACGCATAAATGAGCAAGACAAGCATTTAACAGGCGCGATGTTTATTATCCGTATTAGTCAATTCAAATTGCTCAATAAGCAATATGGCAAAGACAGCGCCAACAAGGTTATTCTCAATTTTTCAAAGACTCTGCAAAAGAAACTTTCAAAACAAGCTATTATAGGTCGTTTACGCGGAGTGAAATTTTCTTGCTTTGTTCCATTAGGACAAACCTATTTAATCCAAAAAAACCTCTCAACTCTCATTCACTCCGTTCTGCCGAGCCAGATAACGGTTGATGGAAATAAACTCAATATAGATTATCAAGTTGGGATCGCCTATTACCACACGGATGGCAGAACAGCAGAAGAACTGTTAGAGCACTGTGAAATGGCTTTGGAGTATTCAAACAGCACCGGTCGCTTCTCGTACTACAACCATGATCTTGAACACAAACTCGTTGAAGAACACAAACTTGGCTTAAAGCTCAGTACAGCGATAAAGAATAAAAAGGTCGCGATTTGGCTACAACCACAGGTATCTCCAAATGGACAAATATGCTCCTTTGAAGCCCTCGCCAGATGGCAATGTGATGGAAAGTTTATTCCACCCACAACCTTCATTAAAATTGCCGAGAAATTAGGGCTACTTCCACTTCTTGCCGAAAACCTAGTACTGGAACTCGTCACTACTCTAACTGAGTGGCATAAAGAGCACATTCACACGCCTATCGCATTCAATTTAGCTGGCCAAGAGCTAATGAATGATTCTTTCTTTGCTTTGTTGATGACGTTAATTGCTGATAACTCATGGCTTGGGGACATGCTTGAGCTTGAGATCACAGAAACTAGCCCTGTAATGACTCACCCGCTCATACATAAGCGTTTAAGAAGCTTATCGCAATATGGCTACTCCATTGCCATTGATGACTTTGGCACGGGCCAAGCCTCTCTAGGACAACTTGTAGACATCCCTGCCAACATCCTCAAAATAGACCGTCGCTTTGTTTCACCACTACCTGGTGACCAACGACATGTAGATATAGTGAAATCCACCATACAGCTTGCCGAGTCCCTTGGCATGAAAGTCATCGCTGAAGGTATAGAGACAAAAGAACAAGCCACTCTGCTAACTGCTTTAGGCTGCCAAACACTACAAGGATATTATTTTGGTAAACCGTCCCCTATGTCAGACTGGACAGAAAGCAATAACGCCAAAGCCAAAGAGCTGCGTATGGTCTATTAAGATCAAACCAATAAGATATCAATATCTCAAAGAACACCGTACCCCAGACACTAAAAAGCCAGAGTTCAAATTGAACTCTGGCTTTTTTAAACGCAATAACAATTTATGTAATGATAAATTAGAACGCCATATTCATCGCGACAGAAACAACATTAGCTGAAGATTCATAATCTGCACTATATGTACCACGTGCAGCATCTTCCCCTGTACCATCTCGGTCAACAGACACATCTTCGATCATCACATGGGTAAACGAAAAAGTCGCAGACGTCATTTCATTGAAGTCATAAGTTGCGCCAACTGAAACCCATTTACGGTCGCCATCTGGCGTTCGAGCCGAACGATACTCATCCGTTGCTGGTGAGTTATCCATTGCCAAACCGGTACGTAACGTCAACTTATCAGAGTATGCGTAGGTTAAACCCGCAGAATACATCCATTGATCATCAAAGCCGAATTTAAGTCTAGAATTAGATTGACTACTATCAAAATCGATATTAATACCCTCTTCCATCACTCCCCAACCCGTCCTGATGGCCGTTAGCCCTAACACCAATTTTGGCGTTAAATCTTGCTCAAGACTGATAGACAAAACCGAAGGAAAAGTTATCGAGTCACTAACATCTGCATTCTCTAAATTTGCAGCTGAATTTAGAAAAGCTAAGGCTGCGGCACTGCCTTTGTATTTGACATCACCTTCAAAATCAAACTCAACCTCACTGCGATAACCTAAACCAATACGAGTACCCTTTTTCGGCTCTAACATTACACCTAAAGCATATCCGTAACCAATATCATCAGCCTCTATACGACCAACCCCTTCACGATCTGCTGCCGTAGTTGAACCTACAGCAGACTCTAAAACAACTTCTGCACGATGAATCTGTACACTGGCACCAGCGGAGACCCAGTCATTAACACGATGAGCAAGAGAAAAGCTCAAAGCAATGTCTTGAATACCCGTTTCAGTGGCATGAAAGCGCCCCTTCCAATCTTGTCCATAGTCACCAGATAGTCCAAATGGAACATTCAAGGAAACACCAAAAACAGTTTTATCCGATAGCGGCTTTGCAAAATAAAAAGCTGGGACCAATGTATTATCGACTGAGTCGTTGTTAGTGGAGGATCCAGAAATAGAAAGAGCACTAGATAGTGGATCAGTCGCAGAAATATTACTTACATCCATACTCGGCATGACATAAGCACCCGATACATAGACGGTCGTTTCATTGGCATTTACAAATAACGCAGGGTTCCAAAAGCTAGCAGAGATGTCTTCATTAGACGCTGCCACCCCACCTAAGGCTTTACCTGAGGCTGTAGCACTGTGATCATTTAAAGCAAAACCAGCTGAATAGGCTGATGACGCCGCTGCCACAGAAGCAGCAACGAGACTTGCTTTAAACAAGAATTTTGAGGAGGTAGTCATAAATAAGCTCCATTGTTATTTTTATTGGAAATTTTATTTTTTAATCATTAAGTCAATTATACGCTTCAAGTATAGAAGCACATATCCTGATATTACCAGCAAGTATTTCTTAAGCAATACAATATTTACACAATAGTAGGCTAAAAAGGACAAAAAGTGATGCGCAACAGATGAGAGCTCTCTGAAAAATAACTATAAGAGATTTAATTTGTAAGGAAATCGTAGAGAAATGTATTTTGTAGGATGAAAAAATAAGAGAAAAATCGGGTAGGAGTTGTAGCGGCACAGTTAATTTGGCCATCTAATTAGAGGTGCTAATATTCACCAATAGATAATTAGGTGACAACATGAGTAAAAGGCCAAAGCTTAACTTTAGTCTGGAATTTCGACTAGAAGCCTCACAGCTAGGCATTGACCAAGATTACAACGTCCGAGAAGCCGCAGAAGCTATGAATGTCGGTTATTCAACAATGGAGTCAATTGAAACAAGAACGAGATGAAAGCACTAAAGCCACTCCGATGACGCCCGAACAGTTAAAGATACGAGAGCTTGAAAAGCGTATTCGAGACATTGAAATGGAAAAAGATACTCTAAAAAAGGCTACCGCTCTCTTGATGTCCGACTCCCTGAACAGTTTTCGATAACCGAAAACTTAAGAAGAGCTAACCTGTCAAAAACCGTGTGATGTGTTTAATGTAAATTGAAGTAGCTTTCACCATTGGAAACAGCGCTCTAAGCAGCCTACTAGCGCTAAAAGAATAGCGAAAACAGTCTTGGTGTAAGAGCTTTTTGATAAAAGCGAAGGCTCAGGTGGTACTCGTAGTATCTCCGATATGGCGGCTGATAAAGAAACGCCATTAAGTCGCTACAGAGTCTGGCACTTGATGAAAAAGCTAGGACTAGAGAGCTGTCAAACACAAAATCACACCTATAAAAATACGGGGAATGCATATCTTGATGTACTAAGTTATTTAGACCATCGTTTCAATGTTGAGGCACCAAACATTGTATGGTGTGGAGATGTGATTTACATTTGGACAGTGAAACGTTGGACCTATCTTGCCATGGTGATGGATATTAATGCTCGTAAGCCAGTTGGTTGTGCCATGTCTCTGTCACCAAATAGTGAGTTAACAAGTAATGCATTGAAAATGGCGTATAAACGTCGTGATGTTTCACAGTGATCAAGGCAGCCACTATACCAGTTGTGATTTCAGACAAACGCAGTGGCAATGCCAAATGACTCAAAGCTTAAGCCGACGTGGAAATTGATGGGATAATGCCCCAATGGAACAATTCTTCAGAAGCTTAAAAATAGAATGGGTGCCACCGTATGGTTATCACTCATTTGAACAAGCTAAACACCATATCATGAAATACATCATCGATTATTACAGTCAGTTAAGTCCTCATCAGCACAATGCTGGTATAAGTCCAAATAAAAAAGAAAAACAGTATTGGGTTAACTATAAAGCGGTGGTTAGTTTTACTTAACCACTACACTTATCCTAGATAAATAGATTAATATACTTTTTAAAGCCGTTTAAACCCTTACCAAATTTAATAGTAAAGGTTTAAACATAACTATCTAAATATAAGATATTTTATGATACGTGGTCAGTCAATGGTCGCTCTTGCACGAACATGCTTGTCTTCTAGTTCTGTTTTATCGGTTTTTAGAACATCTAGGTTAAACTCAACGTCTAAATATTCATCATTAAAACCATGGCTATTATCATTTAGTGTCGTTGCCTCTACGACCAATTCGTCACGAGTCGCAAAAGCGAAATCGTCATAGGTGTATTCATCACCCGCTAAGTTGATCTGCGTAGTTAGATGCTTAAAGCCTGGTTTAGAAACAAAGTAATGAATATGAGCAGGACGATTACCATGACGGCCAAGCTGACGAAGAATCCTCATTGTAGAGCCATCTGGTGGGCAGCCGTAGCCGTTTGGCACAATACTACGAGCTTGGTAGCAGCCCTGTTCATCCGTTACGATTCTGCGACGTAGATTAAATTCACTTTGTGTAGGATCAAAATAAGAGTAACCACCTTTCGAATCTGCATGCCAAATATCGACAATCGCACCAGCAACTGGATTACCATCTTCATCCAATACTTTGCCGTGAAGCCACATGCCCTGCCCCGGCGTTTGGCCATCGTCCATGCGTGCTTCACCATCAGATATTGGAGCATTCTCTACATACAGAGGGCCTTCAATAGTGCGCGGGGTTCCACCAAGTAGACCCGCTGCTTCGTCTTTAGCGTCTTCACGAATATCTAGGTAATGATCAAAACCTAGACCCGGAGCTAGCAAAACCGCTTCTTTATTAGTACCCAGTTCATTAAGGTAATTCACGCTATGCCAAAACTCATCTGGAGTAATGTCTAGGTCTTCAATCATCTTATAGATGTCTGACATTAAGCGAAAAATGATTTCTTTCGTACGAGGGCTACCCTGGTCATTATCCAAGCCAGCCACTTTTTTCAATAGGGTTTGTACTGCTTCTGTTTGAATTGTTTTAACAGTCATTTCAATCTCTCCGCTTCTGTGTGCCATAACAGCACTTTTATTAAATGTTGTTTTTGTTTTAAATAGTTAGCGCTATTTTATGGAAGATGGATGTTGACATAAGGCTGTCACTTCCATCGTCATAAATGGGTACAAAGGTAAGCCTGTAAGGATTTCATGCAAATGAGCATTGTCTTTCACATCAAAGATACTCACATTTGAATACTGTCCGACAACCCGCCATAAGTGCACCCAAATCCCAGCTTTTTGTAATTCTTGTGAATAATTCTTTTCCTTCAATTTGATTGCATCTGCCTCTGCAACCGGAAGATCTTTCGGAATATTCACCATCATTTCAACTTTAAAAAGCATGTTCATTTCCTCATGATTGTTTGCGTTGGTGCTGTGTTATTTACGTCGATAAAGGGCCAGCTTTTCTTCGTCAATTTCAATACCTAAACCAGGCGCATCCGGTACATCTACCCCATTGTTATGGTAGCTAAGCGGCTGTTTTATAATGTCATCTTGCAAAAGAAGAGGACCAAACATTTCACTTCCCCAATGCAATTTCGGTAAGGTAGACCAAGCATGTATTGACACCGCAGTACCAATAGAACCTTCTAATAAAGTACCACCATATAATTCCATACCTGACGCAGATGACACGGTAGCCGCATAAAGCGCTTCAATTGGTCCACCCGCTTTGGCAATTTTCAATGCAATACCACCATTAAACCCCCGCTGAGCAAGCTGGAAAACATCTGAGGCATCAGCAACACCTTCATCCGCCAAAATAGGAATCGTGAATTTTTGTGATAATCGGACTAAAGCGTCCCATTCTTTTGCAGGGGTTGGCTGTTCAACTAAGTCCACGCCCGCTTCTTGAAGCGCCGCCATACCTTTTGCTGCTGTTGACTCATTCCACGCTTGGTTTACGTCGACTCGCACACTCGCACTATCGCCCAATGCCGCTTTGATAGCCGCCACATGAGCTACATCGTCATTAACATGTCGAGAACCGATTTTTAGTTTGAAGTCGCAATGACGACCACAAGCGATCAGTGCTTTTGCTTCTGCAATGTCTTTATCTGTATCGCCAGAAGCCAATACCCAAAGACAGGGAATATGTTGATGAATAGCGCCGCCCAAGAGAGTAGAGACAGGAACTCCTAAATGCTTGCCTTGCAAATCCAACAATGCGGTTTGCAAAGCTGATTTAGCAATCATATTGCCTCGTACAGACATGCTTAAACGTTGAATAAGAAATTTTATGCTATGGAGTGGCTGATCGAAAAGCAAAGGAGCAAGGTAAGTATCGATGTTCATTTTAATACTTTCTGGGCTTTCTGGGCCATAAGCCAAACCGCCAATAGTAGTGCCTTCACCTAAGCCTTCACGACCTTGATCATCCTTGATACGAACAATCACCATGGTTTGCACAGCCATAGATGTCATGGATAATTTATGAGGGCGAATCGTGGGAATATCTACAAGCATTGTTTCAATATTAGTAATTTTCGATGTCATGCTAAGGTGCATCCGTTTATTGTTTCTGCTTACACTAGACTCCCTCGAAACAGAGAACAAATATCAATTTAGTTCCTAGCGATACCTAAAAGGTATTGATTTGTTATCCTATTTGATCTTAGCTGTAAGCAAGAAACACAAAGCATAAAAAACATAACTACATTTTTTCATTATAAGTAACTCAGCTTTATTATGATTATTTGAAGCAGCCAATAACCATTTGGTTACTCACAATACCTTGGAGGTATGATGGAGCTAAGACATCTACGTTATTTCTGTGCGGTTGCTGAAGAGAAAAACCTCACTCGCGCCGCTGAAAAACTCTTTATTGCTCAACCGCCATTAACAAGACAGATAAAACAGTTAGAAGAAGATGTCGGTGCGCAACTTTTTGAGCGCCACTCCCGAGGATTAACACTGACGCCCGCAGGAGAATATTTTTGGGAACAAGCAAAACAAATGCTGGCGAAGGCCGATATGGTCATTGAAAATACTTGCCGAATTGCAGAGGAACAAAAAGCCGTCTTCAGCATTGGTTTTGTTCCATCCGTGTTTTACGGCCAATTACCCTCCTTAGTGAGAGATTTACGCCAACAAACTAACGCGGATATTTTGCTGCATGATTTAAAAACCGGTGAGCAAATCGAGGCGTTAAAAACAGGTAAAATTGATATTGGTTTTGGTCGCTTAACCATTCCCGACGAACAAGTGGAGCAAACTACCTTATTCCAAGAACCCCTGTTAGTGGCATTACATGTTGGCCACCCTCTTCTTAAAAAAGGCGAGCCGACTCTGGAAGCACTGGCGAAGATGCCGATGATTTTGTATCCGGCAAACAAAGCGGCGACGCCTACCTTCGCGGATATTTGTACTTCATTGTTTACCAGCCGAGGTCTGACCACAAAGGTGACTCAACAGGTCAATGACCTACAAACAGCTTTGGGCTTGGTGGCTTCGGAGATGGGGTTTGCTCTGGTGTCCGAGCAAGTAAGGCATTTTGGACGAGATGATGTGGTGTTTATTCCTTTGCAGGATAAGTCCATCACCTGTCCTGTTATTTTTAGTCGTAGAAAAGAACCTATGGATTCCATTACGGCGCTAGCCGTCAAGATCCTCGGAAAACTGATTGAGAATCAGCCAAACAGTTTATGACGATTCACGACCACAATGCTATTTGGTATGCAGCCGAATCTGTTCTGCTGCCTCCTGCAGGGCAGGTAAGCATTCTTCTATCAAGGTTTGATGGCTTACTCGCGATGCATTAGTACTCAGGTTAATCGCTCCAAGCAAGGTTCCATCAAAAGTGAACGCCGGCACAGCTAACGAACGCAAGCCAAGATCAAGTTCTTGATCCACTATACAGAAATTCTGCTCCGCGACCTGTAAAAGCATCTGCTCAAAAGCAGGCTTATCGACAATGCTATGCTGAGTGAACGCTTCAAGAGAAACATTGTTGAGCCAGTCTTTTTGTTCTTCAACCGATAACTTCGCAACCAACATACGACCCATAGAAGTATAAGCCGCAGGCAACCGTGTACCAGCGCTTAAAGTGATAGACATCAAACGATGGGCTGCTGGTGAGCGAACCACATACATGATGTCTTGTTGATCCAGCACAGCAAGAGACGATGATTCACCGAGTCGTGCGGTGATGTCATGCAGATAATGCTCAACCACATTAAGATGATCGTTACTGGCATTATAGGCGTAACTGAGCGCTAAGACTTTTGGCGTTAACATGAACTGCCGCCCTTCCCGCTTAATGTATCCGAGCGCATGCAAAGTCAGCAAAAAACGTCGGGCTTTGGCTCTGTCCATGCCGGTTTGTTCAGCCACTTCAGACAGCGTCATTTCTTTATGTTGCGGATCAAACGCCATGATGACATCCAGTCCTGATGCCAATGCACCTACATAATCTCTATGGTCCGGTGACAGCTTTTCCTCATTCATACCCAGTTTACTCATTGCCATTAATAACCCCGCCATTATTTATGATTCATCACAGGCTCGCTAGAGGGAAGAGACTTTTCATCGTGTTTTTTATCAAAATCCTGAGAAAAAAAGAAAAAACAAAATTTTGGCTTGACCATTAATCCTAGATTGATTTATATTGTTCGCACTGCAAACTTAAATTCGTATAGCGAACAGGAAATATTATGACGAAGTTTATGACATTGAAAGACGCTGTCGCCACCTATGTAAAAGATGGTGACTCCATTGCACTTGAAGGCTTTACCCATCTAATACCCTTCGCTGCAGGACACGAGATCATTCGTCAGAAACGACGCAATCTGTCTCTAATTCGTATGACACCCGATCTGATTTATGATCAATTAGTCGGCGCGGGCTGTGTGCGAAAACTCACTTTTTCTTGGGGCGGAAACCCTGGTGTTGGTTCGCTTCATCGAGTTCGTGATGCCATAGAAAACGATTACCCTTGCGCACTAGAAACGGTAGAACACAGCCATGCTGCTATGGCGAATGCTTATGAAGCTGGCGCGGCGGGTTTACCATTAGCGGTTTTTCGCGGCTACATAGGTAGTGAGTTACCGCTGGTCAACAAAGAGATTGCCTCCATAACGTGCCCTTTTACTGGTGAACAGTTAGCGGCCATTCCAGCCATTAAACCGGATGTGGGCATTATTCATGCTCAAAAAGCCGATCGCGCAGGCAATGTGCTTATCGAAGGAATTATTGGCGTTCAAAAAGAAGTTGTACTGTCCGCTAAATGCAGCATTGTCACAGTAGAAGAGATTGTCGATGACTTGAAAGTCACGCAAAACGCTTGCGTCTTACCAGCCTGGGCAATTGACGCGATTGCAGTCGCACCGGAAGGAGCAAAGCCTTCTTATGCGCTTGGTTATTACGACAGAGACAACAACTATTACAAACAATGGGACAACATCAGTCGCGACAGAGACAGCTTCAACCAATGGTTGGAATCCCATGTGTTTGGCCAAGGAGATGTTTAATATGACAACCCATAACGATACAACTCAATATACTTCTGCTGAAATGATGACCATCACAGCAGCACGCGCCTTAACCAATAATATGACCTGTTTTGTGGGGATTGGTTTGCCTAGCGAAGCCGCTAACGTAGCGCGTTTGACTCATGCTCCAGATGTTACCCTGATCTACGAATCTGGCACCTTGCAAACCAAACCCGATGTGCTGCCGTTGTCTATTGGTGATGGCGAACTGTGTGAATCGGCTCTCACCACCGTATCTGTACCAGAAATGTTCCGTTATTGGCTACAAGGTGGCCACATCGATGTGGGCTTTTTAGGGACAGCGCAGATCGACCGTTTTGCCAATTTGAATACCACGGTTATTGCTGCTAATCATCCTGAAGGCGGCAAAAATGGCGCTCACAGTTATGCAAATCCAAGAGTCCGTTTACCGGGTGGTGGTGGTGCGCCGGAAATTTCTACCAACGCCAAAGAAGTTTTTATTACCGTTAAACATTCAAAACGTACGTTTGTAAAAGACGTGGATTTTATCACTACGATTGGTTTTGGCCGTGATGGCAAAGGCCGCGATAATTTACCAAATATCGGTCGTGGCCCAGGCGTGGTTATTACGGATTTATGTATTTTAAAACCAGACCCAGCAACCAAAGAACTGACCGTTACGAGCTTACACCCAGGCACAACGAAAGAAGACATTATTGAAGCCACAGGTTGGGAAATCAAATTCGCCGAGGCGCTTGAGACGACACCAGTACCAAGCGAAAATGAACTGCACGTATTACGCGAATTAAAAGCACGAACTGAAAAAGCACACAGTGCTCAGGAGGCAATATGAGCTCGGTTTACATCTGTCACCCTAAACGCTCCGCCGTTGGCCGTTATGCAGGTTCCCTTGCAGCCGTGCGCCCAGACGACATGCTAGCTCAAGTCATTCAAGCCGTGCTAGGTGATGCTCCAAACCTTGATCCCGCGGCCATTGATGATGCTATTTTTGGCTGCGCCAATCAATCAGGTGAAGACAACCGTAACGTGGCGCGCATGGCAACGCTGCTGTCTGGCATGCCTTATAGCGTGTCCGCCACCACAATGAACCGTTTATGCGGATCGGGTATGGACGCGGTTGGTACCGCATTTCGAGCCATTCAAGCCGGTGAAGCCGAATTGATCTTAGCGGGCGGTGTTGAATCCATGTCTCGTGCTCCATTCGTTATGGGCAAACCAAGCGCCGCATTCGATAGACAGCAAACATTGGAAGACACCACCATGGGCTGGCGTTTTATCAATCCAGTATTGAAGTCCTTGTATGACACTGAATCCATGCCAGAAACGGCGGAAAATATTGCTGAGCGCTACAAAATAACGCGTCAACAGCAAGATGCATTCGCTTTGCGCTCTCAACAAAAAGCCAAAGCGGCACAAGAAGAAGGCCGCTTCGCCGAAGAAATAACCCCGATTACGATCAAGCCAAAACGTGGTAATCCAATCATCGTCGATCAAGACGAACATTTACGTCCTGATACCACCTTGGAAGATTTAGCAAAACTGAGAGCGCCGTTTCGAGATAATGGCTCAGTGACGGCAGGCAATGCATCCGGTATAAACGACGGTGCCGCAGCTATGTTGATTGCCAGTAAAGCGGCGGTTGAAAGCTACAAATTAGAGCCTTTAGCCAAAATCATCGGTATGGCAACTGCAGGCGTTGAACCGACAGTAATGGGCATGGGTCCGGTTCCCGCGGTACAAAAATTGCTAAAACGTGCTGGCCTTTCTCTCGCCGACATGGATGTGATCGAATTGAATGAAGCCTTTGCCGTGCAAGGGTTAGCCTGTATGCAAGAATTAGGGCTTTCAGCAGAAGATGAACGAATTAATCCAAATGGTGGTGCGATTGCACTCGGGCATCCATTAGGCATGTCAGGTGCTCGTATATTACAATCTGCCGCTATGCAGCTAAAACGTACTGACGGACGCTATGCCATTTGCACTATGTGTATTGGCGTCGGACAAGGCATTGCTATGCTGATCGAACGGAGCGACATTTGATGAAGAAGCTATTTTTTACACTTGAAGGTGATAGTAATAAGCCCACTATCGTGCTTGGTCACCCTTTAGGCATGAACAGCCGAGTTTGGGATGGTGTTGTCCCAGAGTTATTGAAGCAATTTCGAGTCATTCGCTGGGATCTTCCAGGTCATGGGCTAAGCGACGCCCTTGACCCAAGCACCTCCCCATTAACAGCAAATGCCTTAATCAACCCATTGATTGAAAAATGCGATGAACTGGGTATTAAGCAATTTCACTATGTGGGCACATCCATAGGCGGCATGATTGGCCAACAACTAGTGGCTCAATATCCTGAGCGTTTGTTAAGTGCAACCTTAACCAACACTGGAGCAAAAATTGGTAGTAAAGAAGCGTGGCTAACCCGCCAAAAAGACGTCATGGCTCTGGGTTTGGAGAGTATGGCTACAACCTTAGTGCTACGTTGGTTTAGCGAAAACAGCGTGCAGACCAAGCCTACCTTGGCAAACTACTGGCAAGAACAGCTCGCCAACGTCGATGACTTCAGTTACGGCGCACTCTGTGCTTGGCTTGGCAATATGGATCTCACCGATACATTAGGGCTAAGTTCACTACCGATACAATTAATCTGTGGTGAAAAAGACGTCGCGACGACACCTGAACTGATGGAAACACTTGCTTCGTTGCTGCAAGTCGACAAGCTAGAAGTTATTAATCAGATTGGTCATGTTCCATCGGTGGAATCACCAGATCAACTCACTGCTCTACTTAAGAACTTTCTCTCTAAGTGATCTGTTATTAGTGATCTAGGCTTCAACTTAAGGGCGTTAGAGTAACGCTCTTAAGTTAATAAATAATCACTACTATAAGCTTTTATGGCTGCTAGGCATGCCAATAAATCGTTAAAAAACAAACTCGAAATGCTTATTTATAACTCGTTAAGAAACTAAAAATATTGACTGTAAATTAGGCGTTGCTAGAGAACATGCGATCAAGTCGAGCTGCGCACGCCTTAACATTCTAAAAAGCCCAGTGGCAGTCAGTAATGTGGCTGGTTGATCACTTTTCTACCACTAAACAAGATAATTGAACCTAGTTTAATGATTTTTAAACGGGTTACACCCTTGCGGCTCGGGTCACCTGGTCAACTCGATACACGTTTGCAAAAGCAAACAGCATACCGAGCTTACTGTCACTTTTAGCCAGCCCACGATAAATAGCTTTTCTATAACCAAACTGACACTTGATGATTCTAAGAGATGTTCAACTTTTGCTCGAATACTGGCTTTGATATATTCCGTTCGAATGGGTTGTTTATTTTTTCTAGAGTGTTTTTTTAAGATTCTTATTTTGCTTGGCCAATTCCCTAAAAACCAGCTGCAATCAACCAGCCTGCTTTGACACCTTTTAACTCTTCTCTCTTTTGAGCGCCACGATAGCCAGAATCCGCTGAGACAAAACACTCTTCGCAATGAAGAAGGATCTCTGTTTCCGTGATATCATAAACCTTGGCACCGTTGTACTCACGCTGTGAGTTAACCCTGTTCTAGCGTCAACACCAATATGGGCTTTTAAGCCAAAGAACCACTGCTTACCTTTTTGAGTTTGGTGCATCTCATGGTCTCTTTCTTTGGCTTTATTCTTAGTCGATCTGACCGCTTCAATAATGGTTGCATCCACAATGGTGCCTTCTTTGAGATAAATACCTGCGTCAGACAGCCATCTGCTCACTTCTTTAAAAAGTTGTCACGAAGGTTTGTGTTTCTCTAATAAGTGCCTGAAATTCATGATGGTGGTGTGATCAACTATCTAAATAAGTAATGGTTTTTTCTAACGATAAGTCAGCGAAAAAGCGCATGCACGTAGTCTCATACGAGGCATCCTCCATGGCAGAATCACTCATGTTGTCCCAATGTTGCATGCAGTGGATACGGAACATTATTGATAGCTGATAAGATCTTCTGCCATTCCCTAGTTTAGGATAGAACGGCTCAATAACCGCTTCTAGTTGATCCCAAGTTATCAACTCATTCATATGAGAAAGGAAAAATTTCCTTACGTGTTTTACGACGTTTGTTGTTGGTCTCGATGGCTTAAAAAGTGATTATCTCATGGCAGAGACTTATTCGCATGTTCCCTATTAGTTTGGGGTTAAGGGGGAAACTCCCCCACCCCAATTTTTCTATTCAATCACACCCGCTTGTTTCTCTATCTCATGTAACTCCTCTGAAACGGCTGAATCTTTATTAGGCGCATATTGCTTGAGTGCTGCATGATAAGGGCAACCAGAAAACTTAGGGTCATCTTGATAAAGCGAAAGAAAATGCTGAGGAAAAGCAGAATCCAATTGACGGATTTCTTCACGAACTTTAGCTTTTTCTTCCGCCGACATCGCATCTCTTCGTTCAATATACGCTTCACTAGGGTCATCAAAAAAGCTTTCCTGATACCAGAATACCAAGCCCATTAATTTAGGCAGTACTTCCTGAGCTTGAGGGTAGGCTCGCTCAATTCTTAAGGTATCAAGAGTCGTTGATAACGACATTGATCGAAGCAATTGGTGACCAAGCCAATGTAGCTCTGGAGGAAAAAAGCGGAACACAAACTGCTCATGGATAGCAACGCCAACTAAATTACTACGCTCAGGCTTGGGTCTTTCTCTATTTTCATACTCTTCACAGAAAGCCACTAGAGCATCAAAATCCTCTGGGTACCCATACAACGGCTTACCGCCTTCAGACTCAAACAACTCTGACATATCACGCCAGAATAAATGAGCGGCCACTTTCTCTTTTTCGGAAATACCGGGCAAACCCATTTTTATAAGTAATCTATGCATGGTAATAGCAGTAAAACAACAGACATAAATATAGTCTTCATTGTAACTAAACGCGCCCGGCATATCCTTAGCGTGATAAGCATGTAACTTATTGATCCCCGCAATAGATTTCTTAGTGCGTGGATCGTGAGGCCCATAGTACCACCATAATGCGTTCGCACTACCGGTCTGCTCCACTCTATGCGTAGAGCGATCAATCACTTTGCCTCCATCTTCTCGCCATATAGCCCTGGAACCCCACTCAGTTACCACAAAATTAGGGAACGTCAAAGCGTAAATAAAGTTCTGCATGAAATCATTTAGGCCATAGCTATTGGTCAATTTCCATATTCGAACATAATCCTTCTCCGGATCTAATGAAGCAATTTCTTCTCTAATCCATTTATTGGGCTTTTTCATTATTATATCTCCAAGATAGATCTTCTAATGTAATGATTAGTCGTTAAAAGTAGTGAATTAATTATCAAACTGAGCTAGCCAATTATAATCTGACACTTAGTCATAACTAGAAGCTCTGAATATATCTCATCTGAACTACGTAATCGTTTTTAAATCTATTTTCCACCTTTGATTCATGGTAAACATTTAACCAAACGCTTCTCTCTCTATTTTGAGCCATCCAGAATGCACCTGGCCCAATTGCGAAAACTTGTTCTTTAGAACCTGAAAAATTTTGACCGTTAACTTTGTCATCTGTTAATTGTTTTAAATAATATCCATTAATTCCAATATAAAATTCCGGTGTCAACTTATAAGAAGAGGCAAAATTTAACCAAGCCGCCTGGCCTGCTTGGATATTATCAACATTCTCTCCTTTAAAATCGAGAGGAGCACTACCATTAGGCGAAGAGTTTTCAAAATTATACATATAACTAACTCGGCCACTTACTTCTAACCGTTCTGAAAGAAACAATGTAAAAGCCCAGTTAGGTATAACTGTTGCCATATTGGAAGATTGGTTTATATCTATTTTTTTATCATATCCTCCAGTAGGAAGAGAGACATCCAGCGCTAATCGATGAGAGAAAATAGGCACACCTTCAATCATTGTCATCGGAAACTGAAAATATGAGTATAATGTAAGATCACCAGGCTTTGTTTTATTATCTTTTAAACTAGGCCCAGGTCCACTATTACCGACTGCTGAAGAAAGATTAATGATAGGTAGTATAGCCCCAACGCCAAAGCTCCCACCAGACTCTATCTCTTTGAACTTATAGTCTAGTTGGTTAATCAAAATATTGGCATCAAAATCAGCCTTATCGAATATGGCTAAATCATTACCCTTTTGGTTTTTTAGTGAAGTGGAGTGATTTTTCTTAGCATAAGCTAGGTAAGTCCAACCTGGCCCACCGGTAATACCATCATAAAAACTTGTAAGCCCTAAATTAATATCTTGTGGTAAAGTCACGTTAGGATTAACAGCCATGGAACTGGCGCTATAAAATATAACCGAAGAAACAGATACAACCTTGAAAAGATCACTTTTATCCAAATTAAACATAAAACACCTCACTCTATTTTTATTTTTTATTTTTCAAACCAAACAAACGCTTTACTAGGCCTTACATGCCTCCAGAGAATAATCAATACTCTTTGACTTAAAGAAAGATATAAATGCGATTACTGCTAAAGCCATCGCGGTAATTCCCAATGCGGTATACCCAAAATTTTGAACTAACGTTCCCCCTAAAAACGGGCCAATGGCAGAACCAGTCATGATCATTGCTGGCGTCGCTGATACAGCACGCCCTGTAGGCTCTAAATTCATCAAGTAACCGAATAGAAATGTATGTGTAAACATTAAAATGGACGGAAAAATAATCAGAGACAGAATAAAAATAAGGAAACTATTTGCAGACATAAGAGACAATGCACAAACTCCATGTAATATCGCACCGAATAGTGCAACCAGCATCGGTGACATTTTATACTGCAATATTGCGGCAATCATGGCAGGAAAAATAGCTACAATCCCCATGCTAATCAGTGCCATTTGGACTCGTTCAGAACCGAACCCCATATTAATTCCCGCCTGAGCTGCGAAGCTCAAAATCATGGCGTTATTCATAGCCATTAACATAATCCCAATGATTAGAAACCAGACTTTAGCGGTGAACTTAGGACGCTCCTTACTAGTTGTCTCTTTGTTTGTCGTATTAGGCGTAACGCTTGGGAAAAAGAGTGTATGGATAATAGCAGCACTACCCATTACTCCAGCAAAGACCCAAAACAACATTGATGGGCCTGAAGAGGCTATGAATTTTGGCGTAACTCCAAGATAAAGCACAACAAACGATCCGAGGCCAATACTACCGATTGCAAACACGCGATGAGGGTTTTTCGTGAGGCCCATTGAGCCATGGGTTAATGAGACTCCAATACCTGCACCAACACCGGCTACGAAGTGTAAAATAGCCATTAGTGGAAATGATGTTGTCTGTGTCATGAACAAAAACATTACTGCACTTAGCCAAAATCCTGAAGGGGCGATCCAGCGACCATTAATCTTATGGAATATGGGTGATAGCACTAAGTTACATAGAACAACACCCATTAGAAATAATGTGGCCAATCCACCTGCCTCAGTAGGAAGAAAGTTGTAACCAACAATTAGTGTGCCAACCCATATTGGCAAGGCAGCCAAATCGATCATGCCTGCAATATGACCGACAACTAAGGCAAACCACGATGTTTTTTTATCAATTGATTTCATCGATTATGCCTTCTTCGCAATTAAACTGGATTTATTTAATAGACTAGGATCCAGGGTGCGTATCCAGAGCTGCACAGATAAAATCTGAAAAGAAAAAACCTTAGTGATAGATTTGATAATCAGACATAATAACTCTCTAACTTTGAACATAACGCACCTCGATTCTTATTTTTTTGTAATAGTTAGTGTATTCAAAAAAAAAAGGATTAATTGTCTATAAAGGACAAACTTGGCCTAGAGTGACAGATATAGGTTTTATATTTGATATGTGGATTATTTCCCACCTATAAAATAATCATTCATCAAATATGAATAACTACATTGCCTATACTAAATATATGATATTTCCATACCCTAGAATTTTGAAAATACTGACAAGAGGGTAAAAATAAGAGTGGAAATTAGGAATCGATCATCTTTAGGAAAAGGTAAGGTATTTTGGCGTATTTCCAGGTATTTATCTTAGTGATATTTTAAGTTTCTAATATTTATAACTAGGTGAGAAATACATTAAAAAACTCTTAAAATTAAATCATCTTAGCAGGTCGAATAAAGCTATAAAACTCAGACATAAGAGAGATAAAAATCAAGAATATATTATCACCCCCCACTCAAAAGTTTTAAATGATTTTTAAGGCTTAACTTCACTCCTTATTCTAGACAAAAAATTTTCATAATAATTATGTGATACACCTCACTAATATCGTGATGTTGGTTATCTTTTTCATAGGCAACATAACTTCCCAATGACCAACTACTTTTTCTTCAACCACTTTTAGGCTCTCAATCTGAGGTTGAAATTTTGATGTCAGTTCTCTATATAGCGTTCCACCTATTAAAGAGGTTCATGCAAGAATGCCGCAACAGCTCACGTTGTCACAGCACTATGCACTTAGTCGAATAACTGATCGCTTGTCAGAACGTGTGGCTTTTATACCCCATCATGGAGTAACACTTGTTACCTTCAGTACGAAATTTAATAGATGTGTATTCACAGCTCCAGGCGCCTCTTTCTGAATCCAATGCCCAGCAGCTTGGACGATTTCTGAATTTGGCATAGCTGCAATAGCTTCTCGAAAGCCCGGGAAATGAAGAACGATATCTTGCTCGCCACCGATATAGGTGACAGGTACTGACAAATTCATATCAACCCAAGGCGCAGTCAATTCCCAGTTTCGGTCAAAAACCCTATAACCATTAAGGCCTCCACGAAATCCGGTTCGACGAAAATCTTCTGCAGCCTGCTCTAACTCATTATTAGAAATAAAGCTTATGTCACCTGCCGGAGCTTGAAGGTTCGGTAAAATAGCACCAAATTCGTTTGTCTCCATCATTGAAGGACCATGCGGATTCTCACCACTATTGTGAAAATAGATACGTCGTAGTGTAGCTATAGGATCTGCATCCAACTCCTTCTCTGGCATACTCGGGGATTGGAAGTAACGCATATAAAAGTTATCAGGTGAATTTTCGATCATCCCATTCATCATATTGATGCGAGCTCTCGGCATAAACGGGATCGAAAGGGCCATCACTCCATAAAACCTATCTGGTCTCATAAGAGCGGCATGGTAAGCGGTCGTTGTACCAGCGTCATGACCAACGATCACAGCCTTTTGAATACTAAGCGAATCCATTAAGCCAATTACATCCCCTACCGTATGAATCACACTGTAATCGTCCACATCATTTGGACAAGATGAACCACCATGGCCCCGCATATCCAAGGCAATAGCTCTATATCCAGACTCAACTAATGCAGCAATCTGATTACTCCAGCTACGCCATGTCTCAGGGAAACCATGACAAAATATCACCGCTGGTCCGGCCCCCTGGTCAACATAATGCAATCTGATACCATTTACATCGGCATAGTTCGATTGAATATTTCTTAGATCAGTCACTTCACTCATATGTTTGTTCATAAGTATTACCCTAAATTACAGCTGTTTGACCACCGTCTACAGGGATCACAGCGCCAGTTACAAAAGAAGATAAGTCTGAACCTAGCCAAGCAACAACATCACCAATTTCATCAGCTTCTCCAAGCCTACGTAGCGGCATTCGCTGACGCAATGCGTCCATTTCACCTGCTAATTTTGGTGATGACTCAATCAATCGAGTGTTTATCAAACCAGGACATACAGCATTAACTCGGATACCTTCCGGTCCATAAGCATCAGCTAAAGATGCCGTCATCATATTCACGCCACCCTTCGTCATACTATATCCAAGGTTAAACCCAGCACCCCGTAGCCCTCCCATGCTAGAGATAACGACGATGCTTCCACCCGTTGCGCGGGTCTTCATAACACTGCCAGCATGCTGAGCAGATTTAAGAGCACCATGTAGATTCACATCCACCAACTTACTAAAATCGGCATCAGAGACATCAGGACCATCAGTTGGAATGGCAATACCGGCATTACATACCATAACGTCTACCCCCCCAAACTCTTCCGCAGCACTAATAAGTACGTCTAGGTCATCTCGTGAACATACATCACACCGAAAAAAGCGTGATATAGCACCATAAGATGCGACAATTGAGGCTGTGCTCTCTCCACCCTCTTTAGGTAACTCAGATAAATCACCAATTAAGACACCCCGGGCCCCCAGTTGAGCAGCACGAATCGCGATCGAACGACCAATACCACTGGCACCTCCAGTGACGATTACGATCTTATCAGTTAAAATTTTCATTTCTCAGACTCCTCATTAAAATCTTCATCAAATGGTTTTTGTCCCATAATCACTCGCTCTTCTGGCGGTATAGGATCGAGTTCAACTTGCACATTAATGCACACAGGCCGATCATCTTTTAAAGCGTTTAGCAACGCTTCCCGTAAACTGTTTTCATCTGTCGCTAGATATCCTATGCAACCTAAAGCTTCAGCAACATCATGATAGCGTCCATTAGGAAGCATTGTTTTCGTTACCCGATCAGCACCTTGAGTAAGTTTTTGGAAATGCTGAGTAGCGCCCCAACTTTGATTATTCATAACAATTACTATAATCGGTAAGTTGTTTCTTAAAGCAGAGTCAAACTCACCCAGCGCATACCCAACAGCACCATCTCCAGTAACTAGAATCGCCCGTTTGTCTTCTTCAGTTGCCGCTTTTTGGGCACCTAAAACTGTGCCAAAACCGACCCCCATAGACCCGAGATATCCGTGACAAAGAAAGCTATGAGGCTTAGAACGGGCAATCGTTTCACTAAGCCATAGATAGGTTAGCGCACCGTCCGCAACGACAACATTACCTGGCGCTAAAATGTCACTTACCAAGCGCGAGGCAAGGAAAGGGTGAATGCGATCAGACTGCGATGAATGACACTCTCGTTCGAGCCGATCAAAGCGTGAAGCGACATAGGTAGCTAGATAGCGACACCACGGCTGGTGTTTAATCGGATCGTTATCATTAAGAACTGCCGCTTTTGCTAAAGCGTCCAGTGTTGCCGACACATCACCTGTCAATCCAATATCAATAGATTGAAGCCTGCCAAATTCGCGTGGATCAGGATCTATCTGGATGATCTTTGCAGAATGAGGAATTAAAGTTCCTGAGCCGTGAGACGTTGTGAGTCCAAACCGTACACCTGCCATGATTACGACATCCGGTACATTTTCTCCCAGACCAAAGAGCCCTTGCAGGAGTCCACAGTTTTTATCATCAGGAAGACCTGATAAAGCGGCCACCCCCTCAAAGTCAGATACAACCGGTACTCCAGTAATGCTACTTAGCAACTCAAGCGCTGCAGCGCCATGTCCACGAGGAACCTCACCACCAACAATGATCACTGGCCGTGCAGCACAGTCTAATAATTCAACCGCTTCCTGAATCCCATTTTCAGGGACAGTTTTAGAACAAGATAAAAACTCAGCGGCTTCATTAAACTCGCTTGCCTGAGTTAAGATATCCCAAGGAATATCGAGCAATACAGGGCCTTGGGGGGCGGTGGTAGCGATCCGAATAGCTTGTTTTATTAGGCGTGGAATGTGCTCTGTTTTGACGACACGATGTGCCCATTTAGTTACAGGTGATGCCATAGCAACCTGATCAATACCCGCCTGAAGCGTATTGGTTTCATCTTGTATTAGTGATCCAGAACCAGTAATTACCAATACCGGTGTACGATCAAGCCAAGCATTCGCTAGTGATGTGGTAACGTTAGTAAAACCACCTCCTGCCGTAACAAATGCCACACCAAATTGTCCTGAAACACGAGCATATCCTTCAGCTGCATGACCGGCAGAAACCTCATGTCGCGTATCTATGATTGGAAAATTAGAAGATAAAGCAGCTTGAAAGATAGAATCAATATGTGCACCGTGGATACCAAATGCTTGTTTGACGCCGACGGATTGAAGGGTCTTCACAACTAAGTCACCGCCATTTAAATTTAAGTCAGATGGCACCTCACCGTCTGCGCTGACTCCATCAACTAGATACTCGTCTTCTAATGGCTCTTGTAAGGAAGGGGTTGTTATTTTCATATTTTCCTATCTCCAGTTTAAATATAACGACTCTTATAAGTTTTTCTCATAAGTGCGAACTTTAACTTTAAATAATAAAAAACTCTTATTTAAAAAAATTTTAACTATAATACTTACAAAAAAGCACCCAATATTTATTATAAATAAAAACATTAGAAACTTAGATCCATGTACTGTCTGATAAAATAATTTAAAAAATTAAGATTTCATAAAAAGTTCTAAGCTCATCTATAATTTGGCGCCAAAAATCTAAAAAACTCAAAAACTTACTAAACACAGCCACCGGCAAAACCAAAACATTACAGGTAGCTAGAAACTAAAAAACGTAAATCTAATTTTTTTGTGCATTTACCTGATTATAGAACTCAGAAATAGTTCTGTTTTTATTTGTATATTTATCAATAACCATATCCGCATTTTCTTTATATTGACTCTTGTCAATTTTATTTATAGAAACACCTACACTTTCTAAATAAGAAATATTTCTTTCATCTGCTGCTAATTGCTCCTGTAACCCCCACTTCTCTGCTTCAGAAAATGCTTCATTAATAGATTTACGATTCGCTACCGTTAAGCTATCCCACCATTTCTTTGATGCAACCATAAATGCAGGAAACCCCATATGATTAGTTATAGTTAGGTTAGATGCTTGCTTTTGAAGCTGTAACGCCATAACTAAATCAAGGTCTAGATCGATTACATCAACGACATTCTGAGCTAGTGCGGCTGGAACTTCTGGCATAATGACGGCTGTGGGAACCGCACCAAAACTCAACCACCAATCAGTAAACATAGGTATCGTATATACAGCCACTTTTTGATCTTTTATATCATCAATACTGTCTATAGGTTCGACTGACAGCAGGCTACGCATTCCTGCAAAAACATAACCAACTCCGACTACCCCCTGATTTTCTAGGCTTGAAAGCATCTGCTGCGCAGCGGGAAGTTTAGTCGCACGACCAGCCTCTTCTACATTATTAAACAAACCAGGCAAAAACCAAGCATTAAAAGCCTCTTCTTGATTTGTCATAAAGGCAATAGGAATAACAGAGAAATGAATAACTCCTGTCTCAAGCATAATAGCATTTTCTGAATCACCGCCTAACTCACCTGCTGGAAATATTTCAACATCTAATTCACCATTTGTACGTATTCTTAACTCATCCGCAAATTTTTCAGAAACCTTATGAAAAATATGTCCTTCTGGAACAGGTGAGCTAAGACGTAATGTATCAGCAAATATAAACTGACTAAAAACAACAAAAGCGAAAATGGAATAATGTAAGAAACTATTAATTTTCATTTTAGATACCTTTTTGATTTATCATTATTTTTATATCACAAAAAAAACCATCACCCTTGGTTAAATTGGCAAAAATTCGCAAAAACCACCTTAGAACTCTTACCAAAAATTCAAATATTTTACTATTAACTCAATATCAAATTTTAACTTCCTTAACTCTAACTCCCATATAGAAAAATAAAATATTGACTCATTATTCACATAGTCAAATAAAAATATGATGGCTTTTTTAACCAAAAATACATAAATAAACACAACAAAAACACTATATAAAGCTTTATTCTAAACAGCTAGATACTACTCTTAATTCATTGAAAATAAATGTGACTAGAAATTTAAATTAGATTCCCTAGCCTTTAAAAAATCACTATTACCACAAGACAATTCAATTTACCATCGATATAGATTTTCTATATTTTCTAGGCGTAACTCCGTAATATGACTTGAATAAACGACTAAAATGAGCGCTACAGCTAAAACCACAATTAAAAGCAATATCAGTAATAGAGCTGCCTGAATAACCAGAATCAATAAGCATTTCGGCAGCCGATACTATGCGACGATTCCATATGTAGTGGCTCACCCCACCTAGATCATTAATTTTAAATAATCGATGTATAGTTCTGACTGAGCAATTATTTTCTGCTGCTATATTTTCTATTGCTAGGTAGGGATCTGATAAATTCATTTCAATATATTGCTTTATTCTTTGGATCATGATCCCTGTATTACCACAATATATGCCTGTCGTTGGATAGCTAGGAGCCACAATAATAGGTATGAGTTGTAAGACAGATTGGGCAATACTAGTTTTTGAAGACTCATTCAGTAACTCATAGTTTTCGATGGATTGTTTTAGCAAGTCGTATAGTAATTTCCCTAATCCATTTTTACATTCAAATCGGTTACTATGGGTATGAGTTATTTCGTTAGCTATGGCAACACTATTCCTGGGTATAGTCACAATCAGTTGGTCTGAAGATTCAATGCTGGATATTTCAAAGGAACTACGAGTATCTATAACGACCATTTTGCCAGACTCCAAGCATTCAGGAGTACTCATACCCGTGATAGATGCAGAACCTGATATTTGTAAAATTAGAATGATTGGATTTGACAAGTAATCAGCGGTTGTTTTTTTATCTCGTTTAAATTTGTAGGGCGCTTCTCTTAATCTTTCAAGTTTTAAGCAGCCCAGGACACCACTCTCTATATTGCACGAAATTTTATTTTTTTCTTTGTTTTCAAAGAAATTCTTTCCAGAGAGTTTAGGCTTATCTGATATATTATCAATATACGTTGTCAGATAATCCGTCCAATTATGAGCGCAACTAGATTCACCAGCTCTGTAATTTGAAAGTACTGTCATAGATCGATTCTGCATTTTTTATCCTCTGAACTCATTTTTATTATTTTGTAGCGAACAGACTATTATCAAACTAGGTAATTTTAATGGAACTTTTCCAAATCTAACTTATGCGAGGTAGCTGATCTGATAACTGCTTGCTCATGCGCAACTTGAGTATCGACGAAACGATTGGAGATCATTGGGTAAACAGACATATCACGGTCTGTTTTTTTAATGTGAGTCGAATAGTTAATGCCAATAAAAAGTGCTTTGTTTGGGTTGGAAATGGCGTCGGATACGTAACGAATCTCATCCGACGCAATTCCTGACATTTTGGATAAATCGAGTTGCTCGATCTTAGCGTTTTGCAAAGCCTTGTGAAGATTCTTTCCTAGCTGAGATTGCATGGATTCGAGATCTTTCATTAGACGACCTAGCACCACACCGCAAGAACGACGATTTTTGAACTCAAAAGACACTAATTTCATGCTTCCCCCTTCAGGCATTCTCACTGGTGAGACATGCAAAAGATGTATGATTATTTCAATATAGACCCAAAATAAATAAATATCAACAAATCCCATAAAATAGGATTTAAATAATTATAAATAATAAGCGAAAATGGTATAATTTCATAAAATAGGACTATAGATCAGATGGACAATGGGATAGAAAGGTACCATTCGAATGACGACGTTAGGAACAATCAACCAAAGCAGGCTTTCACATTGGAACATACAAAACGAGAAGTGAACGATAAGGATGCAAGACGCAATAGCTTGAAAGGTATACTGCGTATCTTAGGCTTGTTTACTCAACAACGACCTATCTGGTCTGTGGATGACCTCTGTCATGAATTCGACTATACCCGCTCTACCGGATATCGCTATACCAAAGAACTTGCTGACGCGGGCTTGTTATTTCAAACAGGAAAAAGCAATTATAGTCTTGGCTCCCGCATCATTCAGTGGGATCATCAGCTACGCCTATCAGACCCTCTGATAAGATTGTCGAAAGATTTTGAGCAACATCCCTATGAGCTGAAAGAAAAGCAAACATGGTTAGTTTGTAGACCTTTTAAAAACCAAGTCGTCTGCATTTATCATTTTGGCAACGTAGAAACCAACCTTAGTTATGCTAGAGGCATTCCTAGACCGCTTTTTGGTGGTGCAACGTCAAGGGCCATTTTGGCATGTTTACCCAATAGTCAGCATATGCGCTTATTTGTTGACAACCCAGAAGAAATAGAACAATCCCTTTCAGAAGCAAGCTGGAAAGACTTTAGAAGTAATCTTCAAGAAATCAGAGATGCAGGCTATGCAGTGTCTATCTCGGAAGTAGATCAAGCTGTTTTCGATTTAGTCTTCCCTCTCTTCAGTCAAGACGGAAAAATCCAAGCGAGTATAAGCTATGTACACTCTGTCGAAGACTATAATCCGGATCAAATCGTTACATATGTTAATGTGCTCCAACGATACACTCAGTCACTCAGCAGTGGTCTAATGTTGTATGTCAAGGATAACTTCCACTTTAAAAAGCCTGATCTTGTCAGACTAACTGGACATTTATTCACTTTAATAAGAGGTGTTTTATGCTCCCCCTACTCGAGATAACCCTTATAGTTTTTACGGCTGCTGTGCACGCCAATAAAGCGTTAAAAACAAACTCGAAATACTCATTTATAACTCGTTAAGAAGCTAAAAATATTGACTGAAAATTAGGCGTTGCCAGCTTCGCAAAGTTCACCTAATATAAATTAACTAACAATAATTACAAAAATGGTCTTCAACTATGTTTACTAATGCCCTAAGCAATGCCGTTATTTTTAATCAGGCTCATCCGCTAGAAGTATCAGATTACATAAACAGCCACATTGGACATCATACTTTGCTGTCTGAGTCTGTTAAGGATTCAGACGAATTCTGCTCCCAACTAAAACATCGAGATTTTGCCGAATTAGGATTATCTTCAATCCATTATGGTAACGAAGTTAAAATTCACTGTGCTGATTTAAATGACATTTACCACTTTCAAGTCGTCACTCATGGTCAATGTTGCTGGCAATTTGAAGAAGAGTCTTTATTGCTAAAGCCAGGCCAAGCTTTGATGATGAACCCACACGAAAAAATGGATATTTCCTATTCTGCAGATTGTGAAAAAATCATTGTCAAAGTTCCACAAGCCTTTATTAGAGATTTATGTCTGGAGCAAAACAGGGTTATTTCAAGCTCTGGAATTTTATTTGAAAGGAAGGTTATTGAATTAGATAAGTCTTTGGGATTTCTTAGCTTGATGGGAGCTATTTTGCACGAAGCAAATGACGCTGAACTCGATTTATTGCAAATGCAATTACCTTATCGCGACCTACTTATTCGCAAGCTATTTCAACAATTCGACAATAATACCCCTGCCATCTTAGACTCAGACTTGAACGATCGCAATTTCAATGCATTACTCAAACATATTGAAGAAAATATCAAAGAGGATATTGATGTAGAAGAGTTAGCAAATGTGGCCCATATCAGTATCAGAAAAGTCTACAACCTATTCGCCAAGCACTACCACATCACTCCAAAAGTTTTCATCAAGCAATCTAAGCTTAAACACTTAAGAAAAGAAATTATCATGAATAGTGACATACGTAACGTCACTGAAATTGCGCTGGATTATGGTTTTTCTCACCTTGGGCGCTTTTCGTCTGATTACCGAAAAATGTTCGCAGAATTGCCTTCGGAAACACTAAAGCGTCGATAAATAAAATACGTGGATAAGGAAGGGATTTCCTATTCCATGGTCAAAAAAAAAGGGTTAAAAAGAAGCCGCACCACATATTTCTTCAGTCACTTTATTCGCGTACTCTTTGACCAATCTTGTGTATAAGCTATTTACTTTAGTGCAACAGTCATTAGCCATTCCCATTAGGCTTATAACAGAAGAGACATTGCCATTGATGTCATAAATACCACTACCAATTACATTGATATCCGGTAAAAAATCACCAGAAAATGTACAAAGATTACTTTCTTTGATTGCATCTAAATGTTCATTAAAGGCTTCTTGATTCAGCGGCTTTCCCTGAAAGCGAGGTTTTGCAGGTAAATCTGAATAAAAGTCCTCTACCAATTTTAATCGTCTAGCCAAAGGCAGATTGGCTAAAAAAATACGCCCAGAAACAGAAAAAAATGGCGAGAGTTCTGTGCCTAATCTCACATTCACTGCAATTTGCTGACTCGCATCTAACCACTTAATAACCAAGGGTGCGTGACCATTCCAAATAGTCACAGACACTGTTTTATCCGTTTCCTCAGATAAACGCTCCACCGCTTCCAACGCTTGCTTAATTGGATCTATTTTTTTAATTGATGCAATGCCTAAAGTCAAACTGGCCTTTCCCAAAGCATATTGACTGCCATTTATTTGAGTGATGTATTCCATTCTTAATAGACTAACAAGATACTTATGTAAGCGGCTTGGTGAGTGAGACAGCTGATCGGATAAGCTTTTTAAAGTCGGAGGCTTAGGAGATTGAGCAATAATATTTAGAATTCTTAAACCAATTTCCAAAGAGCCAATTCCTTGACGCGTACTATCTTGTTTCATTTCCGTTGTCTCAGACATCCGATATACACCTATAAAAACATAAAAGCAGTACTGTCATGACAAAGAAGCGTGTAAACGCCTGGCTCTAAGAGCCAGAATCCCATAAATTAGATTGCCGTTAATAGAACAATCTACAGCGCGTTCCTTGTCATGCGTAACTTAAACACATCAGTATAATCATATTGTCTGACTGACAGAAGACGGATAAAGCCATTACACGCCTAAATAGCCTTCAACTTGGGCTAAGTTAGATTGTAGCTGCTCTGCGTCAAGGTTCATTACGACTTTCCCCTTCACAAGTACCACATGACGATCACAAAGCTTTTGTAAAACTTGAATGTTCTTGTCGACAATAATGGTCGATATACCGCTTTCTTTTATCGTGCGGATCACTTCCCAAATTTCTTTGCGAATGAGTGGCGCAAGCCCTTCTGTTGCTTCATCTAAAATCAACAATTCTGGGTTGGTCACTAGAGCTCGGCCTATCGCTAACATTTGCTGCTCACCACCAGATAATTGTGTGCCTAAATTTGAAAGTCGTTCTTTTAGGCGTGGAAACGTATCAAGTACGCGATCATAGTCCCAAGTTTTTTCGCCTTGGTTATTCGCACGAGCTGCCACCTGCAAGTGCTCTTTAACCGTTAAGTTATGAAACATTCCTCGACCTTCTGGAACATAAGCAATATCTCGTTTCATCCGCTGCCAAGTGGCTAAATTGGTAATGTTCTCACCCTTAAACGAAACCGTGCCGCTTCTAGGTGTCACTAGCCCCAAAATAGACTTCAAGGTAGTGGTTTTTCCCATGCCATTTCGCCCCATCAAACTAAGGGCTTGGCCTGAATTTAACGAAAAGCTAACGCCGTGTAACACATGACTTTCACCATACAAGCTATGAAGACTTTTTATTTCCAATAGATTACTCATCAATACACCTCATCGCCTTGCCCAAGATAAGCTTCTTTTACACGCGGATCATCTCTTACTTCATCCACACTTCCTGTCACCAAATGCTGCCCGTCAACCATCACAGTCAATTGATCCGATAACTCAAAAATGGCATCCATATCGTGCTCAACTAAAACAATGCAATACTCTTTTTTTAGACGACTAAGTAAATCGATAATCAACTGTGACTCTTCATGCCCCATACCGGCCATCGGTTCATCAAGCAATAAAACCTCTGGCGAAGTTGCCAATACCATGGCGATCTCAAGCTGCCTTTGCTCACCATAGCTTATCTGTGATGCGATATGATCGCGTCGCTGTCCAAGCCCTACTTTTTCCAAAGCTTGCGTGGCAATCTCGTCGAGCATTTTCTGGGAATATCGTGAACGAAAGAAATTAAAGCTGCCGCCCATCAAGCGCTGTACAGCCACGCAACAATTTTCCAGACACGTCGAATTGCTATAAATATTGGTTTTTTGAAAGCTTCGTCCAATGCCACGACGAGCAAATTCATAAGGCTTTATCGAACTAATCGATTCGCCTTGATGAAGGATCTTGCCACTTGTCGGTTTATAATGACCACATAGCATATTCAATAACGTGCTTTTTCCTGCGCCATTTGGGCCCACAATACCGTGTAACTGGTTATCATAAAACGCTAAAGACAGATCATCCAAAGCCTTCAATCCACCCCAGTATTTGCATAAGCCTTCTGTTTCTAGAATGACATTATTTTCCATCACGTTTCTCCAAAAGATCCTCTAAGAAGCCAGCAATCCCCTTCTTAAATACCATCACCATCAAAATAATCAGCCCTCCCATAAAGAGCAGCCAATGTTCGGTTAAATGCTCTAATGAATAATGCAAACCTTCATATACCAACGTTCCTAAAATCGCCCCATAGATACTGCCCATTCCACCTAAAATCGACATAACAAGTGCGGTACCAGAGGTTGTCCAAGACAACATCGAAGGGTTTACAAAGCCGTACTGTAAAGTAAATAAATACCCAGCGTAGGCACCCAACGCTGACGCAACTACATAACTCACTAAACGGTAGATAAAAATGTTGTAACCTAGCGCCACAGTGCGCCCAGGATTCGCATGAATTGCATCCACAAGACGACCAAATCGAGAACGAATTAGAACTTTAAAAAAGAGCAAAGTATTAAACAAAGAAAACAAACAGAGGTAATAAAAGTGTGTTGGATTATCCAGATCAAATAAGCTTAATCCAAATATGCTGGTCTCAGGCTTAACATAAACAAAGACACCATCAGTACCACCAAAATCAATGGAGTCAGAAAAGTAATAAAAAGTCATTTGTGCAAACGCGAGGGTAATCATAATCATATAAATGCCATTGGTACGTAACACTAAAAAACCAATAACAAAGGCGACCGTGGCAGAAATCGCACAAATATAAAAAGTATATATCCAAAAATTAACCGCTTCGTACTCAGGCGCAATCATCACAAAAATATAGCCACCTAAGCCATAAAACATAGCGTGACCCAATGTAATCAATCCACACTTGCCCACAAGATAATCTAGTGACATGACAAATATTGATAAAATCATGATGGTCGTTAGCTTATTAACGTAATACTCATTTTGCTCAAGAAACATCGGCATTAACAAAGCTAAAGGGAAAAATATCCATACAAACAGCCGCTCGGCCCGTTTATTTAACAACATAACCACACCTCCAAATTAAGAAGAAAACAAACCTTGAGGCTTTAATAAAAGAATGAAGGCCATGAAAATATAAATCATCATGCTAGAAAGTTCGGGGACTAAAACTGATGCAAACGTATCCACCAGTCCTACCATCAGTGCACCAATGAATGCGCCTTTAATCGATCCCATTCCGCCAATAACTACCACCACAAAACAGGTGATCAAGATATGCTCGCCCATACCAGGAACAATAGAGCTAATCGGTGCCGCCACCACACCCGCAACAGCAGACAACATCACCCCAATCGCAAAGACAATGGTATAAAGTCGGCTAATATCTATTCCTAAACATTCGACCATTTCGCGATTAGATTCACCTGCGCGAATCAACATCCCTAAGCGTGTTTTACTGATTACGTAATACATGACACCCGCAACCACGACACAGAACACAGCGACGAAAATGCGATAAACCGGATACTCAATAATTCCAGCAAGAGGAATAGAGGCAGACAATGCTTGCGGCACATCTACGCCTAACGGATCATTACCCCACAACAGACCCTGCAGTGCGTTAAAGACAAAAATCATGCCTATAGTGAGTAAAACCTGATCAAGATGATTACGGCGATATAACTGACGAATCAGTGTCCGTTCGACTAGAAAGCCGATTAATAAAGCAATGACGGCTGAAATCACCGCACTAAAAGCAAAGCTGCCTGTTTGCTGAACAAAATACCAAGCAAGATAAGCTCCCACCATAAACATAGAGCCATGAGCCAAATTCAAAATACCCATGACGCCAAACACTAATGTGAGGCCAGAAGCGATCAAAAAGAGTAACAGCCCATACTGAAGACCATTGATCAGCTGCACGATAAAAAGTGTGCTATCCATTAGAAAACCTACGACGTTAAGAAGAAAAAATTCGCTTCTTTAGATAACTATCAAAATGCAATCTAAAGAAGCGCAAACAAGCAAAGAAACTTACATTGAACAACCGCGGGCCGGATCTTCAAGAGCAGAGGCTGCTAGTTTCACTACTTGGTTTTCACCATTTTCAACACGACGAAGATAAATATTTTGAATTGGATTGTGGGCTTTAGAGAAAGTGAAATCACCGCGAGGGCTTTTCACCTTAGTGTTTTCTAGGGCGTAGATCAGCGCTTTCTGATCACTGATATCACCATTAAGTGCTTTTACTGCACTGGCAATCATCAAACCTGTATCGTATCCCTGCACAGCGTATAAGTCAGACGGCTTACCGAATTTGTCGGCATAACCACGTCGGAATGTTTGATTTTCTTCATTTTTAAGCGGGTCTGCATAATGCAGCGTAGTAAGTATGCCTTCAGCTGAATCACCTTGAGCTTCAAGCGTTCCCTCCGTTAAGAAACCAGCACCAAGCAAGGGAATTTTTCCTTTCAACCCCATCGCATCATAATCTTTAACAAATTTCACCGCTCCGCCACCTGCGAAAAACACAAAGACAGCATCTGGTTGAATAGACCCGATTTCAGATAAATAGGATTGGAATTCAGTTTTAGGGAAAGGGACCAACATTTTTTTAACTATCTCGCCCCCACCTGACGTAAAGGACTCTTCAAATGCATCAAGACTTTCTTGGCCAAAACCGTAGTTCCAACTTAAAGTCACAACTTTTTTGAAGCCTTGTTCTAAGGCGACTTTACCCATCGGATAAGAAGGCTGCCAAGCAGAAAAAGAAGTGCGGAAAATATTAGGCGCACATAATGGCCCTGTTGCTGCATTTACCCCAGCATTCGGAATAATCATAATCGTATCTTTATCTTTCAATACTTTGATCATCCCCATCGCAACGCCTGAATGCACCGGACCAATAATAAAATCGGCATGAGATTTATTTAACAAGGAATTCGCTATTTCAGGAGCTCGGGAAGGTTTTGCCTCCGTATCCATTTCAATGAATTCAATTTTACGCCCCTGCAGATCCGCTGCGTGCTCCTGTAAAGCCATTTTCAGTCCATTTCTAGTAGCTTCACCTAAACCACCATAGACACCACTAAAGGGTAACATGACGCCCACTTTAATAGGATCCTGCTCGGCAGCAACCAGAGCGGTGCTGAAACTTACCAGTGACATTCCCAATAAAGCAGTATTCAGAATCTTATTTTTATTTTTCATTCTAGGCCTCTACATAGCATTTATTAATAAACGTTATCGATTAAAGAGAAGGCCAAGCAATAACAATAGCCAATAGATGCAGAACTATGTCCAAAAAATGCAACTAGACAAAAGTTCACATTTATTAAATTCAAAAATTTATATTACAAAGTGTTGCGATTTGATTAACGACTGAGCTAAGGTGAAAAAAAATAAAAACAACCTTATCGAGAACATCTATGTCTAAAATTAACGTCCTTACTCCTGTACTTTGTGTTGTGCTTTGCTTCTTTTTGGGTATCAATTTGGCCACAAATGAAGCGTCATCTTTGCTGATGCAAATGACATTTGGATTAGCCATCATTTTAATTTTTTTATCTATTTACCCATTAAAATCAAACATTCAATCACGATCTCGAAATCCACCGGACGACTTAAGATCAATGACTACAGCCTTATCCAATGGAGATTTCACAGTAAAAATTGATAAAAAAAAGCTCACCGACAACAGCATTTCGGCGTCGATCAGTGCATTCTCTGATCGTCTAAAAAATACCTTAGTGTATCTCTCTGAAGGAACGGTCAATGTGTCTATATCCGCACAGTTACTGCAAAAGAACTCAGAAAATCTAGTTCATAATATTGATACTGTGGGCGACCAATTAACTACCTCGGCGGCCGCAAGTGAGGAACTGTCGGCAACAGCTTTAGATGTCGCACAAATATGTAATATTGCTACCCAAAATGCAACGCAGGCCATGAAAGTGGCAGGTGAAGGACAAGAAACTATTCAGAAAAACCTGATGTCTATTAATAAAATCTCCGACCTTGTTAACCTCTGTGCAGCCACTATGAATAAGCTTGGTAAACGCAATGATGAGATTAATCAGATCGTAGAATTAATCAAAGGCATTGCTTCACAGACCAATTTATTAGCACTTAACGCGGCTATAGAGGCAGCAAGAGCTGGCGAACATGGACGGGGCTTTGCTGTTGTCTCTGACGAAGTTCGTAAGCTCGCCACAGAAACAGCTAACGCGACAGAACAAATAAGCCAAACAGTGGGCGTAATGTAATCTGAACTACAAAATGCATTAGCGAACATGTCCGCAAGTGAACAAGCTACTCAGCAAGCAAAACAGGAAGCGACTTTTTCAGAGCAAGCTTTAAAAAACATTGTTGAACAAATAGAGCGAGTAGCAAAAGAGGTACAAAACATTAATCATACAACGACCGAACAAAAAAATACCGCCGTCGGGCTTTCTGAAACTTTGCAGCACATTGTTTCAGCAATGGACGAAAGTCGTAAAGATGAACATTCAAACCTCAGTGCGGTTACCAAGCTTTCTAATTTCTCTAAACTTGCCAAAGCGACTATTGGCGAATTCCGCCTTTTTCATCCAGAAGATGCTGAAAACTTACTTAACAAAGCCTATGAGCACCTAGAAAAACACGGGGAAGAAAAAGCCTTCTGTGATTTTGCGGATCCTAATGGCGGCTTCATTTATGGTGAACTATTTATCGTTGCTATTACCTTTAGTGGTGAAGTATTAGCGTACGGAGCAAACCCAGAGTTAGTAGGTAAAAACCTTTATAATGCCAAAGATGCTGACGGACAATTAATGGTACAAGACATGATAAAGGTTGCAAAATCAGAAGCGAGGTCATACCAGTTTCGATTTGTAAATCCACAGACAGACCAAGTTGCTAGTAAACTTCTCTATATTAAAAAGTTAAGAAATAATGCCTTTATGGGCTGTGGTGTCTATTTAAATGATTAAAACCTTATCAATCTCATAAAAAATCATGATCAAAATTATAAAGAGATACTTTATAGGTATAAAAAAAAACCTTTATAGTATTAGATAAAAAAACCATGAAGACTTTACTATCAAAGGATCAAACAAAAACAAAAAAGAGAATCATATGGAAAGTCATACAATTTTAGACAAACTATTTCTTAAGGTTTTAAAAATACCTGGGGCATTGATGATCGTTCCTCTATTTCTTGGAGTAATGGTTAATACTTTAGCTCCTGACATATTAAATATTGGCAGTTTCACTACAGCCCTTTTTAAAAATGGGCTAGCTGTTTTGATTGGTCTTTTTTTCTTGGCCGTGGGCTCTCAAATTAGCTTTAAATCAGCTCTACCGTCTGTAGAAAAAGGTTTTGTCCTATTAATCTCAAAATTTGGCATTGCAGTTGTTTTTGGTCTATCTGTTGCTTTCTTCACTCCAGAAGGCATGCTTTTTGGGCTATTGCCTTTAGCTATTATTGCAGCAATGTCCAACTCAAATGGTTCACTATTTGTGGCACTTACAAGTCAATTTGGCAATAAAACTGACAAAGGGGCAATTTCTATACTTTCGATTAATGATGGGCCTTTCCTTACTATGGTTGCTCTTGGTGTAGCTGGTCTTGCTGCATTTCCGCTTCTAGCTCTTTTTTCTGCAGTTTTTCCGATGATCTTTGGGTTTATTCTTGGAAATAGTAGCACTATCGCCAAGAAATTTTTAGAACCGGGGGAGAAACTAATTATCCCTTTTGCTGCTTTTACAATTGGGGCTGGAATCAATTTAGAGGTATTACTAGGGCAAGGATCTATTGGGATTTTATTAGGAATTGCTGCGGCAGTAATTTCTGGAGGAGCAGCTATTGCAGCTCTATATATCTGGCACGTGATACGCAGACACCCTAAACAATGTAGGAATTTAGTTTCTGCTGCTTCTGAGGCAAGTGTCGCCGGTAATGCTATCGCTACACCTGCTATAGTTGCTTCTTTAGATCCGAATTATTTAACTATCCAAGGAGCTGCAACTGCCCAAATCGCTGCGGCGGTAGTTACTACTGCTTTTATTCTTCCGTTCTTTGTTGCTTGGTTAGCTGCTTGGCAAAAAAGGCATGGGATTACACCTGAGAATGAAGAAGCCTTCTACGAAGAAAAAAACGCCAATAAGGAACGTGCTGCAACTGTAAGCTAATTACTAAATGTAGTGAATTACATCCACTCAGCACTTAATCATCATGATATTGATAGGCTAAACATGGATGAGCCTCCTAAGAATAAATCGGTAGAACATCAAAAAAACAATTTAGTTATCGGTGTGCGATTTAAAATTGTTAATTGCTTATCATCTGTCCCTAGCCACAGGAAGTGGCTTTTTCCCAATCACTTGTAACGCAATTAAAAGCTATTATATGGCCTTGTGTATGTTAATTGGGATAAAGATGCCAGTAACAATAATCATGAAGACACGGTAAACACAAGCATTTCATTCGAGTTAAAAACTTTAGGAATTTTGAATAAATTAAAAAACAAGTGATTTGCCGGACTCCCTTACAGCACACCCACTCCATCGTTATCCTCACATTTTTACTCTAAAACCTTTTTGCAGATAAAGGATAAAGAAAAACACAAGCTGGATAGTGATTAGTAGCCTCAAAGCCTAATCTGTTTATAAATCAGGAGGGCATTACAATGCATAACGAACTCATTACAAAAATAAAAAGTATGATGGAAGTCGATACGGACAAAGGTCTTTATCGAGCTCGTCGAGATATGTTTACCGATCCAGAATTGTTTGACCTTGAAATGAAACACATTTTTGAAGGCAACTGGATCTATCTGGCTCATGAAAGCCAAATCCCTAATAAGAATGATTTTTTCACCGGTTATATGGGCCGCCAACCTATTTTTATTACTCGCAACAAAGATGATGAACTAAATTGTTTTATTAATGCTTGTAGCCACAGAGGCGCAATGCTTTGCCGTACGAAAAAAGGTAACAAGTCAGTAATGACCTGCCCTTTCCATGGTTGGAGCTTTAATAACTCAGGCAAGCTTATTAAGGTAAAAGACGCCACAGACGCTGGCTACCCTTCTTCCTTTAACTGTGATGGCTCTCATAATCTTAAGAAAGTTGCTCGTTTTGAATCCTATCGAGGCTTCTTATTTGGCAGTATCAATCCAGATGTTAAGCCACTAACAGAACATCTAGGCGAAGCGGCAAAAATAATAGATATGATTGTCGACCAATCACCACAAGGTTTAGAGGTGCTAAGAGGCTCTTCCACTTATATTTATGATGGCAACTGGAAAGTTCAAGCCGAAAACGGTGCAGATGGTTACCATGTATCTTCCGTGCATTGGAACTATGTCGCTACGACTGCACGCCGCAAATTAGGTGCTGTTGAAGATGAAACCAAAGCCATGGACGCGAGCACTTGGAACAAACAACAAGGCGGCTTCTATGCTTTTGAACATGGTCATATTTTATTATGGATGCGCTGGCCTAACCCAGAGGATCGTCCATTAGCAGAACGTCGCACTGAGCTAGAAAAAGACTTTGGTGTAGAGCGTGCCGACTGGATGATTTCTAATCTGCGTAATTTGTGCTTGTACCCTAACGTCTTTTTAATGGATCAATTCAGCTCTCAAATTCGTACTTTCCGCCCTATCTCCGTCAACAAAACCGAAGTAACCATCTATTGCATTGCACCTAAAGGTGAAAGTGATGTAGCTCGTGCTCAACGTATTCGCCAATACGAAGATTTCTTTAACGCTTCAGGCATGGCAACACCAGACGATTTAGAAGAGTTTCGTTCTTGCCAAGAAGGCTTTCTTGGTACTGATCTTCCTTGGAATGATCTTTCTCGTGGCGCTGAACACTGGGTGCAAGGCCCAGATGAAGCCGCTCAAAAGATACATTTAACCCCTCTTTTAAGTGGTAGGAAATCTGAAGATGAGGGTCTATTCAAAGTCCAGCATCAATATTGGGTAGACGCGATGACAAACGCCCTTCAAAAAGATAAAGAGCAGCGATAAGGAGCACACCATGACAATTCAATATGATGAAGTACGTAATTTCTTGTATGCCGAAGCTCGCTGTCTTGATGACAAAAAATGGGATGACTGGCTGACCTATTATCACCCTGATGTAGATTATTGGATGCCAAGTTGGGATGACGATGGTGAGCTTGTTACCGACCCGCACAGAGAAGTTTCTCTAATGTACTACGCCCACAAAGGTGGTCTAGAAGATCGTGTTTTTCGGATCAAAACCGAACGTTCCAGTGCATCAAGCCTACCTGAAGCCAGAACCAGTCACATGATCAGCAATATTGAGATCATGCAAAACTCGGAAGAAAGTACAGCGGTTCGCTACAACTGGAGCACAAACAGCTACAGATACAAAACAGTAGACACTTACTTTGGTACCACTTTTGTCACCTTAGTCAAAAATGCCGAAGGTCAAATACAAATCAAGCGTAAGAAAATCATCTTGGTAAATGATTACATCCACCACGTGATTGATGTTTACCACGTTTAATTATGTTGTGTATTTCAAGTTAATTTCAGCCAACTACATTTTTTCTTTTTAGATAACAGAATAATAAAAAGCCGCCCCAGAAAGGGGCTCAAGGTGATTTCTATGTATAAAATCGCACTGAATTTTGAAGACGGTGTCACCCGTTTTGTGCAAACACTTCCGGGAGAAACGGTTGCTGACGCAGCTTATCGCTCTGGCTTAAACATCCCGATGGATTGCCGCGATGGTGCGTGTGGTACCTGCAAATGCAAATCTGAGTCAGGTCAATTTGAAATGGAAGGCTATATAGAAGACGCCTTATCAGATGAAGAAGCAGAAGCAGGAATGGTATTAACTTGCTGCATGCGATTAGAATCCGATTGCGCTATTTCGGTTCCGGCCTCTTCCGAAGTTTGTGTCCGCAGCCAACAAGAAGATGTCAAAGGCACGATTTCCGATATTAACCGCCTATCGGATTCAACCCTCAGCTTTAGCATTGCGGGCGATCAGGTGAAGTCGATGAACTTCTTACCCGGCCAATATGTCAATGTCCATGTGCCAGGAACAGACCAAAAACGCGCCTATTCTTTTAGCTCTCTAGTTCAAGAAAGCAATGACTCTGCATCCTTTCTAATACGTGTGGTGCCAAACGGCCTAATGAGCACGTTTATGACAGAAACAGCAAAGGTAGGTGACAATATCACCTTGAGTGGTCCATTTGGCAGCTTCTATTTACGTGATATCAAACGCCCAATTTTAATGTTAGCTGGAGGCACCGGATTAGCCCCTTTTCTTGCCATGCTAGAAAGAATTAAAGCCATAGGAACAAACCAACCAGTTCATCTCATCTATGGCGTTACCCATGATGCAGATTTAGTAGAGATAGAAAAGCTAGAAGCCCTGACTGCAACAATAGAACAGGTCACTTTTAGCGCGTGTGTCGCTTCAGAAGAAAGTAACTGGCCACAAAAAGGCTATGTGACTCAACATATTACGCCGTCTCATTTGAATGATGGCGATCTGGATATCTATCTATGTGGACCGCCGCCTATGGTAGAAGCAGTGAGTCAATTCATGAAAGAAAAAAACATCACACCTGTTAATTTTTACTATGAAAAATTCGCCGCTAGCAGCCATTAAGGAAGAACAAAATGAGAGCACTACGTTTCGAAAATAAGGTGGCAGTTATTACTGGATCGGCACAAAGTATTGGTCGCCAAGTAGCGCTGCAAATGGCAAAGGAACATGCCACGTTAGTATTACTTGATCGATCAGAGCTAGTTTATGACGTAGCTGAAGAGGCTAAAGCCGCAGGCGCAAAAGATGTGTTAGTCATCATCGCTGATTTAGAGAAATTTACAGACAGTCACAACGCCATGGCCTCAGCTGTAGAGAAATTCGGCCGCATTGATATTTTGATCAACAATGTGGGTGGCACTATTTGGGCCAAACCGTTTGAGCACTATGAAGAAGCGCAAATTGAAGCAGAAATACGACGTTCACTCTTCCCTACTTTATGGTGTTGTCATGCAGTACTAGACACTATGCAAAAACAAAAATTTGGCAACATAGTCAATGTGTCTTCAATCGCTACCCGCAGTATAAACCGAGTTCCCTACGCTGCAGCTAAGGGAGGCGTTAACGCCATGACAGCCTCTTTAGCATTTGAAAATGCTAAATATGGTATTCGCGTTAACGCAGTGGCTCCAGGCGGTACAGACGTTGGTGAGCGAAAAATACCACGCAACCAAGAGGTTATGTCAGAACAGGAAAAAGCTTGGTATCAAGAAATTGTCGACCAAACTATCGATTCATCATTAATGCATCGTTATAGCTCAACCGAAGAGCAAGCCAATGTTATTTTATTCTTCGCGAGTGACGAATCGTCTTACCTCACAGGCACGCTTCTTCCCGTTGGCGGTGGTGATTTAGGTTAGTTCATCACAACCAGTCATATTTCTGCTGGTTGGTTGTGACTTATTGCAAAAGTTATCCCTAACACAAAACTTGTAAGGTAATAAAAATGACAAGTCGTAAAGCTATCGTACCTAAAGGCATGGAATTCGTTCGTGATGAAATCGGCTACGCTCCTGGCGTCTTAGTCGGTAGTACTCTCTATATTGCGGGTCAAATCGGACGCAATTCAGAGCGACAACTCGTCGAAGACAAACGCCAACAATTCATTCAATGCTTTGAAAATATGAAAGCAGTATTAAACACAGCAAAGATGAGTTTTAACGATGTTGTCGAAGTCACCAGCTACCACACTGACATGAGGGATCTTCCACTCTATATGGAAGTTCGTAATCTTTATTTTGGTGATTGTCTACCTGCTTGGACAGCTATTGGGGCGGCATCTCTGTGCGGTATTCCTGGGTATTTCCTAGAAGTTAAGGCCATAGCTGTAAAAGGGTAACCGAAACAATAGGCTTTAGAAGTCCTGTGAAGGAGACGATAGGATGCTAAAAGATTTACACCTTTCAACTATCACTGCTGGATTGGTTGCTGTGCTTGTATCTTACTCAGGTCCATTGGCGATTTTTTTCCAAGCAGCTAACAGCGCTAATATTTCACCAGAGATGATGACATCATGGGTTTTCGCCATATCGATTGGCGCTGCGATCAGTGGTATTGCCCTTAGCATCTATTTTCGAGTACCGATTATTACTGCTTGGTCTGCACCGGGTACCGCTTTACTTGTGACGCTGTTTCCAAACCTTAGTTTAAATGAAGCTATTGGAGCGTATATAACGGCTGCCATTATTATCTTTTTCATTGGCATAAGTGGATGGTTTGACAAAGTCATCCATTGGATTCCGAAGAGCGTCGCAGCTGCTATGATGGCGGGAATTCTATTCAACTTTGGTATTTCTGCCTTTCAGTCGTTCAACAGCATTCCAATTTTGACGGTTTCGATGCTCATTGGTTTTGTTGTTTTTAAAGCCATCAGTAAAACCTATTATTTAATGTTATTAGTTGCCCTAGGTAGCTTTTTATCTATTACGGTTTTACATGCCGATTTCAGCCATTTTACATGGCAATTGGCATCACCTATTTGGATATCACCACAGTGGAGCTGGTCATCAACTTTAAGCCTAGCGCTTCCCCTCGTTATTGTTAGTCTTACAGGTCAGTTCTTACCGGGTTTTACTATTTTAAAAACATTTAATTATCAAGTGCCTACTCGCCCAGTTATCAGTGTACTTGGGCTAGTCTCCATTCCTATCGCTTTTTTTGGAGGTATAACCACTGTTATAGCTGCGATTACTGCGCCTATTTGCACCAGTCCAGATGCCCATCCAGATCCAAATAAACGCTATATAGCAGGTATTTTTAATGGTGTATTTTATTTAATTGGTGGTATTTTCGCAGGTAGCATTGTTCTATTTTTCACCACTTTCCCTGCACAAATGATTGCAATTATCGCTGGGTTGGCTCTTCTCGGAGCCATATTTAATAGCCTTACTCTCGCTTTAGAGGATAAGTCTAGTATTGATGCAGCTGCTATTACGTTTATGACAACTGCCTCTGGTATTCAGCTATTCGGTATAGGATCAGCCTTTTGGGGCGTGGTACTAGGTACGGGAGCCTATGGGCTACTAATAGGTATAAAGAAGTTAAAACAAAATCAATAAAAAATGAGGCAAACTATGAAAAACACTACAGAATTCTTACCTGCTCCATTATGGGATGAAGCACTTTTTACCGGTGAGTGGAGCCGCCCGACAAAAGCATTAAGCTCAGTCATTGAACCCGCCACAGGAAAATCCCTCGGTAATATAGGCATGGCCGATGAAACTCTAATCCATAAGACTTGCCAAGAAGCGCGACAAGCACAAAAGAAGTGGGCTGACCTACATTACGATGAACGCGCGAGCATCTTGCGAAAAGCCATTAGCATCGCAGAGCAACACTCAGATGAAATCCTAGAATGGTTAGTAAAAGAAAGCGGCTCAATTGGACCTAAAGCTCAAGCTGAACTGAGTTTTACCATTAAGTCTCTAATTGAAAGTGCAAGTCTACCATCTCAAAGCCACGGGCAAGTTCTCCCATCTAGCGCTGGCCGACTTAGTATTGCAAGAAGAAAACCGTTAGGCGTCGTTGGTGTTATCTCTCCCTTTAATTTTCCGCTGTACCTGGCTATGCGTGCTGTCGCTCCAGCCATTGCCTTGGGAAATAGTGTCGTATTAAAGCCTGACCCTCGCACTGCTATTTCCGGTGGATTTGTGATCGCACGTATTTTTGAATTGGCAGGTTTACCTAAAGGTGTTCTATCTGTTCTTCCCGGTGATGGCGCTGCAGGTGCCGCATTAGTGGCTGATCCTAATGTAGCAATGATTCAATTTACCGGTTCAACTCCCGCCGGTCGTAAAGTTGGCGAAGCGGCTGGCAGACACCTTAAAAAAGTCTCATTGGAACTAGGTGGTAAAAATTCCCTCATTATTCTTGAAGATGCGGATTTAGATATTGCATTAGCCAATGCCACCTGGGGAGTTTATTTACACCAAGGACAAATTTGCATGTCTACCGGTCGAGTCTTGGTACAGCGCAAAATTTATGACAAGTTCAAAGCTATGATGATTGAAAAAGCGAAGAACTTACCGGCAGGAAATCCTGCCACAGAGCAAGTTGCATTAGGTCCATTAATCAATGAGCAGCAACGGGACCATGCCGCGAGCCTAGTTAAAGCCGCTGTCGAAGCAGGAGCAACATTGGAGGTCGGAGGAAACTACAATGGTTTATTTTTTGAGGCCACGGTCCTTAGCGGTGTAAAACAAGATAACCCTGCTTTTATTGAAGAAGTGTTTGGGCCTGTGGCAGTTTTAGTCCCTTTCGATACAGATGCAGAAGCAATAGAGCTGGCTAATGATACCGAATTTGGCTTATCTGCAGCCATTATTTCGAAAGATGTTGGCAGGGCATTAGCGCTAGGAGAGCATTTACAAACAGGGTTATTACATATAAATGATCAAACAGTAAACGATGAAATTATTAACCCATTTGGTGGTGTTGGCGCATCTGGTAATGGAACCAGTATTGGTGGTCCTGCTAACTGGGAAGAGTTTACACAGTGGCAATGGCTAACATTGAAAGGTGAGGCCCCGCAATACCCGCTTTAATGTGTAAGTCTTTGAATTGTAGAAATGAAAAAGGACACTAAAGATGACTGATCCACAATTATTCCAAATGCTATCGATCACGTCCTCAAAAGGTACAGGTCCTGTAGAGCTTGCAGTTGAGTTGAGTGCCTAAAAACTAAGACGGCGCAATAGCAGCCATTAAGCCTAATACTATTCGATTAAGAATTGCATTAGGCTAAATAACCTAAAAATCCGATTAGTTTTACTAATCGGATTTTTTTATCTCTATTCAATCGTTGCAGTTACTTGAATCGATAGATGTTAAACAGGGTAATTCGAGTGTGCGTTCTGCCAAGTAACCCAATGCGTACGCGTGAACTCGTCAACCAAATAATTGCCGTTAAAGCGACCAAGCCCAGAATTTTTCTCACCACCAAAAGGGGCATTAGGCTGGTCATCGATTGTGATGTCATTAATATGCGTCATACCCGCAACGATACCACGAGAGAAGTTAATGCCTCGATCCATATCTGAAGTAAAGACAGAACTCGACAGCCCATATTCAGTATCATTCGCAATCTGCAAAGCATGCGACTCGTTCTCCGCAGCAATTAAAGACACTACAGGCCCAAATATTTCATCTTGTGCTAACGCATGACTATTGGAAACATTGCCATAGACATGTGGCGGTAAAAGTTGTCCATGATGCTCACCACCGAACAGCTTGTCTAAGCTAGCATCAGCGTGCTTGATCTTATTCAGCAAGCCATTTAGCTGCTGCCTATTAATAATAGGGCCAATAATTGTGTCTGCTTCAAATGGATTGCCAACTTTAAGATTACGAACACGCTCAACAAACATCTCGGAAAAATCAGCGTAGAGAGACTTATCAACTATGATACGGTTTGTACTCATACAAATCTGGCCTTGATGCAAAAAGCGCCCAAGTACTGCTGCTCGTACCGCAGCATCTAAATCCGCATCGTCAAGCACGACAAGAGGGCAGTTTCCTCCTAGCTCTAATGCAATACGCTTAATGTACTTCCCGCCGGTTGCGATCCGACCAACGTTACGACCAACATCGGTAGAGCCGGTAAAAGAGATTAAACTTGGTACTTTATGCGCTGAAAAATAATCACCTATTTCACTACCTGCGCCCACTACGACATTAAAAACACCTGGTGGTAACCCCGCCTCATCCAAAATCTTTGCGATCAGCAACGCCCCTGTAACGGGCGTATCACTCGCAGGTTTAACAACAACGGTATTACCGAGCACAATAGCAGGGAAAATAGAACGAATACTTAAGTAAAGAGGGAAATTCCACGGACTGATGACACCAATAACACCAAGTGCTTCTCGAAAAACAAAACTCTTTTTGCCATTAACCGGATGACTCATTATTTTGCCTTCAACACGATCAGGGTAGCTCATGCATTCTTTGGTTAATGCATAAGTACTCTGCCATTCTAAAGTTGCCTTAATACGCGTACTTCCACTTTCTTGAATGATCCATTCAATAATCTCTTCTTTTCGGTCACTCAGAATAGAAAGAATTTTCTCTATGTAACCTATTCGCTCTGCCGCATCTATTTTTGCCCAAGATATCTGTGCAGATTGAGCGCAGTGAAAAGCCTTATCAACATCATCACATGAAGCGAGCGGAATAGTGCAAAGTACCTCATTATTAAACGGATTGACACTTTCCAAGGAACGAGATGAAGATCCAGATACCCACTCGCCATCTACAAACTGTCGTGAGAAATCGGAATATTTTGCTGGGCTATTATTGGTTATATTCATTTTATACAAACCTCATGCTGATCATAATCAACTTAGTTGTTTTTATAGTCATGGTTCAAAGCTCTCCAACCACCTACGCACTGAGCAACACCTAAAGTCAAATAAATGATGCGCTAGAAGCTTAAGACGGTCATACTTCAAAGTAAACATATCCCAATATACGGGATCAATCAATAAATATCACATATTAAGATTAATCTAGTATTCATTTAGTCTAATTTGCCGTATTAATGGCTCTCAAAACAGAAAACATCCCCACGTTAAAGTATGCATGACCGTTTCAGCTCTGCGTATAGGCCGAGCCTAGCGCTGTAGCTCTTTTACACCGCAAAAAAAAGAGCCTCAAATGAGGCTCTTGACATGATAGAAATTTATGGAATAACAAGGGGATTATTATCCCATTTTTCCCGATCATTTTAGGTGTTACGATGTTAGTTTTAGTAGGTGAATTCACCTTATCATCAGCAGATTCTATTAAGAAAAAGTTGCTAATAGCAGCTTTAAAAATCAAAAATAATGGTATATATAAGATTACCTCTAATAAAAATTTAATAATTGTCTGAAGATGCCAATTTTACTCCTTAGTGACAATTTATTGAAAATATAAGTATTATAAATACCCAACCGAAAACCAGAAAATAAACATGAAAACTCTCCATCATTTGAATTTTTAATTCGATCTATTTTTTAGAAGATGCTGTAGACTGGAAAAAATTTAGTTTCCACTTATTTTCATATTGACGCCATACTTCTATGAAAAATGATGTAGGGTAAATTGGCGAATCGTCACCTTGCTTATAAATACACATGGACATAACACCAGATATAATTGCTACATCACCTATTAAATCAATATTTCGACCATCGGTTTCGATACTTATGTATTCCACACTTGGAACAAAATCTAGGTAACTGTTTCGATCATCGATTCTGCCTGTTGCATGAACATAGCGTAATGTCTGTGCAGACAAGCCAGATAAAGACTCCATATCTTGCTCAATAAGCGCTTTAGCTCGTGACAAATGCGCATGCAGGACTCTAGTCTCACCCTGTAAAAAATAAGATTCTTCCATATTATCTCCTAAAGTTAATAAGTAGAAATTTGATAGGAAAAACTAAAGTAAACCTAAATATCCAGGTAGCCATAATGATAAAATAGGTAATATATTGATTATTGCCATAAAAAGAAACATGGCAAAAAGGAATGGCGCCATCGCCATGAAAAGCCTAGACATAGAAATATCCGTACTGGCCTTAACGACAAATAATCCAGGACCTAAAGGCGGTGTCACTAATCCAACTAAAGTAGCTAAACTAATAACCACACCAAAATGTATTGGATCAATACCCATTGCAAGTGCTGCTGGTAACACAATGGGCACCATAACAATCAGAATGCTCATACTTTCTAAAAACATTCCTAAAAAAATAATAAGCAAGTTTACCAGTAACAAGAAAACCAATGATGAATTGGTCCATGATGACATAGTTTCCACTATACGATCTGGGACACCTTCAAATGAAAGGGCCCAGCCAAACATAGTAGCAGCGGCAATTAATCCTGTAATCAAAGCAGAATTAAGCGAAACATGAAAAAGTGCATCAGGTAACTCCTTCCATTTAATGGTTTTATAGACAAACTTACCGATTAAAAGAGAAAGTAAGGCACCAATTGCACCTGCTTCTGTAGGAGTCATTACGCCCGCGCCTATACCAGTGACAATCAAAATAGGTATCGAAAGAGGCGTAAGATTACTTAGCACTTCCGTAAAACGAACTTTAGGGACATCCTTCTCGGTATTTTCTGGAAAGCCAGAAAGACAGCCTGTTAAAAAAATGACAATCCCAAAAGCAAGGGTCAGAAGCAGGCCGGGTAATACTCCGGCCATAAACAAGGTTCCTACCGGCTGATATGCAATAACGCCGTAAATGATCATCACCATAGATGGCGGTATAATTGGCCCTAATAACCCACCAGCAATAGTCACGGCAGATGAAAAACCTCGGTCAAAACCCTTTTTCTCCATCGCAGGAATCATCACTCGACTCATGACGGCAATTTGCGCGAGTGCTGAGCCTAAAATAGAGCTAGCAATGGCGTTTGTTAATAGGTTCACGTAGGCAAGCCCACCTTTAAATCGCCCCACGAACAGAGAAGCCAAACTAATCAAACGATCAGTCAGACCGCCTCGATTCATCAACTCCCCTACCATCATAAATAATGGAATAGCCAGCAAGCCGCTCTTTTCAAGAGAACCGTAAAACTGTAGCGGTAAAGACCCCATTAACATATTTAAGTCAGATTGCTCTAGGAACACCAATGACCCAATGAGTAAAGTGATAAAAATGGGCAGGCCTAAGAACAAAGTAAGAAAAAAGACTAGTATCGTAGCCATTATGATTTTCCTCCACGAAACAGCCCGCTAAGGGATTTGAAACAGTGCTTTAATTGATGAAAGCTCATCGAACCTAAAGCAATCAGTAATATCGAATAGTTATACCAACGTGGTAGCTGAGTCGTTGGAGATAGCTCATTTTGAACCATTGGCTCAGTTACCCATTGAAAGGTAAGAACCAGCATAACCATTAAGGTTAATAGCGAGATAACTTGAAAGGCACACTCTATTGCCAACCGAAAAGAGGATGGAAGTATCACAGTAATGAAATCAATTCCAACTAGCTGTTTTTGATAAATTAGATAACTAACCCCAAAAAAGCTGATTGCCACAAAAACTTGAACAGCCACTTCCTCTGCCCAAAATAAAGGACTATTTAAAACATAACGCAGAAAAACTTGCGCAATAAGTAGAGTCACCAAAGCAAAGGTTAACGTTATTAACAGTATTTTCTCTACTTGAGCGAGCCGATCATCAAACCAACTTAACAAAGCCAACATCACATTCTCCTTGCTCACTAGAAAAGTATCCAGTGAGCCTCCCCAATCGCTGTATTATTTTTGTTCGTTCACTTGCTCGTAAAAATCAGAAATTAATGACGTTTTACTAACGTATTTGTTCAGAATCTCAGCCGTGTTAGCGGCGTAACTACTTTTCTTAATATTTGTTATCACAACACCGGCATCTTTAAGCATTTTTAAGTTACTCTCTTCTGCCATAACCTGTGCTTTTACTCCCCACGCCTCAGCATCTAAAAATACCTCACGGATCACAGACTGCTGTTCAGGTGTTTTGCTTTGCCACCATTTTTTCGATACCACCATAATGCCTGGAAATGCCATATGATTGGTTATAGCTAAATTAGGGGCTTGCTGATAGAGCTTTAGAGCCGTGACCAAATCAAGGTCGACATCGACAATATCTATTAAATTGGTTGTTAATGCTGATGCGATTTCTGGCGTTGGGAGTGCAGTGGGAGCGGCACCAAAAGTTAACCACCAATCATTAAAAATAGGCCCTGGGAAAGTGCGAATTTTCTTATCTTTAATTTCTTTTAGATTTGATATTGGATCGACGGCAAGAAGGTTTCGCATTCCTGCAAAGACATAACCTAGCCCTATCATACCTTGTTTATCGAGTGCTGCTAACATCTCTCGAGCAGCGGGCAATTGGGTCGCAGCTCCAGCTGCTTCAACATCATCGAACAGTCCAGGAAGCAGCCAAGCATTTAACGACTCCTCTCGATTCGCCATAAATGCAGCGGGAATAACGGCAAACTGAATAGCTCCAGTTTGAATCATTAATGTGTTTTCAGGATCGCTACCCAACTTGCCAAATGGGAAAACTTTAATTTTAAAGTCACCATTCGTTCTAGCGCTTAAATTTTCGGCAAACTTCATTGATACCTTAGAAAAAATATGGCTTGGAGGGACGGGCGTACTCAGACGTAAAGTTTCTGCAATCGTCTGCATACTAGTAACACTTATTGTCAAAGCAACGGCTGTTGCACTACAAAAAGAGCAAAGCTTTTTCAAATATAATGCTTTCATCTCGATTACCTTTTTTTGTTATTATCAATTTTAGATGCATTTCTGTTTTTCATTTTTCTATTAATTAAAACATTACTTAATTACTTACCTCATTCTTTTTAAAACGATATTTAACACTCAAGAAGGAACATAATTAGGTAATGAATCAGTCATAGATGCTAAATTCTTTGGTGTTATTTCTGCGACAATGTATCTATCTGGTCTTATTAGAAATATTGACGATGATGAGCGATTAAAAATCCATTTTTTTGCTTCGTCCTTATAATCTCGAACAACTGTTTCATTCTGAATTTCAACAGGATTCCAAATCCTAGGAGTAATACAGACACGATGAATTTTCTCGTTATAAACAGCGCTATAAGGCTTAAGCATATCGAATGCAGACTCAGGACAGTCAGAATAAGCGACCAAACAAAACCCGGTCTGTAAAATATCATCCAACAACACATGCTCACGTTCAGGCGTTTCTAAACAAGGTTGTGCGACCATTAATCCTGTTGATGAATTTTTGTCAGATGCATCTTTAACGAACCAACCGCTAGGAAATCGAGGCTTCGGTTTGTAACGCATTTGAGTTACATAATCGCGAGCAGGTTTATAAAGGCCAAGCAAGCGGAAAAAGCCTTGAATCAACTTTGCTCTAAACACAGTTTTAGGCATCATTATTCGTCCTAGCATCTCAGCCATTTCGATCAACTGCCAGGAATGAGGCATACGCTCTTCTTCATAGGTTGCTAACATTTTATCAGGCATACCGTGCTTAATAACCCAGGCGAGTTTCCAAGCCAGATTAGCAGAATCACGTAATCCACTATTCATACCTTGTCCAGCAAAAGGAGGTGTTAAATGTGCAGCATCACCTAATAGGAAAATACGCCCGACTTTCCATTGCGCAGACTTACGAGCATGAAAGGCATACACCTGTTTTCTAACGATAAAGGCATCACGATCTGGTCCGTATTGATCCATTAACCCTCTAACAAAGTCTTCTTCTACAACCTGCTCATCGGTTTCACCAGGTAAAACCATAAACTCAAATCGACGAGTGCCGTTTGGCCCTGGTAAATTAATCCCAGGTCTTTTAGGGTTGCAATAGACTCGAGTCTGGCGGAAGGTATCTTTCGTACCTTTAATATCGATTATTAGCCACTTTTGACCGTAGGTTAAACCTTCCAAAGGAATACCTAAGGATGTTCTAGTGAAGCTTCTTCCGCCATCAGCCGCCGCAAGATAATCGGCTCTGACCTCATAGGTTTGTCCTTCAGCCAAAACGGTAATAAATACTTCATTATCATCTTGGGTAAAATGAGTCACGACATGACCAAAGCGAACATCAACACTTTCGTATCTCGTTGCGCCTTCTCGCAAAGTCGCCTCTAGATCAGGTTGTGAAAAAGCATTACGACGAGGGTAACCATATTCGCTGGCAGTAGGCTCAATTTTGGCAAAAGGTTTAGCATCAACGCCGTAGTAAACAGACCCATAGTCCAATGCACAAAAAGACTTCACTTTTTCATGCAGCCCAATGGCTTGCATCGTTCTTAATGATTCATCATCAATCGATACGGCTCTTGGCTCTAATACCGTGTGTTTATTTTGCTCAAGAACAAGCGTTTTCACACCGTATTTACCCAGTAAGTTAGCAAGCGTCATACCACTTGGCCCACCGCCAATAACGACAACTTCATACTTTTCGTTTAAGACTTTTTCACTCATATTCATTAACCGCTCCAGCCGCACGACTGAATTTCCATCATGCCCATGAAATTTTGTTGATACGCCAGTCTAGAGAACCGTTTTTAACTTCTTAAAAACGCTTGCCCCCAATAATTCAAGGTTTTAGGCTCATGAACCCACTCCCCTGCTGGAGCATCTTCAGGAAGAATTTGTAGTTCCGCGGAGATTTCCAACCAATTACCATCTGGATCATGAATAAAAATGAACAGGTTATTACCTGGACCATGGCGGCCAGGACCCCATTTCAGTGGAATATCAAAAGTTGACAAATGGTCTGCCCAATCACGAATGGCATTCCAGTTGGATGATTCATAACAATGGTGATCAAACCATTTTTCTTTGGCTTGAAAGATAGCTAACGAATGATGTTCATTATCACTTCTTAAGAAGGCAGTTTTTAATGTTTTATTTTCATCAAAAACCTTGTCGCTGACTAAATAACCAACAGTGTTTTGATAAAAATCCACCATTTCTTCAATGTTGTTGGTGGCAAAAGCAAAGTGTTGTAAGCGAGCTGGCAATTCGGCTTGAGAGTTGTTTTTTTCCTCAACGCCAAAGGTTAACCAGTTACCATCAGGATCCTGAAGAGCAAACGCTTTATCATCAAAAAGAGGCGATGGTGAAGCACTTAATTGGACATTTTTCGCCAATAAAGCATCACGTAAGAGATCTAAATTTTCCTCTGTCATCCCCATGGCAAAATATTTAAGTTCTTTCGCTTTTCCAGAAGTGAACAAAAGCTTTCTACCTGGGCCAGTAGAAAGATAACCTTGGTCAATTTCTTCAATGGTGTTGCCCATGGCTTTTTCATAGAAGGTTACCATTACTAATGGGTCCGGACTGCCAATCGCCAAATGGCTTAAATGTGCATTAAGTGCCATACCAACTCTCCTTTTTAAAAGTGAGAATGAAATTCTTTATTATTGTTAAAAAACACAGCCTCCTCATTACTTTTTCTTCAATGTAAATTAAGAAAGAGCAATGAAATGCGAAGAAACAACTCTATTTTTGCTCTTCGTCTACTATGGTATTTCTTAGAATGCCTATTCCAGAGATTTCCACTTCAACCACATCACCAGGTTTCATCCACACTGGTGGCTGACGAAATGCCCCTACACCGCCTGTGGTTCCTGAAACGATCACATCGCCAGGAGCCAGTTCGGTAAAGGTTGAGCAGTACTCAATCAACTTCTCGACAGAAAAAATCATGTCGTCCGTATCGGTATCCTGCATTACCTCACCATTTAAACGCGTCGTTAGATGAAGCTTTTGTGGATCAGAAATATCAGAGGTAGTAACAAGGAAAGGCCCGAAACCGCCAGTGCTAGGGAAGTTTTTTCCTGGCACAAACTGAATGGTGTGTTTTTGCCAATCACGAACACTGCCATCGTTATAGCAAGAGTAGCCAGCCACATAATCTAAGGCGTCTTTCGCTGCAACATGGCGGGCTTTTTTACCAATAACCACAGCAAGCTCACCTTCAAAATCTAACTTGTGTGAGGCAGTTGGTCGTACAATTGCTTGATCATGTGCCACTTGAGTATCGGCAAAACGAGTAAAAATCATTGGATACACAGGCATATCACGACCTGTTTCTTTAACGTGAGTCGCATAGTTAATACCAATGCAAAGCGTTTTGTTTGGGCTTGCAATGACAGGTAGATAACGAATTTCATCCAATGCTATTTCCGGCATATTGGATAAATCGAGTTGCTCTATCTTCGTCAAATTACCGTTTTGCAAAACCTGCTGAAGATCTTGGCCTAACTTAGACTTCATTGATTCAAGGTCTTTCACTACGTGATCTACCACCACACCATAAGAGCTACGATTCTGGAACTCAAAAGACACTAATTTCATTCTTCCTCCTTATGACACTCTCACAATAGGGAGCTATGCCAGTTTTTTTGATTGTCAGATTGTTTGTTATGAACACTATAATTTCAAATTGATAAAAAATCAACAAATCCTACAATGTGAGATTATTTTAATTTCGATGTACATCAGCTACATTATTCAAGCAGTCTAAACTCTAGGAGATTAATTTCATTACAAGGTACAATTAAATAGGGAATGAGCACGGCAAGGTATTGCACTTAGTGAGCGGATCAGTATCGTTAAACATAACTAAATTAAATGGGCTTACAAAATTGGAAGATAAAAACGCAGGAATTAATGATAGAGATGTAAAACGCAGCAGTTTAGAGCGAATGTTGCGCATTTTAGACTTGTTTACCCAAGAAAAGCCTATTTGGTCTGTGGACGATATCTGTACTGAATTTGACTACACCCGATCTACCGGATACCGATACACCAAAGAATTGGCAGATGCCGGATTACTGTTTCAAACAGGAAAAAGCAATTACAGTCTGGGCTCACGTATTATTCAATGGGATCGTCAGTTACGCTTATCTGATCCTTTGGTGAGATTATCTAAAGACATTGAACAACAACCGTACGAGCTAGAAGGCAAACAAGCTTGGTTGGTTTGTAGACTATTTAAGGATCAAGTTGTCTGCGTTTATCACTTTGGTAATTTAGAAACTAGCCTTAGTTATTCAAGAGGAATTCCAAGACCTCTGTTTAGTGGAGCAACCTCTAAAGCCATCTTGGCATTTTTACCTAACGCTCAGCATATGCGTCTATTTGTTGAAAACCCGAGTCAAATAGAACAATCCCATTTGGGCACTAACTGGAAAGATTTTAGAGCAAATCTACAAAAGATCAGAGATGACGGCTATGCGTTATCGATTTCAGAAGTAGATAAAACCGTATTTGGTTTAGCGGTTCCTATCCTAAGCCAAGATGGAAAGATTCAAGCAAGTATCAGTTGCGTGCGTTCTGTGAAAGATTATGATGCAGACAAAATCAAAGACGAAGTTGATGTTCTAAAACGATACGCAACAAAGCTAAGTAGCGGACTGATTTAATATAACCCCCAAAACAGACTATTAGAAAAATAGGCAGCTGGCTGAAACACTACATGGAGTTTGTGCTGCTGCCTTTTCTATAGAAAAGCTGACACAGGGGGTTAATGCAAAGACTCACGCAGAAGCACGTACGACAAAAAGAGATTACTTTTAAAAGCGTATTAGGCACATTGACTTTTCAGCTTAGTTATAAAATACCAATTAGCCCTAACAACTAATTTCTTTGTTAGCCAGTTATGAGAATGCAGAAAAATACACTTTAGGTGCATTAAAGTCACATGACAACAAATTTGATTACAGAAATCTTGTGACCAAAAACATCATGTTTACCGTATGGATTAAAACGAGCGAAGGTCGAAGAATGGGCTAAAATATGGATCTGGTATTATTTTAATGAATAGACTAAAAATCAGAATATTAGAGAGGATCACCATATGGTCACAAATTCGCCACATGAAAAATTAGAAGACTAAGAATAGCTCAACATTAAAATCTTAGAAAAGGGAATAAATAGTTACTAAGACAGTCATATACTTATACATCAAGGACTACTAGAAAGGATTCATATAGCAAAAACAATCATATGAATGGTGGGTGTGGAGAGGTTCGAACTCCCGACATTCGCCTTGTAAGGGCGACGCTCTCCCAACTGAGCTACACACCCAATCATATTTTACATCTATGAGATGTGGATTCACCTTTTCCTGAGTTAATAGATTTATATATTAGAACTAAGGAAAATGGCGGAATGGACGGGACTCGAACCCGCGACCCCCTGCGTGACAGGCAGGTATTCTAACCAACTGAACTACCACTCCAACACAATTGTTTTAACATCTCATCTGACGTACTTTTTCACATCGGTAAGATGGTGGGTGTGGAGAGGTTCGAACTCCCGACATTCGCCTTGTAAGGGCGACGCTCTCCCAACTGAGCTACACACCCATCATAATGATGGTAACGCTTGCCAACTTACTTCTCATTAAAAGTAATTGGCGGAATGGACGGGACTCGAACCCGCGACCCCCTGCGTGACAGGCAGGTATTCTAACCAACTGAACTACCACTCCAACACAATCTAGCTTTTTACTTACTTATCATAAGTACCACTGCTTAGTAAGTGGTGGGTGTGGAGAGGTTCGAACTCCCGACATTCGCCTTGTAAGGGCGACGCTCTCCCAACTGAGC